>CAJPLV010000024.1 GCA_905371715.1 Candidatus Saccharimonadota bacterium | reverse complement strand
CGCGCAGGCGGCGGGTGCTGCCCAACTGTACCAACTTGGCCACCCCGTCCACGGGGTCGGTCATCACTTGCTCGCCCCACCAGCCGCGGCTCATCAAATAGGGTTTTAAACGCTGTTTAAACACCTCAAACGAGGTGCCGTTGCGCTGTGCGGTTTCGAGGGCATCCTTGACCTCGGCGAGCATGTCGGCATCCATCATCTTGGCCACGGTAAACGCCACCGCGTGCTGGTACAGCCACACATCGTAGTGGCTGTAGCCGGGCAGCAGTTTTTTGCTGCGCAGGAATACGCCAAACCCACGAGCCGCTGCTCTCGGAAGAGAAATTTGAAAACGCCCAGCGGCGTTTCCAGCCTCGTCATGCAGCGGCGGGCAGCCCTTCTAGCAGCTTCCTGTTTACTGGATTATTGCGATGCGGTCGATGTGGTAAGGCGATGGTTATTGAGACCGCGACCAGCAAAACTAAGCGACGCTACAATTACTACAATTGCAGCGGAGCCCGCAAAGGCTGCAACTGCATCATGCGGCGTATCCCTGCCGAAAAGATAGATGACTACCTGCTCAATATCGTTATCGACAAATTGCTTACTCAAGATGTAGTCAGTGATTTCATCGGCAAAGCTTATCAAAAGTATGCTGAAAAACGTGCCGGGGATGCCCAGCAGCGTAGACTGCTGCAAAGCGAACTGACCGAACTGCGCCGCCGCCGCAATGCTCTATTTGAATTGGTCGAATCCGGGCTGACTGGTTCAGACAGCCGCTCCCTGCTTGAGCGACTGGCCGGCTATGATGAACGGGAGCAAATCCTGCTCGTCGAACTTGATAAGCTAGATTCTGCACCAAGTGTTGAAAAAATTCCTGAAATTGATATTGATAGCGCCCTAACCACACTAAAAAATATCATTTTAAACACAAGAAATGCAAAAAAGCTCCGCATTCTATTGCAGAGCTTTATCCAAAAAATCGATGTCAATCCTACCGATGTAGTTATTCACTACCACCCAGAACGGGTTATTCATGATTCCACTGGGGTTCATAGTACGAAAGGTTGGCACGCCGTATTTTCCGTACTACGAACTCAGCGAATGCGGATTTCATTACCCAAAATATTTCACGCCAAGAAGACTAATCATTGCTTCTGGCAACAATCTTATAAATCTGTGAGGGATGAATCCGCTCGCCCAGATTCTCGGTAGCTTTCTTTGCTATCTTCGTCACCCCCATTTCATCATTATTTTTGTGCAGCATCACAATATGCCGATTCCTTAAATAACGGCGATAAGATTTAAAGGCGCGGATTTTTACCATAATCCCGCCCCAGTCCGTCCGTAAATGCTCGTCGTTGTCCAAAATTTCCCACATCTTTAAAAAATTATCCACGCCGATGGCGGCTGCCACTTTTAGCAGGGTCGGATTTCTAGCCATCATTTTCCCCGTGTGAAAAGCGAAGTTATTATGTCGTCTGCAAGATTAATTTGATTCAAAAAAACAGGCTACCTGAAAATTACAGGTAGCCTGGGCAGATGATGTGGTTTCACTCCACCGTGCGGAAAATTGCCAGCGGAGAAATACCATACTCCTCTAATCTGCGACCCATCAAGCCCCGGAGATGGATAAATGTTTCGGCATAACCGCTCTCGAACTCAGTCATATATTTGAATACGGCAGCATCTAAATTATCGGCCTCAGTGGATTCAGGCAGGGCGTCCACCACAGCCAGCACATGCCATTTGCCGGGAATAGAAACCGAATGTTTCATCACAAAATCCAAAGAGTGCACCATCAGGCTGCCGGACGAAATAGAACCCCACGCAGAACGGTTGTCATCAAACACTCGAAATTGGATCAATTTCGGCACACATTCAATCATATCGGCAAGGATATCCATTTCCTTCTGCTTGTCTTTTTTCGCCTGCCGTTCGGTAGCCGTCTTTATTGGCATGCTATTAACATGCAGCTGCGTTGCCGGGCGGATAATCGCGGCCATCAGTCTGTAATCAACCACTTGCAACCGCCCTGAAAACAACACAATCTGCCCAAGCTGTGCCTGAGCAATATCTGTACGTATTAGCCCGCGTCTGTTCAGCTCGCGCATCACATTGAGCGGCATGGCGTGGGAAGCGTCGAAATTATTCTGGGTGGACTCAGCAATATGCTCCTGTTTTTCGTATCCGCCGGAAACCAGATGGGCATTGCCTTCTAAGTGGCGCTTGTCCTGCTCGGCCGCAGATTTAGTTACGATACTGTGCGTCAGCAGACCGTCTTTGTCCAGTTGGGCGTTGTAGAGCGACAGGGATTCTCGGTTGATGTAGATAAAGTCATACAGGGAGTCTTCCGCTGCTGCGTCGTGTGCCATTTTTCATTTCCTGCAAAATCTGTTGTTTTTTCATCTCAAAATCTGCCCGGCTTTTTTCTGCTTCGGCAAAAGCCTGCTGCAGACGCTTGGCAGTTTTTTTATCCGGTGCCGTTTCGGAAACGGCCTGATGCAACCTTTCCAAAAACATAACGGTCTCCTTTCTTGCGTTGGATAGGCAGCATAAAGTATTTTTCGGATCCTGTAAAACGGAAAAGCGAAGTCATTATACCCGCGCGCAATAAAGCCGCCCACGCGGGGCGGCTGCTTGCTTCACACACAACACACACAAGAGGGAAATCTATACGCGCTCAGCTTCCTGTCCGC
>CAJPLV010000023.1 GCA_905371715.1 Candidatus Saccharimonadota bacterium | reverse complement strand
CTTTATCCGTCTCAAGAAATGTGGAGGATATGAACTTATAGGCGAAGTCGTTGATGGTGGAGAGAAAGCTAATAGAGGGACAGACAAGCCAACCAATTCCAGTTGCCACCTCACATTCTTCTTCCTGATCACTCCGTTTCTCACTAGTAGCGCCTTCTTCCTTAGCGCCTTCTTCCTTAGCGCCTTCTTCCTTAGCGCCTTCTTCCTTAGCGCCTTCTTTACCAGTAAAAACTCTAAGAATGTCTTCTTTTGACAATTTCGTTTTCCCAGAATAGCAATCTGCAAAAAAATCCCTTTCATCACTTCCATCCGCAGCAGCTTTTTCTCCTTTACTTTCTTTTTCTCGAATTTTTGTTCGCGCTTCTTTTACACAAGGCTCTATTTCTTTCTCGTAAGTGGTTTTGCAATCTTTGTCACCACTTGTAGCACACAACGATTCAATATACTTTGCAAGAGCATTCTTGTACTCAGCATTCTTCTGTTCCAATGTGCCCTCACCGTCATCCACAGCAAAAACTTTTAATACCATACTAATTGAAATAACAAAAACAGCAATAAGAGCAAAACATGCTAAACGCCATCCAAAAGAGCACTTAAAGTTTTTGCTGACCATACAATTATTATGGTACACGACCCTATAATAATACGCTAGCGGTTACTAATATTTTTTAAGAGAATTTTAGTTAACACGGCACCAGTGCATTATTATTTTTACTATAGTTTTCCACATGAAAAATCTAGTTATTCAAAACTATTTACCCACACGGTGATATATTAGAAGAATATTCTTTGGTTGACAAAAAATTATGCTTATGTTAATATAAAATCATGTCTGAAGAACAAAAAAGAATGCACCAAAAGCGATCAAAACTTGACCGTTATGCCATTGCGTTTGAATACAATAAGCCAATACAAATAGTTCACCGAAAACATTAATGACGAAAGACTATTACTAGGTTTATATAACCTATTTATAGTTTTCAGGCAGGTTTTTACTTTTAACGCCAGTAAACTGATTAGTCAAACCTAGCAAGACACAACTCAAGATTATTATTGCTGCAAACAAGTTTAAGCTAACCATGAATTAATTCTATTTATTATGTAATCCGATTCAAAACAAAGAGACGTCAATAACAACAACCAGACCCTTACCGTCACTCTTTAGCTACAAATTTTGGCATAGAACTAGGCTGCTCGCCGATAATCTCTGATCGCCTTTTATTATCTATTTTCGCTGCTTTTTCATACGTATACGTCGACGGCCCTTATTCTTTTTTGCCTTTTCGCGTGAGGCGAATGTTGCCTTATCGGTTACATCAAAACTTTCAAGATATTTTCCAAGTAATAAATGCGTTTGCGCATTAATCGGCGCAAGTGCTCCATAACAAATGGCAGTAACCGGCATGAGAAACCATTGCAATATCATCGCGATCGTACGCCGCCGCTTATAGCGCGCGGGACGCGGCGGCAGCATTTTCATCATCAGTAAAATAGTAATAAACAACCCGATCAACGCGATTGACTGTATATAGCTAATGACAATCGGTAGCGAATGAACTGTGTAGTTTCGTGATGCTTCTCGATTTAACAACAGTGGCACCCAACCGCCAAACGCAACAATAATCGCCGATGTTGATAAACTAACGTGTCCGTCAAGCAAGCGCCAAAACCGTGCAAAGCCCTCCCAAAACGGCACAGTACGAGCACGCGTAAATATACGAACAGCCACATACGGTATATCGGAAGCACCATACCCCCAGCGACGGAGCTGTTTGAACTGTGCGATAGCTGTCTTTCTAAATGTATCAGCCATCACCGCATCTTGATAAATCGGCACATGAATCGGGACGACACCGTAGTCGCCATTATAATAAAAATAACTGCGCCAATACTGATGACCATCCTCAACAATGCTGCGCTTACTCCAATAATTAATTTTGACAAGCGCTGAGAGCGGCTGGCTATGTGCGGCAAAATTACGAAGCGTATGCGGGCGCATACTGCTAATCACTGTCCAAAAAGAATTACCGGTCGCAAGTACGCGCATCGGCGCTGGCGCATCCCAAATATTACCAAAATACAACGCAATTGGCTGATATGATAACCGCTCGCGATTCGGGCGCACAAGATATTCATAGCTAACATAGTCAAAATATGACGGGTATGGACGATTATCACTATCAAGCGTCGTAACAATCACATCGTCATACGGAATATGTTGCCGGTCACACCACGCTTGTAATTTTTTACCTGCGTACGTAATGTTTGGCCCTTTTCCAGGAATTTCGTCAGGCAAATCTTTTGGATGCTTAATGATCTGGAATGTCTTAAATGCCGACGCATATTCTTTTTTAAGCCGCTGCGCCGTTTTTTCAATACTTTCGCCGCCGCGCTCTTCGTATGCAAGATAAACGATCAACTTATGATTGTCGTATGTCGTCGCCCGAACCGACTCAATAGTTGGTTTAATGACGTCGTACGACTCATTATACGCAGCGATAATAACCGCATGATAGATTAACTCTGGATTTGGTATGCTTAGCTTTCTATCAACCACCGCACGCACGATTGCTGCATGGCGCCGCGATTCAAATACTTGTGAATCTGCTTTGTGTGAAGGCAGCTTTCCTCGATATGCCTGCGCTAAATCATGAAGCCGCTGGCTCCAATCAACTTTTTGAGCCGCGACAAGCGCTTGATGCCCATGGATCGTCCGATACGCAACACCAATCGCACGCACAAACATCGCTAGTATCACAAGCAAAATATAAATCGCCGCCCATAGCGGCTGCACAATTGATAAAATAACAACAAGCGCTAGCATGAAGTACGTTAGAAAGCCCGGAAGGATTTCGAAAAATCGATATAGCTTCGTACGCTTACCGAGTGGTAGCTCTCGGTCATCTACGATACGCGTCATGCCGCTTGTCCAAGAGATATAACATTTAGTACATACATTAAACCCACTGCAAACACCGCAAGCGTGTACCAAAATACAACCCCACTCGTACGCTTGCGGTTAAGCGCGGCAAATTTAATCATTATACCAGCATGCAATACCGCAACAACCCAAAAAAACGCAACAAACAAGAAAAAATATTGCCAGTGTTCTTTGTAAAAATGAGCTTGTCCAAAAGCGCTATAGCGTGAATATACTGTAATATCGCTCGGATGAATCAGTACGCCAATCCATATACTACATATAAGTGCCGCAATAACAATACCGCCTAGCATCCACGCCAAAGAGCGGTCTTTTATCGCAGATTTGATAGTATGTATCGTACTATTCTTATTCATAGATGCCATGGAGCCGTCTGCCGGGATTGAACCGGCGACCTGCGCGTTACGAATGCGCCGCTCTACCAACTGAGCTAAGACGGCAATGCGTTTATTATATCAGAAACAATATGTTTATACTATAGAAAATACCTCACAAACTCGTGAGGTATTTTCTATGGCGCGCCCGACCGGATTCGAACCGGCGATCTCCTCCGTGACAGGGAGGCGTGATAGACCAGCTTCACTACGAGCGCAAATATGCTAGACGTAGTGTACCAAACGGCGCATTAAATTGCAACTACGGCTGCTGCGACTCAGGAACGGAAATATACTCTTGAATTTTGCCATCCGCCTTAAGCTTTGCAAATTGCGCCGTAAACTCTTGTAGCGGAACATGAACGTAATCAAAAGCAATTTTCTTTTCAGTTTTTTCGGTAATTTTTACAATATAGTATCCATCAGCTGTCGCACTCTGCATAATACCAGAGATCTCATCTTTTTTTAGCCCCGCAATACCCTGTACGCGTAATCCATTAAATTTACTTGTCACATCAATCAATCCGCTCTTCCCTGCATTCGCCTTCCCGCCAGACAATGCATTCGCGCTGCCCACAGCCTCGTCAAATGACTTGCCCTGTTTAAGCGCTGCCATCACCGCTTCAATCTGCTGCTTCGCTTTTACATCAACTGCAAACGCCACACGGCTTTCAAGCATCGCGTTTGCCGTCCTAAACCGATAATCGTTCGCGCTTTCACCAAACAACATCTTGATAGAAGCATCGTACGTATCCTGCGAGACACGCCCGTTTGCTGTTATACGCTCCCGCTCAATCACCGTGTCGACATCGCTATCAGAGATTGAAATATTATGTTGGCGAGCTAGTTGACGCGCATACGCGACACGCTCCGCGAGGTCAAGCGATTGAC
>CAJPLV010000022.1 GCA_905371715.1 Candidatus Saccharimonadota bacterium | reverse complement strand
CTAGAAAAACAGGCGCTGGCGCGCCTGAATTCTCTGAAAAATACTTTTTTGGTGGGAAATACAGGGCTCGAACCTGTGACCTCAGCAATGTGAATGCTGCGCTCTAGCCAACTGAGCTAATTTCCCGCAAACTTTCCCAAATCCACCCGAATATGGTGGAGCATGCGAGAGTCAAACTCGCGACCTCAGCAATGCGAATGCTGCGCTCTATCAACTGAGCTAATGCCCCATCACTACTATCGTATCAAAAAATCGCCCCAAATTCTAGAGGCGACTTTCGTGCTGTTACGCGCCCACCCGGGGCACGGAGGTTTTGATGTTTATTTTTAATCGCAACGGGCACCCCATTGCGTACCAGCATACTTAATAGTATCGCGTATTTGCCGGTAAAATGCAAGTGCTTAATACCGCTCAAACAGTACGAGTGCACAGCAAAACAACAAAAGCACCCCGCCTGCTTATAATTATGTACGCCGGAGCTGCGATTCAAACATATGGTAATACGCACCGTGCTGGGCGACGAGCTCGGCGTGCGCGCCATGCTCGACAACTTTACCGTGCGCAAGCATAAAAATCATATCAGCTTTCTCAATTGTGCTCAGACGGTGCGATACAGTAATAATCGTCTTTTGTTTTTGCTGGAACAACCGATCGAAAATGCGCGCCTCCGCCAACGCATCAATCGCACTCGTCGGTTCGTCTAAAATAATAATCGGACTGTCACGGTAAAAGTTACGGGCAAGCGCCAATCGTTGCCATTGTCCGCCCGACAAATCCACGCCTTTCACGCCGTCATCGGATTCCATCCACTGGTTCACGTAGCTGTCGACGCCTTTCGGCAGCTTAGCAACAAATTTTGCTGCCTCGGCTTCGCGTAGCGCAGCGTTCACTCGCTCCTGACTCGGCGTTTTTGACACATCGCCGAACCACACATTCTCGGCAGCTGTCGCGAAATCATACTGCGTAAAATTTTGGCTGAGCACGCCTAGCTGCCGGTGCCACGTTTGTATATTAGCCGACGCAAGCGGCTCGCCATCAACCGCTACTTCGCCGCCAACCGGCTGGTACAATCCCGCCAATAATTTCAGCAGCGTCGTTTTACCCGCGCCGTTTTCGCCGACGAGCGCAACATGCTGGCCGCGCTTAATGGTCAAATTGATATGATCAAGCACGAGAGTATCGCTGCCCGGATAGCGAAAACTCACGTCCTTGAATCGTATATCGCGATGTAACGCCGGCACTGTTTTACCACCCTGCTTGGCGAGCGGCAGCTCCATAAATCGCTGGTAGTCAAACAAATTCGCCAAATCTTCATCCATGCTATTAACCGTCGAGACCAAGCTGCTAACGCTGCCGAGCGCGCGGCCCGCTGTTTGCTGCACAAACAAAAACTGCCCGATCGGCTGGCGGTGCGCGACGATTTCGTACACGATCCACACGAGCGCGCCGACCTCCACCACCGCCTGGAACAATTCTGCACCGAGTCTTTTCGCCAAAAATTTCCGCTCAAAATCAATACGCGTTTTTTGATCTTTTTCGAGCAGCGCCATGCGCATATCAAGCAAGTGACGAACCAATCCGTACAGCCGCAAATCAATCATCTTTTGCGGTTTGAGCATTTCCCATTCGATTCAGCTGGCGCGCCGGCGCGTTTCGACATTTTCGCGCCAATGATTTGCATTAAGCCGCGACAACCGGAACTGTACGATCATGCTCGGAACTGCAGCGAGCACGACCGCCAGCCCCAGCCACGCGTTGATCGCAATAAGCGCCCAAACTGTAAATACAAACGTAAACGTATGCGTCACGGCATCTGCCAAACGCGCAAAAATATATGGAAAAAATTGCGCAAATTCTTTGGCGCGCTCGTACATATCGATCGTGTCTTTGTCGTCGTAGCGCCAAAACTCAATCGCGCAAAAGCGCTCGTACATCACGTCGGACATAGCGGTTTTGATACGAAACCGCATAAGCTCGCTCGCATAGCGCTCAAAAATACCCCACGCCGCCATCAACACGCTCGATAGCGCCGCTGCCGCCACCAGCCACACCACGCGGCTGCCTGCTGCGCGATCGCCTGCGTACGCTTCGGCGAGCGCCGTGGTCGTGAGCGCCGCTAGATACGTTGTGGCAATCGGCAAACCGGCAGAAATCGCCGAGCCGGTAATCTGCAGTACCGACATGCCTGGCGCGATTCGCAGCGATGTTTTTGCCACGCTATAAAGCGCGCGGATCAGTTGGCGAATGGTTGGTCTGGGGCGGGACATCTGCTGCTATTATAATCACCTTTTCCAAGAAATGATACCGGTTTTTCATTGCAACAAGTATTTGCGTACTGCCGATAACACTAATGACACACCCGCCAAAAGCGGCGAACCTGTCCTTGTTCGCCGCTTTGGTTTGCGGTGTAGCGCTGTGCTGTGCTTATGCAGCTGTTCTCTGTGTTCCTTAGGCTCTTATGCTTGCCAGTCTCTACGGAGGCGGACGCCAATGATGAGGGTGAGGGCGCCTGCGATGAGAACGCCGGCAGTAAAGAGCAGGATAGTGAGGTTATCGCCAGTGTTGGCGAGGGTGCCGCCTGGACGGGAGCGGCGGTAGTGCTGGCCGTTGCCGCCGTTTGCGCTACCAGCGCCGCCGCTGCCTGGCGTGGCGGGAGCTGGACCGTAGCGGAAGGCGTTTGTTTTGACGGCTTTGTAGAGCGGGTCGCCATTGCCGAGGTCTACCGTGACATCGACGAGACCGTTAGCATGGGCAGGGACTTTCACGGTGATAGTGTTGCTGTCTACGATAGTGACGTCTGTAGCGGGGACGCCGCCGATGGTGACTTTGGGGGTGGAGGGGGCGAGGGCGGAGTTGCCGGTGAGAGAGACGGCAACGGGAATGGTAGAATTTATTGCTGTGCCGTTGCCAAGCTGACCTTTACCGTTACCTCCCCAGGAGTAGATTGTGCCGTCCGAGGCGAGCGCAAGAGAATACGAAGCACCTGCGATAACCTGTATGATAGTCTTGTCGTCCAGCGGCGTGCCAGTAGTTTTTACGGCGACAGGAACGTTGGAGTTGGTGTTTGTACCGTTACCGAGCTGCCCACTGCTATTTTCTCCCCATGCATACATCGTGCCATCGTCTGCAAGGGCAAGCAAGTGAGCTAAGTTATGGATCACTTGCACGATTCTTTTGCCATCCATCGGGGTGCCGGTAGTTGGTACGGCAACAGGAGAGTTGGAGTTATTTTCTCCCCATATATACATGGTACCGTCCGAGGCGAGGGCGAAAGAGGAATACATACCACTGCTAATCTGCGTAACAGTCTTACCGGCAATTGATGGATCGCTAGCATCAACAACAACAGGGATGCTGGAGTTGGTGTTTGTACCGTTACCGAGCTGACCTTTACTGCCGTCGCCCCATGCATACATCGTGCCGTCCGAGGCGAGAGCGAGAGAATGAGTGCCGCCAGCGGCAACTTGCGTAATCGTCTTGCCATCCATCGGGGTACCAGTAGTTTTTACGGCGACAGGAACGTTGGAGTTGGTGTTTGTACCGTTGCCAAGCGGGCCATCGCCATTAGATCCCCATGCATACACGGTACCGTCCGAAGCGAGAGCGAGAGAATGAAACACACTAGAAGCCACCTGAACGATAGTTTTTCCTTCCATCGGGGTACCGGTAGTCTTCACGGCGACGGGGACGTTGGAGTGATTTGCTGTGCCGTTGCCAAGCTGACCGCCATCGTTAAAGCCCCAGCTATATACTGTGCCGTCCGAGGCGAGGGCGAAAGAAGACCATCTACCGGCGGCAATTTGTACAATCTGTTTTCCCTCCATTGGCGTGCCGGTGGTCTTTACGGCTACGGGAATGTTGGAATCGGTATTCGTGCCATTGCCAAGCTGCCCATACTGATTTTCTCCCCATGCATACACGGTACCGTCCGAAGCGAGAGCGAGAGAGGTTTCCTCACTGCCTGCTACCTGCACAATCGTCTTCCCTTTCGGCAAAAACCCGCTTCCCTGTATGGCGATGGTTTGGCCTGGTGTTACATCTGCTGCCGGGTTAACGTGAGAGATAGTTGGCGCGGCGTGCGGGATAGCGAGGAGGATTGGCGCATAAGGGCTTGTGCCGGAGGCGGTTTTAGCGGCAATGCGTACTTGGTACTTGTGGTCGTTGGTGAGGCCGGAGATGGTATATGAGGTAGCGGTTGGCGCGGCATTGTTAGTTGTCCAGCTGCCAGCGCCAAGGGCGCGGTGTTCGATGATGTAGTTTGTGAGCGAGCCGCCGCCGAGGGATATTGGGCTATGCCATGAGACGGTGATGCTGGCGTTGCCGGCACTAAGCGAGACGTTGGTCGGAGATGACGGCGCGGAAGCGGCGTTTGCTTGGCGGTTGACAGCAAGATAGCTTACCGTACCGGTACAGACAGCCATCATAAACGCGAAACAAACCGGAACGAGCCGGTTTTTGCGGAAGAGATGGAGGCCGGAAGTATACCGGGCAGAGAGGTGCCGGGTATTAGCAGCCATTTGGTTACTGTGCTTACGGGCTAGCCGCGCGCTTTCAGTGTGTGTGTGTG
>CAJPLV010000021.1 GCA_905371715.1 Candidatus Saccharimonadota bacterium | reverse complement strand
CGGCAGCTGCGTCAAGTTATGCGATGTGGTGGGCGGTCGGCGGCATCACGGCGGCAGGCTCGGGCTATGCCGGCTGGGAGTGGCGGCGCGAAATTACACGATTATTCCGGCGCATACGCTTGCCGTGGCAAAAATAACAACCATGCGTATTATTGGTATTGATCCCGGTACGGGCATTCTCGGATTTGGCGTGATCGACGCCGTGCGCGGACGCGTGAAGCTGGTGACGGCGGGCGTGGTGACGACGCCGGCGCATACGCCGCTGCCGGAGCGGCTTGAGGAGATTTACCGTAGTTTAACGGAAATCATCGCCGAGACGAAGCCGCAGCATATGGCGATCGAAAAGCTGTTTTTTACAAAAAATATTACGACAGCAATTAGCGTAGCGGAGGCGCGCGGCGTAGCGACGCTCACAGGACAGCAGGCGAATCTTAAGATTTATGAATACACGCCGAATGAAATCAAAAAATCGATCGCGGGCTATGGCGCGGCAAAAAAACCGCAAGTGCAGGAAATGGTGCGATTGCAATTAGGACTAACAGAAGTGCCGAAGCCAGACGATTGCGCCGATGCGCTGGCTGCGGCGCTGACGCACGCTTTTATGCAGCGCGGACACGCGGTATAATGAAACAGTGGATAGTTTATTATTGAAAAAGAAGCAGTCAAAAATGAAACCGGCGCGCATGGGGCGCTATGCGAATTTAGGGCGGCAAAAGTCGCCGCACCGCCGTCCAAAGTGGACGCCGCCAGGCAAGCTTGGCGAGTTTGTGACGTGGTGGCGCGGGCTGCCGGCGAAGAAAAAAGCGTTGTTTATTGTACTGCCGATTCTTGCGTTTTTGATTATCGTGCCGGTTGTCACCTACATTATGCTTGCGAACGACATAAAAGACCCAGAGCGGCTAATGAACCGCAACAACACCGGCATTGTGCTGCAAGATACGAACGGTAAAGCATTTTATAGCGTAGGACGGGCGGAACACCGCAGCGATGTGGCGCTCGCGAATATTTCTGACAGTATGAAAAAAGCGCTGATTGCCAGCGAGGATAAGGATTTTTATAAGCACGGCGGTTTTAATCCGCTGAGTATTTTGCGCGCACTGGTGACGCGGACGGGCGGCGGCTCGACACTGACACAGCAGCTTGTGAAAAATACTCTGCTGAGCGACGAGCATAGTTATTTCCGCAAATACCAGGAGCTTTTTATGGCGATTGCCGTAGAGCAAAATTACTCGAAAGATCAGATTTTGGCGATGTATTTGAACTCGGTGTATTTCGGCGAGAATGCGTTCGGCGTCGAAGAGGCTGCGAAAGCGTATTTTAATACGACGCCGGATAAGCTTGATGTAGCGCAGAGCGCGATGCTCGTCGGGCTGCTGCCGGCACCGACCGCGTATTCGCCGATTAGCGGCAATAAAAATTACGCGAAAGAGCGTCAAAATACCGTGCTGTCGCGCATGGTGAAAAACGGCTTTATTACCGAGGATCAGAAAAATGCCGCCGCTACGCAAGAGCTTGCGTATGGCGCAGGCGCGAAGAAAAACGAAGCGTCGATTGCGCCGCATTTTGCGGAAATGGTAATTAGCCAACTGAGTAAAAAGTACGGTTATGAAAAAGTCATGCGCTCGGGCTATCAGGTGAAGACGACGCTCGACGCATCGGCGCAGCAAACGTTAACGGGTAATATCGCCACGCAGATGAAGTACATTAACCGTATGGGCGGCAGCAATGCAAGCGGCATTATCGTCGACCCGACGAACGGTGAAGTCCGCGCTCTGGTCGGCAGTGCTGACTACAATAATGAAAAGTGGGGAAAGGTCAATATGGTGACGACAGCGCGCCAGACAGGGTCAAGTTTTAAGCCGATTTATTACGCAAATGCCCTCGCTGACGGCACGATAACGCCCGCAACCGTGTTCGACGACAAGGTGAAGGATTTCGGCGGCGGATACGTGCCGCGCGATGCTGATCGCCGCGAAACAAGCCGCGGTAAAGCGTCGGTGCGCCAGGCGCTCAACTGGTCGCTCAATATTCCGAGCGTGGAGGTGATGCAAAAGTATGGTATTTCAAAGTCGATTAGCGCTGCTAAAAAGCTCGGCATCACCACGCTGAGCGACAATACGAGCAGCTATGGTTTGTCGCTGGCGCTTGGTTCGGCAGAAATCCCGCTGGTCGAAATGGCGAATGCGTACGCAGCGTTTGCAAACAACGGGCAACAATACGACGTGACAATGGTGTCGGAAATTAACAATAAATTCGGCAAGCAAATCTTTGCACGCGAGCATAAAGGGCGGCAGGCGATTAGCCAGCAGGGCGCATACTTGATTTCAAATGTCTTAAGCGACGCTGCAACGCGCGCCCGGATTTTCGGCTCGTCGATTACAGTGCCGGGCAATCGTACGGTAGCGGTCAAGACCGGCACGACAAATGATAACCGCGACGCCTGGGCGATCGGCTACAACCCGCAGTACGTCGTCGGTGTGTGGGTCGGCAATAACGATAACACGGTGATGCGCAGCGGCGGCAGCGATATGGCGGGCCCGATCTTCAAAGGCACGATGTCGGCGCTATTGAAAGGCAAGGCTGATGTGAAATTTAATGTGCCAAGCGGTATTGTACAGCGTGCTGTTTGCCGCGAGAACGGCGGTTTAGCGGCAAAAGCGGGCGGTAACACTTACAACGAATATTTCATGAGCGGCGCGTTGCCGACCGAAAGCTGCAATGCCGAACCGACGACCATCAGTGTCTGTAACCTCGCGACCGGCAAAGTCGAGTCGATCAAAGAAGACGAATTTAGCGAGTCGAAATATTCAAAAGACACAGCAAACTGTAAAGCAGCGGTCGAGCAAGTCTGTGACCTCTCAACCGGCAAAGTCATATCAATTGATACAAATGAATACGATAGCACAAAGCATTCGCGTGACACCGCAAATTGTGCTAATAGCCAGCGCGTCACTGTCTGCGATACGCAAACAGGTAAAATTGTCACAATACCAAAGACACAGGCAGCTGCTTCGCGCTATTCGCGCAACACCGCGAACTGCGTCGCGAAAGACGATGATTCGGACAACGATAATACCGGCGGCGGAGCAAACAATAATGGCGGCAGTACGACGCCGAGCAATCCGGGCGGCAATACGACGCCAACTAATCCGTAGGACGGTTGATAATGATAGCGCATGTGTTTGGAACGGTTGCAGAGAAGTTTAATGATAGTATTGTCGTTGATACCGGCGGCGTCGGCTACGAAGTGTATGTGGCAGCGGGTGATTTTGAGCGTTTCAGCGTAGGCAGCGAGGCAAAAATCTACACCTACCACCACGTACGTGAACAAGCAGAAGAGCTATTCGGCTTTTCATCGCTGGCGGCAAAAAAGCTATTTCAACTGCTCATCACCGTACAGGGCGTCGGGCCGAAAGCGGCGCTCGCAATCTTGAGCTTGGGCGAGGCAGAAATTGTTCGCAGCGCTATTGCTAACGCCGACCACACCTTCATTCAAAAAGCTGCCGGCGTTGGTAAAAAAACCGCCGAGCGCGTGGTAGTTGATTTGAGCGATAAAGTTGGCGTGCCGGTCGCATACGACCGCGCCGATTCATTGTTGCAAACTTTATCTAATACCGCCGACGAAGCCCTTGAAGCCCTCGTGGCGCTCGGTTATACACTAGCAGACGCCACACGCGCGCTTGAAGGAGTTGATCCGGCGCTACCGACAGCCGAGCGCGTGACGCGGGCGTTGCGAGGATAACCTTTAGCGATAGTGTTATAAGTTTCTACACCTGAGCCCCAAGCGCCCTAGATGGATTACCTCTTCTCAAGTGCATCAATGCGCTTTTTCAGCTCTGTATCGCGCCGCACTGAAGAAGCGTTGATTTCGACCTGGTTTGTCAGAAAGTGATCGACCGACCAATAAAATGCATATAACAGAAACGAATTTACCGCTAACGCAATCGCCAAGACAGTGATAGTTATAGTTTGCCAATTAACTTTTGTGTGATTTTTATTGCTGCTCATGTCTATTATTATACATGGACGAGCGTGTTTTACAATGGATAGTAAAAAGCCCCGTCCGAGTATCGTGTTGTATGATACTCGGACGGGGGAGTGGTACCGCGCTATGCGCAGTACCAGCCGTAAGGATCGGCGGCGTTGCGGAGCTTGGCATCGGCACCGTATGCCGACCTACAGTAGCGCTGAACGCTGATGTCTGCTTTCTTGTGGAAGAAGTTAGTGCACTTCCATCCGTAGGCTCCGCCACCGAAATGTTGCGGAAACCAGCTCCAGCCGTGCTGCTGATGGCAAGCGATGCTAAAGTCCCCGCGGTCAAGCGATTCCTGACTCGCATTGGCGACAGATGGAATGAGCAGGCTGCACGCGACCAAAACCGTCGCAGTCACAGCACTAACAGGCTTCCCCTTAATACTCATGGCATCTCCTATCCTCTGAGTGTACTGAAGTATATCTCCAGCATGATGCATTATACAAGCCTAGATCCTATTCCGCAAGAGCTTAACTGCATAGGTTGCCTGTCTTTTATACTCCCGGTGCAGTGTTCTCTTCTTGGATCTTCATACTTTTTTGAACTCGGCAGTTTTGAGCACTGTCTTGACGTCTACCATCTCCGCGCCATATCATTTGTATTGAACGTGACGCGGGCACTAAAATAATAATAAATGGAAAAAGCCCGGGCGTGAACCCGGGC
>CAJPLV010000020.1 GCA_905371715.1 Candidatus Saccharimonadota bacterium | reverse complement strand
TTGCCATCCGCGAAGGCGGCCGCACGGTGGGCGCTGGCGTGGTGGCAAAAATTATCGAGTAAGGCGAGTGTCGAGATGCTCAAGCAAAAAATCCGTATTCGCCTTAAAGCGTTTGACTACAAGCTGATCGATCAATCTGCCGCTGAAATTGTTGATACAGCCAAACGCACTGGCGCTGTCGTCAAGGGGCCAGTGCCATTGCCAACGCGCATGCGCCGTTTCGACATCTTGCGCTCGCCGCATGTGAACAAGACAAGTCGCGATCAGTTTGAAATTCGCACGCATCAACGCTTGATGGATATCGTCGATCCGACCGACAAAACGGTCGATGCTTTGATGAAACTCGATCTGCCTGCGGGCGTTGATGTTGAGATCAAGTTGCAATGACGCAGCTTGACAGCAGTGAACTGACGATGAAGGGTGTCTGAAACGCAAGTTTGCTGCTATACTTCTCCTCTTGCCTTGAAGCAACTCTTAACTTTTTTGAGTGCTTTGAGGCAAGTCGTTCAACCCTCTTTCGCGCATCAACACACGGGCCAATTGCAGAACGTGTGGCGAAAGTTCAGGAGCTATAAATGAGTCAAAGCAATCGTTTGGGATTGCTTGGGCGCAAGGTTGGCATGACGCGTTTTTTTACCGATGACGGCGAATCTGTTCCCGTCACGGTGGTGGATGTGTCTAACAATCGTGTGACCCAAGTTAAAACCCAAGAAAATGACGGATATGTCGCTATTCAAGTGACGTTCGGTTCGCGTCGTTCGTCTCGTGTTACCAAGCCGCAAGCGGGTCACCTCTCTAAAGCAGGAGTGGAGGCTGGAGAGATTGTTCGTGAATTTCGCGTTGATGAGGCGGTGGCGAGTAAATATCCCGCAGGGTCCGTTTTGCCGCTTGTGGATATATTTGCGAGCGGTCAGAAAGTGGATGTTCAGGGAACATCTATCGGCAAGGGTTATGCGGGTACGATAAAGCGTCATAACTTTGGGTCGCAGCGCGCTTCTCATGGCAATAGTCGCTCGCATAATGTTCCTGGTTCTATCGGCATGGCCCAGGATCCGGGACGGGTTTTCCCCGGTAAAAAGATGACGGGGCACTTGGGGTGCGAATCCGTCACAACCCAAAATCTTGATCTGTTTCGTGTGGACGCTGAGCGTCAATTGCTGCTCATTAAAGGATCTGTTCCGGGTTCCAAAGGCGGCTTTGTAACGGTGCGTCCCGCCATCAAAAATCGGTCGGCTGCCAAAGGAGATGCTCAATGATGCAAATTGATCTTCTTAATGAGCAAGGGCAGGCTGTATCGAAGTTGGATGTGCCCGAGACTGTTTTTGGTCGCGAATACAATGAGGCACTGGTACATCAGCTGGTGGTTGCTTATCAGGCAAATGCCCGTCAAGGGACTCGTGCGCAAAAAGATCGCGAGGCGGTTCGCCATTCTACTAAAAAGCCTTTTCGTCAAAAAGGAACGGGTAACGCTCGCGCTGGTATGACGTCTTCGCCTCTGTGGCGTGGGGGTGGACGTATCTTTCCGAATTCTCCGGAAGAAAATTTCAGCCAGAAAATCAATAAAAAGATGTATCGTGCTGGAATGGCTTCCATCTTTTCGCAATTGGTACGCGAGGGGCGTATTGCTGCTGTTGAGTCCATAAAGCTGGATGCACCGAAGACCAAATTGTTTGCGTCTAGGCTCAAGGCAATGAATCTACCTGAAACGGTTTTGCTAATTGCTGACGAAGTGGACGAGAATCTGTTTTTAGCCTCTCGTAATCTCGGCGGTGCGATGGTTGTAGAGCCGCGTTATGCAGATCCTGTTTCGCTTGTGCATTATAAAAAAGTGTTGGTTACTAAAGGCGCTGTCGAAATGTTGAAGGAGATGTTCTCATGAGCCGAGTTAATCCGACTCCCGCAGAACGCAAGTTTGACGAAGGGCGCTTGATGCAAGTTCTTGTTGCGCCTGTCGTTTCGGAGAAGGCAACCCTTGCTGCGGAAAAGTCTAACGCAGTAGTTTTTAAGGTGCTTCAGGATGCCACCAAGCTAGAAATAAAGGCTGCTGTCGAGTTGATGTTTCCGGTGAAAGTGCAAAGCGTTTCTGTTGTTAATGTAAAAGGCAAGGCCAAGCGTTTTGGTCGAAGCATTGGCCGCCGCTCCAACGTGCGCAAGGCCTATGTGTTGCTGAAAGAGGGGCAAGACCTCAACTTTTCCGGGGAGGCTGCGTAATTTATGGCTGTCATTAAAATGAAACCGACCTCACCCGGCCGCCGTGCTGCGGTGAAGGTGACGCGTGATCATCTTTATAAAGGGGCGGCTTATGCTCCTCTGCTAGAAGCACAGTCCCAGAAAGCGGGTCGCAATAATAATGGTCATATCACGACGCGTCACAGGGGCGGCGGACATCGTCATCATTATCGAATCGTGGATTTTCGTCGCGATAAAGATGGAATCCCTGCAAAAGTTGAACGTATCGAATATGATCCTAATCGCTCGGCTCATATTGCTTTGGTGTGTTATGCGGATGGTGAGCGCCGCTATATCATTGCGCCGCGTGGAGTAGAGCCAGGTGCGCAGCTGCTGAGCGGATCTGAATCTCCAATTCGTGTCGGCAATGCGTTGCCAATTCGCAATATCCCTGTGGGTTCCACAATTCACTGTATAGAATTGAAACCAGGTGCCGGTGCGCAAATTGCCCGATCTGCTGGAGCTTCTGCAACGCTGTTGGCTCGTGAAGGGGTCTATGCCCAAGTCAGGATGCGATCTGGAGAGGTCCGAAAAATCCATATTGAATGCCGGGCTACGATTGGCGAAGTTGCTAACGAAGAGCACAGTTTGCGTCAGTATGGCAAAGCAGGTGTTAAGCGCTGGATGGGGATTCGCCCGACGGTGCGCGGCGTCGTTATGAATCCGATTGATCACCCGCATGGCGGTGGTGAAGGCCGTACGGGTGAGGGGCGTGCTCCGGTTGATCCGTGGGGTAATTTGACCAAAGGTTATCGCACTCGCAACAACAAGCGCACTCAAAATATGATTGTGTCGCGTCGTAAAAAATAAGAGGTAGCAAATGACTCGTTCTCTCAAAAAGGGTCCGTTTGTTGACCATCATCTGTTGGCCAAAGTTGATAAGGCCGCAGCATCAAAAGATAAAAGGCCCATTAAAACGTGGTCGCGCCGCTCGATGATTTTGCCTGAATTTATCGGCTTGACGATCGCTGTCCACAATGGAAAGCAACATGTGCCAGTTTACGTGACTGACCAAATGGTGGGGCACAAACTCGGTGAATTTGCACTGACGCGTACCTTTAAGGGGCATGCGGCGGACAAAAAAGCCAAGAAATAAGGATCTGACCAATGGAAACTCGTGCAGTCCTCCGTGGCGTGCGTCTCTCTGCTGACAAGGGACGCCTTGTGGCTGATCTGATTCGCGGCAAGAAAGTGGAGCAGGCGCTCAACATTCTTGCATTTACGCCCAAGAAGGCCGCAGTTATTGTCAAGAAAGTGCTGGAGTCGGCGGTGGCTAATGCCGAACATAATGACTCTGCTGATATTGATGAGCTGCGTGTTACCTCAATTTATATTGAACAGGGCACAACCCTCAAGCGCTTCACGGCTCGTGCTAAAGGTCGTGGCAACCGTATCAGCAAACCGACGTGCCATGTGTACGTGACGGTTGGTTATTGAAAGGCGGTATTCATGGGACAGAAAATTCATCCTACTGGTTTTCGCCTTGCGGTCAGCCGTAACTGGGCGAGTCGCTGGTATGCCAATAACCGTGATTTCGCTGGTATGCTGGCGGAAGATGTGAAGGTGCGAGAGTACCTGAAAGCGAAGCTGAAAAATGCAGCTGTTTCTCGCGTTTTGATTGAGCGGCCTGCTAAAAGCGCGCGCATTACCATTTATTCTGCTCGTCCGGGCGTGGTGATTGGTCGCAAAGGCGAAGATATTGAAAAGCTCAAGAAGGATCTGGCCGAGAAGCTGGGAGTGCCGGTTGCGGTTAATATCGAAGAAGTTCGCAAGCCTGAAGTAGATGCCCAGTTGATTGCCGACAGCATTACGCAGCAGCTTGAGAAGCGCATCATGTTCCGCCGGGCCATGAAGCGCGCCATGCAGAATGCGATGCGTCTTGGCGCTCAGGGCATCAAGATTATGTCTTCTGGCCGCTTGAATGGCATTGAGATTGCCCGTACCGAATGGTATCGGGAAGGTCGCGTGCCGCTTCATACTTTGCGTGCCGATATTGACTATGGTTTTAGCGAAGCCAAGACGACATATGGCGTTATCGGCGTCAAGGTGTGGGTCTACAAAGGGGACACGCTGGGTCGCAGCGATGTTCCCTCACTGGATAGCACACCTCGTCCCGAGGGAGATGAGCGCCGTGGGCCGCGCTCTGCTCGGCGGGGTGCTTCTCGTCGTGATCGGACTGTTGCAAATGCCGCTCCTGTTGATGGCAGCGACAAACCTGCAGAAGCAACAGGAGGTGATGCCAAATTAGCCGTTAAGCGCGTTCGTCAAGTCGCCGCGCCCGCTGCAGCAGCGGACGGCGCTCAAGGAGAATAAATATGCTGCAACCTGCACGCAGAAAATATCGCAAGGAACAGAAGGGCCGGAATACTGGTCTGGCGACTCGTGGAAATACTGTCGCTTTTGGTGAATTTGGACTGAAATCAACAGATCGCGGTCGACTGACGGCCCGGCAGATTGAAGCCGCGCGTCGTGCCATCACGCGTCATGTCAAGCGTGGTGGCCGTATCTGGATTCGTGTGTTTCCAGACAAGCCAATTTCTACCAAGCCTGCAGAAGTTCGTATGGGTAATGGCAAAGGCAACCCTGAGTACTATGTGGCTGAGATTCAGCCAGGTAAGGTGCTCTATGAAATTGTCGGTGTTCCCGAGGTGCTGGCACGGGAAGCTTTTGCTCTGGCTGCTGCCAAGTTGCCGCTGCGGACAACTTTTGTGACCCGCATGATTGGTCAGTAATCCAGAAAGGACTAAGCAGATGAACGCCAAAGAACTGCGCCAGAAGGACGAAGCTGCGCTAAAAGCAGAGGTCAAGGAATTGCAGAAGGCGCATTTTAACTTGCGCATGCAGAAAGCAACCCAGCAATTGAACAATACCAGTCAATTGCGTATGACGCGCCGTGCTATTGCGCGAGCGAAAACTATTCTTGCCGAAAAGAAGGCTGCAGCCAAATAAGGAAGTGACATGACGGAAGAAAAAAGATCCCTCAAGCGCACCCTCGTTGGTAAAGTGGTCAGTGACAAGCGTGCCAAAACTGTGACGGTGCTTATTGAGCGACGGGTGAAACATCCGATTTACGATAAGATTGTGGT
>CAJPLV010000019.1 GCA_905371715.1 Candidatus Saccharimonadota bacterium | reverse complement strand
GCGTCTTAATCCCCGATGAGTGGGGCAAGTCTTCCGACTTCTAAAACCAAATCCACATTTCACGCCGCTAGGTCTTAATCCCCGATGAGTGGGGCAAGTCTTCCGACTTAAAGAGTGTAAAATAGCTTGAGTAGGTTAGAGTCTTAATCCCCGATGAGTGGGGCAAGTCTTCCGACCTTATTCCCATCTCGAATACTCATGGTAATCTATGTCTTAATCCCCGATGAGTGGGGCAAGTCTTCCGACTTGGCATAATGGCGTAGTAGGCTGATTTCTTTGCGTCTTAATCCCCGATGAGTGGGGCAAGTCTTCCGACTTCCCATGCGAAAATAATCCTACATGGTCTGAAGTCTTAATCCCCGATGAGTGGGGCAAGTCTTCCGACGTACAAGCCTTTGTAAATAGTCTCTTCAGTTTGAGTCTTAATCCCCGATGAGTGGGGCAAGTCTTCCGACGTGTTAATTTAGACCGAATTAAATGGTACAAACAGTCTTAATCCCCGATGAGTGGGGCAAGTCTTCCGACTTAAAAGGAGTATTAAAATGGCTACTTCAAAAAAGTCTTAATCCCCGATGAGTGGGGCAAGTCTTCCGACTTTACACACGGCAAGCAATGGGGAAGCCCGCTTCGTCTTAATCCCCGATGAGTGGGGCAAGTCTTCCGACTGCATCAGTTTAAAAATCTAATTACTTTCAATCTATTATTGAGTTAAGAAGAGTTAGCTTTTTTCTTAACCAACAAAGACTTTATTTAACAAATATTCATAAAAAGAGCAGTCGAAAGACAGATACTTCGCTATCCATCGGAAGCTTGTGGTACAGATTATAGCGGCACACCTTAAATTTCACAACGTTTTTCAACAATTTAACAGCTTTAGCTACCTGAAAATTTTGGGTTTCTGCAAGGCCAATAGCTTATTATTCGCCGCGCAACTTCGCCAAGATGGGTTTCAGCTCTTTGCCGCGCTTGTCGGTCAGCCATTTCGTGTATTTTGACCTCATTTTTTTGACTGCAAATTCGGCGGCGATTTCGGCTTTCTCTGCCGCGTTGAAATCGGGACTTTCTGCGGCAGTTTGCAGAGCTACCTTCCATTCTTTATAGAGTGTATCGTGTGCTTGATTGCCTACGGTCATGTTTGTGTGCGCCGCCATTCGGTCTTGCCATGTTTGGATAAACTGTCGATGCACGGGCATGGCGGCCAGCTTGGCGGCTTTTTGTTGCGCGGCTAGGGCTTGGTTTTGTGCGTCTTGAATGTTGCGGATGCTGCGTCGAGCGGCTTCATCTGCCTCTGTAAAATAGCCATAGCCAGATGCGGTTTTGCTGCCTGCGCCCTGTGTCTGCAAGGCTTGAAACAATAGGTTTTGGGCGTATACCGCCCATGCCTGCGCACCCGGGGCGCATTCGATCGCGAAATAGAAGCTGCCTTGCGTGGCGATTTGCTGATTAGGAATGGGCGATTCCATTTCATCGGCTTCGAGCTGTTTGCCGTTGTAATAATCTTGGTGGTGGGTAGTGATGATTTCGGCGGCAAAGGGCTGCGTGCTGGCGGGCACAAACCATGCGTCGTGCCAAACAAGCGCACCTGCCTTCAGGCTACCTGAATCGCTGTCGTCGCCGAACAATACGGTCAGATAGGCTTTATCCAACCCGAGGCTTTCGGCATAGCTGCGGGCGATGCCTTTGACGGATGAGCCTGCAATGAGGGGCATGCCGTAGGTGTGGTGAGTGCTGATACCTGTTTCCAGTGCGCCTGCGCTGTTTAGGCCGGTATAGAGCCTGCCTGAAATGCTGGCGGTAAGCGTGGCGAAGCGGCTGGTGTCGGAGGTAGCCTGCACCCAGCGTGTGAAGGCGAGTGCGTACAGGCTGTCTTTTGCGGGCGCGGGGATTTTGGCGATCTTTTCAATCAGGTCTTCTTTCGCTTGTTTGTCGTCTTGATTCCATTCGGGCAGGCCGCGCTGCATGAGCAAACCGGCATGCGCATCTTTCAGGTTACCTGAAATGAGTTTTCTCAGACTCTCCCTCATCAGAGATATGATCATGATTGTCCCCCTTGTTTGTCTTTAGGTTTGGGCAGCAGGGCTTGGGTGTAGCGTTTGAGGCTAGATGCAGCTTCTATGGTTTGGCGCGTGAGGAATTGATAATGCGATAAGTCTGCTTCTAAGATTTTTTTGTGAAGGCTGTCTTTGTTTTCGCCCAACAATTCGGCAATGTGCGCCAATAGGAGCAGGTGCTCTTCTTTGCCTTTGGCTTGTAAAAAGCCGATGGCTTGGGCAAGCCCTGATTGCAGGATCATGGTGGGGAAATTCAGCGCAAGCGTGCGGTATTCTTTGACTTGCTTGTTGTCATCTTTGACTTTTTGAATCAGTCCATAGGCACGTTGGGCGTATTTTTGGGAACGGATGTGTTGCATGTTATTCCCCTTTTTTGAGGTCGTCTGAAAGTACGAGACGACACAGGCCGCGCCCGACTGTATGCTTGCCGCCGATTTGGATTTGGGTTTCGCCTGCGGGAATCAATGCGGAGAGTTCGTCTGCGCTTTTGGCGTTGCGGCTGTGGCGCGATTTGTCAATGGCTAAAATGCCGTACAACACGCTTTCGGCGGGCAGGTTTTCTTCCGACCAGAGCGCGCCTTCTTTGACGATGCGCGTTTCGCGGTCGATTCTGATGCGCATGCGGATTTCGGTTGCGGTATCGACCAAGAAGGAGAATGTGCTGTCGGGCAGGATAATGAAGCGTTGGCAGAGCTGTTCGCGCCATGCTTCGCTGTTTGCCGTGTTTTCGGGGTAAACGGCGGCGGCAATGTGTTCTGCCCATTGTTTGGCTTCGGTACTGGTTTCGCTGCCGATGTCCAAATCTTCCAGCGCGATTTGGCTGCCTGAAACGCGCAATACGGTGTTGTCCGGCACGGAGGCGCTATCTTTTAAAGCGGGTACTTTGGGGCTTTCCGGCTGCAACCCGCGTACATCGCGCGCATAGCGTTGCAGGATAAAGGGGCAAGTGGCAAAGGCGACGGTTCCTGCAAACGAGCGGATCGGCAAAAGCAGCAGATGTGCATCGCCAAAGGCGGCGGCGCTGGCATGAATATTTTCTTTGTCGGCTTGACTGTCTGCGCCAAACAGGGCTTGAATGTCGTCTTGGTTTAAGTACCATTTTTCTTTGGCTTCATCACGCAATACGCCTTTAAGCGCGCTGCCGGGAACTAGCGGCAGATTGGTGGCGCGGCTACGGGCGATAGGCAAGTCTACTGCGCCTATGCCTTGACCTGTGCCGACGTGGAGGGCGGATAAGGCATGTAGGTGAAAAATTCGGGTGTTCATTTTGGTTTCCTTGTTTTTTAAATTTGAAATAGGTTGTCAGGTCGTCTGAAAATTAAATGCTCTGCCACGGGCCGATCAATCCGATGCCGAAGCCGTCGCGTCGGTCTTGTCCTTTGTCGCTGAATGCCTGCCATTGGGCTTGGGCGAGTTCGGCCGGGTTGCCGCTTTGTATTTCAAACCAATATACTGCGCCTGCCGAAACGGCTTTTCGCATGGCTTTCGGTGCATGTTGCTGCAAATCCCAACCTGAAACGGGCAGCCATCGGTCTATGGCGGCGGCGCGGAGTTTGACTTGCAGGTTGGTATGCGGGAGTATGCCTGTTAAGGTTTGGCTGTCCAACCAGCCGGGCAGCCAGCCTTTTTCAAATAAGGCAGGCGTCAGCAAGGTGAGCGTCAATCCGTTTGTATATGCGTATTCGGGCTGTTTGAATATGTCGTCTGAAATTTTATTCAGCCGCGACAGTCTTCCTTCGCCGCCGAAACGCACTACGCTGTTATCTTGCAAATCGGCTGCCGTACGTATCACGAAACCATAGCGGTGGTTTTCCCAGCCCTGATGATGCTCCCGCGCAGATTCGGCAAAATCGTAAGCGGCTGTTTGGAACAAACGTCCGTCTTCGGCTGCAAGGGTTTTTCGGTCTATGCCGACATGGGTACGCGTTTCAATCGGCAGCGATTGTACGCCGCGTTTGTTGATGTCTTCAAACACCAACTTCCCGCCGTTTTGCCAAGCCAGCAGATCCGCCAAATCCCAATACGTTGCGCCGCTTTGAGGCTTGCCTTTGATGGGCGATTGGATTTGTACAGGCAATAAATCGGCATGAGGGAAATCCGCCGCTGTATCGCTGCCAAAGGCTTGCGGCGCGAGACGGACGAGTTCGATTTTATCTGTCTCTTTGTTTTTTAAATACAGAGCGTTGGCAGGTTTAGGCAATAGGATTCTCAGGTCGTCTGAAATATCCTGTTTCGCTAAAAACGCGCCCTGTACGGCAATTTGGCGTAATTCATCAACTTGTGCGTCCGACAACTTGGCTCGATTGCCTTGGGTTTTGCCGTCCCAATCACAGCCGCTCTGCCGCATGATTTGCGTGCGTACCAAACCTGCTGCCGCGGAGGGTAACGGAAATTGAATATCATCGGTATCCGACTGCGCTCCAAACGGTTTGCCGCTACGGAACACCAACGGCGCAAGTGCGTCTAAAAAATAGCTGTTCATGATTGCGCCTCCTGTCCTAAATCGTTTTGTGTTTTGGCTGCAAGCCAGCGGGCAATGATTAACTCGGTGGCGAAGATATTGAGTGCGCCGGTATGTTCGCTGCCAAGCTGACGTTGCAAGGCATCCAGTCGGGCTTTCAGCTCTTTCTTTACATCGTCTTTCAATTCGCCACCCGACATATTTCGCGCCCTATCCAGCATTCGGGTAAACTCGGCTTGGCGGATATTTTGGTGCAGCTCGAAGGATAAATCGACGGATTTCGGAAAATCCGTGCGCATAAAGATATCGCGGCTGTCGTAGGCAATACGGCTGCTGATTTCTTTCTTCTGATACCAGTTTTGCCATTTTTTAAATGCTGCCAACCCTGCTTCATCACTCCATTGCACACGCCAATCACTGTCTGAACCTGAACGCACAGACAGGGTAATCCCCAATCCATTGCGCTGTTGATCGGCAGGATAATTGTCGCCTTTTGCCACTTTTTCCGCGTGTTTTGCCAAACGGCGTACATTGCCGAGCGGCGTGGTGATGTGACAAATAGCCAAACCGACGGACAATGTGGGCGTTTTTTCCGCTTTCAAAACATCTGACACTTTTTTCAGGCAGGCTGAAAATGCTTGCCGCAACGCGTCTGCGCAATCAACCGCCTTATCCAGCGCGACAAAGCCTAATACATCGTCGCCGCCCGCATAAACACATTGCGCCCGGAAATCGCGCATTTTCGCAGGTACACTTTCTGCAAATGTAGATAATGCTTCGGTAATCGCTTGATGCTCTTCAATCGTTTTCGCACGATCCAGCAACTCGCCCATGCGGTCGCCGTCTGCCAGCAACATCGCCCAGTAGCTGCAAGGTTCGCCATGATCTTTCCAAATCGGTTTTAAGATATCCAATAATTTTCTCAATGCATCCGCACTGTTTTTATTGTCCGACAAGGCCGCATCCAAACGGTTGCGATACAGCAACTGCGCATCAAACGGAAAATCTGCGTAAATGCCTTGATTGCCCCTTACACGAGTCGCTAAATTCAGTGCAATTAAAGGTTCGTAAGCATCACAAAGTTTGCTTAACTCATTTTCAGGCAAACCTTGCAACCAAGCATCTGCGGCTACACGGGTAACGGGCGTAAACTGCTCGCTATTGCCGCCCAAACGCTTCACAATTCCTGCACAATCCAACTGCTCCGATCGGCTCAGACCCAGCTTGCGTCTTGCCACATCGGACAAGTCAGCATCTCCGTTGGCTTTTTCCAGCAATACGGTTTCACGTGCGCCATCCAGTGAGGATTTGGGCAGCATAAAACGCTCATCCCAAGCATTGCTTGCGCCGGTAGATGTGAAATCGCGCGTTGCTTTGCGCGCCGCTAAACCTGATGCAGCACGTTGGCTTGCATCTGAATAACCTTTTTCAGTTATCCGCGCCCATGCAGCCTGGATTTCCAAATAATCCTTGATTTGCATCTGCCAAATTTCATCGCGTAAAGCTGCACTCAAATCTTGTCGTGCCTGCCGTGCGATGGTTTCAAACCGTGACTGCGCCGCTGCTTTTGCCTGCGCAACCAAGTCTCGTACTGCGGCATCATTGACTACATCAACCTGTACTTGAATTTTGTTGCCGACTGAAAAATTATCGTCCATCCTGTCACAAGGTTCTAAACGGTCTTTGGTCGCCTTGTCCACAAACGGAAACACCATCTGCGCTCCGGCTTCAAACAAACTCTTTGCCGCTGCCTTCGCCATTTCGGACAGCAGCCAAGAACCGCTCCATAAATCCCGACTCCGCCGTGCCGAAGCGATAAACCCCTGTACGGGACCGATGGATAGGGTTAAAACGTATTGAGTCATTTCAGCTTTCCTCTTTTTTATTTCGTAAAATAATTCAAAAACGCATCAATTGGATTACCACCACCGTTTTCACTTAACGGCTTAACTTGCCGTGCCTTACTTTCCTCCCACAGCGTTACTGGGTGTACAGTTCCCTTGGTTTGTTTTTTTAATTCGACAGAAACATTTAAAACCTTATCCAAAGGCAGGCTCAATGCAGCAGCCTGAAAACCTCCCTTGCCATCCCCAACAGGGCGAATAATTAAAGGGCTGGCCATACGTTCCTTACATTTAGGCTGTAATGTTGTATCTGTTGGCTCATCACCGCCAACAAAATGAAAAATAATCGGCATACCGAATACGCCACGCGCAAATAAATCTCCGGCAGGATGTTCCGGCCTGTGCCGGTCAGAATGTGTTCGCGTTATACGACGAATTTCATCAGGTTCCGCCCAACGGCTGCGACCGGCAGGTTTCGTCGTATCAGATGAGGGATGATTGCGTCCAATACCTACACCTTGCCGAAAATCACGCAATCGTTGAACTGCTTCTTTCCAAGCTACTAAAGCATGATTAGTACTTGGGCGCAGTACCAATTTGCAACCTGCCTGCATTACCTCATCAATACTCAAAGGCTGCTTGAAAACAGGATTAGAACTATCCTTAACCACAAACGCACCGCATCCGCGCCGAGTACGCGCACCAACCCCTCCAAAATTTACCCACCAACGTAAGGTTTCCAAAACCTGTTCCCTATCTGTTTCGTTTGCCTTTTCACTCAAACGCCATTGCAAGGTCCAAGTCAACCCCTCTTTAATTAATAACGTTTTTTCACGTTTTTCCTCACTATCCATCGGAAACAGAACATAAGCATAAGGTTTTAAATCATTACTCTTATTCTTCGAACGTACTTTTTTATCTGAAGGTAGAGACGAATCTAAGCTGCCTTGAAAATAAGAAATCTGTTTAACATTGGGGCTTAGGAAGCAAAAT
>CAJPLV010000018.1 GCA_905371715.1 Candidatus Saccharimonadota bacterium | reverse complement strand
TGCTCACGGTCAATCCAAAAGGTTGGCATTTCGATTTTTTCTAACTCCGCCAGCTCTGCCGCCGCTTGATTTTCGCGCCGCTTGAATTGTTTAATCGTATCGGGGTCGCGCGCCCGCTCTTTCATGCGCCGAAACTGCAGCACCTTATCTTTTAGATTCGCAATCCGCCGCGCCTCCGTCTCGTATTCATTCATCGCATTGCTCGTTGCAAACGCATTTTGCTTCAAATATGCATCGTAGTTGCCCTCGTAATTTACCGTTACACCATCCTTCAGTTCAACAATTCGGTCAACCTCTTTCAGCACGTCGCGGTCATGCGTAATAACCAGCATCGCTTGTTTTGACGCTTTCATCCAATCAATAAACTGCTTCTTTGCCACGTAATCCATGTGGTTCGTCGGCTCGTCTATCAGTGCTAAATCCGCCTGCGCGTGCATAATTTTCACCACCTCGACCAGCCGCTTCTGCCCGCCGCTCAGCGAGGCGAGGGGACGTTCCGCCATACCATCCATCTGAAAATTCCTCAACTCTTCGGTCACAAGCTCCTCAATTTGATAGAATCCTTTTTGCCCAAACCGATCAAGCGCCTGCGTATATTCTTCGATCTTCGCCATGTCATTACCCATCGTCTCAGGATAAGTATGCAGAATATGCCGCAATCGCGCATACTCCGGCAGCCCGCTCAAGATATACTCCAGCACTGTTATATCGCCGACATCGTAATGTTCCTGCGCCGTTACCACAACCACACTACCACGACGAAAAATCACGCTACCCGTGAAATCTTTATCCGCGCCTGTCAATATACCAAATAGCGTCGTTTTTCCCGCGCCATTGCGTCCGATGAGCCCGACTTTCTCGCCGTCGTCCACGCTAAACTTCACTCCGGCCATCAACACCGTAGGACCAAACGACTTCTCAGTAATATGGACGTCAGCAATCATACGGAATAGTATATCACGGCTCAGTGTTGATTTTAGGTATACTTTATTTTTTAATATGTGAAAATCCCTGAGTTGCAAGACATCTCTTGACTTATACACATAAACTTGACATAATCGTGCATAGACTCCACGCGCAGCCGCGCATAATTCTCGGAGTCTCGTGTAGAGAGAGGGTGGGTCATGACTCAGCCAACTATCGCCGAACCGAGCAGCTTCTCGCCTTTCGGCGAGAAGATTAATGTGGTAAATGCCCGCTACCGCGCGCCGTTCCGGCGCCCAGCGGAGAGCGAGGTTGTCGTCGCACCGGTGGTGAGATTTGCGCTCACAGACGCCGAATTGTTGGTCGGCGCAGTCCTGTTCGGGGCCATCGGTCTTATGGGGCTCATTGAGCTCGCATCCGGTCAAGCCCTTGCGTTTGGGCTTGCCGATCGGCAGATCACTAGAACCCGCCGCACCGTGAGCGGCGCCATCAGCGCGGGGAGCCTCGCTATCGCTAGCACCGCAAGTGTCGTATTGCTCAAGCGCTATGGCGAGAGCATCAAGAAACACTTCCTGGTCAAGTCACTGACCAAGAAGCTCATGCCGCTCGTCGGCAAGGACGAAGCGCAGCGATGTGCGCGCATTATCGCGTCATGCGCATGCAGCGACGTCATCTGACGCCCCACAGTTGAGCCGCCCCGGACATACGTTGTCCGTTCGTGCTCCTGTCTGGGGCGGCTTTTCTTTTTGTACCCTAACGTACTCTTATGCAAACATTACTTGCGCCATACTACCTGCAGCAACGCGGGCATCATCTTCGGCGCGCTGAATTACCGCCTGGTCAATCTCTGCTGCACGGACGGCAGCTTTCGCAATAAATTGCCGCAACGCAGGCGACCATGTTTCGGGCGGTGTATCAATCTCCGCGCCAAGTTGCTGCACCATTACATCAACATGACGGCGACGCGTACGCGTACGGTATTCAACCGGCGTTTCTTCCAGCATAAATAGCTCATCTTGCACGACTTCAAGTGATTTCATCTTAGCACTTAACTTTTCACGCAGCATATCAGCGCCGAAACCTTTCGATTTAAGCGCCGCCAACTCATTCGCAAAGCCTGCGGTTTGGTGCAATGCGTCGCGCGACAATTCATCAGAGCATTCGACAGCTTGCTGCGGATACTTCTGTGTGCGATACGAATATTCAGCATCATACAGCGAACGTAACCGCGCCACAATATTAAACGGCAATTGTCCGCTCGTATAATAATCTTTTAGTTCATCGGGCAGAGAATGATAACGTAACGCTTTGCTCACGCGGTCGGCAGAGTAGCCAGTTAGCAATACTAATTCTTTTTGCGTTGGTGCGCGTCCGTCGTGCTTATGCCGAAAGTAATAATAATGCCGCGCAATATCATTCGCTGCTTCGACTGGATCGACCTCACGATGCTCATTTTCGCGCCCCTGCAAACTCACCGCGTCGGCAAATGGCAGATTATGATACACGTCAATGCGCACATCGCTCTCGCGAAGCGCATACCCGTATTTATCGGCGACTATACGCATAGCACGGCAGCGGCGATGCCCAGCGATCAAAATCCGCCACGTACCGTCGGGGCGGCGCTCAAGTTCACTGCTATCCGGAATCGCCACCGTATGTCCATCACTGTTATAAAATACGCGATATTCATCTAAGTATGCCTGTAATTTACCTACATCATCAAATTCGTTAACTTGAATCGGATTAACCTGGCGCAAGTGCGGCGACTCAGCGCCACCATCAAGCGAGACTGCTAGTTCTTGTAACGCCGCCGAATCATACGTTGTGCGAATCTGCGGCAGCTCATTGACGCGAAACGGCAACTGCGACATACCGCATTCGTTAAATTCAGCACTACATTTAGACACTCGCGGCGCCTGGCTACCCTCATAATTCATGAGTTCTAGTATAGCGCACATGTCATTATGACGCTATATATAATGTGTAAAATACATCGTTATCCACTATATATAGTGTGTAATATCATTATACTGCAATGGTATAATGATGTAATATGAGCAAGAAGCGTCCGCACAGCAAAAAACACACCGGTTCGTCCGCGATCGTTAACAGACGGGCACGGTTTGATTATACGTTGGGCGACGAGATTATTGCAGGACTAGCACTGACTGGTCTTGAGGTACGCGCCGCCCGCGACGGGCACGTCCAGCTAAAAGGCGCATTTGTTACAGTAAAGAATGGGGAATTATGGCTGAATAACGCCAGTTTTAGCCTGCGCCACAACGAGCGCGGCAAGCCTGAAGCGCGCACAGTTGACACGAGCCCGCGCAAGCTGCTTGCAAACCGCAAACAAATCGACCAGCTCGCCGCGAGCCGCACGCAGGGTATGACGATCGTACCGACAAAATTGCTGACACAGGGGAGGTTTATTAAGCTCGTCATCGCGCTCGGCAAGGGCAAAAAGCGCTACGATAAACGCGAAACAATCAAACGCCGCGACCAAGACCGCGAAGCAAAGCGGCTGATGCGCTAAAATGCGCCGATAAGCCGCACGCCAACCAAACGCTATATTCGCACGACAAAAGCGTAGCAAACAGCAAAATACGCTCAAACGCTTCAAATGCTACGGCATTCAAGCTATTGCTCAAGTTCCCGCCGCGCGTCAATCAGGCGCTGATACAATTCAACAAGCTTTTTCGCCATCGTTTCTGAGTCGAACGCTTTCGCGACGCGCAATGCGCCTGCCGATAAGCGCTTAAGTTTCTCGCGATCGCCAAGTATATCAGTCAAGACGCGCGCAAAATCTTCGCCCTCAATGCCGCCAGTCAAAATTGAGTTCTTCGGCGTAAGCGCCTCAGTCAAGCGCTCGTCGCAGTACACAATCGGCAAACCTGCTGCAGCTGCCTCCAGAAACGTCATCGGCTGATTATCGAAATGATACGACGCAAGCGCGAACACATCCGCCTGTTTCAGCAGCGACGCCACCTGCGCGCTTGAGCACATTCCGGTAAATATCACGCGGTCTTCTAACCCTAATTCCGCCACGCGATCACGCAGTTCGCGTTCGTACGGGCCGCCGCCGACAAGTATGAGTTTAATCGTCTTATCGGCAATGTGTGGCATCGCTTCAATGAGCGCCATCTGCCGTTTCTCGGGGCTGAGCCGCGCCACGCAAATGATAAATTTTTCACCGCGCTTTTTTGCAATTGGCGAGTCTATAGCACGCGCGCGGCGATATTTTTTCGTATCAATACTGTTCGGGAAAATATAATACGGCGTCGTCAAGCCGCCTTCATCAACCAGAATCTTCGCTAAATGTTTCGACGGCGATAAACATGCGTCGCACTTATTCGCAAACGCTGCCGTCAGCCGCCAGCCTTGACGCGACAGCATATCTTTGATTCTACTGCGGTCAAGTTCGCGGATCTGCTCGCGCGACATTTTTGGCATAATCGGCTTCGTCCTCAGCACTACAGGAAACGCTACCGTTGCCGCGATCAACCCCGCCGTTACCATGAACGGATAATCGTCGATGAGCTCGGTGTAGAGCGTGTGGATTGTCGTGACATGCGGAATATTCTGGCGCTTTGCAACACTGTGCGCTAACACGCCTAAGTAAAACTGTGTCTGGCTATGTACGACATCAAAGTCATACTCGTCAAGGCGCTTTGCAAGCCCCGGGTAAATATACGCCATTTCGCGCTTTTCAAACACATAGTTCTTTGACGATGGCATACGAATTACGTGGTCGTCATAGTCGTCATAATCTTCGACTTTCGGCGCAACAACAAACACGTCGTGCCCTAAATCCTCCAGCGCTTGCTTGTATGTTGCTGTCGACGTTGCCACGCCGTGCACCGACGGTAAGTAATCGTCGATAAACAGTCCAATTCTCATAACTGCCTCTAGTATATCATATTGCGCGCGCCCGGCTCGTCAGGCAGCAAATCGTGCCAAGCTTCAAAGTGCAGAATATGACCGGCACTTGGTACGATACGGATCTTCGCCTCAGGTAAAAGCTGGCGCATCGCATTGCGCGCCTTCTCGGAGACAACCCTATCTCTTGCTCCCATCACGACCGTAACACGCCGCTGAACTTCTGGGGAAGGGGACGCTGTAAATGGGTTATCGTTATAAAGCAGCGTTGATAATATAGTCGATGTCCGCAGTGTCGTTGTTGCTTTTTTGTATTTTTCAGACTCAAGAAACCACGACCACGTGTCGCGATCATACGTATTCATACCGACCACGCCGCGAATCAATTGTCCAAGGTAGATATTGTACACAGCCCAAAACGCTTTTTTTGGCATGTGTGTCGAAACAACCTGCAATGCATTTGAAACCTGCGACGTATGAGGCGTCGGGCAAGCAAGCACAACACGCGTTTTTTGCGGCAACAAACCGTTAACCATATAACGATACACGACAGACGAACCATATGAATTACTACTCAGCAAATCCGGCGTCCGCCCAATCGTATCAACCGCGCGCGCCAACCACGCCGCTAAATCGTCGTACGACCGCAATTCCGGCAGCTCCGAGCCGCCATGCCCCGGCAGATCAACAGCATACACAGCGTAACCGGCGCGTACATACTGCCTAGCAAGCGGCATCATGTCAATTTTTCCGCCCGTCACGCCGTGAACTACAATCGCAACTTTGTCGGCGCTTGTATTACACTCCAACCAGCAGATTCCGTTTCGCTGACGTTCTTCGCAGCCAAGCGTTTTAGCGATCTGCCTCAAGCTTGGCGGTCGTGTTGATCGTTTCATGCCATCGTATTATAGAGCGCATGCGGCAAAAAAGCTACTGCATATTGTATAATGCAAGTATGCAAACGCTTCATATTGCGCTCGTGCTTGAGGATATGTTTCCTGACTCCAGCGGCGTTAGTCGTTCCGTGCAAATGCAAATTGAAGAGCTGGTGCGTTTAGGACACCGCGTCACGCTGCTCGCACCTGCCGTACAGCTAGTGCCACCCGCAAACGCTGAAACGATTCGCCTGCCGTCATATCGCTTCCCAGGGCTGCCAAAGCACACGCGAATTATTGTCAGTACCCATGCCCTCGCTAAACAGATTTCACGCGAGCATAAATTTGATGTTATTCACAGCCAAACCGACACTGGCGCCGTGCGGCTGGCGGCGCATATCGCACGCATACAGCACATTCCGCACATACACACCTTTCATACCAACATGGCGGGCGCACATAGTACAGCACCGATTGTCGCGCTCCTCGGCAGCATTGGCTACCGGCTAGGCGCATACAAGCTACGGCGCATTCGCGGCAGTACGCAAGCCCTAGCTGCAATCAATCGTACTATACTGCACGAAGAGTCACCGCTCGGGTTGTTTGACTGGCGATCGCAAGCACTCATGGCGACGAGTGTTGACGCCATCACTACACCATCACGCTACATGCTGCGCTACATTCAGGCTGCCGGCGCGAGTACGCGCATTACAAACGCTAGTATTCCCACCGGATATAACCGCTCATTTGAGGCGATTATCGCGCAGACGAAGCGCAAACGAGCCTCGCATGCATTACGCTTCATAAGCGTCAGCCGTATCGTCAAGGAAAAGCGCCTCGCAGCCGTTATTGATGCATTCCGCCAAGCAGATATCCCAGACAGCGAGCTCGTCATTATCGGCGACGGCGCAGAGCTTGCCGCTCTGCGCGCCCGCGCTCGGGGCGATACGCGCATTACGTTCACCGGGCATGTCGGCAGCCAGCAAGAGATCGTGCAATATTTGCGCGACACCGACATATTCATCCTCGCGTCATACCGCTTCGACAACCAGCCCATCGTCATTACAGAAGCACTCGCTGCCGGATTACCCGTATTGTACTGTGACGACCGGCTTGACGTCGGGCTACACTCAAACAACAGCCTGCTCGTTGAGCCGTCCTGCGAAACACTTGCCGCCGGTATGCGCCAATTAGCCGATGAATCAACCCGCCATCGCCTAAGTATTGGCACAAAGTCCGTCTTCCGCGAGTTGTCACCAGAGGCAACCGCGCGCGCGTATACCAAACTATATCAACAGCTGCTCTCAAGTAAAAAGAGAAACTTTTAGCGATCCTAGCTCGCCGTCAGAGCATATAGTGCTTAGAAACAAGCGTGCAGAAAGAGAACACGTTAGCCAAACAGAGTGCTCAACTACTTCATATCTTTATTCGAATCAGGACGCAGGTGGCAGGCAGTATGTCTCCACTAACCTAATAACCGGCAGCGCCATAGTTTCGCGCGGTAATTCTATACTGCGATCAATAATAGCAGCAGGACAAGGGTCACGCGGCGGGAGCACCGTTGGCAGCTCGCCCACAGGGTAGGTGAGTGCGCCAGCAGGCGGCACGACCGGCTGTACTGAGCGCGTACGATCGGCGCGGTTGCGGGCGGTGATTTGCGCCGCCTGGTCATCAACGCGGGCGCGATCATCGGCATTTAACTCAGCGTACGAACGCGGCATCATACCAAGCGTACGTTGGGCGCTTACTACTGGGTCGCACACGAAAAACAAATCAAGCACATGCTCGCACAATCCGGCGCGGGCAAGCTCTTCGCCGACTTCGCCAAGCGCGCGCCCGTCCAGCAGCACGATCTCCACGCCCTCCTCGCGCGCATCGCGCAGCCATTTGCGCAACAGCGCATCTTTGAACACTTGGCTGCGCGGGCGGGCGCCAATTTTCACGCTGTTTGTGCTGATTTCCGGCGTGTAGAGCAACGCATCGCGGTCTGCTCGCGGCAGATGATACACGAATTTCACGCGGCGCACGCAAGCGTCTTCGTTACGCTTATCGGCAAGAAATGCATCAATTGCTGCCGGATCGTCCAAATCTACGCCGTATTCCTGCATCATCACTACGAGCACGCGAAAGACTTGCCCCGCATCAATCAGCATAACAGGCAAAAATAATTCATCGCGCACGTAATCTTTTACCAAACTCACAATCGTACCTTTGCCGCTGCGCGCATCGCCGTCGAACGTTACCAGCTTGGGGAGTGGATTGGCCATTAGATTCTATGATAGCATGAATTTGCGCAAAAACCGCACGGTTTGATTAAAAATACTCGGCGAACAAATTGTATGAATAGCATACCCATACGCTATACTAGGTCCATGAAGCTGAAACTCTTCTCTTGGAACGTCAATGGTATCCGCGCCGTCATAAACAAAGGCGAGTTTGCACGGTTCATTAGCACGTACGACCCCGACATCGTCTGCTTGCAAGAGACGAAAGCATCGCGCAGCCAAGTAGAAATTGACCTGCCTGAGTACACTGAGCACTTCTACTCGGCGGCAAAAAAAGGCTATTCAGGCACAGCGATTTTCTCAAAAACGCCGGCGCGCTGCTACCGCGACGGCTTTCCGAACAACATCGTCCAGCGATTTCAGCTAACAGACGACCGCTACGGCGATCCGAACGGCGAAGGGCGCATTATCGCCGCAGAATTTGACGATTTCTGGCTCGTAACGTGCTATACGCCAAATTCCAAAGGCGATTTGAGCCGGCTGAACCTGCGCCAGCGCTGGGACGCTGCATGTCTCGCATATCTGCAAGAATTGGAGACGGGGCAATATGGCGCCGCTAAACCTATCTTATACTGCGGCGATATGAATGTAGCATACGCCGATATTGACCTTGCAAATCCGAAGCAGAACGCCGGCAAGCATGGTTTCACTAATGAAGAACGCGCTGGTTTTCAAGCGTATCTTGACGCTAGGTTTATTGACGTCTTCCGCGCCGCCCACCCGCACGAAGCGAACGCTTACACCTGGTGGACGCATTGGGCGAACGCCCGGGCGCGCAACGTTGGCTGGCGGATTGATTATTGGTTGGCATCTGCCGCAATTGCGCCACGCGTGCAAAACCCAGCAATTCACGCCGAACAAATGGGCAGCGATCACTGCCCGGTGAGTATTGAATTTGCGTAGGCTGTCTCAGACGTTCACTGTCTAGCGTAAATGCGGCATATAAACGCTATCCGGGTAGCACGCGTCATACAGGCGCCGCTAGACAAACGCAGGTATATAAATCCTTATACTATTGACTATCTGTCTAATGTCTGTTATTATTATAACAGCTTTTCGCTCGTATTTACGGGCGATTAGTCGCCCCTGCACGTTCAAAGAGCAACTCAAATATCCCCCGTCCACCCGCGCTTCAGGTCTATCAGAGACCTGGTCAACGCTATGAAAGGAGGTGGCATATGAGCCGCCATGTTCGTGAGCTTGT
>CAJPLV010000017.1 GCA_905371715.1 Candidatus Saccharimonadota bacterium | reverse complement strand
TAACCCCGCTTGAAGTCTTTAAGGCAAATTGTTGTGGTTAGGGTGTTAAGTTAAGCTGTGCCATATGTCCGCTCTACTTGTACAGAGAATGCAATCAGTGCGCATTATTACATCATAAAACGCCGCTTACGTAAGTACACGTAAGCGGCGCGCACAGGCTTAACTTTATGCCGCGTTTAATTTACTTGGTTTTCGGTTGCAATCCCCGGCCCCATCGTCGTGGCAATAGCGGTCGACTTAACGTAACTGCCTTTCAGGCTAGACGGCTTTTGGCTCTGTAAACTAGCGAAGAATGTTTTAGCATTCTCTTCAAGCTTGTCGACACCAAAGCTAACTTTGCCAATACCTAGATGGATGATCGCTTGTTTGTCAACACGATATTCAACCTTGCCGACTTTAGCCTCGGAAACTGCCTTAACGACGTCAGCAGCGACAGTGCCGCTCTTTGGGTTCGGCATTAAACCTTTCGGACCAAGTTGACGAGCGTACTTGCCGAGTTTTGGCATGTAAGCAGGAGTGGCAATGAGGACGTCAAAGTCAAGCGCGCCTTTATCAAGCAGCTTCACAATAGCTTCTTCGCCCGCAACGTCGGCGCCGGCTTCCTTTGCTTTAGTGGCGTCAGCTTCTGGTGCAAAGACAGCAACGCGGACGGTTTTGCCCGTGCCGTGCGGCAACACGACGGTAGCGCGAATGTTTTGGTCGGCTTGGCGCGGATCGACACCCAAACGCACGTGAACCTCAACGCTAGCGTCGAACTTCGCTGGATTGGTTTCGACTGCAAGCATAAGCGCATCATGCAGGTTATAAATCTTATCTGCCTCAACTTTTTCGGCGGCTTTGCGATAGGCTTTGCCGCGGCGCTCAATCAACGGACGGACTTTTGGCGCCGGACCTTTTTTAACCGCTGCGTCAGCATCGCCTTGCGGCGTAGTGTCGCCAGCTTGTTTGCGAGCCTCTTTTTCTGCTTTTGCTTCAGCTTCTTCAAGTGCCTTGGCGCTGCGTTTGCCGCTTTTTGCCACGACAGCCTCGCGCTCTGCGACAACGCCGGAGTCTTTAGTCGACTCGTTCGCAGCAACTGGTGCGTTCGCCGCATTAATCGCTGCCTCAATCTCTGCGATCGTGTTTTTTGCTGAAACATCAAGTTTCAGTTTAGCTGCCTGCTCAAGCAATTCAGCTTTTCTTGCCATAATTTAGCGATTCCTTTCTGTGGTACGAACGATGAGCCATTTCCTTGACTAATCTCCCAACCTATTGAATTATTACACATTTGATTGTACCAAAAAGCGCATCAAAAGTCTAGGTATTTTATATCTGTTCTTTTGCTATATTACGCAAAAAATCGTTGACAGTATATTTTTGGCGTGCTAGTATCGGCTTTGCATGTTTGCACTTTGCTATTGACATATAAGCGTAAGCATTGCGTTCCACGGTTTGATAATTTATAAATTTTATTACCTTTTGCCGTGGGGGTATAAGGAGGAAACGATGCGTTTCAACAAAGCATTAGCGGTGTTGGCGGTTGCCATTGCCGTAGCGCTCTGGAGTGCTCCGGCGTTTGCCGAATCCGCACCAACCACATCGGACGGCAAAACGTCAACCGATAGTAAACAAGAATCTGACAAAAAAGACAAAGAGTCAAAAAACGAGAAAAAAGATGTTATCGTAACGGTGGCGGAGGGCGACTCGCTTAGCTCAATCGCCGAGGCGAACGGTACGACATGGACACGTTTGTTTGATGCAAACGAATCAATCGCCAACCCAGACGCGATTAACCCGGGCGATAAAATTCGCGTGCCAGCTGCCGACGAGCAGCTCGCCGACCGCACGAGCGCCGCGCTTGCCGCCCAGCAAGCAGCCCGCGCACAGGCAGCGCCTACGCCTGCCGCTCGGCGCAGCACATATACAACGCGCCAGTACACGAGCAAGCCGGTCAGCTCAAACAGCTACTACGTTGGTAACGGCATGTGGTGTACCGACTACGTGCATAGCCGCCGTCCTGATGTTGCAGTGTACGGCAACGCTGGTTATAACTGGATCAGCGCCGCACAGCGCGCCGGCAAATCTACCGGCACAGCACCGCAAGCCGGCGCGGTCGCCGTCACGAATGGACACGTCGCTTATGTCGAAAGTGTTAACACCGACGGCTCGTATACGGTGTCTGAAATGGGCTGGAACTACAAAGCCGGCAATTATAATAAACGCACGGTGCGCCCTGGGACGTTTGGACAGTTTATTTACTAAACAGCGCGAATGTAAAAACAAAACGTACTCCTTTATTTATGAAGGAGTATGTTTTATAGTGAGGCGCATTAGACTATAGAATTATCAGATACTATTTCTCTAAATTCTGATAATAGTTTAATATACTCTTTTGGCTTGAAAGCATGAATGACATGATTAGCGGAGACCTTTTTATATATTATTTGCGGAGCTAAGGAAATAGCATGCTGAGCGTCATCGTCATCAAATGCCCCTACAAGTCCGTAATTTTCGTATCGTTTCCAATCGGCTTGAATAAGCAGTATAGGGCATTTCGTTCTCTTAAAAGCCTCTGCATGGTCAATACCATCATAAAATCTACCGTCTACGAAGGCTCTGGCAAAATCCGGGTCAAACATAGATAATGATTTGATCAGCAAGCATAAGCTGTCCGGAAACGGGAATCCAATTTCGACTGGACTATCAGGGTATCTATCTTGAAACTTCTTTATCCTTCGCGACAACCAGCCGACAAACCAATTTGGAATTCTTTTGATCCTCTTATCAGAGGCCGGCACTTCCATATCTTTAAAATAATTTGCCAAATCTCTATCTTGTATATTTCCGATTTGATCAACAAGGTGTTTTAGCCCGTTATATACAAATTTATCTTGTTCTTTAAACCGCGGCATTTCAGCAGAAAAAATAGGCGCGTCCTCAAGAACAATCCCGGAAACATATTCGGGAATATTAGCGGCGCACCAAAGAGCGATAATGCCACCCGATGAATTTCCGCTGATAATTACTTTTTGTTTTATCACATTTTCTATAAATAGCTTTATGTCCTCACCAATAATTTTCCATGAATAATGTCCAGGTGTCCAAGAAGATTTTCCGTGACCTCTCACGTCTACGGCATATACTTGAAAAATTTTCGATAGTGGTAAGAGTACTTTCTTATAACTTTCCCATATACCGATTTGGGCTGGAATCAACAATAAACTTGGTCCATTATTAGGACCAACAACAAAGTTTAGTTTAACATCCCCTGTATCATAAGCTTTCTCTGAAAAACCGGCGGTAATTAGCTTTCTATCATTTAGTTTTCCAGACAAATGTTCGTATGGATTTTTATAGTTCATTCAGCATTCCTCCTAATTATAATATTGAAAAGTTTTATCTGATGACAATCCCGTAAATCATTAAATCAAGATATTCTTTAATATCTTCTTTAAAATTTAAAATAATCTCTCTTGATTTTTCTGTACCAAAAACTGGTCGGGATGACAAGGCTCGAACTTGCGACCTCACGGCCCCCAGCCGTGTGCGCTACCAAACTGCGCTACATCCCGATGACTCCATTATAACACTTGCGTGTTTTTTCGCGTGGCATGAAACAGCATAATATATTTCTTTCCGTAAAGTGTTTGCGGCGACTCATCGCATCTTCGCAGATAATAAAAAGCGCTCCAGCCAAAGACCAAAGCGCTCTCACTGTTTACATTACCGTCTAAGTCTAGTCGACAACTTCCACGCCCATGCTGCGGGCAGTACCAGCAATGACCTTTACTGCGCCGTCTAAGTCAATCGCGTTGAGCTGATCTTTCTTTATTTCGGCAATTTCTTCTAGCTGCGCGCGTGTAATTTTGCCGACTTTTTCGGCGTGCGGTTTACCGCTGCCTTTTTTGATACCGATTTTCTCGCGGATCATATCGTCAACCGGCTGCCCGAGCGATTTCCATGTAAACGTACGGTCTTCGTACACTTGGATATGCACAATAACGTCTTTACCCATATCCTTTTTAGTTGCCTCGTTAAACGGGTTGATGAAATCCATCATATTCAAACCCCACTGGCCGAGTGTGCTGCCAACCGGCGGACCAGCAGTCGCGCGACCAGCCGGAATACGGAGTTTCAGATTACCAATAACTTGTTTTGCCATAATGTTAGTCCCTTTTCTTGTGCAATTTGCAGAAAGCAATAATATATAAGTGCGTAACAGGTTGATTATACGCTATTTCGCGTGATTATGCAATCAGAACATGCGCTACAGTGCCATGAGGTGCTATACCTTCTTCACTTGTAGCGCATCCAGCTCTACTGGCGTATCACGCCCGAACATGCTAACCATAACCTTGAGTTTGCCTTTGGCAGTGTCAATTTCACTTACCGCGCCCTCAAAACCTTTGAATGGTCCGTCAATAATATTGACAACTTCGCCCTCCGAAAAGTCAATTTGATGTTTTGGATCTTCCACGCCCATACGCTTTTTAATTTTATTCATTTCCGCATCGGACACAGGCGTCGGCGACGTGCCGCTGCCTACGAATCCCGTCACGCCCGGCGTATTGCGCACAATATACCACGTTTCGTCGGTCAATTTCATTTCAACGAGCACATAGCCCTGGAAAATCTTTGCGTCAACAATCTTTCGCTTACCGTTTTTGATTTGGATTTGTTTTTCTTTCGGCACCATCGCGTCGAAGATTTTGTCTGCCATGTCAATGGTTTGTGCGCGCTGCTTGATGCTATCCGCGACCTTCTCCTCGTAACCCGAGTATGTGTGGATTGCGTACCACTGCCGTGCGCTGTCGTAACGATTTTTTACCATACTAATTGATTCCTTTCTTTACTACTTTGTGCCGATAATTAATTTGAATAGCCACGAAAATCCGTAGTCGATCAATAGAATAACGACGACAAACACAACAGTAAACGCGATAAGTGCGCCTGTCATCGCCCAGGTGCTGCGGCGGTCAGGCCAGCGGACTTGCCTGAGCTCTTGCCACGCACCAACGAAATAGCCGCGAACAGCGCGCAGCGGATTACGGCGCGAACTTGTAGATTTTTTGCTGCTTGCTACATCCTTGGACTTTCGGGTGCCACCTAAGAGTCTTTTGGCTTTAGAGGCGGACTTCTCTTTTGCGCTTGGCGTGGATTTTGTTGCTGCGCCCGCTGCCGCATTCTGTTTGGATTTTACTGCAGCTGCGCGTTTCGGTGCGCTATTGTCGCTCGCCTTAATACGCGTTACAGTTGGCTGTTTTTTTTTGCCTTTCGTTGATTTTGTTGATGCTGCCACGATGGTTTCTCCCAATTAAATAAGTCTGGTATGAACCAGACTGTCAAGTTTATTGTACGCCGCACGCGCTAAAATTGCAAGCGGGCGTTACTTCCTGCGCTTCGTCGACGGCAAACTAAAACTAAAGGTTGAACCGTGATTCAGGCGGCTTTTTAGCTCAATCGTCGTGTTTAATTTTTTCGCAAGTTTATGCGCGACGTACAGCCCCAACCCCGTACCGCCTGTTTCGCGCGTACGATAGTCCTCGCTGCGCCAGAACTTCTGGAATAAATGCTGCTGGTCGCTGCGGCTGATGCCGATGCCGGTATCCTTCACGGTGAATGTCAGCAACCGCGGCGCCGAGCGTTTAACCGACACGGTGACGCCGCCCGTTTGCGTATACTTGATAGCGTTCGTAATGATATTTTGCAATAACTCTTTCAAATAGAGGCGGCTCTCGTTAACGGCGCCAAGCTGCGGATCAAGATCTAGATCGAAGTAGAGCGATTTCTCGGTAGCTTCAGGCGAGTACTCAGCATATAGCTCGCTAATTAGCTCGGCAACATCAATTAGTTCCGGCGTGTCGGCAACACCGCGCTCGGCGCGGCTCAGTGTAGATAAATCATTTGCCATTTTCGCGAGAAATACGACTTGCTGGTGCGCTGCGTTGACGCCGTCGTGCAATGTAGACTGCGGAATGTCGGGGCGCTCCATCATGAGCTGAACATTACTGAGCGAACCTTCAGCGATAGCAATCGGCGTACGCAGTTCGTGACTGACGACCGAAATGAATTCATCGCGCTCGTCTTCAAGCGACTTTTGTTTGGTGATGTCGCGCAGGATAATAATATAACCATCCCTGCCGCTCGCGTGCGTACTGTTAGCGCTCCGAATCGGCGAGTAAACGACGCTTAGACGGACGACTTCGCCGGATATTTTAGCGCTCAGGTCGTCGCGCGTGCGAACGCTGTGAATACGATGCAGGAGCTGCGTAAATTTAACCGTCTCGCCCTCGTTATTTTTCATAGTGAGCACCGTATCGATTTTCTTTCCGGTCAGCTCGGAGTTGGTGTCAAGCAAATCAAGCGCTGCCGCATTGTACAATTGAATTGTACCGCGGCTATCGACACTCAAAATTGCGTCCGCCAAATTATTCACAATCGTCAGCACGCGGTCGCGCTGCAGTTTTTCCTCGGTTTGCGAACGCAGCAACTCGCGCTGATCAATCGCCTGCGCCGTGACGACCGCATTCATAATACACGCCACTATCAGCGTGCCGGCAAAGTGTAGCCCAATTTGAAACACGCGCGTCAAATCGTCCGCCGAAATGATAACGCTCGCGCTCGCCGCAACAAACAACGCCGCCAAACTAAGCTTCACGCCGCCTGCGCCAGCGTGCACAGCGCTCGCCAAAAATAGCACCGACCACACGTAAATAAACGGCATGTCAAAACCCGACACAAACAATATATACAGCAGCGCGATAATATGGAATAGTATAATCCGCGCAATTGCGCCGTGCCGCGTTTTCATTGGTGCAAAGAAATGATAAAGCGCTAGAATGACCCACGCTGCGTTAATTGCAATAATGAGCGGCGTTAGCGGATAATGCCGCACACCCGGCACTAGTTGCAAGTACACGCTATACGCGACCAACAACAGCGGCAAAAACAATCCGGCGTAACGCAAGATCTTAGCGCGGCGTACATTTACTTCCAGGAGAATATCATTATTCTGAGACGGCTCACCCATAATTATTCTTAGTATAACCGTAAGCGCGACAATTGCAAAGAGCTAATAGGATGTAGAGTTTCTGTACGCCGGCTTGCCAATCACACCGTACATAGTTCACCTCCTCGTGCTACTTGTTGAAGAAAATGTTACAGTAGGTGGTATTGAACAAAAATTACAAAATTGACACGAAGAAAAGCTAAATCTAACGAGGAGTTGCAATATGCCGAGAAAGTTTCAAATCGGAGTCATGGGATCAGCTGCGGACCTGAAGTACGCAAAAGAGGTTGAAGCCGCAGCCTACGAAGTAGGCAAATATGTAGCCAAAATGGGCGGAATTCTATTTTTTGGCGCCGAAAAAGACAGCGATTCACTCTCTACAGCTGCTTGTCGTGGAGCAAAAGATGCCGGTGGTTTAACGGTAGGAATTACGTACGGAAAAGGCAAGGATGTATGGGAAAAGGACGCGGATATTATTATACCGTGCGGACTTGAACGAGGCGGCGGCCGGGAAACAGTTTTGGTGACAGGCTGCGATGCAGTAATTGCTATTAGCGGAGGCTCAGGCACGCTCACAGAACTCGCTATTGCTTATCAAGCAGATATCCCTATGGTTGCATTGAAGGGCTACGGAGGCTGGGCCGACAAACTTGCTGATGAATATATTGACAGCCGGGAACGCCAGCTAACCATGGGTGCTTCATCCCCAAAAGAAGCTGTCAAAAAAGCATTTAATGCGGCAGCGGACTACAGAAGAAAGTATGCGTAACTTCTACTCATCACGGCAGCGCATGGTAAAGAGCAAGATGGCGTCAAGGTTGGGTAGCAATCCGGAAAAGAGTTACTAATACGTTATCTACGGCTCAGCTGTCGTTCTGAATACTACTTTTTGCCGCAAGTAAATACGCAGCAAAATTTTCATCACCAGCATTATACTCCAGCCGGCGCGGAACGAAGCCGTGCGGCACATTCATTTTATTTAAGTTTTCTACTTGCTGCCACAATTCAATTGAACGCTCAATACAGTAAAGCGACAACTTGCGAGCTGCGGTCGCGTCATCAATAGATGCCCATCGTTCAGGTAATCCAAATGGCGCAAAATATGGCGCCGAATAATGACCGCCGTCTTCTCGGTACACAGTACGTCCAGAAAATGGCACACCTGCTAGAAAGTCCCGTTCGCAAATCTCATCTTTCACGTCTTCGTATTCGACCACTGACTTGACTTCTATGCCAGCTTCTTCAATCTTCCTGCGACCTTCGCCAATAGCTATAGCTGCAAGGACTGTACTTACCTGAACGCCCTTTGCGCGAAGCAGCTCCGAGACCTCTACAATTGCATCACCGCTAAAGATTACATCGTCAACCAACGTTAGATCTGTGCCGCTATTAGCGACAAGTCGGTCAATTTGCTTGGAGATTGCTGGTGTATATGGTCGAGGCTGCATACCAATACTTTCTAGATCGGTGTCTACTGCGCGAGTCACCTCAAAGCGTCTTGCTATACTGTCACCAATGTAGGCTCGATCAAGTGCTACAACCCCCTCCTGTCGATATCTCGAAACTAATCCTTGCAGCTCTGATGCAAGTTTATCGTGCGGTATAACTATAGGTTCAAAATCATTGCCGCTGAAAGCTGATACACTTGCAATGTGCTCTACGCAACCAGCCTGAAAGTCAGTAAAAAAACCAGAATCTGGCACCTTAAGATTATTGCGCCCGCCCCATACATTCATTAAATATTCTGTATCAGCAGATATGATATATGGTAATTTATCCGACATTATTATTCTTCTTTCTCCAGTCACCCATTGGCAATATCGCCGTTATTGTACTACATGGCGCAAATAAAGCAAAATTATCGATTGAACCTGATTCCGCATACTAAACATCGCGTTCCTCCAAATCTGGCAGATATACCTCGCCATTTTCAACGACCATATCTTCTCTCTAGCTATCGCCCTCGCCAACCGCAACTATGCGCTACAATACAGGCGTGTGGCGCTTGATCTGCTGGCGGTGCGCGCGGTAATGCGGGTCGTAGCGCTCCACTTCGCGCCAAAACGCAGTTGAATGATTCATATGGCGCGTGTGGCATAGCTCGTGAACTAACACGTAGCGAATCAGTTCGTCTGGCAATTTCATCAATGCAATGTTGAGGCTAATTGTGCCCGTGCTGCTACAACTTCCCCACCGGCTGCCGGCATGACTAAAGCGGACGCGAGCGTAGTGAAAATTATACTGCGCCGCAAGTTTCGCAAGGAGCGGCGGCAATAGCTGCTTAGCTTCTTTGCGCAACGCGCGCCCGACCGCATCGCGAATCTGCTGTTGCACGGCGCCGTCTTCAAGTGCGTACGCTGGCGGCAGCTTCACGATAATATGCTGTCCGCGGATCGCTGCACTTGGTGCTTCTACCATTTGCGTTGGTACAACGGCGATGCGATGCTGTTTGCCAATTGCCTGCCCATGCTGATACGGCGAGGCAATTGATGTCCGCGCTGCCATACGGCGCAATTCGCCGCGCGATTGATCGATAAACTCGCGAATAAATTTGAGCGGCGTCAACCGCCCGCACGATACCGTAAACCGTCCGCCCGTTCCCAAATGAATCCGCACGCTGCGCGCTCCCATCCGGCGCTTCACGATGATGTCGCCGAATTCAGCATCACGAATCGTTTGCGGGCTACGCGGCATATATAGCCCCTAATACTGCTGTACAAATGCGCCGCGTCATTGCACGCGAATCGGACGCTGCACAACACGCTCGGCAGGCTGCACCGATGGACGTGCGGCAGAGCGGTTTTCACTGCCTAGGCGGCTCAAAACAGTACGCGCCTGCGTGGCATACGTATGCTTGCCGCTAATGACGATTGGTTTTTCGTGGACGTGCGGTTCGCTGAAGCGCTTGACGGCACTGTCAAATTGTTCGGCGGTCATAGTTTGCGCTTTTAGTATGCGGCGGCGGCACGTGGACTCGTCGACCTGCACCCACACAAAAAGCGGCTGGTAATTATGCATACGCGCCCAACGTGCGAAGTCGGTGCGGTGAGTGCGGCTGAGACTATCGCCCTCGTAAATGAATGTCTGATTAGTGCGTGCTATTTCGCCCAGAAACATCGCGTTCAGTTCACTTGACGCTTCCTCGTCGCGCCCGCGCTCTTCCACATACGCCGCGTTGATAAACGGCGCGTTAAAGGTCTCGGCGAATTGCTGCGCGAAAAACGTTTTGCCGCTGCCGGGCAATCCTACCATCATGATAGCGTGCGGACGAGATAGATGAACTGGCTTCATGCAGGTATTATAGCACACTGATTTACAGGTGAAGCGCGCGAGGTTTTGCGGACGTTGATTTTGCTTAAGATTTATGGCAAAATGTAAAGAGAAGTATATAAAACGTGCGAGTGGTGGGGCACGGTAAGGAGGGTATCTATGCAGATCGCAATACTAAGCCGTACGAAACAAATGCTTCGTACGTTAAACGCGTCGCGCCAGACGGTTGCACGGCGGACGGGAATGTCGTTCGTGGCAATTGCACTTGTGCTGCAATCGTTCGTACTCGTGATGGGCACACAAGCGCAGGCGTCGAGCGACGATATGATTTCGGGCGGCGTCGGCAGCAAAGAACAAATTTTAGCGCACTACGACGCGAACACGAATAACTTCC
>CAJPLV010000016.1 GCA_905371715.1 Candidatus Saccharimonadota bacterium | reverse complement strand
CTGCGGCCTGCGGTGTAGCAACTGGCTCTGCTAAATCCATACTGTCATCATTCAAAAATGCTGCGGCTAGTTCGTCCTCGATCAGTAGATCATCGTTTTGCTTACGTGCCATGACATCCTCCACTTAAACTTTCATTTCATTGGCTTGTTGACAAATTATATAACTACATTATAGCTAACGGTTGCGGTATAATCAACTATATAGCAACGGTAAACGTAAAAATTACAATGAAGATGTCGCTACTTGATGTATTCGCTCCCCACTACTGTTGTTCTTGCGGTATGATCGGTGTAATTTTATGTGATAATTGTAAAAATAACATCATATATAATCAATATAGCGGCTGCATCGCGTGCGGAAAACCAGCGGCGCGGTATGGACTGTGCCGCCGCTGCCGTGCTCCATTTGCGCGGGCGTGGTGTGTTGGCGAGCGCGCCAATGTACTTAAAGTACTCATCAACCAATACAAATTTGAACGCGCCCGCGCAGCGAAACACGCGATAGTTGATCTGCTTGATGCTGTATTGCCGCCGCTGCCGGACGACGTAACGGTCGTGCCTGTGCCGACGATATCATCGCATATTCGCCAGCGCGGGTATGATCATATGGCGCTCGTGGCGCGCGGGTTCGCGCGCCGCCGTCAGCTCTCCTACCGTGCGGTTATTCAGCGCGCTTCAAACACCGTTCAGCATGGTACGACGCGCGCAGTGCGCTTGCACCAGGCAAGGCAAGCGTTTGAATGCGGTGATGTGCCACCTGGTATATATCTGCTGGTTGACGATGTTTACACGACGGGTGCAACTGTGCGCTACGCAGCTGATGTGTTGCTGCGCGCCGGTGCAACAGAGGTATGGATTGCGGTCGTTTCGCGCCAGCCGTTTTCTCGCACGGCAAATGTTTGATATAATGAATTGGCACGGAGAGGTGACCGAGTGGTTGAAGGTACCGGTCTTGAAAACCGGCGTGGGCTAATAACTCACCGTGGGTTCGAATCCCACCCTCTCCGCCAAGCAAGAGTAACCAATGTTAATCAGTGTTACTCGTTTTTTATATCATGAATCACCATAAAAAAATGACAAAATTCCCCTGGTGGCTGCGCCTTTATATCCTACCGGCGTGGTTTATGTATGGAACGGCGTTCGCACTATTCTTCGTGTGCGGGCTCGGAATCATTGACCCGGATTTTGGCTGGCATTTGGCGTCAGGACGGTATTATTGGGCGCACGGTATCCCTACGCATGATATTTTTACGTTTTCGGCGCAGCATTTTCCGTGGATTAATCATGAATGGCTCAGCGATATGGTGCTTGCGGCGGTGTACCATTTTGGCGGTCATGTGCTCGTAGCGCTGCTCTATGCTGCGATGTGGACGCTAGCGTTTTGGCTAGTGGCGCGGCGGTGCCGGTTGTCGATAATTGTGCTCGTTGGGGCTATTGCGTGTTTGCCGTTTGCGGGCGTACGCGCGATTACATGGACAGTGCTGTGTGCCGCGGTATTATATGAATTATTCCGAGCATCGCGACGTACGCACTGGCTTATTCCCTTTTTAATGCTAGTGTGGGCAAACTTACACGGCGGATTCATCGTTGGGCTTGCGTACATTGTATACCGGCTCGTTGCGCGTCCATCGTGGCGGTTGGCGGTAATTATGGCTGTGAGTGTACTTGCGACGGCAGTGACGCCCTATGGAGCGGCGATTTACGTTGAAATTATACGTACACTTGGCGATAGTTCTCTGCATGGGCGGATTAGTGAATGGCAGTCGCTGGCGTTTAGTATTGAAGTTGCGCTGCTAGCAGCGGTATGGGCAACGTGCCGTTATTGTTATACGCGCTCGGTATGGCGAACAGTGCTTGCCTTCCCTATGCTTTTGATTATTGGAACAGTGATGAGCGTACGCAATGTGCCTATTCTTGTTGTATTTACGGTTGCGGATGTCGTACATATGATGGCGGTTGTGCCATTGCCCTGGGCGCATATTCGTGAACGCCTGCAGGCGATTCGTCCGTTGATGATAGCGCTCGCGCTTATCATCGTTAGCTTTGGAGGTTATTTGCTTTGGCGCGATTTCATGCTCGTGCGTGTGGCGGCGGAATCGCGGTATCCGCGTGAAATTGCGCAGTCGTTGCAAACTGGCGTATGTAGTCATGGTAATTTATACAACGATTATAATATCGGCGGTTATCTTATATGGCGCGCGCCGCGGCAAAAAGTGTATATTGACGGGCGAATGCCGAGCTGGCAATACGGCGGTGTGAAATTAATGGATAATTACTATCGTGTCGTGCGCGACGCGTCATTTCGCCAACGCGAATTTGCGCGGTTCCACATTGTCTGCGCCGCGATTCCGGCGGATACGGTGTTTGCGAAAGAGCTGCGCCAAAGCGGTTGGAAGCCGGTTATTGCCAATTCAGCTGAGTTTACGCTGCTGAAGGCTAGCGAGTAGATGCGCCGTACGGGCCGGTAGCGCCGCCTCCGGTGCCGCCAGTTAGGTTTGTTGCGCTTGGTATGAAACTGCCGATGACGAAATTAACCGCCGCGTACGCCAAAATTGCTACGACGATACCAACGAGCGCGTATAAAATCGTGTTCTTGGCATCTTGTACTTTTGACGCGTCGCCGCCCGAGACAACATAGCGCAGACCGCCAATGATCAGCATGATAACAGCGACAGCACCGATTATAAACAATAAAATACTGCTAATTTGCGCGAATACGCCAGTATCGCCAAACAAATTTGCCGGCTGGTCTGAGCCGCGCGCAGAGAGCGCACCATTGGCGATACCGCCAATGGCTGTCGTATGCGTAGCGTTTATAATACTCACTACCCCAGCAGCAATTAGACCAAAAACAGTACGGATATACTTCATGATATGTGATCTCCTCGACGGTTTATAGACATACCTATATATAGTATACTATAAACTTAATACAATATCGTGCAGTGCGACCAAGCTTGACCGGCTATCTTTTGTAGATTTCTTACTCTAGTGACATGCATTTTGTTGACTGTTACATACTCTATCTATGCCATTAAAATACATTTGTTATGCTGATAAACTCGAGAATCTCGATAGTAATATAAAAACTCCCTAGCTCGCTCTTCCACTAGGGAGTTTTGCAGCTTGCGTAAATTATTTGCGCAAGCCTAAGGTTTCAAGCGTTGTTTTGTACGCGTCAAAGTTCGTATGCTCAAGGTATTTCAGCAGGCGCTTGCGCTTACCTACCATCTGAATCAATCCGCGGCGCGCCATGTGGTCGTGCTTGTTGGATTTTAGGTGTTCAGTCACCTCTTTGATACGAGCCGTCAAAATCGAGATCTGCGCCTGCGGGCTGCCGACGTCGTTTTTGTTGACCTGAGTCAAAGCAATCGCTTTCGCTTTGTTATCCTTTGATATCATAGGTTTTGATTATATCAGGCTTCCAGCGCTGCGTCAATGTAGCACTGGATCGTTGATATAGACGGTTGTGATTATTCTTTTGCCTTATCTAATTTATCTAAATGCAACAAGTGGACGATAAGGTAAACGACCAGTGCTGTCGCGAGTAGCGTGATAAGCGAGCTAACAAACGCCCCGTAGAGAAATACACCTTGCCGATTACCAAACTTCACAGTGAACGAGGCGGCTTGCAATCCTGCCTGCGAACCGACGATTAACTGCACGAGCGGATCAATAAACGCTTGTACGAGTTTTTTCACCGTGTCGCCAGCAGCTGCGCCGATCGCCAAACCAACCGCTAGCCCGACTACGCCCTGCTCGCGGATAAACGTTGCAAACCCCGCTAGATGACTCTTTTTTATGACATCAGCCGCTTTTAGTTCTGTCTCTTCAACTATTTTCTTTGCTGTCGGTTTTTTTGCTGATTTTTTGGCTGCTGCCATAGCCGATCTCCTTTTGCCATAATTTAACTAAACGCACCACATATATCAATACTACATCTCGTCTGGCGCGCTGATACCAAGAATTGCCAATCCGGCTTTCAAAATGTCAGCATAGAGAGCAACGATAGCGATGCGATGCGCTTCTTTGTCGCTGCCAATCACCTGATGATGTTCGTAGTAGCGGTTAAATTCCTGCGCCAACTCAAAGAGATAGGTGCAAATATGATGCGGTTCCAGCCCCTGCGCCGCCTGCTCAACAATCTCGCGATATTCGCTAAGCTTGCGGATAAGCGCACGGTCTTCATCGTATATTGCCTGCGGAAATACTGGCGTTTGCGCGCTCTTTTCAAGAACGCGCCGCGCCCGAGCGTGAGCGTACTGCAGATAGCTTCCGGTATTACCCGTCAAGCTCACCGCGTCGTTGATGTCAAAAATCACATCGCCGCCAATTTTTACTTTCAGGAATTGGTAGCGCAGCGCGCCCGCCACGATTTCCTCGGAAGCGTTGCCGCCGTGCGCCGCGATCGCCTTGGCAAATTCGTTGAACAACCACTCAATTGTCACCACTTCGCCAGTGCGCGAGCTCATTTTGCCGGTGCTCAATTTCACCAAACCAGTGGCGTAGTTGAATAATTTGCCCTTGAGTTCAGGGATGGCTAATTCACTGGCAGCAATCACCCCGCGAAAATACGCCGCTTGCTCCTCGCCATTAACCGTCACCGACAGGTCGAGGTTCGGGAAATCCTGGTGTTTCAGTTGAATCAAGCCCATGTCGTGCGCGCCGTACAAACCATTGCCGTGCGAACCGATGAAAATGTTGTCGAACGAGCCGTATTTGCTGCCCTCGAAAATGTAGGCGCCGTCGGATTTTTTGAATACTCCGGGCGTTTTTTCGATTATCAGCGCCTTGCCCAGCTCTTCGGTTTCGCTCTCGGCGTAGCGCCGCTCAATCGGCACATTGCCCAGCCGCGCCACGTTGGCGTCGATTTCGTCATAGCTCCACTGCTTGCAGGTTTCGTAAACTTGCTTATAAATCGGATCATCCAAAATGAACGATTGCTTGGCTAATTCATCGATTTCCGCCCGCGCTGCTGGCGATTCTTTGGCAGCCTTCGAACCCTCGACGTACATGCGGCTCATAAATTCGTTGCGCTTTTCCGGCGGAATTTCGTCTAGTTTCGCTGGGTCACGATCGATCGCCCGCAAAATCGCCCACATACTTTTGCCAACGTGGGTGCCGACATCGCCGTGATAACTGACTCGGTGCACCGCCGCGCCGCTGACCGCCAGCAGGTTCGCCATGGTGTCCGCCAGCGTCGAATTGAGGGCGTGCCCGATGTGCATGGCTTTGAACGGATTCGGGCAATTGGTCTCAATCACCGCCACTTTACCCGCTCGGTGCGTGTGCGGTTTATCATATAGGGATTGCAATACAGCCGTATCACTCAATCGTATATTGATAAATCCCGGCCCTGCCACCGCGACATCAGCAATATTCTCATTTTCGCGCAGCTTTCCGGCGATTGTTTCGGCGATATCACGCGGATTTTTACCAAGCGGCTTAGCAAGCTGCAGTGCAACATTTGTTGCCAAATCGCCAAATTTCGGGTCGGGACGGCTGCATTCAACAGGAATATCTTGATTAAACTGTTTTTTGATTATTTTCGCAATACATGGCAGTATATCATTCATGTGTTCTATTATAACAGATACAAAAAGCGCTCGGGAACGAATCACGAACGCTCTCTTTGGCGGCGGTAACTACCCGAGTACTTCGCCGTCTTCGTAGTCTGCCGGACGATACACCGACACTGGCATGATGCCGCGCGAGTTGCGATCACGCAAAATAGCACGCAACATAAGGGTGTCTTCCCGAGACATCATATCGTCGACAGACCTGACTTCTGGTGTTTGTTTTTCTTCTGCCATGGTTTTATATTAGCATAAGCATTATTTTTTGTCAATAGCAGCACGAATAAGCCCTGTAAATAGCGGGTGCGGGCGCATTGGGCGCGAACGAAATTCCGGATGCGCTTGCGTAGCAACAAAGAAGTCGCATGCCGGCGCTTCGACAAACTCTACGAGCGAGCCATCAGGAGACATACCACTGACAACGACGCCGCCCGCTTTAATTTGCGGCAAATAGTACTGATTCACTTCGTAGCGATGACGATGGCGTTCAGTCGCATGATCATTCTGATACAGTTCTGCAACTTTTGACCGCGCCGTAAATACTGCTGGATAATTGCCAAGCCGCAACGTACCGCCTGTCGACTCCTTACCTTCTTGCCCGGGCATGATATAGACGACGTCGTGTGTCGTTGCGGGATCAAATTCCGTGCTATGCGCATCCGCTAGCCCTGCGCGCCGCGCTGCCGCGATCACTGCTGTCTGCAGCCCTAAGCAAATCCCTAAAGATGGCGTATTGTTTTCAAGCGCATAGGTTGCTGCTGCAATCTTGCCATCAACGCCGCGCACACCAAAGCCCCCCGGCACGAGCAATGCATCAACATTTGCGAAATCGCGTTTCGTCGCCGTCTCGGCATTAATCCATTTAATTGTCAGCCCGACATTTTCCGCCCAAGCAGCAGCGCGCAATGCTTCCGTCACTGATAAATACGTATCTTCGTTATCCATATATTTTGCAACGAGCCCGACAATCACGCTTTCGCGGTGTGTTTTGTTTTGCCGCAACGCTAAATCTGCCCACGCGTCCAACTGCGGCGGCGCTACATTACAGGTAAATGTATTAAGAATTGTCATGAGCGAACTTTCGGCAATACGCGCTGGAATTTTGAATACACTGTCCACGTTTGGCAACATCAGCACGCCCGCTTCGTCGACACCGCCAAATAATGCGATTTTACGCGCGATTGAAGCTGGCGCCGGCTTGTCGCTGCGCACAATTACAATTTCCGGCACGATACCGAAGCCGCGCAAATCATTCAGGGCATTTTGCGCCGGTTTACTCTTAAACTCCTTGCTTGTACCGATAAACGGTACATACACAACGTGCGCATATAAGCAGCGTTTTTTGCCGACTTTGTGGGCAAATTCGCGGATTGCTTCAATGAAACTCAGACCCTCGTAGTCGCCTACGGTGCCGCCAATCTCAACGATATGAACGTCGCTGCCTTTAGCGGCTGTTATAATCGCCTGTTGGATCGCACCGGTTAAGTGCGGAATCAATTGCACGGTTTTGCCGCCGAACTTGCCGGCGCGCTCGTCGGCGATCAGATTTGACAATAAGCGTCCCGCTAATGTTGCATTCTGCTGCGTTAATTCAATATCAAGAAATCGTTCGTAGTGCCCCAAATCAAGATCGGTTTCAGCGCCGTCTTTAGTAACAAAACACTCGCCGTGCTCCGCCGGATTCAAAAGACCCGCATCGACATTGAGATACGGGTCGCACTTTTGAATCGAAACCGACAAGCCCTTGGCTTTGAGTACTGCACCGATGCTCGCCGCGGTAATTCCCTTTCCTACCCCCGAAAGAACGCCGCCGGTAACGAAAATAAATTTTGTCTGTTTATCCATGTGATCTGTTATCTCCATGGAATTTTATTATAGCATGGTTCTTATTTGCTACGCTACATGTAGCGTAGCAAGGATATTATAGACGCTAAATAACAAAAATTGCCTCTGTCAACTATCGCAAAAGGTAATTTTTGATTACGCCAAAATCAAACGCTACTTATTGGCAGCCAATGCACATCGTCAGATCAGCCGGATCAACGGGCGCGGCAATTTCCCCTGCGGTTTTTGCTTTTGCGTCAGCCTCTGCCTGCGCTTGCTGTACCATTTGTTCAATTGCTTTCAGCTTATCTTCAAGCGATGCGTTGTCGTCTGACAACACGCGTTTTACCGACGCTGTATCATCGTCTGCCATACTTCCCCCTTTTTTTTACTATCTGCTTACGTTTATCATACAGTACTAGGTGCCGTTGATTCAATCAAAATGCGGCGCCGCTGCGTTGTAGAATATGCTACTTTGCGCGGTCGACAGCATAGACGGATGCGCCTGGTAATTTTGGCGAATCGCCAAGTTTTTTGCGGAAGGTACGTGTTAGCACCAGCGCTTCATCGCCCGACGCGACGCGCGCAATACCGTCAATACGCAAGGCGATCGTCGGGCTTTCCCACATCGTAAATGATACGTGCGGATCGCGACTGATATTCTGCGAGTGGACCGCCGTTTCAGGCGATAGCCAAACTAGCTGCGTATCAGTGAGTACAAAATGGAGCGGCGTTGCGCGCGGCGAACCGTCGGCGTTCGTCGTCGCTAAACAGCCGACCCGCACCGAGTCAAAATTATTCATAATGTGCCCCTATTTCACCGAATTAACTTCGTAGCTTGTGTTTGTACTTTCAAAGAAATTCACTAATTCCAACGTGTCATTTGCCGCCGCCATCCATTTAGCGGGATTTGATACATGATATTCTTTTTCAAACCCAAGTTCTTCCAGCCGCCGGTCGGTCATGAATTTGACATACTGATTAACATACTCTGCGTTCAAGCCCAAAATTCCCTGCGGCAGCATATCTTTGTTATACGCTTCCTCAAGTTCAACGGCTTTCAGAATCAGCCCGCGAATTTCCTCAGCAAACTCTGGGTCTTGCAAGTCTTCATTCTCTTCCATAATAGTGAGCAGCAAATTAATGCCAAACGTTAAATGCAAGTTTTCGTCGCGCGTAATCCAATCCAACAGGCTGCCAACATTACGCAATAAATTACGCCGCCGAAAGCTCATGCCGACCATGAAGCCTGAGTAAAACCAAATACCTTCCAGTGCAATATTGTATGCTACAAGATTACGAACGAAGTCTTTCTTGCCTTCAGTCGTGGTAACATCAAGCTTATCGTTAAGCATGCGCCCGACATACTTCAGCTGAAAATCGGATTTATCTTTCAGGCTTTGCTTGCCGCGCCCAGCTGCGTAAATCTCTTCGCGATTAAATGGAAACGTCTCAATGATATATTCAAATGTCATGAAATGATTCGCCTCTTCCCACATCTGTTTCGAGAGGTAACAATGCGCTTCAGCGGCGTTGACATATGGGTAGATCCCAAAAGCGAGGCTTTTGTTAATAAGCAGCTCGTTTGGATTGAGATAACTAATAACAGTCTTGAGCGCATGCTTTTCCTCGCCTGTCATTTTCTCAAAATCAGCCAAATCTTGCACGAGCTGCACTTCATTCGGAAACCACGTATTTGCTACCGCCTGATTATATAGATCATACGCCCACTGGTAGCGCACCGGCTTCAGCTGCAGCCCGTCGCGCAAGCCTGAGCCTAAAATTCCCTTTGGCTGTGTTGATACTGTCATAGTTCCTCCTCTTACTTTTTCCGTGCAAAGCCGAATCCAACTTTGCGCTGATTTTCTTTCTGAATTTTCTCTGCCTTGTTTGCAGCAACAGTAGTCTGTTCTGATTGATGACGCGGTTTCACATGCAGATAGTACGTCGTCTTAAGGCCACGGCGCCAGGCTTCACGGTAAATCTTTTCGTATTCGTCGATATCACGCGTTTCCAAATACATGTTGCGGCTAATTGCTTGGTCAACCCATTTTTGCGCCCGTGCCGCTACCTCAATAAACGCGTACGGCGACAGTTGAAAGCTCGTTTTGTAAACATCACGCACTGCTTGCGGAATTTGTTCCATACCCTGAATGTCGCCTTGATTGATGAGTAATTCGTCTTTTAGCTCATCCCATAGCTTTAGCTCTTTTAGTTTTGCTACTAAGTTGTGATTAACCTCAAGGAATTTACCGTTCAACGTGCTGCGGCTAAAAATTTGGCTAAACTGCGGATCAAGTCCCGGCGTTGTGCCGGCCACATGCGATATGTTTGCAGTCGGCGCAATTGCCATAAGCGTCGCATTGCGCATCCCTTTCTTTACTTTAGCGCGCAATGTTTCCCAATCTAAACGCTGCTTCGTTGAGATGTTTACTGTTTGCCGGCGGCTTTCGCTAAGCATCGTAATTGTATCGACTGGCAGCAGTCCCTTGCTCCAGCCGCTGCCTTTGAAATTCGGATAGTTGCCGCGCTCTTTTGCTAAATTCGCTGATTCGTCGATTGCGTAGTAACTGATAAACTCGCTCAGCTGATCAATCAGCTCGTACGCCGTATCCGATTCATAGCTAATCTCAAGCTTCTCAAGAATATCTGCAAATCCCATATAGCCAAGCCCAACCGCACGATTTTGCATATTTGAATGCATAGCTTCTTCAACTGGCGTGCTAGTAATATCAACAAGGTTGTCCAGTTGGCGCACTGCCGAGCGGGTCGCCTGCTCAAGCCGATCCCAAGCCCATGTCTTATCGTGTTGCAAAAACGCCGACAGGTTTAAACTAATGAGGTTACATACCGCAATATTTTTACTGTCTTGCGGTAACGTGATTTCGGTGCATAGGTTGCTCAGATGAATTGTACCGGAGTTATTATTGAGCGCCCGCACATTGATTGCGTCTTTCCAGGTGAGCCACGGGTGGCTCGTGGCCTGTAGGCTCATCAGAATCTGGCGGTATTGCTGCCGCGCCGATAGTTTCTTAAACGTACGCAGTTTACCAGCTTCTGCCAGTTTAATATATTCGCGATAGCGTTTGCTAAACGCCGTACCATATAATTCAGTTAAATCGCTCGCCTCTGCTGGGTCAAACAAATACCAATCCTGATCATTTTCGGTACGCTTCATGAACTCGTCTGATAAAAATACCGCTGTGTTTGCGAAGTGTGTCCGCAGATACGGGTCTCCTGAGTTTTGGCGCAGGTCGATAAATTGCGGAAAATTAAGGTGCCAGTTTTCCATATAGAGCGCCGCCGCCCCAGCTTTCTTGCCCTTGCGACTAACGGCAAACAGTGCCGTATCGATCATCTTCATAAACGGGATCGGACCGGTCGATTCGGTGTTTGTAGTCTTTACCGGACTGCCGGCAGCACGCAGCTTACTCATGCTAATGCCGATACCGCCTGTACCTTTAGCAATCCACATGGTATCGTGAATGCTTTTTGCGATTGATTCCATGTCGTCGTCAACGTCAATGACGAAACAATTACTTAACTGCGGGAACGTGCCGCCGGCATTGACGCGCGTGCTGCCGCCCGGGCTGTATTCCAGGTTGCTCATGTGGCGGTAGAAACGAATCGCTGCCTCGGTCGGGTTTGGCTCATTAAAGCTTAGCCCCATCGCGATGCGCATGTTCGTGAACTGCGGTACCTCAAGCGGCGAGCCGTCGTTTTTACGCAGCGCGTAGCGGTTTTTGTTCGTAATGACGCCGAGATACTTGCTCAAGCGGTCGCGTGTTGGATCAAGCGCTGCTGCCAATACGCTTAAATCAAACACGTTTGCATCGGCCATGCGAACGTCAAGCAATCCATCTTTCACTGCGCATTTAATATATTTTGGAAACTCGCGCGCATGCAGCGCTTTCAGCTCATCGTCCGTTTCGTAGTCGCCGAGCAGCGTTTTGTACATTGCTTTAAGCAGCAGCCGCGCCGCAATTGTATCAAAGTCTGGATCGTCTTTAACGTTTTGCAGCGCCGTCTGGATTACCGCTTCATTCAATTGCTCTGTCGTCATGCCGTCAAAAAGCGTCAGCCGCAATTCGCTCGCAACTTGCACAACTTTCGAGATTTGGTCCGGCAAACCCTCGCTCGCCTTCATGAGTGCGAGATTGATCTTGTTCGCGTCAAACGGCTCTTTACTGCCGTCGCGCTTAATGATTGTAATATCGCTCATATTCCCCCGTTTATTATTGATGCCTATTAGAGCGCAAAAAACTAACCCCGCCTTTATTCTGGCAGAATAAGATATCGTACTAATTATTTGCGCACGTGTTTATTTGCTCGACTGCTATATATGTAGCGTCTATTTATAAACTATAGACACTATATATGGATATTGCAAGCATTTTGCTTATGTATTTTTTACCACGCAAATTAACGTACCGCCCTGCGGCATGCTTCATATAGCCTGTCGTTTGGAATGAAATTATCGGTATAAAACGTGCCACCAAGCGGCTGCAGCGGAGACATTGCTGCAGGCATCGTCCGCGGTTTTTTGCTGTACGCGATAACATAATTGCCGCGCGATAAATCACGGTGCTGCGCTGCGTACCGCGCATGCGGCCAGGTGCGACGGTACACCGCATCAAACGCCGCAAACAGCTCGCGGCACGGCGTATTATTCAGCCCGGCAATAAGATTTGCCACCACGAGCCCATCTTCGTGCGCGATTCGCGCCAATTCGCCGCCATATTCTGCCGTCAATAGCGAATATGGAATTTCGCCGCCGTTATAAACGTCAATCAATACGACATCATAGCGCTGGTCTGTGCGTTGAATATACGTGCGCGCGTCATTAAAAATCAGCTTTACGTTTGGCAGCGGCTGGTAGCCGAAATACTGCCGCGATATATTTTCTAGCCCCGGGTCAATTTCTACCACGTCAATTTGCGTGTTCGGCAATTGCCGCGCTATGTACTCTGCCATTGTAAATGCGCCGCCGCCAAGCAGCAGCACCGTGCGCGGTTTAGCGGCGATCGTCGTTTCAACCATACGCCGCGTATACCAAAACGGCAAGTCCTTTGCGCCATCAAGATATACGCCGGACTGCACGCCGGTCGGCCCAGTCACGAGGCCGCGGATTTGCCTGCCATTATTCGTGTAATTAACGATGGAATAATGCGCGCTTGGAGTCTCTACCGACACATCGCCGCGCTTCGGCGCGCACAATCCGCTCAAGGCTGCGATAATTACCACTCCGACCATCAGCGCCCGCAGCCGCCACTGCCACCGCGGCATAAACAACCAGCTCGTCGCTAACAAGATGCCTGCTACCAGTGCCAACGTCTCGTTTAGTCCAATCGCGCCGAGCAGCACAAACCCAGTGACAAACGTTCCGGCGATACCGCCCACCGCATCAAGCGCACTCAAATTTGCCACCGACCGTCCCGCCGTGTCGAGCGATGATACATTCAACTTCGCTAAGTATGGCGACGCCGCGCCAAGTACGAAACTTGCCGGCGCGAATAACACCAGCGCTGCAACAACCGCTTGTATGCGCGGCTCATCCAGGGCTGTCGTCAGCCAGCGCAGCGTATCGTTTGCGCTCAACATCGTCGCCACCACCAGCGCTGCAGCAATTATCAGCAGCAGTCCAACGTCCTGCGGCGCATGCCGATAGTCTGCGACGCGCCCGCCCAGCCAGCAGCCTGTACTCAGCGCAATGATAATCACGCCGATCACGCCCGTCCATACGTATGTCGAACTACCAACCGACGGCGCAAGCAGCCGCGCCGCTACCAACTCGTACGCCATTAGCGCAAAGCCGCCGACGCACGCTGCCGCACCTAGCCTCCACGATGACTTCATGTCTTCTATCATATCGCATTTCGTTCGTCTATTGCTACGGATAGCTGCCGCATATTACAATGGGCGTATGAGCAATGCAATTGTAACAGTTGACCACTTCCAGATGAAATTCGGCGACGTTGAAGTAATAAAAGATCTGAGTTTTACGGTGAAACGCGGCGAAACATTTGGGTTTCTCGGCAGTAACGGGTCGGGTAAAACGACGACAATCCGCGCATTACTTGGTATCTATGCGCCGACAGGAGGCACGCTATTAGTAAACGGTAAGCCGTACAGCGTGTCGGGCGGTGTAAAGCTCGGTTATCTGCCAGAAGAGCGTGGGCTGTATAAAAAAGAAACCGTCATTGATACAATGGCATATTTTGGTCGGCTGAAGGGATTCAGCAAAAACGAAGCGCGAGCACGCTCAATGGCATTTTTGCAGCGCGTAAATCTAGCGGACAAAGCGACGACCCGCCTTGATAAATTATCGGGTGGTCAACAACAAAAAGTACAGCTCGGTATTACCATTATGAACGACCCGGAGCTGCTAATTTTAGACGAACCGACGAAAGGTTTTGACCCGGTAAATCGCCGATTGCTCATGGAAATTATTGAGGAGCACCAAGCCAAAGGCGCGACCGTTATCATGATCACGCACCAAATGGAAGAGGTCGAACGCTTGTGCGACCGCGTTATTCTGCTAAAAAACGGCGTAGCGCGCGCTTACGGAACGGTTGCGGCAATACGCAAACAGTTTGGCGGCAAATCGCTTGACGATATTTTCCTAAGCGTATACGGCAACGAAAATGATCAAGAACAGGAGGCGCGCCATGCATAATTTATCGACCGTTATAACCTTTGAAGTCATTCGCGTACTCAAAAAGAAATCGTTTTGGGCGATGGTGTTCGGCTTCCCGATTATGATCGGTGCGGTATTCGGTATCGTGTTTTTGTCGAATAACGCCACGCGAGATGCCGCCGACAAGCTGAAAGAGCAAACGTTCAGTATCGCCATCACCGATGATTCTCATTTACTAAGCCCGCAGATAGTAAGCACATTTCATGCCAAAATGGTGACTAAAGAGGCTGGTGTCGCCGCAGTCAAAAATGGTACAGTTGACGCCTATTTTTACTACCCCGCTGATGTGAGTGCTCGCCATATAGAAGTCTACGGTAAGAACGTCGGCTTATTTGAGAACGGACGATACAGCTCGGTAGCGCTAGCGCTACTTAGCCAGTCAGTGCAAAACACCGTATCGCCACAGATTCGCACTGTTTTGCAAAATGCAGCAGCTAGCGACACAACTATTTACCGCGACGGGCGTGCTTACGACCCATTCAAAGAAATGATCCTGCCAGGTATATTCCTTGTGCTGTTTTATGTACTAATGTCATTCTTTGCTGGACAAGCGCTTACTAGTACGACCGAGGAAAAAGAGAATCGCGTGATTGAGATGATTCTCACAACAATTGAAGCGCGCACACTAATTATCGGCAAAATCATTTCGCTCATTATCCTCATGCTAATTCAGGGTGTTCTCGTAGCGGCGCCCGTGCTAATCGGCTACCTGCTGTTCCGCAATCAGCTCAATCTGCCGAATATTGATTTGTCGGGTTTGCCCGTCGATTGGGCGCGAATTGGAGTCGCTGCGGTAATTTTTGCTCTCAGTTTTGCATTTTTCACCGGCGTGCTCGTACTAATTGGCGCTACTATGCCGACCGCACGCGAGGCAAATCAATTTATGGGATTCGTAATGATCGCACTATATGGACCACTCTATGCTGTGTCGCTGTTTATCTCAATGCCAGATGCACCGA
>CAJPLV010000015.1 GCA_905371715.1 Candidatus Saccharimonadota bacterium | reverse complement strand
CATATTTTTACACACGGACACTTAGATCATATTGGTTCATTCCGGCATTTTATTCCGAAGATTCCTGCGCCAGTATATAGCACAAAATTTACGATTGGCATGTTGCAGCGCACGATGGCAGAGACTGATAGTGCATACGAACCGGAGTACCACGAAATGAACCCGGAGAACCACGACATTATTCAGCTTTGCGACTCGTTTAGCGTGGAGTTAGTGCGCGTAAACCACTCAATTCCTGATTCGGCGGCGGTCGTGGTGCGCACGCCAGTCGGTAACATCTTAAGCAGCGGCGACTGGCGCATTGAAGAGAACCCGGTAGATGGCAAGAAGTTTGACTTTGACCGTATTCAAGAAATCGCGAGAAACGAAGGCTTTTTGGCATTCCTGAATGAGTCGACAAACTGCGAATCAGCCGGTACGCACACGCACGGCGAGTTTGATATTCAGCATAGCATCGGCGAAGTGATGGATAAGTGGGCAAGTTCGCGCATTATCATTAGCAGTTTTTCGAGCCAGTTACATCGTATCCAGTTAATTTTGGATGAAGCGCAGCGGCATGGACGTAAAGTGTCCTTTGCCGGCTTTAGTATGATTCAGAACCTTGAAGTAGCACTGCGCACGGGCGTGATCAAGGTGCCAAAGGATACGGTCGTCAAAATGGAAGATATTATTAAATTGTCGGATAATAAAGTGACAATTATCTGTACAGGCAGCCAGGGCGAATTCAACGCGGTGCTCAACCGTATGGCGACGGGCGCGCATAAATATGTAAAGATCAAGGGCTCGGATGTTGTCGTCTTTAGTTCAAACCCGATTCCAGGTAACGAAAAATATGTCGTGCGTACCGTTGACGGACTGATGCGCGAGGGTGGTGAAATCATTCAAAATGGCAAGACGCACCTTACGGGCGTCGGGCCGCTACACTTGTCAGGGCATGGATATTATGATGATCACGTGCGGGTTATCAACGCAGTGAAGCCAACGTATTATATTCCGAATCACGGCGAATTTCATATGTTAGTGCACAATGCAGAGTTGGCAGAAAAAGAGTGCAGTATTCCGCGCGATCATATCTTTGTGTGCGACCCGGGCGATATTATTGAAATCACCCCGAATGGCGCAAAGAAAATCGGGCGTATTCATGCTGGCGGCGTTATGTATGATGATGCAGGGGAAATCGTGAGCGAAGTCGTGTTAAAAGACCGCATTCATATGAGCCAAGAGGGTATGTTTGTCGTCGTGCTAACAGTGCAGCGCGGTACAGGACGACTGCTTACGAGCCCAGATATTATTAGCCGCGGGTTTATTTATTTGCGTGATAATGAAGAGTTGATGGGCATGATTCGCCAGTATCTTAAGCAGAAGGCGTCGCGTAGTTTTGCTGGGCGATATGACATTGAGGTCATTAAAAAAGAAGTTCGCGACGAAATTACGCACATTCTCTACGACCAGACGCGCCGTACACCGATAGTGATTCCGGTTATCAATGAAGTTGGCGTGAATAAAACGATTGCGCAGCGCCCGCAGACGAATGCGCGTACAGCAAAACAGCCGCTTATGCCCGCGCCGTCGAAACGGAAATTTCCGCGCAAACAAGTACCCGACACCGAAACTGTCGTGCCGCGCGAACGACCAGATAGTCGGTCGTACTAGTGATGAAACTATTGCATATTGTAGTAATTTATGCTACAATATAAGCGTAACCATATAAAAACGAACGGAATCAGCGTATACTATATAAGTTATGGCAAAAAAGAAATCAACCAAACGCGCGGCAGCGCGCCGCAAATCAGTAAAGGCTTCGGCGCCGCAGCATGAGCTGCCGGCGGGCTATTGGCAGCAGGCAGCGGCAGTACTGCTCATGGCGTGTGCGGTGCTGATTATTGTGTCGTGGTTTGGCGCGGGCGGTCCGGTGTTGGATTGGCTGCAGCATACGCTGCAAGATATGATTGGCTGGGCGGTGTATGTTGTGCCGATCGTTGCAGTCTTCATTGCGGTGGAAACGTTTCGCGCTGAAGATAATAGGCTGCCGTTTAGTGTGAAGTTTACGTCGCTGCTTGCGGTTGTATGGTGCAGCGGTATGTGCGGGTTGCTGATGGCGAAGCAAGGCAATCGTCCGTCGGGCGGCGGTTTGCTGGGCGACAGTATGAACTCGTTGATGTTGTCGCTCGTGAGCGCGCCCGTCGGGATCTTTATATACATCTTGCTGCTTGTGTTCACGACGACATTCATATTCCAACTGTCATTTGATAATGTGCTGCAGTTTTTCAAAACGGCGATAATGTCAAGCAGGGAAAAGGTGGAAAATGAAGCAAATGTTGAGATAATGCGCAAAGCTGCCAAGCCGAAAGAGATGAGCGAATTCAAACTCAACGAAGGCGTCCCTACGATGACCGAGGCGGATAAGAAGAAGTCGAAGCTCGCGGCGTTGCGCACTCGTGAAAAGAAAGATGAGCCGGAAGAAAAAGCCGCGATGCTTGCGGTGAGCGATCCGAACTGGCAGTTTCCGAGCCTTGATTTGCTTGAAAAGAGCCAATCGCCCGCTGATGTGGGCGATATCAAGCAAAACGCGGGTATTATTCAGGATACGCTACATGAGTTTAACATTGACGTCGAAATGGAGGGCGCAAATATTGGTCCGAAGGTGACGCAATACATGCTGCGACCGCCTGCTGGCATTAAGCTAAATCGCATTACAGCGCTTGAGACAAACATTGCGTTGAATCTAGCAGCGTCAAGTTTGCGTATGGAAGCGCCAATTCCAGGTAAAAAGGCTGTCGGCATTGAAGTACCAAATAAAAAAGCGGCTGACGTGCGCCTTTACGGCATTCTAAACAGTAGCGAGTGGCGGAAGAGCAAAGCGCCACTCAGTATTGCTATCGGCAAGGATATTTCGGGGCAGCCGTTTGTCGGCGAGCTTAATAAAATGCCGCACTTACTAGTGGCGGGGCAAACGGGCAGCGGTAAGTCGGTAATGATTAATACGCTGTTGTGCAGCTTGCTATACCGAAATGCACCGAGCGATCTAAAGCTGATCCTTGTCGACCCGAAGCAAGTCGAAATGGCGCCGTATCAAGACATTCCGCACTTGCTAACGCCGGTGATTGTTGAGCCGGAAAAGACAGTGAGCGCGCTGAAGTGGGCTGTGAACGAAATGGAGCGCCGCTACACGCTCCTCGCAGATGAACGCGTGCGCGATATCAAGACATATAATCAGAAGGTTGAGTCGAAAGGTAAGAAAATTGGCGTTCAAGATGAGGCAGGCAACGTGCAGCAGGTTGACGGCGGCAAGATGCCGTATATCGTGATCGTGATTGACGAGATGGCGGACTTAATGATGATCGCGAAGCGTGACGTTGAAGCGCTGATCGTGCGGATCGCGCAGAAAGCGCGTGCAGTCGGCATACACTTGGTGTTAGCAACGCAGCGTCCGAGCGTGGATGTAATCACCGGACTTATTAAAGCGAACGTGCCGGCGCGCATCGCCTTTACTGTGGCGAGTCAGACGGATAGTATTACAATTTTAGACCAAGCAGGCGCAGAGAAGTTGCTGGGGCAAGGCGACATGCTCATGAAAACCGCTAGCATGCCGAAGCCGAAGCGCATACAGGGCGCGTGGGTGATGGACAACGAGGTGAATAAAATTACTGATCATTTGCGTATGCAGTCAGCGCCGCAGTATAACAATGAAATTATCAGCCAGCCGGTGCAGCTTAACGGCAAAGGCGGTGTGGTGATGGATTTTGGCAACGAGGGCGGCGACGATATGTTCCGCGATGCGGTGAATGTCGTTGTGCAAATGCGTAAAGCATCGACAAGTTTGTTGCAGCGCAAATTGCGCATCGGCTATTCGCGGGCGGCGCGTATTATTGAAGAGATGGAAGAGCAGGGAATTATCGGACCGGCGGACGGTTCGCGTCCGCGTGAAGTGCTCATCAGCAGCGTCGATGAGCTCAATAATGGCGCCTAGACAATTACGCGCGAAATTGCTATAATTACCCTGATAGTAAACCTAAGGTTGCGTGCGATAACGCAACCATCCGTACGGATACCAAAGGAGGTGATAACGTATGAAAGAGTACGAGTTGACCGTGTTAATTCGTCCTGATCGCGAGGTGGAGCTTGATAAGAGTTTAGGCGTGGTCAAAAAGCTTGTGTCCGACAATGGCGGCAAGCTGCTGTCGGAAGATAATTGGGGTAAAAAACGCCTCGCATATAAAATTAAAGGCGAAGATTTCGCCGTCTATGTACTGTTGAATGTCGAATTGCCAGCCGCGGCGCCGCTGAAAATCAGCAATGCGCTTAATATTAGCGATGACGTGATTCGCTATCTGCTCGTGAAAGTCGACGAAAAAGCGCGTACCGCACTCGCGGAAGCAAAAAAGCGCGCTGAAGAACGCGGCGAAGCGAGCAGTGATTCGGAAGCGTAATAGTAAACCATAAGGAGGAGGTCTTATGGCAAAGGGGTTTAATAAAGTAATACTCATGGGCAACCTGACACGCGATGTTGAGGTGCGCACGACGGCGAGCGGGCAAAGTGTAGCAAACTTTAGTCTTGCTGTCAGCCGGAGCTGGCGCGGGCAGGACGGTCAGCAGCAAGATCAGACCAGTTTTATTAACTGTGTGGCGTGGGGCAAAGTTGGCGACATTATCGCGCAATATGTGCATAAAGGTTCGCCGCTGCTCGTGAGCGGCCGCTTGGATCAGCGTAGTTACCAAGATAAGGACGGTAATAAGCGTTCAGCGGTTGAAGTCGTTGTCGAAGATTTTAATTTTGTTGGCAGCGCCAGCGGACGCAGCGATAATTCGTCGCCTAGCGCGCCAAGCAGCAATCAATCAACCAATAGCAAATCACAAGATGTCGTGATTGAGGATATCGACGATAAGCCGATTGACCTCAGCGAGATCCCATTCTAAGGAGTTTTCAGTATGACAAAGCGGTTACGCAAGGACGTGCCTGTCGCGTTTGACTACAAAGATGTAAAAACACTGTTGCGGTTTATTGACCCGTACGGTCAGATTGAGCCGATTGGCAAAACCGGCTTGACCGCCAAGCAACAGCGGCAGCTAGCACGCGAGATAAAACGTGCGCGCCATTTGGCGCTGATGCCGTTCGTATCGCAAGGGTAACGGTGGAAAATTTTTCAGCGCATGGTTATGCTGATCATGCGCTGGCGAGTATTTCTACAGGATAAACAAAGGAGGCGTTATGTATCAACCAACCGATTTGAAAAAAGGTGTCGTTTGCCAAATTGACGGGCAGCCGTACCGTGTTACGGAATATAACCAAAAAGTTATGGGGCGCGGCGGCTCAATCGTGAACGTGAAATTAAAGAATTTAATCACAGGGGCGGTGATTCCTAAAACATTTAAGGGACAGGAAAAAATTGAACCGGCCGAGGTGGCAAGCCGCCCAGTGCAGTATTTATATAATGATGGATCGGCGTTTTTCTTCATGGATCCAGAAAGTTTTGAGCAATTTGAGTTGCCGGCAGACGTTGTGGGCGATGCAAAACAATATTTGAAAGAAGGCGACGAGTTAGCGCTGCAATTTTTCGGCGAGCGCGTTATTACTGTTGAGCTGCCAAAAAATCTATATCTGGAAGTGACCTATACTGAAGATGTTGTTAAAGGTGACACGACTTCGAGTGTCTTGAAGGATGCGACGCTTGAAACGGGTGCTGTTGTGAAAGTACCAGCATTTATTAAAGTTGGCGATGTAATCTCAATTGACACGACAACGGGCGAATACCGCGAGCGCAAAAAGTAGTATACTAAAGAGCATGGCAATAAAGCCAAAACAAACAGCACATGCATCAAAGCGCCGCTCAACTGCATTCCGGCGGCGCGCGGCAAAAACGAAAGAACATTTTAGCCGGCACTACTATTCGCTTATGCCCGAGAAAAAACATCACCGCGTGATGGTGTGGACGGTGTTTTTGCTTGTAGCGAGTACAATTATTGGACAGATGATGTATCCGATTGATCGCGCGTTGCCGTTTGCCCGGCTAGGCGATCAGATGGTTGGCTGGCAGACTGACCTGGAGCTGCAGGGCCGCGTCAACAACCGGTTTGCGACGGCGTATGTAAGGTTCTCAAGCGAAAATACGACGTCGAAAGAATGTACGTTAGCAAGCGTTGGCGTAGAGCCAAAATCGACCGATATGGTGGCAAAGCTTATGGAATATCCGTTTTGGCTGCGGTTCGTGCCGGGATCAATACTGTGGCAATTGCCAGCGGTGCGTGAGTGGGATCTGCAAATTTCTGACGCGCCGCTACGCGAATTTAGCCAAACGCTGAGCGCGGAGCTAACGCGCCCGCCAGAAAACGCCGAGCTATCAATTGAGAACGGACAATTGGTCGCGAAGCATGATTCGCTGGGTGTGCAAGTGAGCGCGGAGCAGGTGCAAGCGGCGGTACGTTCGGCTGTGGTTGCCTATAACGGTACGCCAACAATTATGGTAGCTGGGACGGTGCAGCAACCGGAGAAAACCGCGGCAGCGCTGGCTGATGTTCGCGCGCAGGCGGAGCGTGCGCTTGCATTGCCACTGCAAATTCAAGCGAACAACATTACGTTTACGCCGTCGCGGGAAGAAAAAGCGCAATGGCTGATGCTTGGGACAGACGCATCAGGTAAGACGACGCTGCGGATTGACGACACGAAGCTCCAAGCGTACCTCGCGGATGTTGTGACGGTGCGTGCTGGGCGTGTCGCTGGCGTGACGAAAATTCAGCTGCAGAATGGCCGCGAAATACATCGCGAGATAGGCGAAACTGGTTTGGGCGTCAATGCGCCGCCGCTCATTGAGACGCTTACAAAATACCTGCTGCAGCATACAGGACATTCGCCGTTCGTTGCTGATATGGTTGAGATTCAACCGAAGGTTGCATATAGCGGCGACTATACGACGACGCGTGATGGTTTGCAGGCATACATTGATAAAAAGGCCCGTTGGAATACATGGATTAGCATTCAGCAGCTTGACGGCGAAAAATGGTCGCTTGGTGCGCGCGATACTGAGAGTGTCGTGAGCGGCAGTACATATAAATTATATGTGGCGCTGTATCTATTCAAAGAGATGAACGAAGGCAAGCGCGATTGGAATACGCCAATTCTCGGCACGACGACGAACGCGTGCTTTGACCGCATGACGATTGCAAGCACAAATCCCTGCGCCGAAGAGTGGTTGAACCAATTTGGGCGTACGAACTTGAATAACTATTTGTATAACCGCGGCTTTAGCACGGCGACGACATTCACGCACCCAGAGGCGGCGCATACATCAGCGCGCGACCTGACGAACTATATGATTGGTCTTGAGCGCGGTACGCTTATTGGCGGTGCGCAGCGCGAGCGGCTGCTGAGCTCGCTGAGCCGCCATCCATACCGCTACGGTATTCCGGCGGGCAGCAAAGGAAAGGTGTGGGATAAAGTCGGATTTGTGTGGGATTATGTCAATGATACAGCGATCGTACATCATCCGCGCGGTACGTATGTGATGACGATTTTAACGCGCGGGCAATCGTATGGCGCTATTGCTGCGATGACGCGCGACATTGAACGGATTATGTATCCGTGATTGGTATAATGAGGCTATGAAACAACGGCTTGATAAAATGATGGTTATACGCGGACTAGCGGCAACGCGTAGCGAGGCGGCAAATTGGATTCAGCTAGGGCGCATACATGTGAATGGGCGGGTTGCGGTAAAGGCGGGCGAATTCGTTGATGAAGCAAGCGATGTGACAATGAACGCGCCGGAGCGCTACGTGAGTCGGGCAGGGCTCAAGCTTGCGAGCGTTGCGCATAAACTTGCCGTGTCGTTTGATGGCGCGGTTGTGCTTGATGTCGGCAGCAGTACGGGCGGATTTACCGATTACGCACTGCAGCATGGTGCGCGGCTAGTCTATGCGGTTGATGTCGGCACGAACCAGTTGCACCCGAAATTACGCGAGGATAGACGCGTTGAATTACATGAAAAAACCGATATTCGCGATTTTTCGCCCGCGCAAACGCCCGACATTATTGTGATCGACGTATCGTTTATCAGCCTGCGCCAAATTTTACCGCATATCCGTACGCTAGCTGGCTTGAACACAAAAATTATTGCAATGGTAAAGCCGCAATTTGAAGCAGGGCGCGGACAACTTGGCCGGAGCGGCGTAATTAAAAATAACACGATTCGCCGCGCGATTCTCAAAGACTTTGAACTATGGGCGCGCTCGTTTTTCCGTACCCTAGATAAAGCCGATAGCGCTGTAAAAGGCGCGCACGGCAACCAAGAACGATTTTATCTATTTGCATCCGGCGGTCTAAACGCTAGCGCGAAACATTGAACCGGAACTCAACGATGTCGTCGGGCTGCATGACGTAATCTTTACCTTCGGTGCGGATTTTGCCGGCGGCGCGTGCGGCTGCTTCTGAGCCAGCGGTTACAAGGTCGTGATAGTTAACGACCTGTGCAGCGATAAATCCGCGCTCAAAATCGCTGTGGATGACGCCAGCGGCTTGCGGCGCGGTCCAGCCCTGGTGAATTGTCCAGGCGCGCACTTCCTTCGGCCCGGCAGTTAAGTAACTTTGCAGTCCGAGGATATCATAAGCAGCGTGAATCATTTGTGTTAAGCCAGTTTCGGAGACTTCGTAACTTTGCAAAAGCTCAAGCGCATCACTTTCGTTGAGTCCTTTGAGCTCGTCCTCTAATTTAGCGCAGATGAATAAACTGCGTGATTTTGGCACGAGCGCGCGTAATTCTTGCTTAGCTGCGTCGTTTGATAACGTTTCTTCGTTAACGTTAAACACATAAATGACAGGTTTGGCTGTTAGTAAATGTAGGTCGGCAATGTCTTCCGCTTCAATGTTTGATTGTTCGTTGATTGGCTTTCCAGCTTTAAGTTCGGTAACGATTGCCCTCAAGCGGTTGACGCGATCAAGCGCTTCTGGATTAGCTTTGGCTTCTTTGGTGAGTTTGGCAAGGCGCGTCTCGATCGTCTGAATATCAGCTAAAATTAGTTCGGTATTGATCGTTTCGATATCACGCGCAGGATCGACGTTATTTTCCACATGAACAATATCGCCGTGCGCAAATGCACGCACAATGTGCACAATTGCGTCGCAGTTTCGTATGTTTGCGAGAAATTTATTTCCTAAGCCTTCGCCGTTTGCTGCGCCTGCGACGAGTCCTGCGATATCGACGAACGTCACGGTGGCGGGAATTATTTTTTCGGCATGGTACATCTCTGCAAGAGTTTCCAACCGTTCGTCCGGAACGGGCACGACGCCAGTATTCGGCTCAATCGTGGCAAATGGGTAATTTGCCGCTAAAATATCATTGTTTGTTAACGCATTAAATAGCGTAGACTTGCCGACATTAGGCAAGCCGACGATTCCAATTGATAGACTCATATTCCTTAGTATACCGCACAGGAGAAAACTGGTGAAATGCTTGTGTTTTTCGAAAAACTTATGCATAATAGAACCGTATGAAATTTCAAAAAGGGCTGGGCGATTTTTTTGCACTGGATATCGGTACCAACGCAGTGCGCGTATTGCAGCTGTCTGCAGCCGGCCAGAATAGTTGGAATCTTGTGGCGCACGGCTACGTACCGGTTGACCGCAAGGTGACCGCGAGCGACTCACCAGAGGCGCGCCGCCAGCTTGGCGAAGTTATTATGACTGCCGTCGGGCAAAGCGGTATTAAAACAAAAAATGTAGCGATCGGATTGCCGTCGGGCAAAACGTTTACGACGGTTGTTGATATTCCAACGATGTCCGACGCCGAGCTAAAAGCAACGATGAAGTACCAGATCGATCAGTATGTGCCGATGGGTACGGACGATGCTAAAGTCGACTGGGCGCTTTTAGGCAGCTCGCTGCGAGCGCAGAATCAAGAAGAGGTCTTGATAACAAGCGTATCAAAGGACTATAGCGAGGAGCGGCTTGAGTTGGTTGAGTCGCTTGGATTGAATGTGATCGCTGAAGAGCCGGATCCGCTCGCGATGGTGCGCGCGCTCGTACCAGCGAATGCAGCAAATACTGCGTTGATGCTGGTTGATATGGGCGAACTTTCGACGGACATTGCGATCACTTACGGCGATACGCCGCGGTTAATTCGTACGATCCCGACGGGGTTAAATTCGCTCGTTAAGGCTACAGTACAAAACTTAAGCGTGCAGGAAGACCAAGCACGCCAGTTTATCCTGAAATTCGGACTCGCGAAAGACCGGCTAGAAGGACAAGTATACCGTGCGATTGAAATGACGCTTGATAGTTTCGCTTCGGAACTGTCAAAATCAATCAAGTTTTTCCAGACGCGCTATCCGAATGTCAATGTGTCGCAAATTTTGCTTTCGGGCTTTGGCTCGATGATTCCGCAGCTCGACGCATATTTCTCGGATAAGACAAACACTCCTGCGTCGCCAGCGAACCCGTGGCAAAATATTCAGATGTCGCAATCCGAGCAGCAGGATCTGGCGGCGGTCGCGGCTGAATACGCGACAGCTATCGGTTTAGCAAAAAGGAGGAATCTTTCATGATTGAAGTAAACTTGATTCCAGATGTAAAGCGCGAGTATCTGCGCGCGCAGCGAATGCGCAATATGGTGGTATCGGCATCAATCATGGTAATGATTGTTGCGGGCGGCGCGATTGCGGTACTTGGCGTCGGACTCGGCGCGATCAGTGCAGCGGGGTTAGTAAAAGACGGCGAGATTAAGTCGGGCTACCGCCAACTGAGCGGACAGTCGGGCGTGAATGATATTGTGACGATTCAAAATCAGTTAGCGCATGTGTCAGAGTTGGATAAGGCACGCGGTATCAATTCGCGTGTGTTCGAGGTTGTGAGTGCAGTTAATCCGCCAGCACCAAATAATATCAAGATTTCGACGATTCGATTTAAGCCGTCGGAAACGTCAATTGCGATCGACGGCTCAGCGGCAAATAGCTTTACGGCGACTGATATCATGAAAAAGACGATTTTGAATACAAAAATTCAATACCGCGACGATTCATCGACAAAAGAGGTGCCGCTTGCAAGTGAAGTAACGATTACAAACACGACGTACGTGCAGGAATCTGACGGCTCAACGGCGCTGCATTTTACGCTGACGTTCTCGTATCCGAAAGAATTGACGTCGAATGAGTACAAAAATGTGACGATCGTGACGCCGACCGGCAGCATTGATGTGACCGACTCAAAGACGCACGTACCGGACGGATTATTCTCGTCAAATTCGTCGAAAAAGGAGGAGAAGTAATCATGCCAGAGGTAAAAAAAGATCAATCAGCTGGCAAGCGGCAGCAAATTTATAAATCAGGCCGCACAATGTTCGCCTGGGTGGCTGGTGCATCGGTAATTGCTGGTTTTGCGGTCGTGGTCGCGGGATTCTTGATACAGCGCATCGTGTTTGAATCGAAAGTAGTAGTAGAAAAGCAAAATACCGTCAATACGCTCCAGGCAAATAACAAAGCAGTCAATAAGCTGCGCGACGAAATTCGCGTATTGAACACAAATGCGGCGCTTAGCTCGGTGAAGTTGAATGACAACGAAGAGCCGTTGCGTGTCGTATTAGATGCTTTGCCGGCAGACAATAACGCGCTTGCGCTCGGCGCGTCGGTGCAGAGCTTAGTAGCGCGGACACCGGACGTGAAGCTTGAATCGTTCCAGGTCGGTGAAGATGCTGCGACGGACGACGGCACGACGGCAACGTCGGGATCAAACGTCAAAGATGTGCAGCAAATTCCATTTACGATGTCAATATCGGCAGCGAATCCCGATGCACTCCGCGATGTATTGAAGAATCTTGAAAAATCTATTCGCGTGGTCGATATTGACTCTATGACAATTGAGCAAGGCGACTCGCGCGTTGTCATGACGATAAACGGGCATGGATACTATTTGCCGGCGAAAACTATTCAGTTAACAAAGAAAGAGGTAAAGCCGTGAAAAAAACCGATATTGCGATGCTTGTGCTGATCGCTGGAATATCAATGTTATCGGCGTTTTTGATCGCTGATAACATTCCGGCGCTCAAGGTGTCGCCAAAAGGTGCGCAGGTTGATACAATCGAAAAAATCAGCGATACTGTCGAAAAACCAAGCGAAGATACGTTTAATTCTAAGGCAATCAACCCAACAGTTGAAACAGTTATCGGACAATCGTCGAGCTAACCGGAGCATATTCGCATGGCGTTGATGACCGATGATATGCAAGAGAAGCTCATCAAGCTCTTAACGGACGAAGGGCTTGTTTCTCGCGATGTCATCAAACAAGCAGCGCAAACGGCGAAGCAGAGTAATACGCCGCTCCTCGCGACGCTCACATCAAATGGGACGATTGACGAAGAGCTGTTGACGCATGCAATTGCGCAGGTGTCGGGCGTGCCGTATGTTAATTTAACATCAAGTATCATTGATCAGAGTATTTTGTCGCTGTTGCCGTCTGATATTGCTGAGCGGTTCATGGCAGTACCGCTTGCCGAGGTGCAAAACCGTCTCGCGGTGGCGATGATTGACGCAAATAACGTGCAGGCGGTCGATTACCTGGCGAACCGTATTCAGCGGCCGCTGAAAGTCTTTATGGCGTCCGAAGCGGGCGTGCGGCACGTACTTGACCAGTATAAGACCGATCTATCAAGCGTTGATGAGGCGGCGCAAGTCTCACAGGCAGAAGCGGCGCAAGAGGCGGCGCGCGATATAAAAACAATCGTGCAAGATTCGCCGATTAGCCGGGCGCTGAGTACGGTGCTTGAGTATGCCGTGAAGAGCCGTGCGAGCGACGTTCATATTGAGCCGCTTGAAAAATCACTGAAGATCCGCTGCCGTATTGACGGCGTGCTGCGCGAGGTGATGCAGCTGCCGAAAAGTATTGAGCCGGCGCTGGTCAGCCGTATAAAAATTTTGTCCAATCTAAAGATTGACGAGCATCGTATTCCGCAAGACGGACAATTCACAGTGCGCGTGAGCGACAAAGAAGTTGACTTGCGTATTGCAATCAGTCCGGTGGTATGGGGCGAGCAGGTTGTTATTCGTTTGCTTGATAAAGCGGGGAATTTGTTTGATCTGGAGCAGATGGGCTACGCTGGGCGTTCGCTGCGCGCGATCCGCAAAGGCATTCAGCGTCCGAATGGCATGGTGCTGACGAGCGGTCCGACAGGAAGCGGCAAATCGACGAGCTTATACGCGTTGATTAAGGAAATTAAAACGGACGCGATTAATATTGTCACGCTTGAAGACCCGGTTGAGTATAAGATGGACGGCGTGAATCAGATCCAGGTTAATACTGACGTCGGTCTGACGTTTGCAAATGGATTACGCTCAATTTTGCGCCAAGATCCAGACGTGGTGATGGTCGGTGAGATGCGCGACGGCGAAACTGCGAACCTTGGTGTGCAGGCAGCGCTGACAGGGCATCTGGTATTCTCGACATTGCATACAAACTCGGCGGCGGGCGTGTTGCCGCGTTTGCTGGATATGGGGATTGAACCATTCTTGATCGCGAGCACAGTTAATACGATTATCGGCCAGCGGCTGGTGCGGCGCGTGGCGAACCGGCGCGATGCGTATTGGTCGACGCCGCTTGAAACGCAGATGATCAAAGAAACGGTTGGGCATTTACTACCGAAGACGAAAGAGGAAGTTGCGAACGTTTCAGCGGATTTAGGCTATAAAGACTTGCCACTTGCCGGTCAAACCGCTTATACTTTAGTGAAAGGGCGCGATACGCCGGCAACGCCGCATGGGTACGCTGGGCGCGCTGGTATTTTTGAAGTGATGGATGTGACCGAAGCAATTCAGAATTTAATTGTGAAACGCGCTACAAGCGCCGAAATACAGCATAAGGCAATTGAGCAAGGCATGATCACGATGCGCCAAGATGGCTATCTGAAGGCGCTAACAGGAATCACTACGTTGGAAGAAGTTAATCGCGTGACGTCGGCAGACACCGCATAAAAGAAAGGGAAGGCTATGCAAAACGAAGAACTCATGATGGAAATATTACTTGAAGAAGTCGTCAAGAAACGTGCGAGCGACTTACACATTCAGGTTGGATTGCCTCCGATGCTGCGTGTTGATGGTTCGCTTTCGCCGGTTGCGGGGACGCAGTCGCTTGACGAAGCGACAGTAGAGCGGTTAGTGTTTCGCATTCTTGATGAAGACCAGCAACAGATCTTGCTGAAAGATAAAGAGTTTGACTTTAGCTTTGCGTTTGGCGATCTTGGGCGTTTCCGTGTGAACGCATTCCATGAGCGCGGTAATCTGGCGGCGGCGCTGCGCTTAATCCCAAATGAAATTAAGTCTGTGCAAGAACTTGGGCTGCCGCCGGTGGTCTTATCGTTTGCAGATTATCCGCGCGGACTTGTACTCGTAACCGGACCAACTGGTTCTGGTAAGTCGACGACGCTTGCAGCGCTTGTTGATAAAATCAATAGCGAAAAGGCACAACACATTATTACGATTGAGGATCCGATTGAATTCACCCATAAATCAAAGAAGTCGGTAGTAGTGCAGCGTGAAGTCCATTACGACACCTATTCGTTCTCGGCGGCGCTGCGTTCAAGCTTGCGCCAAGATCCGGATGTCGTGCTAATTGGCGAGATGCGCGACCTTGAAACAATTTCGGCGGCGATCACGATCGCCGAAACGGGACACTTAGTGTTTGCTACGTTGCACACCAACTCGGCGGCACAAAGTATTGATCGTATGATCGACGTCTTTCCGCCGCACCAGCAGCCGCAAATTCGCGCGCAGCTTGCAAACATTTTGATGGGTATTTGTTCGCAGCGCTTAGTGCCATCAATTGGCGGCGGGCGTGTCGTTGCGGCTGAAATTTTGGTAGCAAATCCGGCAGTCCGCAACGTTATTCGCGAAGGTAAAAGCCATCAGCTTGACGCAATTATTCAAACTGGTGCCGAACAGGGTATGCAGACGATGGATCGCACGCTTGTAAACTTGGTGCAAAGCGGTACGATTACGTATGATAACGCACGGGAATTTGCTGTTGATCTGACGGAGTTTGAAAGGTTGATGAGGGGGTAAAGCGTGAAAAAGTTTAACTACGAGGCGCGCGACAAAGCGACGGGTAAAATCGTTAAGTCGCTTGTGCAGGCGGATTCTGAAACATCAGCGGCAAAAGTATTGATTGAGCAGGGTTATATGCCGCTCGCAATCAAAGAAGAGGGCGGCGATAATAATGTCTTTGCACGGTTTGCGAATCGTATTACCAACAAAGACAAAATTGTATTTTCGCGCCAACTTGCGACGTTGATTGGTGCAGGGTTGCCGCTCACGCAGAGCTTACGTACTGTACTCGACCAGACAAGCAACAAGCGTATGCAAGAGGTTATTCAAGAGATTGTCGCTGATGTTGAGGGCGGTAAAACTCTATCAAGCGCATTTTCAAAGCATCCGGAGGTGTTCAATAAAATTTATATTGCGCTCGTCACTGCCGGCGAAGCATCTGGTACGCTTGATGAAGCGCTCAAGCGTATAGCTGCTCAGCAAGAAAAAGATGCCGCTATGCTTAGTAAAATCCGTGGTGCTATGGTGTATCCAGCAATTGTGCTTGTCGTGATGGTTGCCGTCATGTTGTTTATGATGTTTACGATTGTGCCGCAAGTTGAGAATCTTTATCATGATATGAAAAAAACATTACCAATTCTCACGGCTATCCTGATAGCGGTATCAAATTTCATGATAAAGTTTTGGTGGCTAATGCTTATCGTAGTTGTCATTATTGTGTACTTTGTACGGCAATATTTCAAAACAGACGCGGGTATTCGTGTGCTTGATACACTCAAGCTAAACATGCCACCATTTAACGGTATGATGCGCCGCTTGTACATGGCGCGGTTTACGCGCACCGGGCAGACACTACTGGCGACAGGTGTGCCGATGCTTGATATGCTTAAAATCTCGTCCGAATCGGTGAATAACGTTATTATTAGCGAAGAGATTATGCGTGCTGCAAGCAAGGTACAAAGCGGTAAAGCACTTTCGGCAGCACTTGAGCATGAAGATTATATCCTGCTCATGGTGCCGCAGATGATTAAAATTGGCGAACAGTCCGGCAAAATCGACGAAATGATGGGCAAGACGGCACAAGCTTATGAAGATGAGCTAGACGAGCAGATCAAGGCGGTCTCTACGCTCGTCGAGCCGGTATTGATGGTTATCCTAGCAATTTTTGCGGGTGGTTTGATTGCGGCAGTGCTATTCCCAATTTACGGGTTGGTAAATTCTATTCGATGATAACAAAGACTAGACAGCAGCGCGATAGTGCGCTATGCTAGATGTAACCATAAGAAGTGTTAAGGAAAGGTGGAATGGGGGTATGAGCAGACAACAACTTAAGGAGCGCGGATTTACGATCATTGAAGTCGTGTTGGTACTGGCGATTGCGGCGTTGATCTTCTTGATGATATTTATCGCGCTGCCGGCACTGCAGCGCAGCCAACGCGATACAGCGCGTAAGAACGACGTGAGTATCGTGTCGGCGGCAGTAAACAGCTATGCGAGCGCAAACCGTGGCAATCTACCAACAACCCATGACGAGCAGCGGCTTCGCGCGTATGTTACGAATTTGTCGGGTAACTCAGCTAGGGATCGCGTCATGGTTCAAGCATATAATAATACTATGACTGTAAATGACGGTGAAATCATTGTTGTCTTACGTGCGCAGTGTGGTGCTGCCGGTGTAAATAGTACAACTCAACAGCTCAGACCGGGCACACTCCGCCAGTACGCGACGATCACGCATCTCGAAAATGGTAACTCGACGTACTGTATGGAAGCTTAGTATAATAAGTGTAAAATAGGAAAGAGGTTTCGAATGATATAGTTTGAGGCCTCTTTTAGTTGTGAGGTTGCTTGCATCTTGTTGATCGCTACCGTTATTATGCCTCGCGCAAATATCATTCATAGTGTACAATAGCGGTATGGATGCGATCATCACTGCAATACTGTTTGGTGTTTTCGGACTTATCATGGGGAGTTTTGTTGGCGCACAGGTATGGCGGTTGCGTGCACGGCAGCTATACGAAGATAAAGAAGCGCATGAACCTTATGACAAGGTAGAGCTCAAGCGGCTCAAACCGCTCCTGGGCAAAAAAGGTAAGCGCGATCGTTCGTGTTGTCTGCAATGCCGTCATGCACTCGCCTGGTATGATTTAATCCCTATTGCCAGTTGGCTGTCGACGGGTGGAAAATGCCGCTATTGCCGTAAGTCGATTGGCTGGTTTGAGCCGGTCATCGAGCTGATGACGGCAGCACTCTTTGTGGTGTCGTACGTGTGGTGGCCGTTTCCACTTACTGGTGCCGTAGGCTGGATGTCGTTTGTTCTGTGGTTAGTGTCGCTCGTGCTGCTCGTGATGCTCGCGGCCTACGACCTAAAGTGGCAGTTGTTGCCGAATCGCCTCACTTGGGCGTATGTAGCGCTTGCACTTATATTTGTCGTACTGCGGTTTGTGTTTGTGCATGATATTGACATATGGTCGCTGGCTGGCGCTGTAGCGATTATGTCGGGATTGTATTTCGTGCTGAGCGTTTTATCACATGGCGCGTGGATCGGTGAGGGCGACGTGAAGCTCGGGCTCGGGCTCGGACTTATGCTCGCCAGCTGGGAAAAGGCGTTTTTAGCGTTATTTTTAGCGAACTTTATCGGCTGTATCATCGTGCTGCCGGGACTTATCGGCAAAAAACTCAAGCCAGGCAGCGAAATACCGTTTGGTCCGCTATTTATTCTCGGTATGCTGATCTCGTATTTTGCAGCTAATCCTATTGTGACCTGGCTGTTCGCAGTGACAACTTTCTAGTGTTAATTCTGTTATGCTTATGGTAAAATAATCAGTATGAAGAGGGCATCGCGCGGGTTTACGATTATCGAAGTTATGCTGTTTCTGGCGGTGACGGGTGTGCTTGCGGCAGGGATTTTGGCGTCAGTTGGTTCAACGCTCGGGTTGCAGCGGTATCGCGACGCAGTCGATGGGTTTTCGTCGTATATTCAAGGGCAGTATGGACAGACAATCAACGTACGCAATGATATTGATGACCACCGCGAATGCGCGGCAGACGGTACGTTTTCCATAGCTCATTCTGCGCCGCCCGGCACGAGTGAGACATGCGTGATTGTTGGGCGTTTAGTAACGACTGCAAATGGGCAGACGTTCCAGTCGCAACCAATCTATATGTCTGGAGTGACAAATACATTTTTGAAGTCTGGCGTTGGTGACGATGTAGTTTTTACAACAGATACGGCGGCGAATCGGCGGCTGTTTATTGATAGTAGTGCTCAGCCGCAGACGTACCAGCTTGATTGGGGTGTGCGTACACAACCGCCAGCAACAGGCGATAATGCGTGGGCGATTGCAATCGTACGTTCGCCGATTAGCGGGGTAATTCATACTTATACAATGCGTCGAGCGTCGGTAATGCTAGATCAGCTTGTTGTAGAGGGTAATCGTCGTAATGATTCGGTCATCTGTATTGATCCATCCGGTTGGTTAGCGGGGCAGACGCTTGGCGTTGCGATTGCGGCAGATGCGCCTGGCGCAAGCGGCGTTGTTACGCGTACGGAGGGTTGTAACTGATGAAGCGATTTGCACGCGGTGATACGGTGATTGAGGTGATGTTTAGCTTCACGGTGCTCAGTATGCTCGTTGTCGGTACCTATGTACTGATGAATCGCGGTATGCAGGTAGCGCAGCGTTCGCTTGAAATTACGCTTGTACGCCAACAGATTGATTCGCAAATTTCAATGATACGCTACATCCAGGCGCATCATACCGACGCGTGGCAACAAATCCGTAGTCGATATGTAATTCAGTCGGCGAGCCATGGACCGCATATTAATGTAACTGATTTCGTTGAAAAGAATAATAACCGATGCCCAACACTTGAAAATAATGGATTGACAAATAGCAGTAAGGCATTTTTCTTGGCACAGAACCCAGCTCGCAACGATGTACGTGTTGTTGACGTGACGACGTCGGCGGCGTATGCTGAGCCGGCTGTGTTTGCGCGCGTTGATTTGTCAAATGCGAATGCGCCGCGAGCTCAGGGGCTGTTCATTCAAGTTGTCCGCTCGGAAGCGCGTAAGCCTGGAGAAGAGACAGGTAACGCATACGACGTGTATGTTAATGCGTGCTGGGATAGTGTCGGTACGTCCGTGCCAACGACGATAGGAACGATAACGAGGATTTATGATGGCAAAAACTAAGAGGGCGACAAATAGAGGGTTTACATTGGTTGAATTGTTGCTCGCGATGGCGGGTGTTGCAGTACTGTTGATATCAATTGCAGTAACGACGATTCAGCTAACAAATATGTACCATAAGGGTATTACGATAAAATCAATTAACCAGTCCGGGCGCGAGGTTGGCGACCTGATCCGGCGCGATGGTTTGGTGGTCGGGCAGGGCGAGGTGCGGTTTGTCGCCGCTGATACGCAGGGTGCCGGCGGACTCGGGCGGTTGTGTATCGGTTCTCGCGCTTATTTATGGAATAAGCCAGAGAACTTGCGCTCAAATGACCCGTCGGCGGCAGTCCGCTATAACAGTACAGGTGATGCGATTATCTTGGCGCGCGTGGCTGATCCGCTTGGTACATTTTGTATTCCGCAAAATGGCGTGTACGCGACCGATGTCTCGACGACCGGTACAATGCGCGCAACGGAATTGCTCAAAGGGCAGGCTGATTTGGCTGTGTATCGGATGGACGTGACGCCGATCTTTGATCGAAACGGCGATCGCGCCTTTAATATCTCCTATACGCTCGGCACGAACCAAGGTGAAGAAATCAACACGACCGACCAAACGTGCCGTACGTCAAATGAAGCTGAAAATAACTTTACGTTTTGCGCAATCAACCAGTTTAATGAAATTGTAATTATGGAGAAGGCATCATGAACCGGCAGTCTGAAAAGGGCATGGTTTCGATTATCGTTGTAATGTTTACGTCGCTTCTATTGATAATCATATCAGTTGGCTTTGTGCGGTTGATGTCGCAGGAGGAAACGCAGGCATCTGATAATAATTTATCACAAAGCGCTTACGATTCGGCAGTTTCTGGTGTTGAGGATGCGAAACGCGTCATTACGGCGTGTGCAAACGGAAGCACTGCGAGTGCGGCGTGTACGGCTATTTTAGCGCAACGATGCGATACTGTGCAGAAAGCCGGCATTGCTGCGTCGACGACCGACACGCGGGTGACAATCCGCAGCAATGGTGCGCCGGCTGATAGCACCCAAGGGCAGGCGTATACGTGCGTCAAGATTGAAAGCACAACAGATGATGTGAAGCATACGCTTGAAGAGGGCGTGTCGAAAGTGATTCCGCTTAAAACAACGAATGATACGGATCATATTATGGTGCAGTGGACGCTTAAAAGCGACGAGACGCCGGCAATCGCTAATCCGAATGATACAAACCCAAATCATCTGCCGCAGCATGATGCGTGGGGCGCGGATGCTCCAGCAATGTTGCGCGTGCAAATTGTTGCTCCTGAAAAACCAGATGGCAGCATGGAGCAGGCCGACTACGACAGTAGCCAAGTGATGACGGCGCTCTTGCGACCGACCAGTGTGCGCGGATCAAGCGCGATGATTAATACGATTTCGTTACAGGCGACGCGTGCGGCGGGCTCGCAGACGAACGTGACAGTGTCGCCATCGCCGGTATTATGCTCGGCAGCTCGCTTCAACGCGAACCAATATGCTTGTGCGGCAGTCCTTACTATCCCGAATGGGCGCCAGCTAAAGGCTGGTTCACGGATGGCATTTATGCGGGTTACGAGTTTGTATACGCGCACACAACTTCGAGTATCGTTTGAGGATGCTAGCGGCAATGCAACAGCGCAGTTTGATGGCGTGCAACCGCTTGTTGATTCAACCGGTCGTGCCGGCGATGTTTATCGCCGTGTTCTGAGCCGTGTCAGTCCAGACGGGGCGTTTACGTTCCCTGAATATGCTGTTGATACGACGGGTAGTTTGTGCAAGGATTTCTCAGTGAGCGACACAGCTGCTATCAGTGGCGTATGTGATCCGCGTCCGAAGAAATAGAGTAGTTTCGAATAACCGTAATCGGCCTAGCTTTCAAGATATATAAGTATCATGCCTCGGTATTATCGCTGTGAAAACGTTCATACACATCCCGCAAATGTTGGTCAGTGACGTGCGTATATACTTGCGTTGTGGCGATACTGCTATGCCCGAGCATACTTTGCACGCTGCGAATATCCGCGCCGTTCATAAGCAGGTCGGTCGCAAAGCTGTGGCGCATCGTGTGCGGACTGACGTGCTTGGTGATTCCAGCAAGCCGCGCGTACTTTGCGACCATTCGCTGCACGCTGCGCTGGTTGAGCCGTCGGTAGTCGCCGCTCGTGCTCGGCGCTTGAGTATTGCGGCTGTAGCTTAAAAATAATGGGATGAGCGAGTCTGTCCGCGCGCGAAGATACAGCTCTAATTGAGTTGCTGCGCTCTTGCTGATAAATACTGGGCGGTCTTTTTGGCCTTTTCCGCGCACCGTGAACTCTCGACGTGTAGTGTTGACGTGATCGCGGTTTAGCCCGATGAGCTCTGAGACGCGCAGTCCACTTGAGTATAGTAGCTCTAGGATTGCTCTGTCGCGCAGATGCGAGATCTCGTCGTCATCCGGTACGGCGTCAAATATTCGCTCAACTTCGTCGTTGTATAAAAATGTTACTTGTTTTCTATGAACGCGTGGTAATTCAATCTTATTTGGCGCCATGCTTGAAATGCTGCGTTTGCTGAGGTAGTTAAGAAACCCGCGTAGCGCGATGAGGTGATAGTTCTGCGTGATGAGTGCGAGTTCATTTCCGTTGTCGTCCTTTTGGCGGTTGAGCCACAGACGGTATTTGCGGATAAGCTCTGGTGTGATTTTGTCAACAGTAAGGTCCATGCCGGCAAATTGTAAAAAACGCTCAAGGTACCGGGTGTAGTTTTCCGATGTGCGACTTGATCGGCCGCGTTCAATCTCAAGATATTCAGCGAAATCTAGTAATAGCGCAGACATTTCCATGCTTCTAGCATACCGCAATTTGGGGTAACTGTAAAAATTGTCTGAATAACTTTATTGTTCAGTGGAATACCAATAGAGAAACAAGACAATATTTGCTACAATACGAGCTAGAAATAATAGGTATAGGAGGATTTAGTGGCAGGAATAGTAGAACGAACGTTGATTATATTTAAGCCCGATGCTGTGCAGCGCGGCATTGTTGGTGAGATTTTGACGCGGTTTGAGCGGGTCGGGTTAAAAATCGTCGCAACAAAAATGATTGCGCCGACTAAAGAGCATTATTATCGCCACTACGAAGAAATTGGACAGATGATTACGCGCCGCGGCAAAGAAAAATTTGACATCACGCTTGACATGATGGTGCAGGGGCCAGTGATTGCGATGGTGCTTGAAGGAGTTGAGGCGGTGCAATTAGTACGCAAACTTGTCGGTACGACTGAACCGAAAAGTGCTGCTCCTGGGACAATCCGCGGTGACTACTCACATATGAGCTTCGTGTATGCTGACGCTGAGCATAAGGGCGTGCCAAATCTTATCCACGCTAGCGGCAATGACAAAGAAGCGATTGAGGAAATTGGACACTGGTTTTCAGACGACGAAATTTTTGAGTATAAGTCGCTCAACGATAAATTTACCTTATAATAAAATATCGCATATACCGCTTGATTCGTATTACCATTTTACGAGCTCAAGCGGTATACTAGGTATATGCCTCGGTAGCTCAACTGGATAGAGCAGATCCGTCCTAAGGATAAGGTTGTAGGTTCGACTCCTATCCGGGGTACCAGATAGCAACAGTAGACAAGGTAGGTATGGACGCGACGTTTGAAGGTCAGCATGCGGATGAAACAATTCTTTTCGTTTTTCGGCGCCATATTATTGCGATGCGTAAAGGATTCTATTCGCTACTCATTCCACTTGCAGTCGGGTCAATTCCGCCGCTTATTTGGCAAACGAAACTCGAGCTATTTCTGTTACCGCTTGCCGGACTTGTGCTTGGATCAATCCTATTTTTTTACCATTTTCTGATGTGGTACTTTACTGTGTACGTCGTGACGAACGAGCGGATTCGTCAGATTACGCAGCGCGGTTTTTTTGGCAAAGATGTGGTAGAATTGAGCCTGGATAAGGTGCAGAGCATCAGTTATAATATACCAGGGTTCAGTGGCGAAGTTTTTAAGTTCGGCACGATTATAATCCAAACATTTGTGGGCGATCTCGTTATCCGTATGGTTGAGCACCCGAGTGAGACATATAATAAATTGCAGGATGCGGTTTACGCTGCCGAAGCGAGCCGCCGGAGCACAGATGAAGAGAAAGTTATCAATTAGGCGCAAGAATAAAAAGCAAGCGAAAGTTCCGCCGCGTATTACAAACGAAACAGTCGCGGAACATCGCGAGCAGATTATTGCGGGCGGGCGTAAATTTAAGTATCCGATTCAGTATGCTCGTCACCGTTTAGTATTCAATGCGATTATTATTGCAATCGTGGGCACGTTCCTGCTCCTTGTGGCGGGCTGGGTGCTGATGTATCCAATGCAAAATTCAAGCGGCGTTGCATACCGTATCTCGCGCGTTATTCCATTGCCGGTCGGATCAATTAATGGTGAAGCAGTTTTATATAGCGATTATCTTGCATCGTATCGTTCGTCGGCATATTATTTGAATAAAAACCCAGAAGTGCGGCTCAAAAACGATGGGCAAGTACAGCTTAACCATATCAAGCGTCAATCGCTTGACCTCGCGGAGCGTGTCGCGTATGCGCGTCAACTAGCTCGCCA
>CAJPLV010000014.1 GCA_905371715.1 Candidatus Saccharimonadota bacterium | reverse complement strand
CATCGGTGTTCCTTCTTATATCTACGGATTTCACTCCTACACAAGAAATTCCAGTGACCTCTACCACTCTCGAGTTGTACAGTTTGAATAATAGCCTGTATGGTTGAGCCATCAGATTTCACTATTCACTTATACAACCGCCTACGCAACTCTTTACGCCCAGTCACTCCGGATAACGCTCGGATCCTACGTATGACCGCGGCTGCTGGCACGTAGTTAGCCGATCCTTATTCATAAGTTACCGTCATATTCCTCACTTATAAAAGCAGTTTACAACCCGAAGGCCTTCGTCCTGCACGCGGCGTTGCTCCATCAGGCTTTCGCCCATTGTGGAAGATTCCTCACTGCTGCCTCCCGTAGGAGTCTGGACCGTGTCTCAGTTCCAGTCTGGCTGGTCATCCTCTCAGACCAGCTACGGATCGTCGGCTTGGTGAGCCATTACCTCACCAACTACCTAATCCGACGCGAGCCGCTCCCAAAGCGGATAAATCCTTTGATCCGAAGATAATATGCGGTATTAGCTACCCTTTCGGGCAGTTATTCCTCACTTTGGGGCACGTTCCCACGCGTTACTCAGCCGTTCGCCGCTCGCCGACAGGGTGCAAGCACCCTTCGCTGCCGCTCGACTTGCATGTGTTAGGCACGCCGCCAGCGTTCATCCTGAGCCAGGATCAAACTCTCCATAAAAGATGTTTCATTGATTTGAAACGTCTATCTTACTCAAAAATAGACTGACGATGATTATTGCACAATTAAATTGTTAAACAGCACTGCGTCTAACTACACAACAGAACTACAGTTTCTTCCATCTCGCAACTAGACTGTCCATCATTGTAGCGCGATTTTTTCAGCAAGTCAACACTGTTTTTTGGCTATTTTGTAGTGTAAAATACAATAATACCAGCAAGCACGCCAATACATACACCAACAACCACTTCAAGCGGCGTATGCCCGTCCGCTACATGAGGCTCTTTTACTGCTAGATTTGACTCTTTCAGAATGCGCTTAATAACCGCTCCCTGTTCGCCAACCGAATGGCGCACCATCATAGCATCGTACATAACGACAAGTGCCAAAACCGCTGCGAGACCAAATAGTCCACTATCAATGCCGTCTCGTAGCGCAATAAGCGTCGCAATCGACACAACTGTTGCACTGTGCGCACTTGGCATATTACCGGACAAATACAGCCGATCAAACACATGCAAACTGCGCGCTTTTACTGCTGCCGTAGTATATTTAGCGCCTTGAGCAATAATCCATCCAACAGCAACCGCTACTAAATATGGAGATATCGTCATATTATACGCTAGCCTTCGTTTTCTCCTGAATCGCGCATAATACCGATCGACGATACGCTATCATCGTCGCTAAGCCGCATCACACGCACGCCTTGCGTTGTACGCCCCAGCGTTGGTATGTCGCCCAGCCCGACACGAATCGTTTGCCCACCCTGGCTGATAATAATCGCTTCAACCGCGTCTGATTCAAGCGTTTGCACAGTAACGATCGGACCAGTTTTTGCTGTAACTGTCGCCGCCTTAATGCCAACGCCGCCACGCTTATGACTCGGGAAATTCGCTACTTTCGTAATTTTTCCATAGCCATTTGCACTCAAGACCAGGAGCGTTTGATCTGCTGATGCTACAACATCCATGCCAACTACGCTATCATTTGGGCGCAGCCGCACGCCGCGCACGCCGCGCGCCGCTCGCCCCATTGGTCGGCATTCTTCTTCGTTAAACCGTACCGCTTGACCAGCAGATGTTGATATAATCACATCACTTTTGCCGTCAGTCTGTTTAATCCAGCGCAGTTCATCGCCATCACCTAGGTTTATCGCAATCAACCCGTTTGTTCGAATATTTGCATAGTCGGAAACTGCTGTCTTTTTTACAGTACCCTTAGTTGTCGCCATGAACAAATATCCATCACTTCCCGCATCTTTCGCGAGATTAATGATTGATGTAATTTTCTCTTCAGGCTGCAATTGAAGTAGATTAACCGCTGCGACGCCTTTAGCCGCAAGACTCGCTGCTGGTACTTCATACGCCTTGAGGCGGAACACGCGGCCTTTATTCGTAAAGAACAACAGCCAATCGTGCGTACTGGCCGGCACAAGCTGATCAATAACATCTTCTTCTTTTGTCGTCATGCCGCGTTTGCCCTTACCGCCGCGGTTTTGGCGGCGATAGTCGCTCGCAAGTGTCCGCTTAATGTAATTTTCTGTTGTTACCAACACAACAGTATCCTCTTCTGGGATTAGTTCCTCGTCGCTGAACTTACCAACCTCTGTGTTGATAATTTTACTACGACGCTCATCACCATATTTCTCTTTAATCTCAAGAAGCTCTTCCTTAATAATGCGCAAGATTTCATTCTCATCCGCCAGGACTTTTTCGAAATATGCAATTTTCTTACGCAATTCAGCCAGCTCATTCTCAATCGCTTCGCGTTCTAAGCCTGTCAAACGGCGTAGCTGCATCGCAAGAATTGCCTTTGCTTGAATAATGCTCAGACCAAATTTCTCAATCAGCGCCTTTTCGGCCTCATCTTGCGTCTTGCTGGCACGAATCGTTCGAATTACTTCATCAATATGATCAAGTGCAATTTTGTAGCCCTCTAAAATATGCGCCCGCTCTTTTGCCTTGCGCAGTTCATATTCCGTACGCCGCCGCACCACTTTTTGGCGATGCTTGATAAATTCATGTAGGATATCATGCAAACCAAGCACTCGCGGCTGCAATGCCACTGGATTCGTACCCGTCTCAACAAGCGCTAGCATATTGTAATGGAAATTCGTCTGTAGCGCCGTTAATTTATAAAGTTGGTTCAATACTTTCTTTGGATACGCGTCTTTCTTTAACTCAATTACCACGCGAACACTACCCCGTGCCGATTCATCACGCAGGTCACTGATTGTCGTGAGTTTCTTGTCATGCACCAGATCGGCAATTTTTTCAATAAGTGTCGCCTTGTTAACACCATACGGCATCTCTGTTACGACAATTTGATGGCGTCCACGCTTTGCCTCCTCAATATTTGCCACTGCACGAATTGTCACGCTGCCACGACCGGTCGCATACGCCTGACGCATTGGCGCACCACCGTACACAACCGCCCCTGTTGGAAAATCAGGACCCTTAATATGCTTCATGAGATCGTCAAGTGTCGCCTCTGGATTATCAATCAACGCTACCGTTGCGTCAACAATCTCACCAAGATTATGTGTCGGAATATTCGTCGCCATACCAACAGCAATACCAACCTGTCCGTTAAGCAGCAGATTTGGCAACTTTGCTGGCAATACAACAGGTTCCCGGTGTGTCGCGTCGTATGTATCACGAAAATCAACCGTTTCTTTGTCAATGTCTGCCAAAAGCGCCTCGGACACGCGCGTCATTTTTGCTTCAGTGTAGCGCATTGCCGCTGGCGGATCTCCATCCATAGAGCCAAAGTTACCCTGACCCTGCACGAGCGGATAGCGTCCAACCCAATCCTGCGCCATACGCACCATTGCATCGTATATTGATGAATCGCCATGCGGATGATATTTACCCATAACTTCGCCGACGATCTGTGCGCTCTTAACCGTCTTCGAGGATGGGCCGATGCCCATTTTATCCATCACATACACGATACGACGATGCACCGGCTTCATGCCGTCGCGCACATCAGGCAGTGCACGATCAACAATCACCGACATTGAATACCGCAGGAAATTATCTTCCATAACATCTTCAACAGTACGAATTTCAACAGTCTTTGAATGACTGTGGTCGGTCTGCGTCAGTACCTCGCCTTCTACCGGTTTATGTTCTTGCTGTTGCATTGCATTATCTTCGTTCATATTAGACATCCAGTTCCTCAAGACTCATTTTCTTTGCGTTTGCTTGAATAAAGTTTTTACGCACCTCAACCTCATCACCCATCAATTTAGTAAAAATTGCATCAGCGCGCTCTGCATCTTCAAGCCGAACCTGCACCAAAACACGATTTTCCGGGTTCATTGTCGTTTCCCATAGCTGATCAGCATCCATCTCACCAAGACCTTTGTAGCGTTGTAACGACGACTCGCTCAATCCCGCTTGTCGAACAAGCGGTTCGCTCGGATCAATCGCGACACCCTTTTCTTTGCGGGCAGCAATCAACTCCTGATACTTCGCATCAAGTGCCTCCTCATTATACAAATACTCCTGTTTATGCTGCGATAATTTCAACTTAAATAATGGCGGCTTCGCGAGATAGATATGACCACCTTCAACAACCGGACGCATATACCGGAAGAAGAATGTCATAAGCAACGTCGCGATATGGCTACCGTCAACGTCAGCGTCGGTCATAATCACAACACGATGATAACGCAAGCCGCGCATGTCAAACGCATCGCCAATACCGACACCCATGCCCTTTATCAAGCTTAGTATCTCGCGATTTGCATACATTTTATCAAGACGAGCCCGTTCAGTGTTCAAAACCTTGCCTCGCAGCGGCAAAATAGCCTGCGTACGACTATCGCGCCCTGTCTTCGCTGAACCGCCAGCTGAATCACCCTCAACTATGTAGAGTTCGCATTCAGCTGGATTCTTGCTTGAACAATCTGCCAATTTACCAGGTAGGCTAGCGCCATCAAGCGCACCCTTACGAATCACATTATCACGTGCAGCTCGAGCTGCTTTGCGCGCTCTAGCTGCAAGCAATGCTTTATTGACAATTTTCTTCGCAACTGCTGGATTCTCTTCCAGAAAATACGCAAAGTATTCATTCATCACCTGTTCGACATACCGCCGCACCTCTGGATTACCAAGCTTATTTTTCGTCTGGCCTTCAAACTGCGGATCGGGTAGCTTCACCAAAATAACCGCCGTCAGACCTTCGCGAATATCATCGCCGGATAAATTATCTTCCTTTTCTTTTAGCAGATTATTTTTACGCGCATAATCGTTTATAACGCGCGTGAGCGCCGACCGAAAACCAACTAAATGCGTACCGCCATCTGGAGTCAACACGTTATTTGCGAACGGTTTTACTGTCTCAACATAGGAATCATTATACTGAATTGCTACTTCAACCATTGAATCGTCAATCTGCTTTTCAACGTAGAAAATTTCGTTACCAAGAACATCCTTGCCAACGTTGAGGTTCTTCACGTAACTGCGAATGCCGCCCTCAAAGTAAAACGCCTGGCGCTCTTTGGTGCGCTCATCATAAACCGTTACATACACGCCTTTTGTCAGATAGGCCTGATGGCGAAGATAACTCACAACCCATTTATAGTCAAATTTCGTCGTTTCTTTGAATATTTCAGGATCGGGATAAAACGTAATCCGCGTGCCGCGCGTCCAATTCGCGTCTGTCAAACGGCTTTTCTTGAACGGCACGACTGTTTTGCCTCGCTCAAACTCAATTCGATATATTGAACCGTTTTTTGCGACTTCAGCGATCATTCGGCTCGACAAAGCATTCACCACGCTTGAGCCAACACCATGCAATCCAGACGAAACCTTATAGCCGCCGCCGCCAAACTTACCGCCAGCATGTAGCACAGTCAATACTGTCTCAAGCGTACTCAAACCAGTTTTCGGATGCTTATCTACCGGGATACCGCGCCCGTCATCGGTAATCGTAATACCACCATCTTCAAGGATTCGCACGTCAACACGCGTGCCGTGACCGGCAATTGCTTCGTCTATAGAATTATCGGCAATTTCTTTAATTAAGTGATGAACACCGTCGTAACCCGTGCTTCCAATGTACATGCCTGGACGCTTGCGAACCGGGTCAAGACCTTCAAGAACCTGAATTTGTGAACCATCATAAGAACCGTCGTCTTTTTGTTTAGCCATATGGAATCTCCCTCGCTTACTGTCAACTCAGATTATTCATTTCTACACCGATTATACCATAAAAAAAATTGTTCATTCAAGTTATTGCTATCTATAAACGCATATGCTAAACTAGTAGTCAAAAGAGATTTATCTCGGAAATTTTAACACAAAAAAGGTTGCACTATGTTTAGAAAGCTCGTATCAAACCTTTCGTTTAGCCCTGCACTTGTCGGACAACTAGGGTTTTATGCTAAGCGTCTGAGAAAAGAAGAGACAACACGCCGCCTTGGGCTTATATTCACCACTCTTGCGCTTATTGTCCAGTCATTTACAATGCTTCAAGCGCCAGAACCAGCAAGCGCCGCCGACGCAACCGACATGGTATACGGCGGTACTCACACTCCAGGCGCTGTTATGTCCAGCTACGACCAGAACGTCAACAACATTCGTGATCTGTATACCGCCATTGGCATTTCTCGTGCCGACATCCAACGAGCAACTGGTAATTTAGAGTATCACCGCAGCAGCGAAGGGTTGTATTCCTGGGGCATGAAGCCTGTTTTTGGTGCTTCAAGCGGCGAAGGAAGTTATACCGTGAAAACGAGCGGCGGCACGCGTACTTTTTATTACCGACCACAACGACTTTGGGGAAATAGCGGTTCTTATTCCGCCTATGTCGGGCGATCCTCATCAACTGGCTTATGGTTCGGCATTATGCGCTCGTGCGGCAACTTAATCACGTTTACTATCCCGCCGCGACCAGCGTGCCCTCCAGGTCAAGTGGGAGCCTATCCTAACTGTTCAATGCCACCTAAAAACCCAACCTCAACGTGCTCAGCACTTGACATCAAAAAGAACGGCGATACCTATCAATTCACTGGCAGCGGGATTGTTACGGATGGCGCAACGATTTCAAAGTATATATTCCAGGTATATCGCGATAACACACTGGTTAAGACGATAGAGAGTAGTTCAAGTGTCGCAACTTATACGGAGAAAACCCCCGGCAGTTACTCGGTCAAATTAACAATCAAGACATCACTTGGCGATAGAACGAGTGCTGGGTGTACCAAAGGCTTTACAATCGCCCCGCCAGCAAAGTGCCCGCAGAACCCAGCCCTACTCAAAACAGACCCAAACTGCCAGCCATGTCCCGGTGACTCAACGATTTGGATCAACGATGCAAAATGTAATGCTGAAATTATTCAAACCAAGACCGCACAAAATACGTCACAGAACAACACCGACGCCACAACGATTGCGGCAAAAGCCACTGATCAGATTGTGTACAAAATTAACGTCACCAACAAAGGACTAAAAGCGACAGAATACACGATCAAGGAGGATCTAGCCGATGTTTTGCAATATGCGAGCCTAGAAAACACTGGCGGAGGCACGCTCACAGATGACAATTCGTCAGACGGAATCGCGACAAAAACACTACTGACATGGCCAAAAGTAACATTAAAACCAGGCGAAACACAGACGCGCATATTTAGCGTAAAACTCGCGAGCACGATTGCCGCAAAAAGCGCCGGCACAGGCAACCCAAATTCCTACGACTGCGTCATGACAAACACGTTCGGAAACACTGTCAATGTCAACGTCGATTGCCCCGTCCAAAAGAAAGTTGAGTCAGTTGTCGCCCAACTACCGCACACTGGTCCCAGCGAGAATATCGCATTCGCAGCAATTATATTCGCCGTCATTACGTTCTTCTACGCACGCTCGCGCCAGCTGAAAAAAGAAGTACGCTTAATACGCCGCGACTTTAATACTGGCACAATTTAACACATATTTTTAAAACAAGGGGTGGTATATGAACAACGAAAAGTTACCAGGATCAACCGAAAAAAGAGAGTCATTAAATGAGTCACGTAAGTTCGCCGCCGAGCAGCACGAAGCTGCGAACGAGAACCGCGAACGAGAATCAACTCGTGAAAATAAAGCAGAAAGGCTTGAAAACGCACGCCGCGAAACGCTTGAAGCTGTTGCAAAAGCCGAAAAAGAGAATCGCAAAGAGACAGAGCGGAGTGACCCATCACCAGCCGAACGACGCAAAGGACCAATCTCTAAGCAGGAACGGGAAAAAGCGTTCGCGAAAACGATGGACGAAGTGCAATCTCACATGTCAGCACCAAGTCGCACCTTCAGCAAAATTATTCATAACAAAGCCGTCGAAAAGACTAGCGAAGTTGTCGGTAATTCTGTTGCGCGACCGAACGCTATTTTATCAGGAGCCGTTTGCTCGTTCGTTCTCGTACTCATCACCTATCTCGTAGCGCGCGCATATGGCTACCAATTGTCAGGTACTGAAACGATTGCTGCTTTTGGGCTTGGGTGGGTCATCGGGCTCGTCTATGACTATTTCCGACTACTTATTATCGGTAAAGATAGGTAGAGCGCCAGACTAAAAATCCTAGGGAATTATCCTTCGCAGGGTAGACTGATTCTATAGTTGCGCTTTTTCATCTTCTACCCTGAAGAGCTCTTTACAAGTTTACCGCCTTTACATCGGTAAGCCTACCGCAATTTTATCGTCACCTCATCGTCCTGGCGGGATGATATTGCATCTATACGCCCGTCAGACGGCCGCTGTAATGGTTGTTGTGGCGGCGATGCCATCCCGGCTTCGGCTTGCGACACAGGGGGCGTGACAGTATTGAAATTGTCGCGTAAACTAGCGGTAGCCGACGTAGACATTAGGCTATTCGCCGGTTGCGGCGGAGAGGATGGCGGCTGATTTACCAACCCAGGACGCAGCATCTGCTGCGGAGGTGTATTATTGCCATACTGAGCCACCGACTGGCTAGCAGACGGATAGCCACTCACTCCCGAAGCCGCACCTGATTGGAATGGATTACTCGTTGCCCCAGGAATGGTCGCTGGAGGCGGACTCATTGGCGAGGCGACCGGCTGCGGCGGCATCATTTTGCCCGCACTCGCAACGCTCGCTACCGACGAGCGCCCGCTTCCTCCCGTCATCTGCTTACGTTTGGCAAGCCACTCGTCTAAAAATGACGAGCCGCCAGACTTTGGCGCACCAACACCACCAGGCTTCGTCCCAGCGGATGGAGCCACACCTGCTCTCCCCGTCTTTGCTCCAGACTGTGCAGCATCTGCTGTTTTGAGCCGCTCGAAGATTTCTCGTTCTACCTGCGCACGTGGATGTCCATATTTCACTGCAGACAACCGCTTCAGCGCATCACCAAGCTGCTGATTGCTCTGTCCCATAGGTGGAACCCAGCTCATACTAAACGGTGCCGAAGGCACGCCCTCTATCTGCGCCACACAAACCGACTCAAAGTTTGGTAACTTCGTCAAATCTTCCGCGTCAAACACTGGAGTATAGCGCTTTACCATAATCTCCGCGTCGGTAATACCAATGCGCCCAGTGATCGTTGTACCCACGTTACCTAAAATTGCCTCACGCAAGCTTTCCTGTAGCTGTGTCATAAACTGGTTGCCAAGCACCAAGCTCAACCGATACTTACGCGCTTCGCTAAGGATTGTTTCAAAACTATCGGTCGCAAAGTTCTGGAACTCATCGACATACAACGTAAAATCTTTGCGCTCTTCCTCTGGTATATTTGCGCGGGCCATTGCCGCCGCTTGGAATTTCATCACAAAAATAATACCAAGGAGTTTTGAGTTCAAATCTCCCATTTTTCCCTTTGACAAGTTTGCGAGCAAAATTTTACGATTATTCATAATATCCGCAAAATTAAATCCGCTCTTCTTTTGCCCGATAATATTTCGCATCGCATCATTAGAAATAAATGGCCCAAATTTCGATACGACCCAGCTAATAACTTCACCCGCTTCACTTGACCGCTGCGACGCAGGGAACTCTTTCGTCCAGAAGTCAAGCACTTGTTGGTCGGTAACATATTTCAGCTTACTCTTCATAAATGCATCGTCGATAAGCAATTTTGGAATATCAATAAACGTACCACCGCCCGGATCGCTCATCAGTAGCAACGCGCAGTTTCGGAATATATGTTCAAGACGTGGACCAACGATTCCCGTATGTCCAGGGTCATACAGTCCATATAGCATCCCAATCGCCTCCTGCACCAAAAAGTCTTTTTGGTCGGGGTGGTCAAACTCAAACATATTCAATCCGATCGGATTGTCCATGTCACTTGGGTTAAAATAAACAACATCCTCAACGCGTTCCTTCGGCACTTTGCTTAAGAGTGCCTCTGCTGAGTCACCGTGCGGATCAACGAACGCAAAGCCACGGCCATCTAGCATATCTTGATATGCTAGATTCTCTTGCAATACAGACTTTCCAACACCAGTCTGTCCAATCACATGAATATGACGGCGACGATCTTTATCGCTCAAACGAATCGGCTTTTTAACGCCGCGAAACTCGTTATAGCCAAGCAATAGCCCTGTCTCCATGACTTGTGTCGGACCATCCACTTGTTTACTCATCTGCCGTTTTACTTGCGATGTTGGTATGCTGTTTTGATCCGGCAAATGAAATAGCGTTGCCAGCTCTACGCTGTTCAATATATTCTGGTTAACCTGCTGTGGGAAAAATCTAAAGATAAACGATGAGGTTAACTCTTCAATATTCTTTGATAGATTAAACTTAAATCCATTAAACGTTGGTGAGTCAAACAATGCGAATGCTGCAACAATATTTTTCAAAACACCCTGCGAACGCGCCGCTGTATTCGACGACACGACAACACGAACCAAAACCTCATAGCCAGGGTACCGCGTTTTTTCCTGAATCGCCTCAACCGTTGCCTGCTCAACTGCATTTAATTGCTTATTCTCTTCGCCGGGACCTTTATTGCCGTCAGTCGATCCAGTCGGTGGTTTCCATAGCGCCTCCATCAATTCGTTTGGCGAGAAAAACGAACCAAGCGGAGACTTCTTGCCATTCTGTTTATCTTTAATAATTTTCTCAGCCATTGACACAGCGACCTTCGACCAGTTGTCGCGCGCTGGGCGAATCAAAAATTGCAGCCCAATGCCATCTTCACGTCCTGCTGCCGAAATCGCATTCAGCAAAGCACGCGACGCATCACGCTTCGACTCCATGTAAGTTGCAATCGGATATGAGTAATGCTTCTTAAGCGTAAATTCACCGCCAATCGTCCCGCTCATCTTTCCCACTTTACTAAACACCGAGTGCTCCGTTACCTCTTCAAGTCGCGCTGATGGATATGCCGCTGCCACCGCCTGGCGCACAACGCTCGTAAGGACCGTTGGTACGACAGCGTAATAATACACAAGTCCGTCGCGCGCCACGATTTCAAACGATAAATGACGCTGACCATAGATTCGGCTCTTAAATCCTTTCGTAACAGTACTCGCAATAATGTTATACATCACTTGCGCCTGCGACAACACCTCTTCGGTCAAGTCGCGCTTGTCGCGATTTTCACCTGCAATGTCGTCGCTCGCCGGTGGCAGATGAATTAAAATCGGCACCATCTTCAATCCGCGCTCGTAATTCTTTGCTTCACGCAATGTGCCGCGATACACGAAAAATATAACTGTTGCACCAGCCGCAATCAATGCCGCTGTAACAAAAAGTACTATTAGTGCGCCCACTCTGCCCCCATACTAATCTTCCGCCTGCCCTATCACTCGCCCATAGCGCTGCCTGATATACTCTATTTGCAGCTTACTTATTTCGTACTCGCGCCGATATGGATCATCTTTCGTCTCAGCTAGAATCTTCTTCGCTTTATCAACCCATTCCTTCTCAATCAGATCGTCATCGTTCGCTAGCATAACCGTCGTATCGTCCACAGCGCCCGCATTATTATCCGACTGCGCAGACAATATCGGAGTAGGAAGCGCAGGAGCTGCTGCCATCGCAGCTTGAACTGCTTCCGCCCGAACAGACCCAATCTCACGGCGATTTTCAACACCGCTCTGCGCCACTTCAGGAGAATTTTGCGCCGCACCCGCCTCATATTGAGACGCTGTCGGCTGAATTTCGCCAGTTGGCGCTAATTGTTCCTGCTGCCTAGGTTCCATATCTGTTAAATTATACCATAAGAGCAACCAATATTACTAGCGCTTACAAAGGTTTACTGCTGTTTATAAACATAGAATATTGCCACCGTCTCAAACACAACAACGAGTATAATTTCATACAACTTCAGCCCGCCGATAGATTGCACGGCCACAAGAATAATCGGCGAGAACGCCAAAACACTCCCGTATGCGATTGACCGAGAGAAAAGAGTGCTAGTGTGATCATTCAATTTGCCCTTACTGATACGCACGACAGCAAGCCGTACGCCATATAGCAAAAATGTCAACGCTCCACATACCGACACGTATAAAAGTAGAAATACCAACAATATAATCAATGGGCTTGAATGCGAAGGAGTAGACGACTGCATGATGGCGAGAACCCCGACGATTGAACAAACCGTCATAAAAGCTACTATGCGTTTCAACATAATATTATGATACCACCGCCCTTAAAGGCATATAAGCAGTTTCGCGAAAAAAACGAAACACCTTTCTAAACAACTATTAGGGTCGCCGCTAGCTGCTTATAGCCTAATTGACCGCTCGCGTGACGCGAGCATCTAGTCTTGCGATTGCGAGTCTATTATCTACGCACCTGATTCTCGCCGACGATCGCTTCGTCAAGGATTTATCAGGTGCGCAGCGCTCAAGCTTTCGCGCGCTACAACGCCAAGGATGCATATCCCGGCGGAGCTTAGGTGGTATCACGTATCGTATAAAATACGAACTTTATTTTATGAAAAATTTCTTCACAGAACGTTCATAAAATAGCATCTGTGCTGCCACCTAGTTTCCGTCGCACAACGTAACTTTCACAAGGTGTTGTATTTTTAAATTGTTAATGTTTGTCGCTTTTTTGTTTTTGTCAAAGCTATGTTTCAATACTAGCACAAACAACGCCATACGTCAATATATTCGGTATTAAATTCGTAGATATATTTACTATGTTGTATTATATTCATCAATATTACCCCTGTTTTGTGTTATTTGTATTAGATTAACCTACATATAGCTAAATTAACAACAATAAGAAAATTTCTGTCGTTTATTCAACCATTTTACACTACTTAGAGAGATATTTGTTTATTTTACAACGAAACATTTTACTTCTACTAGCAGGTATCATGCTTATTTTAGTAGAACAAAAAGCAGAGTCGTAAGGCGTCAAGGTTGGTGACGCTCCTATATATTTTTAAGAAAATAATCGATCAAACAAAGAACGATCAACTCACACAACTTTGCCATATTATGTCCAATAAATATGGAATTTAATTCGAGTACACATCCATCTGTGCCGGTCCTTAGCCCTTGCGCGACCCGATGAGCTTGCATGCCATAGATCCTAGCTACATTAAGACATGCCTTAATAATAAACGTCTATCAAAAACTAGTGCACACGCGACGCGGCCTATTCTTCAGCAAAGCGCACAAGACGGATTGCATTCTATGTTGATTTATTTTCGTACACAACAATATCGCTACTATATACAAATCAAAAAACATTAGCGCCACGTACGCTGTACATTGAAGCGAAAACACTCATATTTATGCGGCAAAAACACAGTCTGTTTTGCTGCATCCGCAGATGTCATTTTTATGTCTAATATTAAGCAGATCGTTCGTAGAGTCAACCTATTGTTCGGCAACTACTAAAACGTATCCGTTTCGAAAAAATGATGCAATAGCCCTCATTGAGTCAATTGAAGTTTTCGTTGCAACTTGCCCCAGGAGCGTCCGGACGAAGCGAAGTAGGCATTTTCGCCGATATCTTTTTTTAAGATTTTATAGCCTTATTTATAGTCGTTCACTTCAAAGCCATTATCTCTAACATGATGCTTCGGCTTCAAATACTTTGATAGACGAGCAAGGACGCGTTTATCATTCTCTCTTCTCTCTTTGATGACTTTTTATACAAAACCCCAATCCGACCCCACCCCTCTCTCAACAAACATGACCAGGTAACCGCTATAGCTTTTCTCGCACAGCGTCCCTCCCAATAGCCATACGCTAGGTGTTGATCTGGCTGTTTCTGGGATATTTACTTATCCAACGTTCTCCCCTAATACCTCCTAGTTGATCCCCTCTGCCCTCCTGGTTTGTTCTGGACTTACAGTCTTGTTGAATATATAGTAGTAGCCTTTTAGCTTTGATGTTATTGAGTTTGCGATATTACCATACTTTGAAGACAAGCTTTTCTGATATAGCAGGCGTGGTTACGATAAAAGTTTAAACATAGACTGCTACTCTACTTAAACTTTTCCAGATTAATTTTACTAAGCATTTCCGAGTAGTATAAGCATGAGTCAGTGAACTCCTCTATATTAGATTATTGTCTCAAACGACAGAATACCGAGAGGATCCTATAGATTTTCATCGTACAAAAATAGGTGTCGCTTTTTGAATATGAAATCAAGAAACTATCATTTTTGGTACACAATCAATCCAATCCTCAAACCTATAGCACAACCGAGATGCTAACATTTTTCTCATTATGAAGATAGGTATCAGTTAATTATCACTGTCGCCGTCCTCGCCCCGCCCTAGAAATAAAGTTTCAAAATCACACCAAGAACAGCTGCTATAATTTGTGGTATTTTTTACTTGATTAAATTCCAAAAAGTTATTGACACAAGCACTTTTCCGTCATATTATAGGGGTAGTTCTTGAGCAAAAAAATTGTGCAAGAACCAAAAATAAACATATTTCCGAAAACTCCACGATAAAACAACCACTACTCGCAGGTGGTTGTTTTTAATTCCACGCAATAAAAAATACGACCCAATTGGTCGCTAATCTTACATGGTGGAGCTGCCGGGTACCGCCCCCGGGTCCATTTGGTAACACGCTGTTCGTCTACGCACATAGTTTGGTTTTTACAATAACCACAGTAGCTGCCCGGAAGCCAAACAAACATACAACTACTACGAGCTGAAAAATTTAAATTCACCGCACTCAAGCGGATGCGTATGAATCGATCTTGCAGAATATGACACACTTAGTTTCTAGCAAGCATCGGAACTAAGCATGGCTGCAGTATATTACGCAGCAAGCGCAAAAGCAGTTTGCTTCGGCATCAATGATGCGACAAATGCTTTTGCTTTCTTTGCAAATGTTGCAATTACTAATTCTGATTACGTCAGAAATCGGTACGCAAAACAGCCTGTTAAAGTCCAAATGTCGAACGCTATATCAGCCCCGCGTTTGTCCTATTATACCACTATTTACATACCAAAAGCAATATGGTTAACTTTATGTAAATGGGTATGTTTGCGAAAGTATTAACTGCTGCGCCTATTGGCTTTGATGGTAGTGTTGTGGAGGTTGAGAGCGACGCGACAAAAGGCTTGCCGGGCATACAAATTGTCGGGCTCGGCAACAAAGCGATCGACGAAGCAAAAGAGCGAGTCAAAAGCGCCATATCAAATTCCTTACTTGAATATCCAGCTAAGCGCATCACCGTCAATCTCGCGCCCGCCGAGCTTCCAAAAGATGGCACGCACTACGACCTTCCGATTGCCCTAGCGATTCTATTATCAAGCGGGCAACTGACGCAAATAGATATCGCTAATAGCCTTTTTGCCGGCGAACTTGCACTTGATGGATCTATTCGTCCCACTTCTGGTGCAATTAGCATTATCGAAATTGCACGAAACGCTCATATAAAAACAATATATCTTCCGACTAAAAATGCTGAACAAGCAGCACTTGTTGCCGACATTACAATTATACCTGTTAATTCATTAAAACAATTATACCTACACTTGAAAAAAGAATCGCTTATCACACCTATACAGCGTACAGCATTACCCGTTCATCACAACAGCACATCAAACGACAGCACGACGCTTGACGACATTCTCGGTCAAGAGCAAGCAAAAAGAGCACTCGTTATCGCAGCCGCAGGCCACCACAACCTGCTGCTTTCTGGCACACCCGGCGCTGGTAAATCAATGCTCGCAAAAACACTACCAAGTCTTTTACCGCCATTGTCAATCAACGAACAGCTTGAGGTGACAAAGATATATAGCCTTGAAGGATCAGTGACTGACAATATCATCACGACGCGACCATTTCGATCGCCACATCATACCGCAAGCCGCACTTCGCTTATGGGCGGCGGACCACGCCCTAAACCTGGCGAAATAAGTCTTGCTCACCTCGGCGTTCTATATCTTGATGAAATACCAGAATTCACCCGATCGACGCTTGAATCGCTTCGCCAGCCGCTTGAAGATCATATTGTCACCGTCACTCGATCTGGAGGGCGAGCCACCTACCCCGCTAATTTTATGCTTGTCGCGACAATGAACCCATGTCCATGCGGGTACTATGGTGATACCGCACGAGAATGCACCTGTTCGGTAACTCAAATTGAACATTATCAAAAACGTCTTTCTGGACCCTTGCTTGATCGTATTGATCTCACTGTCCACGTATCGCGCATATCAAACGATTCACTATTATCCTCAAATTTGTCGTCAAAAAATCAACAGTCTTTGGCGAAAAAAATGATTCAAAATGCAATAAATATTCAAAATAACAGATATAATCGTAGTGGTAAGTACAACAATAATCTAACAAATAAGGAAATTTCACAGTTTGCAAAACTTAACACCGAATCAACTATTTTACTCAGAAAAGCGTCTGATACACTCAAGCTGAGCCCACGCGGCTATTTCAAAGTCATCCGTGTTGCGCGCACAATTGCCGACCTTGACAACTCAGACAACATCACCACGAGCCACATCGCGGAAGCACTGCAATATAGACAAATGTAGAGCTTGAATTTTTGCCCTACCTCTGATACTATAGGGTGCGAGTGTTACCTCATTAACGTAATTTTAAAGGAGATTGCAATCAATACGAAAATTCGTATCAATGATGCCATTCGAGCAAAAGAGCTTCGTGTCATAGACACAACTGGAACGCAACTTGGCGTCATGAGCCGCACAGATGCACTTAATGTCGCGCGGCAGGCAGGGGTTGACTTAGTGGAGATTTCACCAAAAGCTGACCCGCCTGTTGCAAAAATCATTGATTGGGGAAAGTATCAATACCAGAAGATGAAGGAGCAACAAAAAGCTCGACGCAACGGTAAAGCTAGCGAACTAAAACAAATGCGTTTCGGCTTAAAGATCGGTAGCAATGACCTAGAGATAAAGTTACGGAAAATCCGCTCATTTCTCAAAGAAGGACACAAAGTAAAAATTTTGATATTCTTCCGCGGGCGTGAAATGGCGCACAAAGAGCTGGGATACGAACTCATAAACAAAGTTTTTGAACAGCTGCAAGATGAGGCAATACTTGAACAGAAACCAGTGATGGCTGGGCGTAACCTCAGCATCGTAATAAGGAGTAAATAATGCCAAAGATGAAGACCCACAAGGGCACTGCTAAGCGCATTAAGCTAACCAGTACCGGCAAACTCATCCGTCGCCGTGCGTTCGGAAACCATATGCTCTCTAAGAAGAGTAAATCGCGCAAGCGTAATATCAAAACCACCGCTGTTGTTAAAGGTGGCATGGCGAAAAACGTAAAACGAGCACTGGGAGTATAGGATTATGCGAGTTAAACGAGGAGTTACTGCTTCAGCAAAGCATAAAAAAATTATCAAAGCTGCAAAAGGCATGCAGCACAACCGTACACGCAGTTTTCGGCTTGCAAAACAAGCCGTTATCAGATCGCTACAATATGCATACCGAGATCGCCGCAATAAACGGCGCGATCTTCGTGGCCTCTGGATCACCCGCATCAACGCTGCCGCTCGCGAAAACGGCACGACGTATGGTAAGCTTATTGCCGATTTACGCGCTGCCAATATAGGAATTGATCGCAAAATACTTGCGGAATTAGCAGTAAACGAACCAAAGGCATTTGCCGCTATCGTCAAGCAGGTTACAAAATAGCTTGATCAGACAAAATTAAAAAGACCGTAGCAAGTTAATACGGTCTTTTTAATTGGCAGGTCATCTGTAAGCCGGGTTCTGTCGAGGATAATCATCTATCTAGATTATTCATTGCTGAATAATTCAAGCGGATAGCGGCATGCCCGAACGAGCAATTCTATAGACACGCCTCCTTGCAGTTGACAGGGTTTACCTCCTCCGCACGTCACCGTGCGTCGCTGCGAGCTCTTACCTCGCTCCTTTCACCCTTACTATCAGTCGCCTAACTAGGTTTGAGATAGCGGTTTCGTTTCTGTGGCACTTTCCCTAGAGTCACCTCCGGTCGCCGTTAGCGACTGCCATGCTCTATACTGCCCGGACTTTCCTCTCGCTATAACCAAGCGAGCGATTATCCGATAATCTGCCATTGCTTATTATATCATTAAAGCCCCTCTTAAACGATTGATATTCCCCTGCTATTGCAAAGGTGGGTCTCCGCACGTTATTCCCACGGGAATAACGGTATTAGAGTCCCTATCGTATGATGTTAGGAAAATCATATACGCCCAAGAGAGGCTACCCCTAGTATACCATGTGGTTCTATATAACTAAAGAGAACAAGCTAACACATCCGTAAATAACAGCTTGCATGTAAACCGTCAAAACCGGTGATAAAATAAGTACTGCAATATAGACAAGCACTATACCATATTGCTCCGCTGCTTCGAAAAATCGACGAATAAAGTCGGGAGCTACTGCATAAAAGACTCGCGAGCCATCAAGCGGCGGAATCGGAATAATATTGAATGCAAAAAAACCTAAATTAACAGCTACTGAGGTAGTCAACAGTTTTCCTGCCGCACTTCCATCGCCTACATAAGCCACTATCACATACGATATAAACGCGAGCAACAAATTAACTAGCGGCCCGCTCGCCGCCACCATTGCAATTCCCCATTCGCCATATTTTAGATTCTCAGGATTAAACGGCACAGGTTTCGCACCGCCAAAAACTGGCATAGACGCCCCTGTTAATGCATTTGTAAAAATAATCATCACCGGAAGCGCAATTGTCATAATAGGATCAATATGCCTAAACGGATTTAGCGTTAAACGCCCCATGAGGCGCGCCGTATCGTCGCCAAGTTTATAGGCAACAATCCCATGCGTCAACTCATGTAGCGTCATCGACACAAAAATAATCACCAAAACAGCAATAATGTTGCCAAAATCCATGTACCTTATTGTAGCAGTCCTTGACGCAAGACCAAAACTAGCGTATACTAGAAAAGATTGATATCAACTAATTATAAGAAGTGGAAAAGTATGGCATCACGCTGCGAATTAACCGGCAAGGGTAAACAATTCGGTCATAACGTAAGTTTTTCTTTGCGTCGCACTAAACGCGTTTTTAAACCAAATCTTCAAAAAAAGACGCTCGTTGTTAATGGACAGAAAGTAACGATGACGCTTTCTGCACATGCAATCCGTACACTCAAGAAGAAAGGTATTATTGCACAATCAGCAAAATAACTCTTGCTGCGGAAATATACAAAAACACCCCTGCACTCGGGGTGTTTTTGTATTAAGGTATACAAAGCCTAGAACATATTAGCTACGTGCAACCACTACTGTCGTTAGAACCGATGGCAACGAACTATCGTTTTTAACTTTGAATTTTGTTACATTCTCGACTGGAGCACCCAGCTCTTTAATAAACGTTTCAACTTCATCTTGCGGGACTTCATACTGAAGAGCAGCATCACGATAATGAACTGGTATAACGACCTTCGGGTCGACTGCTCGGACAATTGAAACAGCGCTTGTTGCATCAAGGGTGTATCCACCGCCACCAACAGGTACAATCAGGACATCAATCACGCCAAGCGACTCAAGTTGCTCATCACTTAGCCCAGGTGCAATATTTCCAATGATTCCCAGTGATACCTCACCGCACTCAACACGGTAAATCGTCGAACGTTTTTCGTCGTCAGGGGTATCAATATGACGCGTCGCAGCAATACCAATGATCGTAAAGTCGCCAACCTCGTACTCGCCAGGGCTATTTATAATAACTTGTGCATCACTCTTACCAGTTGCAAAACGAGATTCAGTGACAAATTCAACTAAATCCTTTACCTTTAAATCTTTTAACCCAAGCAATGACACTTTCGGATCTACGACTAGCGACGTTTTTTTACTTGCAATAACGACCGCATTTCCACCCTTATATTCAATATCAAACATCTCGCCTCCTTTACTGCCGCTCTGTTTTTATAATATTGCCAGTGTCGACAATGACACGGTGCTTATTATTCAGCATATCACTAATAAATTTATCGTGAACGCTCAATCTATAGTATAGCTCGTCATACGAGAGCACGCTATAAGTAATCTCACGCCCCACTGCCTGCTCAATCGTTGAGACAATTGATTTAATCTTAGCGCGCGAGATAGCGCCTGCCATCAGTAAATCAACTTTGCTCACAGACCCGCTTACCAGGATCCCCGCTACAATAGCAACACGGATACCGGCTGTACGGCGAATAATATCTTCGTACACTTCCGCTTGCGCTTCATTTGCAGCCGATTTTGACGTCTGCCCTGCAAATATAGCACGCATCGGCACGTAATACTCATACCGCTGATTTACTTCATAGTACAGCTTGTTGTCCATATTATTACTCGCGACAATACCCACCTCAAGCATATTTGCAAGCTCTCTTCGCACAGAGTTGATTTGTTCGCCAATCAACCGCGTAATTTCACGCACATAAAACGCTTGCCCTGGGTTATTAAGGAATAAATAAAGTAACTTTACACGAGTTTTTGAACCAAACAATGCATCAATCATGATCAAATCTCTTACTCTATAGTACCACGGCCACTATCTATCAGCCAACCGTTGAGCAATATAACTGTACGCATGCTCAAGATCGCACCATGCTATTTCAGAATTACGACGCAGCCATGTCAGTTGTCGTTTTGCTAAACGCCAATCAAGCGTACAAAATTTTTCTTCTAGTTCACTGCGTGTCAGTTCTCCCGCTACATGCTTTCGAATCAGCGGATAGATATTTCCGGTCATAGCTTCGTTATCCCAGCCCCAAGTTTGCGCCGCCTGCATCGCTTCATTTATCGTAGTATCATTTACAATGATTTTTGCGCGCTTTCTTATTCTTTCTTTGAGTACGGTTTTATCCGTCATTATTCCGATTAGTATCTTGTCTTTATATTTATCAGTATTTTTCTGTGGTAAAGCGCCATTTCGAGCGATTGCGTTAATAATATACCGCTTATTTTTATTATTCTCCGGTAACTCAATATTGTGTTTATTACAATAATTTTGTAACTCCGCAAGAGATTTCTGCTCAAATTTTGTACGCAGTTCTAAATCATTTGATGCAGCTGTGAATGTATAGTCGTAAATAACACTGTCAACGTATAACCCCGTTCCCCCAACCAAGATCGGCGTTTTGCCTCGTAGCCGTATGTCAGCTATTTTTACATCGGCGTAGCACTTAAAATCAGCAGCCGTAAATCGCTCGCCAGGATTCACCAAGTCAAAACCCCAATGCACAACTCCATCACGTTCTTTCATGCTCGGCTTTGCTGTTCCAATATCAAGTCCGCGATATATCGCTCGAGAATCTGCGGAGATTATTTCACCGTTAAATTGCCGAGCAACCTCAATCGCTAAACTCGTCTTACCGCTTGCCGTCGGACCAACAATTACGATAAGCGGGGTCTCATTCACGTTCACAGCTCCGGCCGCCATCGTCGCTCCTCAAAATCAATCACGCGCCAACGTTCGTCACAGGCTATGCCGTCCTGGGCAAGTAGCTGTTTCTGCGCCACTTGCCCCTCCGGAAAGCCAACCGCTAACCCGCCTTTTGCATTCACTAAACGATGCCATGGTAAATTAGCCGGACCACCGTGAGCAATTTCACCAACACGCCGCGCCGCATACGGATGTCCAGCCAGCGCCGCCAAGTCGCCATAAGTCGTGACTTTATCGTCCGGCAACTCGGACATCAGCGCATAAACGCGGTCGCGCAAACTTGCAATCGGCAGTTGATTATCATTCATCACATTCGCCAACACTGAATACACAGACCCCTATTATCAACGTGCACTCTCTTAAAGCTTCTTAATATATGCCACCAGCTTATCAAGTGCAATTTTCTGCTCACTATCCCGCGTACGAACGCTAACTTGACGCGCGCTCTTGTCTTTTGGTCCAACAATAAGCTGAACTGGAATTTTCATGGCTGCCGCCTCACGAATTTTCTTGCCCAGCGATTCATTGCGCGTATCTGCCGTAAATCTCACTTCATTATATTTTATCGGTGCCATCAGCACAATTTCACGCAATACCGTTGTTATTTCATCTACGTAATCTGCAACCGTTTCATTAATCGTCAGAATGCGCACCTGCTCTGGTGCTGCCCAAAACGGAAACCAACCGCCAGTATGCTCAATAAATACACTTAAGAAACGCTCTATTGAGCCTAAAAGCGCGCAGTGAATCATAACAGGTGTTGTAAATTTACCATCATCTGTCGCGTATTCTAGCTCAAACCGCTCCGGCTGAACAAAATCAAGCTGAACAGTTGCAACTTGGTGTTCACGACCAATCGCATCTGTTGCCATGAAGTCTATCTTTGGACCATAGAATGCAGCCTCGCCGTCCTGTTCAAAGTAGTCTAGTCCATTTGCAACAACGGCAGCTTTGAGTTGCGCTTGCGCCGAGTCCCACAAAGCACGATCGCCCAGATATCCATCCGACTCGTCGCGGTAACTCAACCGCACGCGCAACTTCATGTCGATTTGCCCATACAACTCGCGCGCTGCCGCCAAAAGATTATTAATCTCCTGCTCAATCTGGTCTGGCCGGCAGAAAACATGGCTGTCATCTTGCGTCAGCGAACGTACTCGACTCAGGCCACCAAGTTCGCCAGTCTTTTCATCACGATAGTCAGTTGTCGTTTCTAAAAAGCGCACCGGCATATCACGGTAGCTACGCGGCTTTGATGCAAAAATTTGCGTATGGTGCGGACAGTTCATCGGCTTCAGCGCCATCTGGTCGCTCGTTTCCTGGCTTTTCACCAAAAACAGCTCATCGCCAAATTTAGCCCAATGACCAGATTTTTCATACAAATCTTTTTTCGTGATGTGCGGCGTCCAAACTTTTTGAAAACCATACTTTTGTCGCAGTTGATTTGAGTACTGCGCTACTACATCACGCAAGACCGTGCCGCGCGACGTAAACATCGGCAAACCAATGCCAACCAGCGGCGACATCGTATATAAATCCAATTCCTTACCAAGCTTGCGATGGTCGCGCCGTTTCGCAAGCTCTAAACGCTCCAGATATTCATCTAGCTCCGCTTGCGTCGCAAATGCGACACCATACAATCGTTGCATTTGCGGATTTTTTTCGTTACCGCGCCAATATGCCCCTGCTACACGCATCAATTTAAACACACCAATCTCATGTGTATTTGCTACGTGCGGACCGCGGCACAAATCAGTAAAGTCGCCGTTTGTATAGAAAGTCACCTCATTTACAGCCGCATCACCATCAGCGATCGTGCCCATCTCAGCGGCGTCTAAATCTTTTGCCACCGTTGTACCAGAACGTTTAAGGTCGTTCAGCAATTCTTCTTTGTATGGCTGCTGCGACTCCTTCGCCCAAGCGATCGCGTCGTCAATTGGACGTTTTTCGCGTACAAAATCTTGGTCTTCAGCAATAATACGCTGCATCATTGCTTCAATTTTATTGAAATCTTGCTCGCTTATTTTTACGTTACCAAGATCAATGTCATAATAAAAACCATTCTCGACCACCGGTCCAACGCCAAATTTAGCTTCCGGCCACAATCGTTTTACGCTAGCAGCCATAACATGCGCTAAACTATGCCGCATCGAGTATAACTGTTCTTCACTCATAGTTACCTCCTTTTTGGATTAATAAAAGCACGCAGTACGATGTGTGACGTGCGCGCCTCGGTCCCGATCACTCAGGAGGTTCCACCTTGGCTATTTCTCTTGACCCAGAAAGTTTACGTGTCCCGCGTCCGCTGCCACGAAGCTCCAGAGATGGTTAGACTCTTTCGCCGCTCAGGACCATTGTACAATAGAGTGCTCCGTGTTGCAATCATGTAGTATTTCTGCTACCATAAATTTATCAGGGCGATTAGCTCATTTGGCTAGAGCGCTTCATTGACGTTGAAGAGGTGAGAGGTTCGAATCCTCTATTGCCCACCAGGAATTTTAATTGGCGCATACATCCTGCGCAACCTTATACTCCGCCATCCGCTACCGTCCTCCTCCAGATCCTC
>CAJPLV010000013.1 GCA_905371715.1 Candidatus Saccharimonadota bacterium | reverse complement strand
ATTCGAACCCACGGCCTCCGGAGCCACAATCCAGCGCTCTAACCAACTGAGCTACTTCCGCCACGATCGCCGTCTCAGTATATCAGATACTGTACCGATTGTCACGGGGTACATGGGGTGCGGACGAGACGGCGCCCTATTTATTACATGCCGCAAAAATGCTACAATATAACCATTCGCGGGTGTAGTACAGCGGTTAGTATGTAAGTTTTCCAAACTTAAGATCGGAGTTCGATTCTCCGCACCCGCACCAAAATGGAATTTTCTGAGATTTGGTCGTCCGCGTGGCGCGGTATTTGTTATAATAGATGTAGCGCCCCGGTAGCTCAGTGGATAGAGCAAGAGACTTCTAAGCTTTTGGCCGTAGGTTCGATTCCTACCCGGGGTACCAGTGTTTGAGTCGCTGTACATGTAGTTTCACTTGTAGAAAATTAAAAGAGATAAATACCTTAGTTATTCTTCTCTCACGAAAAAACCACCCGGACGAAGGATGGTTTTTTCGTGGAGGGTCAGGAGGGGCTCGAACCCTCGACACCCTGCTTAAGAGGCAGGTGCTCTAACCAGCTGAGCTACTGACCCATTATTGTTTAAACTATACGCGCTTGTTTGCTATAGGGACTTTAGTTGTCCGACTAGTGATTCTCTTAGCAAACTAAACCTGTATCTTTTCACTGTAGCACGTTTTGGCGGATTAGTAAATACTCAGCACGGTGCTTATGATTGCCATATCGGCAAAAATGCGCGATAATATAGCAGTATGTCGCAGCTCAATATAATCGGTAAACATATGCGCGCGGGCATTTTGAACGCTCAAAAACGGAGCGATGCGCGCCGGCAGGCGTTAGCGCAGGCAGAGAAGTACAATGTTGTCGGGGCGGGCGGTGCGTTTACTGCAGCATATGAGCAACTACGTAATGCTGCTGAAAATACCGACGAGCATTTGTTGCTGCAAAATGCGATTCGCCGGTTTTTCAAACAATTATTTATCGTACGCGACGAAACGCTTGTGCGCCAGAGCGGCACTGAGTTGGTAATTGAACTGACGTTTGCAGGTTACATTCCAAATGATAACGTTGCCCCAAAGCAAATTGAAGCGATAACGGAGTTGGCGCGCCAGCACTATGCGGCATTTGAAAAGTTGCAGAAACGCCGCAGTATTAACGCCGACCGGTCGACGAGCTGGGTGCTTGAAACGCTGTCGGTGCGAGTAGCGCAGCTCATCGCACCGAAAGAACGCGACGTGGCGTTTATGGATTTCGCGTACGAGTATTTCGAGCAGGCGATCCCGCGCGACGCCGTGTCGAAAACGACGCGCGATGAGTATGGCGCAGCGCTTTATGTTGCTATTCACCGCGCGCTGATGAAATCCGATACAGCGACGGCGCGTGCCGGGCTGCTATTACGCTACGGTGTATCGGTGGAGCACTTAGATCAGTTTGTGGCATACAATCAAAAGATTGATGCGCTGCTGCAAGGTTCGGTGGACGATGAACTGTATCGGATTGTCGACCGCCAGGGCGCGCCCCTGCGAATTGTACGCCGCATGATAGAGACCCGCGAAGACGTACCGGAGTTATTATTGAAGCGCGAAGTTTTTTTGGAGGCGTTTGAGCAGCAAGTTACCAAAGAATACACGAATATCATGGGGCGAATCAATCGTGCGATTATGCGCAGCGTAATGTTTTTGATCATTACGAAATTCTTAATTGGCATCGCGATTGAAGTGCCCTACGATATGTGGGCACACGGCGCGATTTTGTGGCAGCCGTTGATTATTAACTTGTTCTTTCCGCCGGTTTATATGGTGTTGCTGCGGTTCACGCTTAATACGCCGGGCTATGCGAATACGTCGGCATTAGTGAATCGTGTCGATACGATGTTATATAGCGACAGCACGACGCTTGTGCGCCGGCAATTAGGTGGTAGGAAATACAGCATAGTCTTTTCGGCATTATACGGTGCGTCTAGCTTGGTAGTATTTGCGGCAACGATATGGATATTACTGCTGCTTAACTTCTCGCTTGTGCACATTGCGATATTCTTCTTTTTCTTCTCGGCGGCGAGCTTCTTAGGTTTTCGATTGAGTCGTATGATACGCGATCTGGAAGTCGTGCGTAGCGTAAGCAACGGGTTGACGTTTGTGCGCGATACGATTTATTTGCCGTTTGTCGTAGCGGGGCGCTGGATGAGCGATAAATATGCGCAAGTTAACATTGTATCGATTATTTTAGATATGTTGATTGAGCTGCCGCTCAAAACGATTTTGCGCCTCGTGCGGCAATGGTCGGCATTTATTGATGATAGAAAGGATCGCATTACATGACGCGGGAGCTAAATGGGCGCGAACTGCAGCAATTTATCAAAGTACGCCAACTGCGGCAAGTGCGGAATTTGCGGCAAGAGCACGGTATTGCTCCAAAATTGTTGATCGTGATGAGCAAAACAGCGAGCGACGTTATCGCGGCGTATGTGCGCATGAAGCAGCGGTATGCGCGCGATATATTGATTGACGTTGAGATTGCGGCGGTAGAGCAGAGCGATATGATTAGCATAGTGCAGCAGGCAAACGATGACGCGTCAATTCAGGGTATTATCGTGCAGTTGCCGCTTGATGATCCGGTGGGTACGAGCGAGATTTGCAATGCGATTGCACCGGAAAAAGACGTTGATGGGCTGGGCGAGCGCGCTATATTTCCGAGTGCGACAGCACAGGCGATTGATTGGCTTTTGGCGGGCTATGATGTCGACTTGGTAGGCAAAGTAATTGCGATTGTGGGGCGAGGCAAGTTAGTCGGCGCGCCGCTTGCGAAATTGTGGGGCGAGCGCGACTTGAATATTACTATGTTTGACGATCAAACGCCGCTTCGTGATATGCAGCGGTTTGATGTGATTGTAACGGCAACGGGCGTGCCGCGGTTAATTACATCAGACATGGTAAAACCTGGTGCGGTGGTGGTAGACGCCGGTATAGCGAGCGAGCACGGCAAACTTATTGGTGATGTTGATGATAGCGTGCGTGCCATGACGCATGTAACGATGACACCAAAAAAAGGTGGCGTCGGTCCGCTCACATACACAGTACTCTTTGATCATTTGATTGAGAGCTGCCTCAAGCGAGCAGACAAGCTGTAACTAGCGAATATTAAGCGCATGTTTCACGCGCTCAACGACTTGGCGCGGTGTGAAATCGGCTTTCACAATGTAGCTATGCACGCCGAGCTTGCGTAGTCCATCCGGCGCTTCTTCTTCGCCGAGATTTGTTAGTACGATGACGGGCGTTTGCTTGTGGCTTGGCAATGCGCGGATTAACGAAAGCGCTTCAACGCCGTTCATGTTTGGCATTTGCAAGTCGAGCAAAATCAAATCCGGATGGAACTTTTTTACGATTGCAACGCCCGCTTCGCCGTCGCTCGCCGTCGCGACATCAAACCCCGCCGCCTCAAACTTCATGCGGTACATTTGGTTGATCACTTGGTCGTCTTCAATTATCGCAATCTTTGTCATATTATTAATATAATAGCATAAACAGCCAAGGCTGAGGAGTGAGAATATGCAGGAGCGCCTGAAACGGTCGGAAGTATTACTGACGGGCAGGTTGTTGGAATTAAACCCGGAGATTGTAGCTCTTTACGGAGAAGTTGAAGCAGGAAGCGAGCGATTGCCGGTGAGCATCGCTGAGCACACCGATCCAGCGTATGAAAACCCAGAAAAAATCAAAGAAGTACTTGATTATTTAAGTGTCGCCGACAGTAAAGTGCAACTTGCACGCATGGGCGAGATGGGCGGCATCGCGCATCGTTTGAGCTACCTGGCGTCGGGTGAGGTTTTGCGCCGATCGTGGGATAGCCATGTCAATGCAAGCAATCCAGTCGAAGACGCGCGCCGGCAATATTTATACGGGCCAGATCAAGTTGACGCGGAAGCATGGTGGCGGCAAGGCGGCAGCGCGATGGCGCTTGTGACGATTGTCAATGCGTTTGATTTGGCAGCGAGCGATGACCCTGAGCACCACGGCTATCCAACTATGAGCGGTCCGATCGACGAGCGGATATTGAGTCATCATTTTGGTGATGACGTACCAGAGTTGCCAGGATTGTCACTCCATTCGGCGGTTGCGGCGACGGTGCAAAATTTCGGCGTGGTACGCGGGTTGCCGCCGCTGAGTGCCGCGGAATGCGTTAAGCGTGCCGACGAAAAGATGCAGCGCCTAGGCGACTTTGTGCATGCCTCAAATTCGGCGGAATTCTTGGACGTGATTCGCTATTGTGCAGATGGTATCGGTATTCGCGAGCGTATGAAGCTTGTGAATGATGCGATCACAGAATTTGCTGCGGACGAAGAAGTCGGGCACTCGCCGATTATCGTCAGTTTGGGGTGCGGCACGGCGCTGCCAATGCTGGAATTGATAAAGCAATTGCACGAGCACGGCAAGACGCCGCGGGTCGTTTTGATTGATCAAGACCCAATCGCGCTCGCTGCCGCACAGCAGATGGCGGAGCAGCGCGGATTGAGCGGCTCAATTGAGTTGCACTGCAGGAAGTTATTCAATAAAATCGGAAAACCGCTCGACCTGAAAGAGATTTTGAGCGGACGGGTTCCGGCTGTGATTGAAAACTCCGGTTTAGGCGAATATGTGCCGGATATACCGTATCGACGGTTGCTGCGCGAGGCATATGGTGCGCTTGGCGCGGGCGGCTTGCTCGCGAATTGCAGTACAAACGAAAATCGTCCGCATAAAAACTTTTTAGCGGATGCGATGGGCTGGCCGGCGAGAGTCCGACGCCGCAGCCTGTCAGACATGGCTGATATGCTTGACGCAAGCAAAATCCCGCTTGACCGTACCGAAGCACGCGTGACTGCAAGCGGCGTCTACACGGGATATTTCACGCGCAAACTCTAGCGCTGCTCTTTCAAACCGTGTACTATAAAAGTATCGTGATAGTGCTAATGCTTGTGGGATTGACGATCTGCTACCTGATTTTGGCAGGATTGTCACTCTATGGCAATACGCGCCGAACAGCGAACGTACTGTTTAGTCTGATTGCCGTTTGTTTTGCAGTATGGTCGTTTGGTATGGCGCTATTTATGGACGGGTCGAATATTTCAATGATGAGACTCGGCGCGAAGTTATTTTACTTTGCTGCGACATGTTTTGCGCCGCTTTTGCTTTTTTTCATCGTATGCTATCCGCGCGTGCGAAAGATTGTGCGTTACGCGGCGATTGTGCCGATCGTGACAACGACGATCATTGCTGTATTGCTTGCGTTGTATCCGAATTTTATCATCACTACGATAACGCTGGGCTCAAACGGTTGGACGATAGAAGTAAACCGCATTGGCTATATCGTGTTTGCGGTACCGTTTGTCGCATACTTTTTCGCTGCAATGTGTGTAGATTTGTGGCGGAGGCTGCACTATTCATCGGGCATGTGGGTGCACCGATTGTATTATATGAGCGGTATTGCTGCGACGAGTATTCCAGGGTTTGTGTTTGATTTGGTGCTGCCGTTTTATGGCGAATATCGGTGGATTTGGATTGGCCCGCTTGCGTCGGTAATATTTCTGGGTACGACGCTGTACAGCATGGCGCGCTTCCGCATGCTGCATGTAAAATCATTTTTGGTGCAGGCGGTGACGTACGCGAGTTTAATTGTGACGCTTGCAGCATGCTATGGTGTGGCGTTTTTTGGATTGTCGCAAGTATTTTTGCCGCAAATGGCAAAACCATCGTCGGGCATGTTTATTCTCAATACGATTCTCGTGCTGGCGGCGGCGTTTGCATTCCAGCCGCTTCGCCGAATGTTTGATCGGTACGCGGAGCGCATTTTTTATCATCGCAAGTATAGCGCAGAGCATGTAGTCAACGTTCTGACGCGGCTAACTGTACGGTCGACCGACCTTGATACGCTGCTTCATTCGTATCTGCGGGCGTTCTCTGACATGTTCCGTCCGCGCTATGTCGCCGTTGTTTTCAAAGATGCGCAGCATAAACCATACGCCGTCGGTAAACGACTAACGGCGCATATGGCGTACGATGCGATCACGCAACTCAAACAGAATGGCACAATTAGCGTGCACGGTATCGCGGTTCTCCTGCCGCTTTGCGTCTCTACACAGGAGATCGGCTATTTAGTAGTTGGCGAAGGAAAAGATGAACGCGAATATCGTAAACGGGATATAGCCTTGTTTGGCGTGCTGGCAGATCAATTATCAATAGCGCTCTTAAATATTTTTCGCTTGGAAGAAATTCGCCGCTTCGCTGGCACTCTGGAGCATGAAGTCAATGATGCGACGGCACAATTGCGCCGGTCAAACGAGCAGCTGCGGTTTCTTGATACGGTAAAAGATGAATTTGTGAGCATGGCGAGCCACCAGCTGCGCACGCCGCTCACAAGCGTTAAAGGTTATTTAAGCATGGTGCTCGACGGTGACGCGGGCGAAATCAGTGCCTCGCAGCGGCAGCTATTGCAAGAAGCCTTTACGAGCAGCGAGCGCATGGTGCATTTGATCAGCGATTTTCTGAACGTGAGCCGGCTGCAAACGGGCAAGTTTGTTATTGATCGGGTACAGACAGATCTAGTATCTCTGGTCGCTGAAGAGGTTGCGAATGTCAGCCAGGTAGCGTCGGCGCACAAGGTAAATGTGAAATTCCGTAAGCCTGCGCGCTTTCCGCTATTGTATTTAGATGAGAATAAATTGCGCCAGGTGATTATGAATTTGATTGATAACGCGATTTATTATTCACCGAACGCCGATACAGTACGCGTGCGTTTGTCGATTGAAGATGGCGACGTAGTATTGCGCGTCGTCGACCATGGCATGGGCGTGCCAAAAGACGCGCAAAAGCGGCTTTTCACGAAATTCTTCCGCGCCGAAAATGCCCGCCGCCAGCGCCCAGACGGTACGGGTATCGGTCTGTATCTTGCAAAAAAAGTGATACACGGGCACGGCGGCTCGCTTATTTTTGAGTCGGAGCTTGGAAAAGGCAGTACTTTCGGATTTCGACTGCCGATTCGCCGGCTGGAAAAGCCGCCGAAAAAGACCGCTCCGTAACGTTTTGTTTAGCGGCGGAGCGCTTGCGCTATAAAGTGCCATCTGGTAAAATAGAGCAACGCGCTTTAGTAATTGCGTAGGGCATATACCTACCTCTGCGGCCTTATCGTCTAACGGTTAGGACACCAGGTTTTCATCCTGGCAATCCGGGTTCGATTCCCGGTAAGGTCACCATCAAAGGATTTATCATCCATTCGGATGCGAAACAGCTCGTTTACCTCTGGTAGCGGGCTGTTTTTTTCGAGTTCCATCAACTAAAGCCAGTTATGCTTTGTCGAATATAACATGTAAAAGTAGTTTTGCGGAGGAACTACGATAGATAGAAAAGCACATTTGAATTGAACTAGATAGGTATTTCCATATGGCGTTCAGCTATTTAAATATTCTTCCCAGCATTTCAATGAATCCCTGCTAAACTCCGGTAAAAGCCCCTCACTCTCAACGAGATTTTTGATAAATTCGTGATATTTTCGCTCTTTTTCGCGAAGGTCGCCGATGAAAAATAGTGCTAAAATCTCATCGTTATTTTGCGAGTCTAATGTTTTGTAGATGTTTTGTGGCGAGCCGTCCGCTGCGCGCGCATGTGCCAACTGCTCAATAAAGCCGCGATAGCATTTGTAGGCTTGCCAATTTTCACTGCGGCGGCGATGTTTGATGTAGCGCAGCGAGCCCATCATCACGTCGAAATAATCGTGCTCGGCGCGTGGTTCCGACCATTTTTTAATTTGTTTTTCGCGTGGCGGGCGTACGTGATCATTGCGAAAAATTAGCTGTGAATTTGAAAAGAAATTAGTCGTATCGGGCAGCGAAAATCCGATGTCGATTTTGTGAAACGGACTCATACCAGCTAGGCAAAAGGTGCGAGCAATTTCACATTCATTATTTGTGATCGTGTATGCAGCGTTAATGCCAAATTCATCCGACAAACTTTGACGGGTGTAGGCTTCGGCGGCGGCCGGATATGGCGTAACGGCAGTTAAGTCGATGTTAGAAAAATCATCGTCTCTTCCCGTTGCCTGCGAGCCAAAAAGGTACAGCTCGGAGATGTGAGGATTTTCGATAAGCGTTTTGGAGACTATATTAGCTCCTGCTTCAAATATAGACATTGCCTCTCTTATTATCTCATAAATTATCCACTAAGTATTATTGTAAACGATTTGTTGTTATAATGAGTTTTGGTGTAGCTTAGGCAAAATAAATAGCATATGACAACTATCTCAGACGATAAAATAAAAGAATTCATCTCTCTATTTGATGGCGATATTGCTTCTGCTCGTGCAGCGCTTGATAGCTATGAGCAACGGAGAGACATGCCTATTACAACTTCTCATGCAAATCGCCGGCTTCGATCGATCGGTGATGAAATTATTTCCGTACAGCATGTATCAAAGCACTATTTGCTCGGCAAGCAGACGGTCGATGCGCTGCGCGAGGTTACGCTAAGTATCGGCAAAGGCGAATTTGTCGCGATTACCGGCGCGAGCGGCAGTGGCAAAAGCACGCTTCTGCAAATAATCGGCTGCTTGGACAAACCGACGTCCGGGCGCGTCGCGGTCGAGTCGAAAGAAACGACACGCCTGAGTGATAGTGCGCTGAGCGACTTGCGCCAGCATGCAATCGGATTTATTTTTCAATCGTTTTATTTGCAGCCATTTTTGTGCGTGAAAGACAATATCGCTGTGCCTGCGATGTTTGCGGATAGAAAGAAGAAAGATATTGATGCCAATGTTAATAAATTGCTACAGCGGGTTGGTTTGTCTGAGCGCGCTGAACATTTTCCGAGAGAGTTGTCCGGCGGGCAAATCCAGCGGGCAGCGATTGCTCGGGCGCTCGTCAACAACCCGCGCATCATACTGGCTGACGAGCCGACGGGCAATTTGGATTCGGCAAACAGCAAGGTAATTATTGATTTATTCCGCATGATTCGCGATAGATTTGATACGACTGTTATTATTGTGACGCACGATATGGAAATTGCTCGTCGAGCGGATCGTATCGTTGAGCTACGAGATGGGGCTATCGTATGATCCGGTCGTCTTATGCACTGAAGCTTGCGCGTACAAAACTTCGTTCTAAACGCGGCATGCTTGCAGCATCTGTTATCGTGGCGAGTCTTTTGTTTGCGGCGCTTATCGCAACAATTATTGTGTTTACTGGCGCAGAAAAAAGTGCACAGCAATTTATTGAAAAGGCAGGGAATAATAGCTATCTTGTCAAAACGGAACCAAATATACCGCGGGAGAAAATACTCTTCTCGCAGAGGCTATCGCTTGCAGAAGTTCATGAAATAAAAGCGTTTGAAAAGCAGTATTATCAAATGCTTAGAGAAAAATATGCATCGCTTAAACTTACGTACAATGAAGCTTCTGAAGCTCCTGCATTGCAACCAGCGGCGTGGGCAGACAAAACCTTACCTGAGGAGCAGCGCGTCGTAGTTAATTCTTCTTCGCCAGTCATTCAGGCTATGGAAGCGCAAAAAATTGAAGCATATGCAAAAACTGCGACGAACAAGCTAAGTGATTTGCGGAAAATTGGCAATAAATATGGTGCGAGCGGTTACTATATAACCGATATGCCAAGTATGTTGCCGCAAATTCCGATTATGCGCTACGTGCAGGGTGGTAAAGAAAATTTTGGCGTGTCGGTGCAGAAAGGCGGTATGTTTGCGTACGACGTGTATATCAATGCGATATACAACAGCGCGTACCATTTTAGCGATCAGCGTTTGTTATCTCGCTATTTATTAACGACAAATACGTCTGACTTGAAAGGTATTCCGGTCGTTGTGTCGGCGCAAGAAGCTGTTTCGCTGTTTGGCGAAAATGTAGGTATCGGGAAAGAGCCGGTCTCGGCGCGCGAAAAGCGAGTTTGGCTCAAGTCGGTACAAGAAAAGTTGAAAGGACAAACCTACCAGGCATGCTACCGCAACACTGCCGAACAAACGATATTAGAGAAAATCCAGCGTGATTATACTGAAATGAAACATAATGAGCGCACGACAGGATATGAAAAGCCGCACTTACTCTACGATTATCCGACGGAACCGTGCGGCGATATTATCGTAAAGGAAGATTCGCGCACCGCCGCCGAAAAACAGGCGGATATGAACGCTGACGACGTGCAGAAAAAGCTTGGCACGTATGTTGCACCAAAACATCAGCTAGTTACGTTCCAAATCGTTGGTATCAAATACGCGCAGCCGTACAGCGATTACACCAAAGGACTAAATGAATATGTGAAAAATTTATTAACCTCCCAGGATACGTCGATGACGCTAGATATACCGCTCCAAATGTACAATACGCTGCCGGAACATTTGAAAGCTCAAGACGTTTGCCGCGAGCATAGTGTGCGGCCATCGCGATCTATGGACGCGAATGAAGATTTCGCGGCGCGCGTCCTTGAATTTGCCAGCCCCGAAAAGGCTCGGGCGTTTCTTGACAACGAGACCTGTCCGTCGTCGAGCACGCAGTGCGGCAAAAAATTTCTCGCTGCACCATATGGTTCAAACTATCTTATCATTGATGAAATCAGCAAGCTGTTCGCTAGAATTGCCGCAATTGCGTTTCCGGTAGCGCTCGGGCTTGCTGCGGTTATCATTTGGTTTACAGTTTCGCGTATCATGGCAGAGAACCGCAAAGAAACCGCTGTGTACCGCGCAATGGGTGCGAAGCGTCGCGACATTGCTCATATTTATGTTGTGTATATTATGCTCGTTGCTTTGCGCGTCGTGCTTGTTTCTGTGATAGTCGGAATCGTAATAGCTTTAGCGGTCGATTGCTTGTACGGTAGAGCACTGACCGATACAGCGGCGACGGCATTTGGTATTGTCGATCGCGCACCAGCCGTTCGTTTATTTAATGTTGATTCGCCGTTATTGCTTGTCGTGGTCGCAGCGATAGTAGTTATTAGTCTGGTTGCGAGTATGCAGCCGCTTGTACGCAACACGATGTGTAATCCTATTCGTGATATACGCGATGAGTGATAAATAGAATGCTTTTTCGCCTCGTGCAACGTATCGTTATTGTGCTAAAATATATAGGTAATGAAAGATATAATTAAACGAACGAAGATTCTGGTAACTCTGGGGCCAGCGACAAATTCACCGGAGAAAATTAAAGCATTGATTGAAGCGGGTGCGAATGGGTTTCGCTTAAACTTCAGTCACGGTAGCTATGAAGAGCGTCTTGACCAAATCAAATGGATTCGCGATGCGAGTCGGCAAATTGGCCGTCCGGTAGCGATTTTGCAGGATTTGCAAGGGCCGAAGATCCGCTTAGGTGCGCTGAAAGATAATCACTTTGATGTAAAGGCGGGCAGCGAGATCGTTCTTGACCATGCGATTCAAGAGCACGACGGCAGCGCGAATCTGCCGATTCAATACAATTTAGCGGATAAAGTAAAAGTTGGCGAGCCGGTCTACTTGTTCGACGGTAAAATCCGCGGGCACATGGTTGAGCGCGTAAGCGATACGGCAATTAAAGTACGAATCGACAACGACGGCTTTTTGATGAGCCGCAAAGGCTTGAACCTGCCAGACACTGACTTTGGCGGCGATATTATTACGCCGAAAGATATGGCAGACATTGAGTTTGGTGCTGATAAAGATATTGATTTTGTGGCGTTGAGTTTCATTCAGAGTGCAGATGATGTTAACAATTTGCGGCAAATCTTAGTGAGCCAAGGTTCAACGGCGCAGATTATCGCAAAAATCGAAACAAAGGCGGCGATTGAGCCGGAGACGCTGAAAGAAATTGTGAAGGCTGCCGACGGCGTGATGGCGGCGCGCGGTGATATGGCGGTTGAGACAAGCGCCGAAATTGTGCCGATTGTTGAGCGCGAAATTATTCGCTTGTGTCGCAAATACGGTAAATTGTCTATCGTGGCAACGCAGATGATGGCGAGCATGGTTGACAGTCCTGAGCCGACGCGCGCCGAAGTAAGCGATGTTGCGACGGCAGCAATTCTTGGTACGGATGTCGTGATGCTCAGCGATGAAACGGCGAACGGAAATTACCCGGTCGAGACGGTGAAAATGATGGCAGACACGGTGCGCTACACGCAGTCGCGCTGGCCGATGAACGACATGCCGATTGAAGAAGGTGAAGCAAACCGCCGTCGTAATGCTATCGCGCATGCGGCGGTTGAGGTGGCAGAGCGTGTTGATGCAGATCTTATTATCGCTGAGACGAAGTCGGGTGCAACGGCGGCGCGGATTGCGGCGCTTCGCCCTGAGTTGCCGATTATTGCCGTGACGCCGTCGCCGCGTGTGGCGCAGCAATTAGCATTGTCGTATGCGACGCGCAGTTATGTTCGCGATGATGAAGAGCATGCTGGCGTCAATGTCGCGAAGGAGTTGCTGACAACGGGCAAATACAGCAGTAACGGTCGCCTTGTTGTTGTGGTCGTGAGCGGTCGCCAGCCTGGCGCGACGGGCGGTACCGATACGCTGCGCGTGCGAGTTATTGAGTAGCGGGTTTGGGTAGCGCAATAAAATACACCTCGGTGTTCTTTAGTCTGAGGTGTATTTTTTATAAAAAATGATGCTTCGGAGTGCTGGACGCGCGCCGGCGAGTGTAGTACACTGGTAACAAGATTAATCATAAGTATTTTCGAAACGTGGGCAAGAAACTTATCATTGCGAACTGGAAAATGAACCTCACGGTGAACGAGGCGAGCTTGTTTGTGCACCGATTGGACGATCTGATTGGCAAACGCCGCGGCGTCGAGATTGTGCTTGCGCCGACGATGCTAGCGGTTCAGCCGCTCCATTTGCAGGTGCAGCACCATCACTTTAATCTCGCGGCACAGAATTTTTATTGGCGCGACCATGGCGCATACACAGGCGAGGTATCGGCGTCGCAATTGCGGGGACTAGTGCAGTACGGCTTGGTTGGTCATAGCGAGCGCCGGCACGTGTTTGGCGAGCGCTCAAAAGATATTCGCAGCAAAGTTCAAGCGGCGGTGCGCAACGGTATCACGCCCGTGTTGTGTATCGGCGAAACGGCGAGCGAGCGCGCTGACGGCGAAACGGCCGATGTCATCCATGACCAGTTGATTGGCGGACTTGCAAACATTACGAGTGTTGAAGTTGAACATATTGTCGTTGCGTACGAGCCGGTCTGGGCTATTGGTACGGGCAAATTTGCCGCCCCGCGTGACGTGTCGCGAGCGGTGAAATTGATTCGCAAACAAATCAAGCAGCTGTTTGGCGCGTTGGCAGCAAAACATGTGCGCGTGCTGTACGGCGGTAGCGTGAACGTTGATAATGCAAGCGCGTATTTGCAGATCGACGGTGTCGACGGTTTGCTAATCGGCGATACGAGTTTGGATGTACGGGCATTTGCGGAGATTATTAAAAAAGCCGATGTAATTGATAAGGCGGTAGCGAGGAAAGCGGCGTGACGGAATTTGATTTTGACGAGCTTGACCGTTCAATTAGTGCGGCAATGGCAAAAAACAACGCGAAAAAAGCGAACGACTCAGCGGGTCAGTCGGCGCCGGGCGTTAGCCGGTCAATGACACCTGAACGCCGCAGCGCGCCAGAAATAAGTCGCCCAGCGGGCGCGAGTGAGTCGACGGTAAAGCCGATTGTTGGTTCGCACCGCCGCGGTCAGTTTATGGATATGGTGCATCCGTCGTCGAATATGACAGCGCGCCGCTCGCAGATTGTGTCGCGAAAGTCGCACACTATGCAGCCAATTACGCCGCCCAGCGAGCGTGATGCGGCGCAAGAACCGCCTCTATCGTTAAGTGCTAATACAGAAACGAATGATTCTAGAGTAGAAACTCATAGCGCCGGGCGGCCGGCGGTTGATGCATTTCAATTTGACAAAGAATCGACAGGTGCGGCGAATGGTACTTCGTTCGTTGAGCCAAAAAACAGTGATATTGCCGAGCATGATTTTCGCTCTAACATGAATAGTCAGACAATAAACAACGATTCGCCGCTCCCGCCGGCGAGCTCTGTTGACGCGCCGCTTGCCGACATGGCGGATACTGCCGCGCACGATGATCGTCAAGCGTCAGCGGCGAGCGAATTGCACGAGCCGGCGTACACGGAGCCAGAAATTCAAGCGTCGCCATTCTTGCCGAATGCTAAGCCGGCGAAACGTCCGCTTGATGCGTGGCAGCATGAGCAAGAGCCGTCGATGCAGCAAATGAATGATTTGTCGGCAGCGCTCCAAGCGGATTTGGAAGTATCGCAGCCGGGCGAGACGCTCACAGCGAATGCTATTCCCGCGGCATCGCGCGATAATATACCAGCAGATGATGAAGATGGGATGTTAGGCGCCGAGCCGGTGGCAAATACAGAGCCGAAAACAAGCGCCCCAACGTCCGCGCCAGCCAGCCGCCGTTTGTCTGATGTCGATCGCTTATCAGCGCTTGATCGCGAAACGCCAGCGCCTGTTGAGCGCAATACTTCCGCAATTGCCGAGCCGGAAACAACAAACTTTTTTGATCCCACGAAGCCTGAAAACACTGCTGCCGAGAACAGCCGGACGCCCATGCCCGTATCAGAACTGCTTGAGCATGATACGCCGCATATTGAAGCAGTGAAAGCTGATCCCGAGCCAACGCTTGATATGTCTGCGACGATTGAAGAGGTAGCAGCTCTTGAGAGCGAGCAAAAAGCAGTAAATAGTACGACGTCAATTCCGCAGCAATACGTTGAACGCGATGTCGTACCAGAGCCGAACGCGGCGATTTATGACACTGAGCAGTATCATATTGATGTTGATGACGATGCGCCGGCGATAAAACAAGCACCGGCGTCGAAAGCAAAAAAGAATCCGGCGGTGCGCGTCGTGTGGCTGATTGTACTATTACTATTTGGTTCGCTTGCCGGTGCGGCTGGCTATTATTTCTTGATGAACCGATAGTATCGTATAATAAAGCTCATGGATGTTCTAGAGGGGCTGAATGACGCGCAAAAACAAGCGGTTGAGACGACAGCCGGTCCGTTGCTCGTTTTGGCGGGCGCTGGCAGCGGCAAAACGAAGACGCTGACACATCGTATTGCGTACCTGTTGACACACGAGAGAGTTTGGCCGAATGAGATTCTAGCCGTAACGTTTACAAATAAGGCCGCGCGCGAGATGCGCGAACGGTTAGCACATCTGACGAGGCAGGAAAATTCACGCCGTTTCATGCCGTGGATGGGAACATTTCACGGCATTTGCGTGAGGATTTTGCGCATGGACGGCGAGCACATTGGTGTGCCGCAGAACTTCATTATTTACGATGAAGACGACCGGCAGGGGCTGATCAAACAGGCGATGAAGCAGCTGTCGATCGGTACCGATAAAGTCAAGCCGCGCGCTGTCAGCAGTGCAATTTCTAATGCAAAAAACGATTTGCTGACCCCTGACGAATATGCGGCAAATGCCAATTATCCGTTTCAGCAGTCAGTGGCGAAAATTTACGATACGTACGAACGGCTGCGCTGCGAGGCGGGCGCGCTTGATTTCGATGATTTGCTGATCGAAACAGTGCGTTTGCTGCGCGATGTACCGGATGTGCGCAGTAAGTATCGCCGGCGGTTCAAACATATTTTAATTGATGAATATCAGGACACGAATGCGGCGCAGTATGCGATTGTGAAATTTCTGGTGAACGATGCGCGTAATATTTGCGTCGTCGGCGACGATTGGCAGTCGATTTATTCGTGGCGCGGGGCGGATTTCAAAAATATTTTGAATTTCGAGCGCGATTTTCCAGGCGCAACCGTTGTGAAATTAGAGCAAAATTATCGTTCAACCGGTGCAATTCTTGATGCGGCGCAACAGGTCATCAGCAAAAACCTAGAGCGCACCAATAAAACGCTTTGGACGAACGAAGGGCGCGGTACGCCCGTGCAGATTCAGGCGGTAATGGACGAGTCAGAAGAAGCGTATGTCGTAGCGAGCCGGATTACAGCGCAGACGTCGATCGGTGCGCGCGATTTCGGCGATTTTGCTGTACTCTATCGCACGAATGCGCAGAGTTTTGCCTTTGAACGCGCATTTATGCAGCAGCGAATTCCGTACCAGTTGGTCGGCGGCGTGCGGTTTTATGATCGTAAAGAAATTAAAGATATCGTAGCGTATTTACGATTGTTGTATCAGCCGAACGATCGTATGAGCTTTAGCCGGATTGTGAACGTACCGGCGCGCGGGCTTGGTGCGACGAGTGTTGAAAAATTTTTACTGTGGCAGGCGGAAACAGATATGGACATCGTTGCGGCGCTGGCAAACGCCGACCAAACGAGTATGTTGACGCCGCGCGCTAAAAACGCGTTTATGCAGCTTGGCGATACGCTGGGCGCATTGCAAGCGCGCGTGATGTCTAGCACGAATCCGAGCGAAATTATTGAGCAGCTAATTGAAAAAACCGGCTATCGCGACTACGTGCTTGATGGCACGCCGCAAGCTGAAGAGCGCGAAGCAAATCTTGGCGTACTCGCGGCGGATGCGCAGGCATTTGCAACGCTGCCGGATTTTTTGGAAGAAGTTGCTTTGATGAGTACAGCCGATCAGGCAAATGACGCCGCAAAAGTAACGCTGATGACGCTTCACGCCGCCAAAGGTTTGGAGTTTCCGGTGGTATTTATGGCTGGCATGGAAGACGGCTTGTTTCCGAGCGAGCGCGCGCTCGAAGAAGGTCCACGCAACCTCGAAGAAGAGCGCCGCCTTTGCTACGTCGGCATGACGCGGGCGCGCCAGGAGTTGTATTTGACGTACGCGCAGAGCCGCCAGCAATTTGGGCAGCGCTCGTACAATATGCCGTCGCGTTTTCTAGAAGATATGGGCGCGGAGCTGTTTGCGCCGCAGCCAGCACGTCCGCCGCAGCCGCAATATAACGAATTTGTGATGAACTACGATATCGGCGACCAAGTTCGTTCGCCGCAATTTGGTGCGGGCGAAATTGTTGATATCGACGGCTTAGCGGTAAGCGTAACGTTTGAAAACGGTGTGACGAAAAAGCTTAATGTTGAGTACGCGCGGCTTGAGAAACTAGCATAAACGACGAGAATCTGCTATAATGAGCGGGCGCGCTTGAAAGGGCGCGCCCGTATGAAGCGATTGATTACAAAATCACCTTTCTACACTCATATTATTGGCGCGGTGTTTATCGCGCTGTTTGGCGTTGCGCTGTATGTGGCGGCGACGCCGCCCGTTCGCGCTGACGATACGTCAGTGGCAGCAGGCGAGCATATTATCGCGCTGCATGACGACGGCGCAGTAAAAGGATTTATAACGAAGAAAGCAACACTCAAAGAAGCACTCGCCGACGCGAATATTGCTATTGACGCGAACGATCGTACTGAGCCGGCGCTTGACACGAAGCTCGTTGCTAATTCATATCAAGTGAATGTTTACCGCGCCCGTCCGGTTGTGATAAAAGACGGGCTGGCAGCAACAAAAGTTATTACATCGTACCGCACAGGTGCGCAGATCGCAAAGCACGCAGGTTTAGCGCTTCATGACGAGGACAAGGCAGAATTGTCGCAGTCTACTAACCCGCTCGGCGACGGCGCCTCTGAAATCATGACGGTAACGCGCGCCACGCCGTTTACCTTCGACTTTTATGGTAAAACGTCGATGTCGTATAGCCTCGGCAAAACCGTTGGCGATATGCTTAATCGAAAGCATATAACATTGGCGCAGAATGATGTTGTTGTACCAGGCGTCGATACGCCGCTCGCCGCCGGCTTGCATGTGCGTTTATATCGCGAAGGCACGCAGACGATAACGCAAGAAGAGGAAGTGCCGTTTGAAACTGAAAAAATTAAGGATGCAAATCAACCGGCGAACTATAAAGAAGTAAAGACAGCTGGTAAAAAAGGCAAGCGCACGGTAACATACGAAATTAAAATTGAGAATGGCGTTGAAGTGTCGCGCAAAGAGGTGAATAGTAATGTTACGGAGCAACCGGTGAAACAGGTGGAGGTGGTTGGCGCGAAATTTAATTATACCGGTGGTCCGTTGAACGAAGCGCAAATTACCGCGCTTGGCGTTTGTGAAACCGGCATGACGGCGACGCGTAATTCAGGAAACGGTTTTTACGGTGCATTTCAATTTATGCCAGGCACATGGCGAAGTAATGCGCCGGCAGAATATAAGGGTGTGTTGCCGCATCAGGCGCCGCTTGAAGCGCAGAAGCAAGCCGTCCAGAATTTATTGTCGCGCTCAAGTATCTATACACAGTTCCCTGGGTGTGCGCGAAAAATGCAAGCTCAAGGCGTGCTGTAGTGGCTATTCCAAAAAAATCCCTCGGTCAGCACTGGCTGCACGATTCAGATATACTCGCGTATATCGCCGATGCGGCGCAATTAACACCAAACGATACGGTGCTTGAGATTGGTCCGGGGCTCGGTACGCTAACGAGCCGTCTGCTTGCGCGCGCTGGTCGTGTGGTGGCGGTGGAGTTTGATGTAGATTTGGCACGTAAATTACCTGGGCAATTTCCGGGTAAGAATCTTGAGGTTGTCAATCAAGATATTCTGCGGTTTAATCCGTCCAGACTGCCGCGCGGCTATAAAATCGTCGCGAACGTGCCGTATTACATCACGAGCAAGATTATTCAAACATTTTCCGAATGTAACAATCCGCCGAGTATGATTGTACTGCTTGTGCAAAAAGAAGTTGCCGAACGGCTCGCGGCGAGCCCAGGTAAATACAGTGTTTTAGCAATCGCCGCACAAGTATTTCATCAAGTGGATACTGGCGTAGTTGTGCCGGCAGCATTATTTACGCCGCCGCCAAAAGTTGATTCGCAGGTAGTGATATTAAGGCGTTATGACGAGCCAATTGTACCGCACGACTGGCAGCCAATATTTTTTCGCTTGGTGAAAGCTGGTTTTTCAGCAAAGCGCAAGAAGCTGCGCAGTTCGTTGGCGGGCGGATTACAGCTAGATAAGAATTATGTTGAACAGCTTTTGTCTTGCGCGCGCATTTCGCCTGATGCTCGCGCAGAAGAGCTGTCGATTGCGCAGTGGCTAGACTTGGTGCGGTTATACGCCAAAAAGAGCGAGTGAAGTAAGACGTGATCGCTGTCGATCAGTGTCAATGCGGTTTCTCCCTATGCGGTCGTAAAGTGCGACGACATAATGCTAATGCTTAATTACGGCATCTCTACGTATGCGTCAGTCATGTCGTTCGTCGCTCCGTGTGTTTTGTGTTTCGAGGCGACGTTGCGTATACTGTCATATCAACGGATCATATAGCAATAATTAGACGTATAATATACTATGTCCATTCAGCTAATGATGTATATAGATTTTTACCATTATTGTAATGACGCGAATCAGTAGTGGTTAACAGAGTAATACATTCATTAACACTACGCTCTAATAGTTTGACCAGAGGTACAGTATTTTTTATAATACAAAATGATTATGGGCAAGAGGGTACGGTATGATTTTAATGATCGTCGAATGGGTTGTCGTTTGAGTAGCACGCACGTGCAGTGCCAAGCATCTTGTAATCAACGTAGAAATAGCGTGATAGCTCAACGCCTTATGCGCTCAGCAAAAATTCTCTATATGCTGGAGAATGTAGAAGTGGCGCGTCCCAAACGAGACAAACGACAAAGCGGAGCGTTGCATAAGGTAAAGAAAAAGATTGTCACTTGGCAGTTCTTTTCGCGGTCAATAGCGATTGCACTAACGGTGCTTGCGCTGTATACAGTAGCAGATACGCTTATCTTGAATCAAAAGGTCAAAAAAGAAAGAAGCGATACGGTAGCAGCCGCTCAAAGCGATGACTCTAACAAACGCCAGGCGGCTGAAGGCAAAGACGAGAAAGATGTCAGCGATGATGCGATCGCTCGTTATAAAGTTGCACCTGAGTTGCCGCGAATTATTCATATCAACGCAATTGGCGTAAAGGCGCGTGTCTTGCAGATGGGCGTCAATGCTGACGGTTCTATGCAAGCGCCGATCAATGTTTTTGACACGGGGTGGTACACGGGAAGCGTTCGTCCTGGGCAAAAAGGCGCGAGCATCATTGTGGGGCATGTCTCTGGCCCGACGCGGCACGGTATTTTTGAGAAACTTAGTCAGTTGAAAAATGGCGATTCAATAACGATAGAAAATGGTGCGGGAAAATTATTCAATTACCAAGTTGTTGTGTCCGAGACGGTGAAACTGGAGAATGTTGATATGAATAAATTTATGCGTCCTGCCAATGGCGTAGACGAAGGACTGAATTTAATGACATGTGCTGGAAAATGGATTAATAGCGGCAGTACAATGGACCACCGATTAATGGTGTATGCAAAACGTACGTCGTAGTCTGTTATAATAAGTGCTATGACAAAACAACACGCTTACATCACTACCGCTATTCCGTATGTTAACGGTCTGCCGCATATTGGTCATGCGATGGACTATATGTTGGCGGATGTTTGGGCGCGGTATGCACAGCAGAATGGTCGCGAGGTTCGATTTCAGACGGGTGTAGATGAGCACGGTAATAAGATTGCAGCAAAAGCAGCGGAGAATAATTTAACGCCGCAAGCGTATGTCGATCAGCTGTATGAAAACTTTAAAAAGATGATCGCCGAATTGAATATTTCATCAACTGATTTCATTCGTACGACCGACGCGCATCACTGCGAGGCGGTGCAGTACATTTGGCGGCAATTAGCGGCAGGCGGCTATATCTATAAAGGCAGTTACGAGGGTTGGTACTGCCAGGGTTGCGAAGCATTTGTAACAGATACGGAAGCTGCTGAGAATAACGGCGTGTGTCCCGACCATAAAACCCCATACCAGCGTTTGAGCGAAGAAAATTATTATTTTAAAACCAGCGCATTCTCCGATAAGATTCGCGAGGCGATTGAATCAGGCAGAATGAAGATTGTACCAGAGTTTCGTAAAAAAGAGTTTTTAGCATTAATAGGCAATGGTTTGCAAGATGTGTCGGTATCGCGCCCGCGCAAAAATCTGAGCTGGGGTGTCGCCGTTCCCGACGACGACAGCCAAGTGATGTACGTGTGGCTGGATGCGCTCAGCAATTACATTACCGTAATTGGATATCCGGATCGTACAGAAGAATGGCAAAGCTTTTGGCCGGCAGATGTGCAGGTCGTCGGGAAAGATATTTTGCGGTTTCATGCTGGAATTTGGCCGGCAATGTTAATGGCGCTTGATTTGCCGTTGCCGAAAGTATTATTGGTTCACGGATTTATTAACGTCAATGGCGCAAAGATGTCGAAAAGTTTAGGTAATGGCGTTGGACCGAGCGATATCGTACCGCATTACGGCGTTGATGCGTTTCGCTACTATTTTCTGCGCCACGTGCCAACGCAAGAAGACGGCGATTTCACATGGGAGAAGTTTGAAGCGGCGTACAATGGCGAGCTTGGCAATGACCTTGGTAATTTAGTGCAGCGCGTGGCAAAAATGGTGTTGAGCTATCAGGCGGGAGTAATCGGTGACGCGCCTCAAGCAGAACATGATATGGGTCCGTACCGTGCGGCTATGGAGTCATTTAATTTTGATCGGGCGCTTGCCGAAGTTTGGCAAACGATTCGTTCATTGAATCAGTATATTGAGCGCGTACAGCCCTGGCAGGTTGCAAAAAAACGCGATAAAGACCCGGAAGCAGAGGTGCACTTATCGGAGATTTTGGCGTATGCATGCGGCACATTGCTGCAGGTGGCGGATATGTTAACGCCGTTCTTACCACAAACTGCCGACAATATTCGCGGGTTGTTTGCAAGCGGCGTTGTGCCGCAGGAACTTGCGCCGCTATTTCCACGCATCTATATTCATACACCCGATCCGCGCGGCGCCAAACAAGCATCATGAAGCTTATTGATTCGCACTGCCATTTGCACGATTCGGAGTTCTACGATGATGAAACGCGCGAGCGCGTGTACCGGGAAGCGATTCACGCCGGTGTTGCGATGATTTGCGTTGGTACGGATACGCGCAGCTCGTATGAAGCGGTTGCCTTTGCGGAATTGCACGATAATGTATGGGCAGTCGTTGGAATTCATCCGCACGAGGCGGCGACCAATCAGGCGGACGATATCCGCAAGCTGCTGTCGCAAAAATCCGATAAAGTCGTTGGTATTGGCGAAATCGGGCTAGACTATCACTACGATCATAGCCCGCGAGAGGTGCAGTTGCAGCGACTGCGCGAGCAGTTGCAGCTGGTGGTAGCGTTTGATCTACCGTCGAGCTTTCATGTGCGCGATGCGTTTGATGATTTTTGGCCAGTATTTGACGAGTTTTCTGGCATTCGCGGTGTTCTGCACAGCTTCACTGATACGCAGGTAAATTTAGATGCAGGATTTGCGCGCGGTTTATATATGGGAATTAACGGCATTAGCACGTTTACGAAAGACGCGGCGCAGCAAACAATGTATCGCCATGCGCCGCTTGAGCGCGTTTTACTCGAAACAGATGCGCCGTACTTGACTCCTATACCATTTCGTGGTAAAGTGAATGTACCAGCTTACGTGGGCAAAGTTGCGGAGTTTCAGGCGAGAGTGCGAGGTATCTCGCTTGATGATATTGCGCGGATAACAACCGCGAATACGCGAACACTTTTTGGAGTACATTATGCGAGAGGAACGACGAGCCACCACCGAATTTCAAGCTTCAGAAAATCCTGAAGTTTTTGCGAATACAACTGAAGATCTGACGTATGAGGCAATTGAGCGAGCGCGGTCAGTTGAGGCTTCTGTGCCAAATGAAGAAACGCTTGTGCGCGTCGGCGAAGTCGCGCACGGTGCAATGTGGCAGCAGCAAACACGAGAGCGACCGCTAACGCTGCACGAGGAGATTGCTCACTATTCCAGCCTTGTGCCGTATCTCCGTGAGCTGTATCAATCTGATTTCGAACAGGCGGCATAAATGGCTTCCGTACTGAAAAAAGCACTGAAATTACTCGTCGGCGATGATATGCCATCCGAGTGGCTAAAGCTGCCAAAGCGCAAACGACCGTTGCAGCCGTTGAGCGAGCGCGAGCTGTTGACGCTTGAGAGCGAAATCGGCGCGCAATTATTCGGTCCGATTCCCGAGGGGCATCGCCGCGAATTCTTCTGCCTAGATGACAAAACTTGGATTTGGCATGAAGAGTGGCTTGACGCGAAGCGTAAATTGCAAGCCGATACAATCAGGTACGAAATCACAGATAAAGGTATTCTAAAAGTGCAGGCTGGTCCGCATTACGATTACCTAGAAGGCGACGAGCTGCGCAACTTCGGCGTCGCTGTGCGCATGTACTATGAGCAAATTGCCCGGCAATTATACCGCCGCGATCCCGCGACGCACCAAAAATTGGTATAATATAATAGTGAATTTGGGTATGATGTATTTTGACCATGCGGCAGCGACGCCGCTTGATAAGCGTGTACTGGCGGCGATGCAGCCGTATTTTTCCGAGCAGTTTTTTAATCCATCTGCGCCATATGCTGCGGCGGTTGAGGTGAAAAGAGCGTATCAAGATGCAAAACATCGTTTAGCGGTATGTATCGGTGGGCAGGCTAGCGATGTGACTATGACGGCGGGAGCAACGGAGTCAATTAACTTGATAGTGCATAGCGCGCATGGGCATATCGTGACAAGTGCAATTGAGCACGATGCAGTACTAAATGCGGTAAAAACGCGCGAACATACGCTTGTCGCGCCGACAAAAAAAGGTACTATTACGGCCGATGCTGTGCGTGCGGCAATTCGTCCGGACACCGAACTGGTTACGATTGCGCTTGCAAATCACGAATTAGGAACGATTCAACCGCTGCGTGATATTGCTGATATTGTGCGCACTGAGCGCCGCCGCCGGTTTGAGGCAGGTGAAACAACACCGATTTGGCTTCATACCGATGCGTCGCAAGGCGCAGGGCAGCTTGACCTGCATGTATCGCGGCTTGGCGTTGATGCGATGACGCTGAATGCGGGTAAAATTTACGGACCAAAGCAGGTTGGTCTGTTGTGGCGCCAAGCGAATGTGCGGTTACGGCCGTTTATTCGTGGCGGCGGACAGGAGCGCGGGCTTCGCAGTGGTACTGAAAATGTGCCAGGTGTGATTGGGTTTGCTATGGCGCTTGAACTGGCGCAGCGGCATCGAAAAACGGAGACAAAGCGGCTTGAAGGGTTACGAAACGGCATGCAGCAGCAGATTGCCGCGGCGATTCCCGATGTAGTTATATCAGGTGATCAAAAACACCGTCTGGCAAGTCATTTGCATGTATCATTTCCAGGCGTCGACGCAGAGCGTTTAATTTTCATACTTGAACAGCAGCATATATATGTTGCAACTGGTAGTGCCTGTGCGGCGAATGCTGGTATGCGGTCGCATGTACTGCAGGCAATTGGACTAGCGCCAGATGCTGCTGACGGCAGTTTGCGTATTACGCTCGGGTGTTTGTCGAATCAGGCGATTTGCGAGCGCGGTACTGTCGCAATTATCGCAGCAGTCCAATCCGAGCGAGCGAGGATGCGGCGATGAAAAAAGCTGTAATCGCCGTGAGCGCCATTGTAGCGCTAATCGCCGTGACTATTTGGGGTATTGGCGCATATCTGTACATTGATGATTTACACAGCTGCGGACAAGCGCCGACGACTTTCGATGCGTGTAGATCAGCCGACGCTATTGTTGCCGTGAGTGGCGGCGATACGCTTGCGCGCGCCGATGAGGCGATTAAATTATATCGTAACGGTTGGGCGAGATATATCGTATTTTCGGGTGCGGCGGCAGATAAAAGCGGTCCGAGTAATGCGCAGGTTATGAAACGCCATGCGATTGCGTCCGGCGTGCCGGCAACTGCGATTCTAATCGAAACAATGAGCGAAACGACAGAAGAGAACGCTATGAATACGACACAAATTCTTGACCAGCACCACATATCGTCGGTGATTCTAGTGACCAGCGTATATCATCAACGTCGTGCTACGCTGGAATTTCGCAAAAGCGCTCCGAAAATTTTCGTGCGCAGTCATCCAGTTGAGTCAGATCGCCAGTGGCAAGGCAACGGCTGGTGGTTGACTCCGACCGGTTGGAATCTTGCAATTCAAGAGCTTGGTAAAATTATCGTATCGACGAGGAATTAGCGTATGGCAAAGCGGGTATTCGTCGGTATGAGCGGTGGCGTTGACAGCAGTGTTGCGGCGGCGCTTTTGGTTGAGCAGGGTTATGATGTGACCGGCGTCTATATGAAAAATTGGAGCCAGGATTTGCCCGGTATGGAGTGCCCGTGGCGTGAAGATTTAGCAGATGCAAAACGCGTGGCAGTACAGCTTGGGATTGATTTTGAAGTGTTTGATTTTCAGCGTGAGTATAAGCAAAAAGTTGTTGATTATATGCTTGATGAATACGAAGAGGGGCGCACGCCAAACCCTGATATCATGTGCAATCAAGAAGTGAAGTTTCGGTTGTTTCTTGATGTTGCGCTTGAAAAAGGCGCAGATTTTATCGCGACGGGGCATTATGCGCGTACCGAGCACGGCGTATTGATGATGGCAAAAGACCGCGTAAAAGACCAAACGTATTTCTTGTACCGTGTGACTCATGCGGCGTTGGGGCGCACATTATTTCCGCTTGGCAATTATACAAAGCCTGAAGTGCGCGCGATGGCAAAAGCACGCGGGCTATGGACGGCACGTAAAAAAGAGTCAATGGGTGTGTGCTTTGTCGGCAATGTCGGTATGCGTGAGTTTTTGAGCGAGTATGTGACGACAAAACCGGGCGATATTGTTGATCGTAAAACGGGCGCAATTCTTGGCCGGCATGATGGCGCGATATTTTATACGCTTGGTCAGCGACATGGGCTGGAGATTGGCGGTGGATTGCCCTATTATGTCGTTGGTAAAGACATGAATCGTAACGAAGTGTATGTGAGTCGAAATATCAATGATGACGCGATGTGGCAAACGGCAATCCCACTGACCGATTTGCACTGGATACATGGCGCGCCGAATGAAGCGGATGTGCTACGCGTACGCCTGCGCCACCGCGGCGAATTAAAATCGTGCCAATTGCGCGGAACTGAATTATTTCTCACTGAACCCGAGCGTGCAGTTGCGCCTGGGCAGTCGGCGGTGATATATGCCGATGGTGTCTGTTTGGGCGGCGGAATTGTCGCAGGGTAATGCTACTTCCGATGACGACCCGTTCAGTGTATATGCCATTCTGTGGTATAATTTCCCCTATGAATGCCCAGGAAATTCGCAAAAAGTATTTGGAGTTTTATCAGCAGCGCGGTCACGCGATCGTGAAGCGTGCACCGCTTATCTTGCACGACGACCCGACGACGTTGTTTACCGGCTCTGGTATGCAGCCAATGATTCCGTTCCTGCTTGGCGAGCCGCACCCGCGCGGCACGCGGATTGCCGATAGTCAGACGTGTTTGCGCGCGCAAGATATTGACGATATCGGCGACAATCGTCACACGACGTTTTTTGAGATGCTTGGCAACTGGAGTTTGGGCGATTATTTTAAGCAAGAGCAAATTCCGTGGATGTTTGAATTTCTGACAGAAGTTGTCGGACTTGATCCAGCGCGTCTTTATGTAACATGTTACCGCGGCAACGATAAATTTGGCATTCCAAAAGATCAAGAAGCGGCTGATTTATGGGCAAAGTTATTTGCTGATAAGGGCTTATCGCATGGACAAGCGGACATTGGTAGCGAAGCAGATGGTTATACGCGTGGTATTCATGAAGGTGAGCGAATTTTCTTTTATGATGGAACAAAGAACTGGTGGAGCCGCAACGGCTCAGAGGTGACGACGCCAGTGGGCGATCCGTGCGGACCGGACAGCGAAATGTTCTATTTGTTTGATACGCCGCACGACCCGGCGTTTGGCGAGCATTGCCATCCAAACTGCGACTGCGGGCGGTTCATGGAAATCGGCAATAACGTGTTTATGACCTATAAAAAAGTCGCTGAGGGTAAATTTGAACCACTCGCTAAGCCAAACATTGACCATGGATCTGGGCTAGAACGAATTGCTGCGGCAGCAAATAACGATCCGGATGTATTCAAAGTGAGCTTGCTCTGGTCAATTATTGAGAAGCTTGAGCAGCTAAGCGGTAAAACGTATGCAGCGCACACCGAAAGTATGCGTGTCATCGCCGACCACTTGCGTGCAGCGACATTTATGGCGGTTGATGGTTGCGTGCCGAGCAATAAAGAGCAGGGGTATGTTATGCGGCGGCTATTGCGGCGGGCAATCCGGTTTGCAAATGAACTTGGTGTGAAAGAAGACTTTTTCGAAGAAATTATTCCGGTGATTGCTGATTTGTATGTAAACGATTTTCCAGAAATTGCCGAGCATCGCGATAAAATTATTATCACGCTCATGAAAGAAGAAAAAGCGTTCACGCGGACACTCTTTAAGGGGGTGCGGCACTTGCGTAAATTTGTCGAAGACGGGTTGACGGGCGTTGAGTTATTCACTCTGTATGACACGTATGGATTTCCGGTTGAGCTCAGTACAGAAATCGCACGCCGTGAAGGTGTTAAGCTCGACGCTGACTGGCGAGTGCAATTTGATGCCAAAATGCAGGAGCAGCGCCAACGCAGCCAAACGGCGCGCAAAGGTCAATTCCACGGTGGACTAGAAGGTGCGGAGCCGATTCATCTAAAGTATCACACGGCGACGCATTTGCTTGGTGCGGCGCTGCGGAAAGTACTGAACGCGTCGGACTTGCAGCAGCACGGCAGTAATATCACGACCGAGCGGCTGCGGTTTGATTTTAACCATGATAAGTTGACGCCAGCCGAGAAGCAAGCAGTTGAAGATCAAGTAAATGCTTGGATTGATGCGGATTTGCCTGTTAGCTACCACGTATATCCAACTGAAAAAGCACTTCAAATGGGTGCAATCGGCGCATTTGGCGAGCGTTACGGATCAGAGGTAAAAGTGTACTCTATTGGTGAAGGCGATAATTGCGTTAGTTTTGAAGTTTGCGGTGGTCCGCATGTGGGGCATACGGGCGAGTTGAAAGCAGGCGGCAAACAGTTTAAGATAATCAAAGAAGAATCGTCAAGCGCCGGCATTCGCCGTATCAAGGCGGTACTACGCTGATATTTTGTTGAAAAGGCAATGGACCAAAAAATGTACCGCGAAAATAGCGAGTACAAACAAAATAGTATATAATGAAACTGTCTATGGTTTTAGATAAAATTCGTGCATTACGCAAAAAAGTTGATACGCAAGTCGATGATTATATCGTCGCGCTTGATGTTGGTACTGAATATATCAAAGCGCTGATCGCTAATGTTCAGGGAGAAGATATTGAGATCGTTGGCGTTGGACGTGCGCACCAAGAACTTGGCGATATGCACCAAGGTGCGATTGCTGATATCGCGGGCGTTGTCCGCAACTGTGAAGAAGCACTCGGCGCTGCCGAAGAAGAAGCTGGTTTGCAGGCGAAGCGTGCGGTTATTGGTATCGCTGGTGAGCTCGTAAAAGGCGTGACAAATACGATTCGATACCGTCGCCCGCAGCCGGATCGTCCGCTTGACGAAACTGAGATGGAATTTATCATCGAAAAAGTCCAAGACCGCGCCGCTGTAAAAGCGCAAAAGCAGATTGCACTCGAAACCGGTAATGATGATGTTGAAGTAAAGCTAG
>CAJPLV010000012.1 GCA_905371715.1 Candidatus Saccharimonadota bacterium | reverse complement strand
GGCGTTTTCGTATCCTGCTGCGCGTAGAACGAGCGCGCCATGATATGGTAAATCGTACGAAACAAAATAGAAATAACAAGCGCACCTAAAATATTCGCGATCAATAAGTCGCCACCATTTTTCACAAACGCCACTACGTAGCCGCGTGCAAAATATGTAATTACCGCGATCGGCAACGCCAGCCACAGAATCCAGCGCATCACTGAACGCAATTCCTTTTTAAACAAGTCCGGGCGCCCCTCTGCTAGCCGCTCGGTCATGCGTGGAAAGGCTGCATTGCTAATCGCCACGCCGACCAGATTCACCGGCATTAAGCTCAAACTTGACGCCTGCTGGTATGCGCGCGTCACCCCTTGCGCCATGCGCGATGCTAAGTTTATCTCAACGATACTATTAAAATAATCAATCCCTTGGTCAAGCGAACGCGGCGGCAGCAGCCGCAATACGCGCCGGAATCCCTTATTTTTCCACGATATTTTCCAGCGATAATCAAAGTCTGTACCGATCAACCCAAGCGAGCTCACAACAAGCTGCAAAATTGCGCCAAGCACCACGCCAAGCGCCACACCCATGATACCGCCCTCAAACACCTGCCAGCCAAAAATATTGATACCGCCCGTGAACCAGCGCGCGCCGACCACAATACCAATATTGTATATCGTCGGCGCAAGCGCCAAAAAAGTAAACCGCCCAATCGCCTGCTGCATACTTGACAGCACTGTCGCAACTGCAAACAAAAACGGATTCACTGCAATCACGCGCATCATGCTCACCGCCAAGCTGCGCCCTTGTTCGTCAAACCCCGGACCAACAACGTAGCGCACAAGCGGATCAGCGAATATAATAATCAGCACGCTTGTTACGAGCGTAATAAGTGCCAAAAAATTCACTAAACTTGAACTCAATTCCCATGCCGACTTTTTATTACCAGTTGCTAAACGCTGATTAAATACCGGAATAAACGATACACTGAGCGCACCCGACACTAAAATAAAGAACATGAAATCGGGAATCGTAAACGCCGCTACGTACGCGTCGGCACCTACTTTATAAGTGTCATAGTACATACCGTTGATCAAGCGCTCGCGATATATGCCGAGCAAGCTTGAAAGCAGTGTCGAGCCAGACAACAGTGCAGCCGCCCACTGTACCGACAATTTGCTGTTGGCGCGCGCGACGACCGACCTGACTCGCCCTTTCCCTCTCATGACCGCTACTTGTGAAGTGCCGCCTCCTTCGGCAGTACTGCTTTCGCCATATATTTCGACGCCGCATCCTCTTCAAGTGTTTCGTGCTCAAGCAGCGCATCCTTCAGCTTTTCAAGAATCGACATATTATGCGATATTACCAGCTCGGCACGCCGCGCTGCCTCGGTGATAAGCGCCTCAACCTCCTTATCAATTTCGGTCGCCGTCGCGTCGCTGTACGGACGTTCGCGCGTCATTTTATCAAACATCAGCCCGCCGTTATCCTCATGGAAAACTTGATTACGGAGCTTGCTGCCCATACCTTGCTCAATGATCATATCGCGCGCAATCTGTGTCGCACTGCGCAGGTCGCTGCCCGCACCCGTTGTCACGCCATCGTCGCCATATTTCAGCTTCTCGGCGATACGTCCGCCCATAGCACGAGCTAGAATGTCTTTGTATTCGTACACACTTGTATAGCTTTTGTCTTCCGGCGGCAAAAACCACGTCACGCCGCCTGTACCGCCGCGCGGAATAATTGTAATTTTGTGCACCGGATCGCTATCCGGCAGCACGTGGCCGACGATTGCATGCCCCGCTTCGTGATATGCCGTTAACTCCTTTTCATGATCGTTCATTACCTTAGCTTTACGCTCCGGACCGATTGCAACCTTCTCAAACGCCTCAGTTAAGTCATCATTCGTAATCACTTTCGAATCGCGCCGCGCTGCAATGATTGCCGCTTCGTTTGCCATATTTGCTAAATCTGCACCGCTTGAACCAGCAGTTTTTGCCGCTAATTTATCCAAATCAACCGAATCGTCCGTCGGCTTATTTTTGAAATGAACTTTCAAAATCGCTTCGCGGTCTTTGCGCTCCGGCAAGCTAATCGTCACGTGGCGGTCAAAACGCCCGGGGCGAAGCAGGGCGGGATCAAGCACGTCAGCGCGGTTCGTCGCTGCGATAATAATCACATTTGTATCCGAATCAAACCCATCCATCTCGACGAGAATCTGATTCAACGTCTGCTCGCGCTCATCATGACCGCCGCCCATGCCACTGCCGCGTTTACGCCCTACCGCATCAATTTCGTCTATAAAAATAATCGCCGGCGAATTCTTTTTCGCTTTTTGAAATAGATCGCGTACACGGCTCGCGCCGACACCCACAAACATTTCGACAAATTCTGAACCGGAAATACTGAAAAACGGCACGTTTGCTTCACCCGCCACCGCGCGCGCCAGCATTGTCTTACCTGTGCCCGGACTACCGACCAGCAGCACGCCTTTCGGGATTTTTGCACCCAATCCTTGGTATTTTTTCGGATGCTTCAAAAAGTCAACCACCTCTTCTAGATCTTGCTTAGCATTATCATTACCAGCAATGTCTTCAAATTTGATCCGCTCTTTGTCAAGCCCGTACAATTTCGCTTTACTCTTGCCGAAACTCATCGCTTGACTGTTTTGCCCCTGCGCCTGGCGCATCATAAACATAAACAGCATCCCGATCAGTACCACTGGTATCACAAACGTCAAGATATTCCACATTATAGTGTTGTCGCTCGGCGCGCTATCAGAAATCACCGCCCTACCTTTGTTGTTCAGCGTACCTTCGCGCAACAGCGTTCCGACGCCGCCGTTAATATACGATGCTTGCGTCGGCTTATCTTGATCTTTAACAGTAATTTTCAGATCATTGCCGCGGCCTTCAATCTTTGCTAATTTACCCTCGTTCGCGTCTTTAATCACCTGCGATATCGGTACGTCTTTCAGCGGCTGGTGCGGCGAAAAGAACGCCCACATTGCCAGCGCCGCCAGAATAACGATCGCCCAAAACAAACTGAGCCTAATAGTATTTGAAACGCTTGTCGTACGTTTCGGTTTCTTCGTCGGCATAAAACCCTCATCCTTTCGGTTAACAATCAGAAAAACTCTTTTCACTATATCATTTTTGATAGGCTTTTACTATGCTCGGACGGCAAATGTCTATCATCACGTATAACTATAAACAAATGGGCGCGTTACGCTTGCCGCCCAATCGTGAACCCTTTTTTCGTCATCGTTAGATATACGCCATCCGCTACCTGGTGGACTGCGCCAATACGCAGCGTCTGAATCGCTGCAAGCGCCCGCGCAGCATGCGGGCGCGCCACCAGTACGCCCGTTTCCTGCTCAATGACGATCCGCACCATCTCTTCGGCGATAGCGCGCGGAATTTGCGTCAAAAAATAACGCGCCTGCCGCGTATTCGGCAATAGGGAAGCCGTTTCGGCAATCATTTTATGCTTTATGGCAATCTGTTTGTTGCGCAGCTGTACGATACGCGCCTGGTCGTCGTTTGATAGCAATTTTGATATTTTGCGACGTAAGCGATTACGCAAATAGCTATCTTCTTGATTGCTCTCGTCTTCAACCCATTCCAAGCGATACCGGCATGCGTACGCGTAAATTTCCCGCTTCGTCATAGATAGCAGCGGGCGATACAACCCCGAACGACCCATCACCGCCAGCCCGCGCCAGCCCGTACCGCGCGTCAGATTCACCGCCACCGACTCCACCACGTCTTCTTGATGGTGCGCAAGCCAAATATCAGCCTGGAAATCCCGCGCCACAGCGTACAAAAAATCATATCGCGCCCGCCGCGCCGCGTCCTCGCCCGCACGCGCGCCCAGCTCCGCCCGCTGCGCCCGAAATACGCAGCCGTATTGTGTCGCCAGCGCTGCCGCAAACCGCGCATCCGCTGCCGATTCCGGACGGATACCGTGGTCGAAATGCGCCACGATCAGCCGCGCTGCACCGTAGCGGCGGCGCGCCATATCGAGCATCACCACCGAATCGACGCCGCCGCTCACCGCTAAGATATGGTTACCGCTGCTTCTTGCTTTCACGTATCCAGTATAGCGCATAGCGATATCGCATTATTACTCAGCACCCGGTAGCTACCACCGCAGTATATTGCATTTTTATTAAAACATGGCATAATTTTATGCATGCCAACACCAGAAAATCTCGCCTATCTCTCATGCTTGTCCTGGAAGTTACTTGACAAAGTTGATTTAGAAGAGAACGCTCGCAACTATAAAGTACTCCAGCGGCCAACAACCAGGAAAGAAGAGCGTGCCCTCGGCAGAATTGAAGAGATGCTGCTAGACGGGCTTCCGCTCACCCACTCGACAGAGCCCGAGAGCCTAAATACTATTCAAAACAGCGCCATCAAGCCAGCAAAAGTCCTGCCGGAAGGCAAACTCACTCACACGCTGCCTCTTGATGAGTCGCTAGGCTTGGATGAATATGCGTTCGCAAGCTGGGGCGATACGCACAAGCATTCTATATACGGGTCTTCTACGCTATTATTATGTACGGAAAAAATATTATTGTCAGACGAAACAATTGCCAGTCCATACGATATTACGCTTCACATTGGCGCGGGAACCAATTTTCCGTACACTGAATTAAATAAAACGGATACCGAACATTTAGAGGCATACTTGCAAACACTGGTTACGGGAGAGCGCTGGCTTGAGATAACGGCTCGAAAGGCGTTAGAAATCGCTCTGAAGGGAACCGTACCAGTCATATATCATACAAAACTCAATACTGGAGAGATTAAACACAAGGGAGCAATTGATTCAGCTCATATACAGGGAGTGCTTTTGACCGAAGACGACTACCGTGCCGCTCAAAACGAAATGCTTCGCGACGGATTTATGGCAGGTCCTCTAAATTCTCTCACGAAACTATACGGACATATACCGGCGGAGTACGAAGCGAATTTGAAGAGGGCTAAAAAGATATGGCGCAAGGTCGTCGATCTAGCAGGACACTAGCAAAGTCATATTCGGATTGGTCGACTCTACACCCAGCGTCAAAGCTGCTAGAAATTCACGCGCACGTCTGGTATAATTATAGCGCTATGGCACTGTAGCTCAGTTGGTTAGAGCGTAGGACTCATAAGCCTAAGGTCACTGGTTCGATCCCAGTCAGTGCTACCAAGCTAATTTTTCGGCGGATTTTCCGCCAATTTTTTATTTATCTAAATAATCAACGATTTGTTGTATCGCCTGCTCATGACCGAGAATGTAGCCCTTTCGTTTTTCGGCAGAAAGCTCTCTAACTTCATGAAACATCAGGTTTAATTCCGGTACGAAAAATAACGCTCGAAATGGCAGCCCTGGTAGCAGCGAACTGCACCGCGGGCGTTCAAGAATAACGCCGCGGTTATCACCGCTTATTATTGCCATATCATCAGGAGTCGAAACTGCAAAATACGTAACATATTCTGCCGAGCGATTATCCGCTCCGCGCATCTTGTCAAGGCAATAAGCAATGATGGCTTCGTCGGTCATCTCACTTCCGTTCCAACGGCGCGTGTAGACGCCCGGCTCTCCATTTAGATACGATATCCGCATACCAGAATCATCGCCGACGACAATTAAATTTTTATCAGCTCCCCGCAGATGCCGCCACGCGTTACGAACTTTCAAGCGCGCATTCTCTTCAAACGTCGCACCCGTTTCGTCGCAGTCGGGAATGTCGTAAGCAAGGTCGCGAAATGATATTATCTCGTAACCAGTGCTGAACTTATTGAAAGTTTCTTTGAACTCAGCTAATTTGCCGAGATTTTTTGTGGCAAATAATATGCTGCGTTTTTCACGTGCCATACAATCATTTTACATTAAAATAAGCTAGCGCCTACAGTTCAAAATCTTCAACCTCAAGCGCTTCATCGTGCGCCGCAACGAATGCGCGCAGCTCGGCAAGCGAGCGCGAACGATTCCAGGTAGCGTCATTATTGGTAAAATTGTTAGCTAATTTGCCGGCGATGATTTTCATGTTGTTGTCGCCTCTTTCTTTTTGTATTATTGTTATCAATATTTTTATAATATCATAAACTTACCATAAACGCAATAGTTTTACGAAAAAATCTTTACATACTTACACCGCTTACGCTATAATGCTATAAGAGGATTTACGAAGACAAACATGGATACCCTAACCGCCCTCAGTGTCGTCGCGCTCGCTGCGCTTATTCACGCCAGTTTTCAGCTGGGCGTCAGTATTATTACAGCACTTTCAAGCTATGCGCGCGGACGGAAAGCGCCGAACAAGACGCTGCAGCGTCTAACCGGCGGGTTTTTGGGCGGTGTTATGACGATGACATTGTTAACCGTATCGCTCGCCGGCTGTATCGCAAGCGGCTTCTACCACAGCGTATCAACACCGCAAGCGTGGACGATTATTGCCATTCTACTCGCAAGCATCGGCGTGTTTGTATGGTTATTATACTACCGCCGCGGCGACGGCACGAGCTTATGGATTCCGCGCGGTTTTTCGCGGTTTTTACAGCAGCGCATAGCTCAAGCCTCACTGGCTACCGAAGCATATAACCTTGGGTTGGCAAGCGTTGCGTCTGAGTTATTATTCGTTGCAGTACCCGCTACCGCTGCGGCAATCTCGCTCGCCACATTACCGCTCCAGTGGCAGATTGCTGGCATTATATTATATACAATCGTCGCGTCGCTCGGCACATTGCTCGTTGCTATTCTCATCGGCAGCGGACATTCGCTGAGTAGCATCCAGCGTTGGCGCGAACGCAATAAACGCTTTCTGCAGTTCGCCGCCGGCACGGGGCTCATCGTACTCGGATTCTACCTATACGCAAATCAAGTCGCTGACGTCACCGTAAAGGCGGCGGGTCTATGAACAGCCTCGCCGTTGACGTCGTCAAACGCCAAGGTAAGCGGCCGAACGAACCGTTTGATCCCGGCAAGTTATATGCCAGCATTTACGCCGTCTGTATTAGTACCGGCAGTCCGGACGGACTCGCCCACGACGCCGCAACCACCATCTGCAACACTGTCGTCGCTTGGTGTACAAATAAACCCGAAATTACCACCACCGACATACGCATACAGGCGGCGCTAGCGCTCAAGCCGCTTCACCCCGACGCAGCATATTTATATAAACACCACAAAACAATCATGTAGGAGGCTTTATGGCTAAAAAAAATCATTTTGATTATGATCTTATCGTTATCGGCAGCGGTGCAGGCGGATCGGCGGCGGCCACTATCGCAGCGCGCGCCAATAAGCGCGTTGCTATCATTGAAGAGGATACTTTCGGCGGTGACTCGCCAAACTGGAGTGACATCCCAACAAAAGCCTTGTTACACGCAGCACATTTATATGACGAAGCGCGACACGGCACAAAGTTTGGGCTGCGTTCCGGTACACTGAGCTATAATTATCCGAGCTTGCGCGCCTGGAAAGATTTAGCGGTCAAGCGCACTGGCGCCGCTGGTAATCGTAAATTCTACGAGTCACATAATATCGATACGTACGCCGGGCACGCGCAATTTTTGTCGCCAAACGAAATCTCCATCAATCGCAAGCATATCAGCGCCGGACATTTTTTGATCGCGACCGGCTCGCGCTGGATCGCGCCGGACATTCCAGGGCTGACCGACATCTCGTATCTGACGCCGCGCACAATGCTTGAATCGATCCGCCCGCCGAAAAGTTTGTACGTTATCGGCGCGGATTCTATTGGCGTAGAGATCGCGCAGCTGATGGCGATTTTCGGTACGAAAGTGTACTTGGCAGAGATCGCGGCGCGCATCTTGCCGAAAGAAGAAGAGGAAGTCGGCAGGCTGCTTGAACACTACCTGAAAGACCATAAGGGCGTCACCGCGCTCACGCAAACCCGCACTGTCGCTATCGTGAAAGACGGGCTTGGGTACCGCGTTAGCTTTTTGCGCGGCGGCGTCGAAAAAACGATTCGCGTTGAAGAAATTTTAGTAGCAGCAGGACGCGTGCCAAATGTTGACTTAGGTCTCGAAAACGCACACGTTGAGTATGACCCGACCGGCATAAAAACAAATGAATATTTACAAACGAGCGCTCGGCATATTTACGCTGCGGGCGATGTCGTCGGGCACGCCGAACACACGCACACTGCCCTGCTGGAGTCGCAAATCGCAGCGCATAATATGTTTAGCAAAAGCCAGCTCGCGCCAGACTATACCGCTACGCCGCGCGTCACATTCACGATGCCGAGCGTCGCATCGGTCGGGCTGACCGAGGACGACTGCATCAAGCGCGACCTGAAAGTCAATAAAGCTTTGGCGCCGCTCACCATCGTCGCGCGCGCTAATACCAGCGATTTCCGCGATGGATTCGCTAAAATTATTACCGATAAGAAAGGTGCTATCTTAGGCGCCACCGTCGTCGCGCCCGATGCGGGCGAAATCATCCACGAACTCGCTCTTGCTGTTCGACTCGGACTATCCGCGTGCGATATTGCCGACACGCAGCACGCATTTCTTAGCTGGAGCGAAGTCGTACGTGTCGCTGCGAGTAAATTAGCGCACTAGTTAGTTGGTCGCGGCACGCTCAAATTACGTACGATGAGTCGTGCGCGTTTTGCGTGCTGTGCAGCAAAAGCTCTAAACAAAAAAGGCCTTCCAAAACATGAAACGCCTTTTTTGGTAGCGGGGGCTGGATTTGAACCAGCGACCTGTTGGTTATGAGCCAACCGAGCTGACCAGGCTGCTCCACCCCGCGATACAGCCATCATTATACACGCCGACAGCTACTTTTGCAACCGCGAGGCGCTTTTGCCCGACAAAAAATTGATCCACTGCTGAAAATTAGACCCGGACGCGGGTTTTTCCGCCGGTGCCGCTGTTTTGAGTTTTTGATCTTGCTCGTCTTGCTGGTGGACGTGCTCACTGTTGGGCGGCAAAATTAATACTTTTTCGCCAGGACTTGCCAAACCTAATTTTGAACGTGCTTCTAAATCTTTGAATTCATCGCTGCGATAATAATTCTGTCGGTAGCGCAATGTTGCTACCTCAAGCTCTAACACGTCGCGCTCGCGCTGCCGCTCCTCGACGACTTTTTGCGCTTCAAAATTCGCCTGAATCGTCGACGCCGCGCCCCAAGCCCAGCTCAATACCACAAACACCGCTACGATCGTGACGCCCGTATTAAACGTCGCGTAACGATGCCATATATAACGCATGAATTGTTTCGAACGCATAAGCGATATCATGATTTTATTATAGCCGAACGGGGCAAAATCAGCTATAATAGCCTCAGGCGGGGGCGTAGCTCAGTGGTCAGAGCAGCGGGCTCATAACCTGTTGGTCGCTGGTTCAAGTCCAGCCGCCCCCACCACGGAATTATTTAGTTTGCATAAGCATTCATCAATCACGTTCAAGATATGCGCCGCTAGCGCGCTCAGCGTGGTCAAAGCTTTCCCAGCGGCGTAAATTAGTAGTATCCGTAATTACGCATTGCCCTAACCTGCTCGCGGGTGCTTGCTGCCGCACGGGCGCACTTTCGCGCCGCGCCTGCAACGTTGCTATTTTTTGCGTTTCTTGTTCGCGGCGGGTGGTATCATCGTACAGTTTACGCCGCGCCGCAAGTACCGTAACATAACCGTCCGCTTCTGTGTGATACACGATCTTGCCTGTTCTCAAGTTCTTCGAAACGATTGATTCAGGGTTAATGCCCGCGCGCGCTGCGAGTGCTCGGTAGAGCACGTAGTTGCATTCACGCCACTGCGCAATAAGCGCACGTTTTCCTGCGCTATCGCGGCGTTTTGCATCAATTTTCGCTTTCAGAGTTTTTTCTTCAATCGCCATAGCGAGTAAATCCTCCCGTTCTCGCTGACGCTCGTGCGAGTTCGTTGAATCGACATTACCACCGCTCTGGCACGCCTCCAGCATGTCATCTATCCCCGGCAGAGGCTGGTCAAGCGATATTGACGGCATAAAATTCCCAGAAGATCTATAGTTGCCCATACGCCGTATTATAACATAATTACTACATTTTTACAATTATTTTGCGGGGTCTGAGACTGGCATAAAAGGCACCGCGCACTACCAAACAAAAAGCCCTTCGTCGGGGAACGAAGGGCAAGTTTGGCACCTGTTTGTTTCTATATGTAGCATATCGTGTTTCGAAAAAAAGCGCAAGCGCTTATTATTGTAATATTTGCGCCTCAAGATACGCGAGATTTTCCTCTAGATATTCCGTCTCCACCTTTGGGCGCTTCATGTCGATCGCAGTTTGTGCGCGATAGTTTGCAATGTCCACCATCACGCCATCGCCGCACGTATATTTCTCAATAGTTCTATCCCGATACAAGTTATTTAGCACCACGATCATATCGGCGGCATAGTGCAGCCACTCCTGAGAATTATCGCCGCGCGCCATTACATCGCGCCTAAGTTGACATGCTTCAAGTAAACTAACACTATATCTTCACGAAAAGAATGTACGCACTCGCCATAGCGTTCAGTTAGCGCCGAAAATTCCAAAATTAATTCGTGAACTGCTTCAATCTCATCATACCGCGATACCCGATACAGCACATCAAGCAGCTGATAACCCCAAGAGATTATATAATCTTCAAGTACAGCGCTGCGAGCAGTGAACTTAATAATGTCAATGATATTATCGCTATACCGTGTCGCCATGCATTCTTCTCCTCTAGCTATGCCGCTCGGACTTATCTAATAAAATAGCCCCGCCCTTATCCCTAAAGCGAGGCTACTCTAAAAACTATTCCTATTCCGCTTTATTGGAACCGTCGTCGTCTTTTTTCTTCGAGACAGTCAAAAAGCCGTTGCGCGGATTTTCTTTAACAAAACGGTCTTCCGGCAGGTCGCACGGCGTGCCTTTTTTATTCTTCGCTACCTTGGCAAAAAAGTAGATAATTTGGTGCTTGCCGCCGCGCAGAACGGACTCAGTCTTGTGCAAATAATACGTAACGCCCTTCGAGTTCGTGTGCTGATACGCCATAAGTGATACCTCCTGTTTAAGTGTCTGGTTACACCTGCTAGCTTAGCGTATACGTATAACCATTGTCAACACCTGCTACCTCTATAGCACAAAATCAAATTGAGCGATGTTAGAACGTGCTATAATCATAGAATATGAACACGATATGGCGGCGGATGATTTATTACACGACGCAACGGGCAATAATGATGTGAAGTTACGAGCAAAGCTCGATGATGCTGTAGCATTTTTTTACTGGCTCCAAGTGATAGCACGGTGGGATAAATCATATGCACACAATGAGAAATTGCTTGATTATTATCAACAGACGATAACGACAGAAAATGAATCAGTCTTAAATGCTATACGAGCAATTTTACATCAGCAAGCTAGTCCATACGGATTATTAGCGCAATTATATAGTGGAAATGCTCAGAGCCATGACGCACAAAAGATCGTAAAGATCAGCAAACCACTACACTCACAGTTCGAATTTCTATGGAACGAGAATCAGGCGTTATTAGCGCAGTGGCAGCATTACATAAACCAGTTTTCATGCCATAATGTTGAATACACACTCAGAAGATTAGCAATATTTCTAGGGCTATCTGAGGATAATGTGCGTGATGTAAAAATATTTCTATTACTACCAAGTCTACGACCGCTTGGTGCAGCTGGTCATACTATCAGAAATACTGATTTTATTTTACTGCGCCCGCCACGCGACTTAGGCAAAGCTACAAAACAAGGTACGATGGTGACAATTTTTCATGAGTATACTCACTTGTTGGCGCACGCTTCGCAGTCGTTTGCAGATTCCGCCAAAGCATCGTACCAGACAAACATAGCACCTCGTAAAATAAGACCACCTACAGGATATAATTGGCGTGCGGTATATAATGAATTATTTGCTTATACGGTTGCAAGTCGTACTATTGGCGGTCTCTTGGGTCTAGAGTTGCTTGGTGATACGCGCCCATCCTTTGATGAACTAGAAGCGTCTTTTAATAAATTACGCGCTAAAGGTCACCCATCGCCTAATCAATATATTAATTGGGCAAGCTTACATATGGTACCGATACTACGACAGTACCTACAGGACAAAAGATTAATAGATAGAGAATTATTTGATGCAGTGATTGGGCTGACTGTCGATGAGGGTTGGAGCGGGCAAGTTCAGAATCAAATTGAGCGGTAATGGCGGCGAAGCAAAATTCGTAAAATGCCCATGCTAATCAACCGCACGATGATGATAAAAACCAAAAAACCGACCAGCAGCAAACTAAACCCAGCAAAATCGGGCGACCACAATGGCGATACGAATTCGTAGCGGTATAATTCGGTATTGGGCAGCTTCGGTTCGGCAAGCTTGTCTGACGTCGGATATTTTGCAAGCTCCGCCAAAACACACTGCATATATGCCGTCGACCAGCCAGAGTACTGCGGATGGCAAACGGCTTCGGCGCGCGCATTGGCGGTAGCGCCTTCCGATGAAGTATTTGACACCGCCTTAATCGCCGCTTGCGCGTCGCGATCATATTGATGCTGCAAATAAATTACACTGCTGCTTGCGTTCATGTGCGCAGTAGTGTATCGCTGTAATTCCGCCAGCCGCTCGGTGATTTGCTGCGTATCGCCTACTTTATCGGCGGCAGCGACAGCATTACGGCGCTGTACCATGCCCGTATTATTGAGACGCAGGAATGTTGCTGATAGAAACCCTGCCAGAATCAATAAAATCAATAGCTGCCACGTTTTGACGCGCTGCAATTTTTTGATGTCGCGCCGAATTGAGCGCTTGTCTGCCACTATCGCCCCACCTTCATACTCTATTAGTATACCATATCATAAGCGCCGAGCATGCTATACTAAAGATATGAATATCTACTTTTCGGGTATCGGTGGCGTCGGGCTGGGTCCGCTCGCAGAGATCGCACGCGACGCCGGCCATATTGTGCACGGCAGCGATGCGCAGGAAAGCCTCACAACGCGCGAATTGCAAGAGCGCGGTATTCCCGTGAGCACCGATCAAACGGGCGATTACTTAATGTACTGCCACCGGCAGCAATCAATTGACTGGTTTGTATACACCGCCGGCTTGCCGAACGACCATCCGGAATTGCTTAAAGCACGCGAATTAGGATTGCACCTAGCGAAACGCGACGAGTTGATTAATTACATCATCGGCGAAAAAAGACTCAACCTCATTGCCATCGCCGGCACGCACGGCAAAACTACCACCACGGCGATGATGGTGTGGGTATTTCGCCAGCTGGATATACCAGTAAGCTTTTCGATCGGGGCGACGACATCATTTGCTCCTGCCGGGAATTTTGATCCGAACTCACGCTACTTTGTGTACGAATGCGACGAATTTGATTATAACTTTTTGCATTTTGAGCCTGACATTTCGATCATCACATCGCTTGACTACGACCACCCGGACACCTACCCGACCGAAGGCGATTACCGCGCTGCGTTTGAGCGCTTTTTAACGCAGTCAAAGCAAACTGTCATGTGGCTGCGCGACACATTTTCCGGTTTGCAAACGCCGAAAAACACGTGGCTGCTCAAAGATAGCGAGGTTATGCCGCTTCGGCTAGCGGGCGCACACAACCGCGCCAACGCAACGCTCATTGCGAAAGCCTGCGAATATTTGAAACTCGGGCAGCAGCACGCCGTCCTGGCAGCGCTGTCGAGCTTCCCCGGCACCTCGCGCCGCTTTGAAAAGTTAGCAGATAATTTATACAGCGATTACGGACATCATCCGGTTGAAATAGCCGCCACGCTGCAGATGGCGCGCGAACTGTCAAACCATGTCGTACTCGTATATCAGCCGCATCAAAACGTCCGCCAGCACGAAATCCGCGACCAATACGACGGCTGCATGGAGCTTGCCGAAGAGATCTACTGGCTGCCGACATACCTAACGCGCGAAGATCCAAGGCTACCAATATTAACGCCGCAAGAATTAGCGGGCAATCTAACGAATCGTAATGCCGTCCATTATGCCGAACTTAACGACGAGTTGTGGCGGCATATTGAAGCGGCGCGGCGCGGCGGCAAACTGGTGTTATGCATGGGCGCAGGTACGATTGATGGTTGGCTGCGAGAGCAGCTAGCAAAAGCGAGTACGACGGAAAAAATTGATAACGCTAACGACGCGCCCGCTGCATAAAGACGCTAAGTCAGCGGTTATCGCCGCTGCCCTGCAGCCGATCGCGGCGCTGACGGCTAGCAAGCTTTTCGTTATTGAGACGCGCAACCTCCTCAAGGCTTGAACCAACAAGATGAGCGATGGCATTGACATACCAAAGAACGTCGCCAAGTTCTTTAACAATTGCTATGCGATCGCTATCAGAAATCCTACCCTGCTTGTCGCGCAAGATTTTCTTGAATTTTTCGAGTACTTCGCCCGATTCACCGCCCAAGCCCAACACTTGCGCCATCAATTTAGCGTCAACCTCGCCGTAAGCATGCTCGCCGAGCAATGTGCGAAGGGCTTGCTGCGAATAATCATTAATCGTCATAGCTCCTCCTTACTCGTAAACTTTGCGGTGGTATCTGCTGTGTCGTAGCTCGTCGCCGGCACAGTCTCCCAAACGTCGCTTGGCAACAATTTTTCAAACACATAGGCGCAAAAATCTTGAATATTCGGATATGTTTGCGTCTCGTCGAGTGCTGCAACATCTGCTGCACTCATCCAACGAAAGTCGGTTGATTCACCCTCAGCAGGCGGCGCGCTCGGCTTTAATCGCGCGATAAAGAGGTAATCTAAATCAGTATGAAAATGCTCCGGCGTCACCGCATGCGTATTGCTCGCGAATGGCTGCGGATGAACCGTAATGTCACGTGCTGATTTCATACGCAATTTCGGCTGCATGACATCTAATTCAGTCAACCGATAACCCGTCTCCTCTTGAAGTTCGTGGCTAACCGCCGCCCACGGCGTTTCATCAAGCTCAACATGCCCGCCCGGCGGCATCAACTTACCAAGTTTGCGGTGCATATGCATCAACAACTGTGGCTGATTACCGTCCATACATATGATAAACATCGTCACGCTAGCATCGTGCTGATTTGGTTGCGTGTGAATGTGCGGCATAATTTTTTTCTCCAGTTCATCTTTCAATTATTTTGCAGACGCCTTCGCGCAGACAAAATTCGTTTTTCGCCCTTCGTCCAGCCAACGCTGTTCGTAGGTAGTTTTAATTTTATACTCATCATACAGATTTGATTCGTGCAGGTCAAACGATAGCTCCTGAACACGCCACTGTGCCGCGACAAGCTGCTCCAGGCTCCAGCAGAAAAAATCAAGGTTATCATGCTTAAGCAACAATTTACCATCAGAGCATAACAGCTCGGCATAGATACGCAGAAAATACAGGTGCGTGAGCCGTCGGCCCGCCGAACGCTGGCGCGGAAACGGATCGGGAAACGTGAGCCAGATTGCGCGGAGCGATTGCGCAGCAACGAGTTCTGCTAATTGATCTGCGCGCGCCCGCACAAAAAACACATTGCTAAGCCCGCGTGCCTCCGCCTGGCACGCGCCTTTTTGCAGCCGATCGCCCTTAACATCAAGCGCAACAAATGTCTGCTCGGGATGGCGCGCTGCCAGCTCCACGCTAAATAACCCCGTTCCTGCGCCGATTTCTAGCACATCAACAGCACGCGGCGTCCACTCGCTGAACTCAAAGCAGAGCGGCGAGTTTGCGAATAGGGCGAAGCGGTATTTTTTACGCTTGCGAGTGATGATAAAGTCGTTCGGGTCGAGCAGTTGGCTCATTGTGCGGGCGGGCTTTCTGGCGCGCTTGAGCTGGGATTAGCCGCGTTATTCGCACTTGTGTCAGCAAAAATTTGCAGCGAATCATCAGACAGCGCTTCTTCGCCGAAACTCGGCGCGTCGACAGTACGTTTGGCGTGGCGGTCGTACATCGCGTTAAATTGCGAGTATGCTTTGGCGTCAAGATTGCCTGTCGCCGAGAACTGCTCGTCCGACGTGTTGGCGGTAGCTTCTTTACGCACCGACTGGTAGCCCGGACGGCTCAAATCAACCTGCGCCGCCCCGCTCGCATTGTAAATGTGCAGCGAAATTCCCGTGAGCGTGCACGCCACCGCAATCACGCAGATGATCATGCTCGCGAAGCGGAACTTCCGGCGGCGATTCTCGGCGGCTTGGTTAAGATTAAGATGCGGCACGACAGCTCCCTCCATCATTTTGCCCCCGCTTGTTTTTTGCCGCTTGCTTGGTAAATCGTATCAATTTGCGCGCGGTATTTTTTGATCAACTCACTCATTTTCATCACAGTTTGGCGGACTTCGGCGCGGTACATGCGCGCGTACTCAATCATCTGGTAAAAGTCAACGGGGCGCTCCTGGCAGTCGATGTCAATTGTTTTCGTAACACTCTCCTCGTAGCGCTGATAGCTTGAGCGGAACGTCGCAAGCTCGCGGTCAAATTCGACTGTCGTTTTCGCAGCCGCAACGCCGTCGAGCTTATTGAGCGCGATACGGCTATTCATCGGCGCCATCAATTTATTCGAAATCGTTTCGTATTCGCGCCCCAAATTCACCCGCGCAAGCGCATCGTTCACGTGCAGCCGCTGCAACGACGAGCGAACCGACACGCAGTTCGCGCGGATCAGTGCAAGCTGCGTGCTACTAAACACGATCGGTTGCGAACCTTCGGCGTGCACAAGCGGACCCACCACCAGAGCGGCTGCCAACACTAACAGAATATATGCTCGCTTCATGTGCTTTTAATTATCGCGCATTTTAGTAAAATGGTCAAATTGCCGCAAGGCTAAAAGCTGCTTCATTATTCGCTTATCAATCCGTCGTTTTGGATGCTGCGCAGTGCCGCCGCAAAGCGCGGGTCGCTGCTTAATTCGCGCGCTATTTGTACAACTGATTGCCCATGTGTATAGCGGCGAATGATTTCGCCGCGCATTTGGCGCATACTGCCATCAAGCGGCGGCTGCTTGACATAATGCTTGCTTTGGCTTAGCCTCCCATAACCTTGACGCTTGAGTTCCGCACCATAGTCCATCAGCGCCCAAAACCATTCACGCGGCCGGGCGGCGTCTATCGTTTCGGCAACTTTTGCGAGAACGTCGCGATCACTCACGCGCATTTCATTAGCGAAAAAATGATGAAAGTATACCGTGCGAATATTCGTCTCGACGAACGGCGTCGGGATTTCGTAGACATAGTTCAGGATAGCTGCAGCCGTATTCGCGCCGACACCCGGTAGTTTCATCAGTTCAGCTTGCGTATGTGGCGCGCCATTCGCAGCCACCGCTTGCGCTGCTTGGTGCAAATACTTTGCCCGGCGATTGTAGCCCAGCCCCTGCCACGCCGCCAGCACGCGCGACAAGTCTGCCGCCGCAAGCGAATCAATGGTCGGAAATGTTTGCGTAAACTCAGTAAACTTCGCGAGCACGCGGCCCACCTGGGTTTGTTGCAGCATAATCTCGCTGACAAGCACGTAGTGGAATGTCGGCTGCTCGCGCCAAGGCATGGGACGGTAGAGTTGTTTCCCTTTTTGCCAGACGAGTTGTTGGAAATCCATCGGAGAGCTACGCCAACTCCATAATTGTCCGCCGGGAGGCTATAGCCCCAATTCGCGCAGCTGCCCCGGCTCCACTGCGCTCGGCGAGCTCATCATCACATCTAGCCCCGAACCATTTTTTGGGAAAGCAAGCACTTCGCGGACATTTTCTTCATTCAATAGCTCCATCAAAATGCGATCAATGCCGAAGGCACAACCCGCATGCGGCGGCGCACCGTACTTGAAAGCGTTGATCATAGCACCGAATTTCGCATCAACGTACATACGATCATAACCGAGCGCCGCAAAGGCTTTGTAGAGCACTGCCGGATTGTGATTGCGCACGCCGCCCGAGCAAATCTCATAGCCGTTCATCACCATGTCAAATTGGTCGGCAACTATTTCCAAGCGCTGCTGATCAGTTCTCGCCGCGTCTAATGCTGTTTCGCCGCCGCGCGGCATGCTGAACGGATTGTGCCCAAAATCAAGCTTCTTGCGAGCGTCATCCCACTCGTAAAATGGAAAATCAACGACCCAGGCGAGCGCAACAACATTCGAATCTTTCAAATTAAAGTGCGCGGCAAATTCATTGCGCAACCGGCCAAGGACAGCGTTAACAGTAGTGCGGGTGTCAGCACCGAAGAAGATAGCGTCACCCGACTGCGCGCCAGTCGCCTCAAGTACACCCATGACCTCCTCAGACGAGAAAAACTTGAGGATCGGCGACTTCAGTCCGTTCATAACACTAACCGAATCAACAGAGTTAAGACCTAGGTCTGGTAACTGTTCAACAGTAATATACGCTAAACCGCCCGCGCCTTCGCTCTTCGCGATTGCAGCAAACGCATCAATTTGCTTGCGGCTCAAGCTCGCGCCGCCCGGCACGCAAATCGCTTTTATACACTCGGCATTCTTAAACACGCCAAATTCAGTCTTACTGAACACGTCCGTCAAATCAACCAACTCCATGCCGAAACGCAAATCCGGCTTGTCAGAACCGTAGCGCTCCATCGCCTCCGTATACGGAATGCGCGGAATATCCTGGCTCAGCAGTTTTTTGCCGGCAAAATCGGTCGCCAGCTGCTTGATGAGCGGCTCAATTTCCCGCCGAACTTCTTCGCCATCCTCGACAAAACTCATTTCGCAGTCCAGCTGGTAAAATTCGCCATACAAGCGGTCGGCTCGCGGATCTTCATCGCGAAAACAGGCCGCTAATTGATAATAGCGCGGCACGCCGCCGACCATTAGTAATTGTTTAAATTGCTGCGGCGCTTGCGGCAAAGCGTAAAACTTGCCTTCATGCAGGCGCGATGGAATCAAAAAATCGCGCGCGCCTTCAGGGCTAGAATTTGCCAAAATCGGCGTTTGTACTTCCAGAAATTCGCGTTCGTCCATGTACTGGTGAATGAGCCTGTACATCTCAGCTCGTTTTTTTAGCATCGTCTGAACTTTGCCGCGGCGCAAATCAAGAAAACGGTACTTCAAGCGCAGCTCTTCGCCGGCTTGGTTGCCATCAGCAAACGGTTGAATCGGTAATGTCTCCGCGCGATTCAAAATCCTCAGTTCGTCGACGACCAATTCGACGCCTCCTGTCGGAATTTTATCATTGCGTAGTTGCTCGTCGCGTTCACGTACCATACCGCTCGCAGAAATTACGAATTCATCGCGCAGCTCTTCCGCCAGCGCAAATGCCTGCGGCTGGTCGGGATTAAACACTAATTGCAGCAACCCTGTATGATCACGCAAGTCAATAAAAATTAGCCCGCCATGGTCGCGCCGCGAATGCACCCAGCCGGCAACCGTCGCGCGTTCACCGATTGCTTGGGTAGAATTAAGAGTAAGCGTTCGTTTCATATCTCTGTTATTGTACGCGAAACGAGCATAAATTTCCAGCTGCCGCTATGTTCGTGGCATTTGCGCGCCAAGTACTGTACAATAAGCGTAAGAGATATGAGAATTTTGAATCACACCGTCGTGAAAATTTTGAAGCGCTACCGCATCGCGACCGACGAACAGCTGCAGCCATTGCTCGACGAAGCGGAGCGTTCGGGGCGCTCGCTGCAAGACGTTGTGCTTGACGCGAAATTAGTGTCTGAAACCGAACTCACTAAATTATTCGCCGATTACGCTGATATTCCATACGTCGAAATCGACCCGCGCGATATTCCGAGCGAAGTGCTCAACCGGATTCCCGAGCGAATCGCGCGGCAATACAACGCCGTTATTTTCCAGGTTGATGAGGACGGTTTGGTACATTTGGCAATGGACGACCCCGATGACGTACAGGCGACCAATTTCATCGAGAAACAAGTCGGCGGCAATATTCGCATTTATATCGCATCGCACGATAATATTTTGCAATGTTTAGAAAATTACCGCGGCGACGTCAATCAGGAGCTCAACGAAGTAATCGACGTCCAGCGCGAAGACGACGGCTCTGATCAGCAAGTATCCGAAGCCGATGTCGCCGAAGACTCGCCGATCGCGCAGACCGTTAATCTGCTGCTTGAATATGCTATTCGTTCGCAGGCATCAGACATTCACATTGAGCCGCGCGAAAATTTCGTGCAGGTGCGCTATCGTATTGATGGCGTGTTAAAGGAAGTCAATCAACTGCCGCGCAACGTACTCGGCGCACTTGTTAGCCGCATAAAAATATTGTCTAACCTCAAAATTGATGAACGCCGCGTACCGCAGGATGGACGCTTTAAGATCAAAGTTGCCGGCAAGCAGTACGCGCTGCGCGTCAGCACACTGCCGATTGCCGACGGCGAAAAAGTCGTCATGCGCGTATTAGACGAATCAAACCAAGCAATTAGCCTAGAACAGCTCGGCTATTGGGGGCGCTCGCTCGCGATTATCAATAGCGCTATCGCCGAGCCAAACGGTATGATTCTCGTAACCGGTCCGACTGGCAGCGGCAAGTCAACCAGCTTGTTCAGCGTACTGAATATGCTCAATACGCCTGATGTAAATATCTCAACGATAGAAGATCCGGTCGAGTACAAAATTCCCGGCGTCAACCAAACGCAGACCAACGCCAAAGCGGGCATGACGTTCGCAAGCGGATTGCGCGCCCTGCTCCGCCAAGATCCTAACATCATTATGGTCGGCGAGATTCGCGACGGCGAAACAGCAAACCTCGGCGTACAAGCAGCACTCACCGGGCACTTAGTATTTTCGACGCTCCACACCAACAACGCCGCAACCTGTCTGCCGCGCTTACTTGACATGGGAATTGAGCCGTTTTTAATCGCAAGCACCGTCAAAGCAGTTGTTGGGCAGCGGCTAGTGCGGCGATTATGCATGAACTGCCGGCAAGCATATGCGCCCGAGCAAAACGAGATTAACGAAATCGTGAAATTATTTAACCTCAAACCGGGGCAAACGTTTACCTACATTCACGAACTTGAGCTGCAAGCTATCCAGCAAAAAGTCGGCGGCGACACGCCGCTCGGCACAAGCGAACAAACCATCATGCAGCTGTGGCGCGCTAATCCGGAGGGCTGCGACGAATGCGGGCACACCGGATTCAAAGGGCGCGTCGGCATTTACGAAGTGCTCGACATGAGCCGCGAAATCCAAACGATGATTACAAAAAACGCGACAAGCGACGAGATTCAAGATCAAGCAATTAGCGAAGGCATGATCACGATGCAGGCAGACGGTTTAGTAAAAACATTGCGCGGCAATACGACGCTCGACGAAGTGCTGCGCGTCACGAGGGAGTCGTAAATGGCAAAATTTACATATGTCGCCACCAATGCGCGAAATGCAAGCGTACGCGGTTCAATCGAAGCAACCGACCGCGCCGCAGCGATTGAGATATTGACGAAACAAGGCTTGTCGCCGCTTGATATTAGCCAGCAAAAAGAGGGCGCGGCGCGCGGATTTAGCGCATTCGGCGGCAAAAAAGTCAAAAATGACGACATTGTCATGTTCACGCGGCAGCTAAGCGCGATGATTTCCGCCGGCGTTCCATTGCTACGCGGCTTATCGTCGCAATATAAGCATACCGACAGCGAAGCGCTCAAAACGGTACTCGGCGGCGTTATTAAAGACGTCGAAAGCGGCGCGCCGCTCGCCGATGCGCTCGCGAAATACCCAGCAGTCTTTAACGACGTTTACGTCAACATGGTGCGCGCCGGCGAGGCGGGCGGTATTCTCGACGACATTTTGAAACGCCTTGCCTTGCAGCAAGAAAAAAATGCTAGCATGCGCAAGAAAATTAAAAGTGCAATGACATATCCAATTGTTCTGCTCGTCATTGCAATTACCGCGTTCCTGGGCATGATGATTTTCGTCATTCCGCAAATCGGTAAAATGATGCAGGATCTAGGCGGCCCCGACCAGCAGCTGCCAGCGATTACGCAAGTAATGCTCGCTATCAGCGACGTCATGGTGAAATACGGGCTGTTTATTTTACCAGTCGTTATCGCCGGGGTTGTGTTTTTACTGCGCTGGCTCAAAACACCAAAAGGCCGCCATATTTTTCACCGCGTCGTGCTAAAAATTCCTGCTGTCGGCGGCATCGTGAAAAAGGTCGCCGTCGCACGGTTTGCGCGCACATTTTCAGCACTCATGGGGTCGGGTGCGGCCGTACTGGAAGCGCTTGAAGTCACGGCGCGCGCTGTCGGCAACGTCGTATACGAGGACATGCTGCGCGATGCCGCTAAACAAGTCGAGAACGGCAAACAATTATCAACCGTCATTGAAAAAAGCGACTTGTTCCCGCCGATTGTCGCACAAATGCTCTCCGTCGGCGAAGAAACCGGCCAGACCGACGTCGTACTCGTCAAAGTTGCTGATTTTTACGAAGAAGAAGTCGACGTCGCGATTGACGGCATCAGTTCAATCATTGAGCCAGTCATGATCGTTATTATGGGCGGCGTAATCGGACTTGTCGCCGTCAGCGTCATGGCGCCGATCGCCGGACTAGCATCAAGCGTGAAAAGTTAAAAAATCATACCGCTTGTGCTATACTAGATCAAAAGAGCAGATAACCGAATATGCCACATTTATTTTATAAAAATAAACCGCTGATCGGCCTGGATGTGAGCCAGACTGGTATTAAAGTAATGTCGATCAACCAAAAACGGTCGCTTATTCAAGGCTACGGCTCGCTTGATCTTGATCCCGCCAAAACGCAAACGTCGCTAGACGACGAGAATGATAATTACCTGCTTGACAGCCTGCGTTCGCTGCTTGAGCAAAATATTGTCGGCACTGTATCGTCAGATCATGTCGTTGTCGGCATTCCAACAAGCCGTACGTTTTCGCGCGCTTTCAGCGTGCCGGCAAACGACGAGTCGCATATCAAAGGCGCAGTGCAAGTCGAAGTTGAACGCTATATTCCGATGCCCGCCGATTCGCTTTACATTGATTACCAAATTGTCAAAAAAACCAAAGAAAAAATTATTGTCGTGCTTGCTGCCGCACAGAAATCAGTTGTTGATAGCGTACTAAAAACCGTACGCGACGCCGGGCTGTTGCCGGTCGCAATTGAACCAAGTATCAACGCAACTGCGCGCGTTCTCACTTCGACCGAAGAAGGACACTTAGCAACGCTCATCGTTGATATCGGTACGACCAGCACCGACATCGCCGTGCTTGACGAAGGCGCGATTCGTATCACCGGATCGGCAAGCGTTGGCGGCAACTCGTTCACGCTTGATATCTCATCGAAGCTTGGTATTTCGCTCGAAAAAGCTCATCAGTACAAAGTCTTGAACGGTTTATCGTCCGGTCCGCAGCGCGAGAAAATCGAAACCGCGCTGACGCCCAGCCTCAAGAAAATCGCCAATGAAATGCGCAAGGTGATCCGCTACTATAGCGAGCGCCTCGTCGACGAGCGCACGATTGAGCAAATCGTCATCGTCGGCGGCGGCGCAAACGTACCTGGTATCGGCGATTTCTTCACAAACGAACTTGTCATGCCGGCGCGCGTCGCTAGCCCGTGGCAGAACTTCGATTTCGGTAATTTGCAAAAGCCGAACCGCCAGTTCCGCCCGCGCTACATCGCAGTCGCCGGACTTGCTAGCGTATCGCCCGCGGAGGTGTGGGGATGATCAATTTACTGCCGCCTAACGATCGCCGCCAGCTCGCAGCGGCGCGCACGAATACGCTGCTTGTGCGCTATGTTGTCGTTTTACCGATTTTAATCATCGCAATGATCGCCGAGATGGGCGCCGTGTACTTTTTCATGAACTCTATACAAACGAACAACCGCCGCGTCATCGCCGAGAACGAAACGCAAGCAGCACGCTACGCCGATGTCAAGAAGAAAGGCAGCGAGTACAAAAAGAACCTGCTCGTCGCAAAATCAATCCTTGATACGCAATTCCCATACACCGCAGTCCTGACCGCTATCGCGCAGGCGCTGCCCGAAGGTGCGTCAATCGAGCAAATTGCTATTGATGCGCAAAAGCTCAACACGCCAAGCGAAATCAAAATGCGCGTGCAATCGTACCAACAAGCCGTCGACGTCAAAAATATTTTGCAAAAAATCAAAGTTAATTCAAAATTACTCTTTTCCGACGCGAAAATCCAAATTACAAACTATGGCGATTACTACGAAGCAACGTACAACGTCACGTTTTCAAAGGAGATTTTACCGTGAAATCGAAACAGCGTACCCTGACGCCATCAATCGCGAGAGCTATTTTAGCAGGCACATTGCTACTAATGGCTGCCGCTGGAATCGGCATATTTATATTTGGCCAGCAGCAATTGAGCGCCGTTGCCGAAGAAACGCGCAAATCGACGACCGACGCCGAATCATCGTCAAACGAATTACAGGCCTTGACGACGCTCAAAAACCGGCTCAAAGAACAGAATAAAGATGTTGAGCGCGCCGCAAAAATCGTTTCTATCACTAAAAATTACAATTACCAGGATCAAGTCGTGCAGGATTTCGTCAACTATGCGAACGCGTCTGGCGTCGTTATCAAATCAATTGACTTTTCGGCGAACAACGCCAGCACAAGCGGCACAGCAAGCAGCTCGACTAGCGCGGCAACAGCAGTCAAAGCGCCAAACGGCACGAAGTCAATCTCTGCAACAATCACGCTGAATACGCCTGTCGCATACGATAACCTGCGCGACTTCATCTATCGTATCGAAAAAAATTTGTTCCAGATGCAAATCAGCAATTTGACGCTATCGTCCAACAAAGACACGGGCGGTGTCGTCGTCGATGCATTAACTGTAACCGCTTACGTGAGGTAATTGTATGGAAGCTTCTGTCGCATTCGCACTCGCCGCCAAAAAAATCGGGCAATTTATACACCGCTACCACGTGTTATTGTTCGCCGTGCTCGCTATCGGCGGATTATCGTTTGCAACCTTTTCGCTTTATCAACTCATCTCTCAGCCCGCCGAAGAAGCTACGCAGAGCACATCTGCCAGCTTCGACACGAAAACAGCTACGCGCCTGCGCAAACTTCACTCGTCCGACCAGCCTGCCGCGCCAAACCTACCGCCAGGACGGACTAATCCGTTTTAGCCTTATGATTATCCTCGGATCAAACCTCAACCACGCACCCGTCGTCAGCATTCAGACGAGCGGCGAAGTTGCCCGCACGGAGCGCGCAATTATTGATCCGGCCGATCTGCGCGTACTCGCCTACTCTGTGACGGGCGCGCTGCTACCGAAGATGCCGCAGCTGATGCGTATCGCCGACGTGCGCGAGCTGAGCAGCATGGGATTTATTGTTGACTCAATTGATGAATTTATTGCGCCAGACGACGTCGTAAGTCTACAGAAGATTTACGATTTGCAATTTGACTTGCTCGGTATGCGCGTGATTGATCAACGACGGCATAAGCTCGGCAAAATCATCGACTTCACTATCGACACGAATACGTTTTTGGTGCAGCAGCTTACCGTCAAGCGACCGCTGTTTCGCAGCCTAAACGACACGGAATTACTCGTGCACCGCTCGCAAATTATTGAGATCAACAACGACGAAATCGTCGTGCATAGCGAGACCAAGGCACCTGAGCCTGAATTGCACGAAGTAGTCGGCAGCTACGTCAATCCGTTCCGCAAGGCGCATCCCGCCAAACAGCCGATCAATGAGAAAGAATAAAAATTGTCAGGCTAAGAAGCTAAACGTCATTATTCTGCAGCGCTTGCTTGATGTCGTCGTAGCTAAAACCTTGCCGCGCCAAATACGCGATAAATTTTTGCTCGTCTGGGTAACGGCGGCGTTTTTTGGCGATAATTTTAGTGAGCTCCTGCAAATCACTGCGATCCGATTCGGCAAGGACACGATCAATAAGTATGCGATCAACGCCTTTAGCAGCAAGCTCGCTTGATAACTTTCGCTTCGACGTACCTTTTATGATATTACGATTTTCAACCCACCAGCGCGCAAACGCCTCATCGTCGACATAACCTTTTTCGCGTAGCCGCACCAAAACGCGGTCAGCTACAGATCGATCGACGTCAGAGTGCTCTTTTATTTGCCCGGTACGCCGTGATTTGTAGCGCCGCGCTACCGTTTTTCGCTGTAGATAATCACGCACTTCGTGCACCGAATGCGGTCTGGCGAGGCAATACTCAAGCGTGCGCGCATACAATTTACCGAACTGGCTTTCGGCTTCTAACTCCGCCAATTCCGCCGCCGTGACGCACCGCCCAACTTTCACGCCTAGATCCGTTACCTGCGAAATATTCAGGCTAAACCGGTATTTCCCGTCGACCGAAACATTCACGCGGTTAGGATTGCGGGTTTGAGTGGATAGTGCGGTGATTTTATGCGTTTTTGGCGGATCATGCTCCATAGTATTTATTGTAGCATTTTGCCTAGTGACGAGCAGCATGTCAATTCGGCTATACGCGTATCCTCAACATCAAATGCCCAAAAATACGACAGAAGCTTGATATAGTGACCATTTATTGATATATATATATTGGCTTCACGAGCCAATTAGAAGCTCACCTTGAGCAGATTTTACAATTTGGTTACGATCTGAAACAGAGCAAACCTCTCCCTGGCTGCCCAGAGATTCGTTTGCCCTGTTTCAGATGAGCAGGCGTCAAGGCAACTACGATCAGAAAGAATACCATGATCTCAATCTCTCGAAAGCTCATTGCCACAATTGTCGCTATGCTGCTGGCTGCTGTTTCGCTGGCAGCGTGTGCAAACGATTCGGAGACCGTCTCGCACAACCTCTCGCAGGATGCAGACAACTTCAAGGTGCACCGACGGGTTGTGTTTTTTAACGGAATTACCGATAAGTATCTCCTTTCAATTGAGGGATACTGTTCAATCACCGATGAGGGCAACCAGCTGGAGGTGACTTGTAAGGTCGGCGAAAGTACATACAAAAAGCACTTTCTCGGCCTGTCTGACAATGTATCATACTTTGTCGAACAGCTTGAACCGATCGAATCCGACCCGTACCACTACAAGGTGGTATTCAAGCCGGAGACTATCGTTCCAGACGTTGAGCCGCGCACTTCAGACGGCTAAGCCTGCAGCCATGCAGCCAAATTCACAACTAAAACCCTAGGAAATTCCTAGGTTGCACGGGCAACCCTAGCACCAGAGCCTGAGGCTGCCCGTGTATAAGTCTTATAATAAAGATATTGCCATTATTTCTAGCAACATACTACTGGGCATTCTGGTTCAACTGGATTATGCTAAAAGCTATTCATTCTTAGAAGATATAGAAAACTCATGTCAAACTGGACTGATAAAGATTTTGAAACGTACACTCAATCCGATTGGGAACTTATTAAATCAGTAAAAGAACTTACTGATACTAATCTCGGTAATCCTGCCGTTTTGGAATTTGCAAATGAAATAGCTTTAGCGATTTTCGGCATGCTGTGCGTGCGGCGGCACAAAAAGGGCAGCGAGGGCGCAGACGGACTTGGAATGGCGCTTCAAGAATATACTGGCACTGTCTTAGGGTACAGCAAGGGCAGCGAGAACGACGGCTGGGCGGGCGAATACGCAAAGCCGATTGACCAATTTATACGTTTCGGCAAAAAGAAATTTAACAAAAAATCGTAAAATAACAAGAATACACCGACAGCCTCGGTGTATTCTTTGCCTTGTACCACGAAAATATACAGCTAAACACAACTAGTCAGACATTCTCCTCTGCTTCCTTCACTTTTTTCCGTACTTTATTATCTATCTCTGCCAGCACATCCGGATGCTCTTTTAGATACTTTTTGGTTTGCTCGCGTCCCTGCCCAATCTTTGCATCGTTGTAGTCAAACCACGCGCCGGCCTTACCAACCACATTATACTGTACCGCGAGATCAAGTACGTCGCCAGTTTTTGAAATGCCCTCATTGTACATGATATCAAATTCTGCCACACGGAATGGTGGTGCAATTTTGTTCTTCACAATCTTCACGCGCGTACGATTACCGATGACGTTATCGCCTTCTTTGATTTGTCCAATCCGGCGAATATCTGCGCGCACCGACGCGTAAAATTTCAGTGCGTTGCCGCCAGTCGTTGTCTCAGGATTGCCGAACATCACGCCAATTTTCATACGGATCTGGTTGATGAAAATCACCGTCGCTTTCGACTTGTTGATAATACCGGTTAGTTTGCGCAACGCTTGGCTCATCAGTCGCGCCTGTAATCCCATATGCGAATCGCCCATATCACCATCAATTTCCGCCTGCGGTACGAGTGCCGCTACGGAATCTACAACAATAAGATCAACTGCATTAGAGCGCACTAGTGTTTCGCAGATTTCTAGCGCCTGCTCACCATTGTCGGGTTGCGATACGAGCAAATTATCAGTATCGACGCCTAATTTTTTGGCATACGCCGGGTCAAGTGCGTGTTCCGCATCAATAAACGCTGCCGTGCCGCCCTGCTTTTGCATTTCAGCAATAGCATGAAGCGTCAGCGTAGTTTTACCGCTTGACTCCGGACCATAAATTTCAATAATCCGCCCCTTCGGGTAGCCACCACCAAGTGCAATATCTAAACTTAAACTACCGCTCGGTAACAACTCGACATCAACTTTCTTCGCTTCACCGAGTCGCATAATTGAACCATCACCGAACTGTTTGGTAATTTGATCCATCGCAAGCCCTAATGCCTTTAACTTGCCTTCGTCTGCCGTTGGTTTCTGTGTCGGTGTCTTTGCGTCGGTTTTCTTCGCCATGCTTCCCCCTCTCGTAGCCTCATTATACCCTAGACATATATTTTTTGATATAATACCAGATATGAAACGAAACGGATTCACTGTTATTGAGCTGCTCGTCGTCATCGCCGTGCTCGGCGTTGGCTGCTGGCTTTTTTTTAGCGAAAAAATGAAACTAGATGCCGTCCAGCGCGACAATCAGCGCAAAGTTGCTATCAACGCCATGTACTACAGTCTTGAAGAGTACTACTACGCTAAATTCGGCTACTACCCGCAAATGATCGACAGTAAAACGCTGCGCACCGTTGATCCGGAATTATTTACCGACCCGACTGGTATTAAGTTCGGCAAAAGCGGCGCGGACTACAGTTACAATTCAACCGGCTGCTCCACCGACGGAAAGTGCACCGGCTACACGCTGCTCAGCACGATGGAACGCGAAGGCGACTACCGCAAGCAAAACCGCAAGCACAAAAACTAATCGTCCTAATCGTCGCCCTCGCCGACTGGACGGCCATTCTTAAACGCCTCAACAGCGTTATTCAAAATCGCGATTTCGTGCTTCGGATTCGCGACATAGTGAAAACGATACGTTGTTTCGTCGCCCTCAGTGCTCAGCCGAATCGAGCCGTAATTAAATATCGTCTGCAGCGGTCCTTGCTGCGAATAGCTCGCATCCTCAATGTTTGCCAGACTTACCGTCTGCTCACGCTTTGAGAAAAGGCTCATTTGGATTTCTTGAATCACGCTCTCATTCGTCAAAAAGAAATGGTTTTGCGTATACACCCACACCGCGATATAGCCGCCGATCGCAAATAACGTCATCACCATCGTGGCAATGACAATCACTTGATTGTATGCCGCAAGCGGCAGCCCGATACGCTTCGCCATGTCGGGGTAACAAAACATACATACCGCCGTCAGCGTAATGCCGGTAAGCGACAGTATTATTGGCGTCCACAATCCAATACTATGGCGCGTCACAGCGCTGATAACATATTCGTGCTGGCTTAAGTTCAACCAAGGAAAGCGCTCAACAGACTCTTGGTGTTTGCGGCGTGTTTCTTCGGAGATATGCACGGGAATCGGCTCAGTTGAACGTGCAACGTGCACGACTTGCTTGCCAGAATCGGTGACCTGCGTGTGCGCCGGCTCGACGGGCGCGGCGTACAGCGGCCGCCCCTCGGCGTCGTATGCTACTGGTTGCTGTCCGTTCGCTGCGTTGTCATCGCTCATCGCTCACCTCCTCGCCGTTAGTACTACCTATAGTATACTACAAATTCAAATGCTTGCGTGCCCGCGGCGTTACGCGCCGGCCGCGCGGTGTGCGCTCAATGAAGCCGATTTGCAGTAAATACGGCTCGTAGAAGTCCTCAATCGTACTCGCTTCGTCGCCGGTCAGCGCTGCGATAGTAGTCAAGCCCACTGGATTATCGCCATAATTTTTAAGCATTGCGCTCAGCAATTGCCGATCGGCGGGATCAAGTCCCAAATCATCCACTTCTAGCAGTTGCAACGCTTGCTGGGCTGTCGGCATATCAATGATACCGTCGCCGTTCACATCAGCGTAATCACGCACCCGCCTGAGCAGCCGGTTGGCGATTCGTGGTGTCAAGCGCGCCCGAGTACTCAGCAGCTCCGCGGCTTTTTTGTCAATCGCCGTCGCTAAAATAGCAGCACTGCGACGTACAATCTGTGCAATATCTGCCGGCGTATAAAACTCCAACCGGTAAATATGCCCAAACCGATCGCGCAAGGGAGCTGCCAGGCTACCCGTTCGCGTCGTCGCGCCGATGACAGTAAAATGCGGCAAATCCAGCCGCACACTCCGTGCCGCCGGTCCTTTACCGATAATAATATCCAGCTTATAGTCCTCCATTGCCGAGTACAACACTTCCTCCACCGCCCGGCCCAACCGGTGAATTTCATCGATAAACAATATATCGCCGTCTGCTAAGTTCGTCAAAATAGACGCTAAGTCACCCGCTTTTTCAATCGCCGGACCGCTTGTCACGCGCAGCCCAGCGCCCATCTCGTGCGCAATGACACCCGCCATCGTTGTCTTGCCAAGACCAGGCGGCCCGTACAATAACACGTGGTCGATCGGCTCGCTGCGTTTTTTCGCCGCCTCAATCGCCAAACGCAAGTTACGCTTCAACCGCTCCTGACCGACATACTCATCAAACGTCTGCGGACGCAAAGTTACTTCAATCTGCTGCTCCGCGCCGTCATCATCATGCGCGCTAGTATCAACGATTCGTTCAATTGCCATAGATACAGTATAGCATTATAGCGGCGAGGTATTGACTTTGGTCGGCAAGTATGATATATATATATTAACTTTTCGCAATCCTGCGAGAGGTGGAACATTGAGAAAGGAGGGGGCGACATGTCCCCCATTGCTGCTACTGACACTGAGCTTGAGAACAACCTTGACGCTGTCGTCGCGGAGACGCTGCGCGCCCCGCGCAACAAGACCATCCGCCCCTATGCCAACATGCGTAGGAGCTTTGAGAGTCGGGTTCGGGGAATCGTCATCAACGGCCCACACATCGATGATCTCCTCGTTCTCGCCCGCACAGGCGAGGAGGTTGAGTTCAACATTGTTTGGTTCGTCAACGGACTCAATGAGCCTGTCAAGATGACAGGTCTTGTTACCCCTCTCAACGCTGTTGAGTGGAGTATCGTGCGCAATAACGTCGTCGTCCGAACGGACGACGTAGACTTTACGTACTACCCCGAGAGAATCGGGGAGGTCCTCCGCTACAGCGAAGGCATTGTCCCCAAGGAGCTCCGCAGCTACGGGGTCCCGCGGGACGGTAGGGACGACTGACACTTAGTCTCGTGGTGCGGCGCTCATGCTTCCTCGGCTGAGCGCCGCACCGCCCTGGCAGCTAGCCGCCTTTTCTGTATCAGACTTCAATCTGAAGCAGAAAAGCGCGGACACCGCGTCCCGATTCCGTTTGAGCGCTTTCGCTCCCGAACGTCGAGTCGGCTCGGTCTCCGAGCGCTAGCCTCGCGAACTCCGGTTCGCCTCCTTTCTTCCGCCACCGCTTGAGCCGCCCTTTCCTAGGGCCTCGCGGTCGCTATAAGAGCCGTTCACGGCTCTCCCG
>CAJPLV010000011.1 GCA_905371715.1 Candidatus Saccharimonadota bacterium | reverse complement strand
CTGCTTTTGCGCCGATGGTGCATATTGGCGCGCTCGAAAAAGTTGCAGACGAACTTGATTTAACGCTGATGGCAGTGGCGGCTGAGCCGTTTGCCGTGAGCCGCAGCGTGCTCGGAACGGATGCAAACAGTTCGTTTACGGCGATTTTGGCAGACGTTGGCGGCGGTACGACAGACATCGCTGTGGTGAATGACGGCGGCGTCGAAGGAACGAAAATGTTTGGCATTGGCGGACGCAGTTTCACAAAAACGATCGCAACGGAGCTGGCTATTAGCTACACACAAGCAGAAAAACTAAAGGTTAATTTGGACGGCGAGAAAATTAAGCCGTCAGTAAAAGAGCAAATTGACGCCGCGATAAACCGCACGCTTGAGGTTTGGTTATCCGGCGTGGAATTGGCGCTGAGCGAATTTGATTCAGTCGACCAGTTGCCGCCGCGCATTTTGCTATGCGGCGGCGGCGCAAGTTTAGCACCGCTCGTTGATGCACTCAAAAAAGACGATTGGTACAAAGACTTGCCGTTTACTAAACGCCCGAGCGTTCAGCGAATTAGTCCGCATGATGTGATCGGTATCGTCGATACAACTGAAAAAGCAAGCGACCACACGTATATTACAGCGATGGGATTGTTGCGCGTGGGATATGATACAATAATAGGAGCGAGTGACGCGCAAACGATGCGAGATCGAATCAATCGTATCCTGCGCGTGTAATAGAAATATGCAAAAAGATGTTATCTATATTGATGTAGAAGACGACATTACCGCGATTATCGGTAAAATTAAAGCTGCTGAGCATGAGATCGTTGCGCTGGTGCCGCCGAAACGAACAGGCGCAATTCAAAGCGCAGTTAATTTGAAGCTGGTACAGCGAGCGGCAGAACGTGCCGATAAGCATGTCGTGATTATTTCAAACAATGCAGCGCTTACGGCGCTTGCTGGCGCGGCGCATATTCCGGTAGCGAAAAACCTCCAAAGCCGGCCGGAAATCGCGGAAGTGCCGGCGCTAAAAGTTGACGAGGACGACGATATTATTGACGGCTCGGCGCAAGGCGGCGACCCGAAAAAGCCGGAATCAATTGATTCGATTGAAAGCGAGAATGCAACCGCAAATCCAAGCAGCGATAAGAAGACATCGCCGGCAGACACAAAAAACGGCAAGAAAAAACTTCCATCAATCCCTGATTTCAATAAATTCCGCAAAAAGTTTTTCCTGATTTTAGCGGGGGTTGCGTTACTGATTGGCGGCGGTATCTGGGCGTTTGTGATCGCGCCGCATGCTACGATTGCTATTACGGCGCAAACGTCGCAAGTTGCCGTGAATACGCAAGTGAAAGCCAGTGATACTGCAGCGACTAGTCTGAGCGAGGGTACGATTAAAACAACAACAAAAGCATCGGAAACGCCGGTGTCGAAGACAATTCCGGCGACAGGCACGAAAGATGTCGGGACAAAAGCGACGGGTACGATCCGCGTGACGCCGACGCGCGAAACGATTAGCGATATCGTCGACCATGACGTAACGGTCGCAGCAGGTTCGGAAGTGTCATCGTCGAGCGGCGCAAAATACCGGCTTGATAGCGCACTGACATTCAGCTACGATACGCTGCGCACAACGCGCAACGGTGTAACGGTCGGCGTGACAGCAGTCGAAAATGGCTCAAAATATAACGGCGCGTCCGGCAGTGCGAAAGGCTTATCAGGATTTGAGGCGAGTTTCACAGCATCAACGTCGGGCGGTACAGATAAGACTGTTACCGTCGTGCAGCAGAGCGACATTGATTCCGCGACAGCGAATTTAGTGTCCGACGCCGAAAAAGATGCGGCAAAAAAGGCGCTCCAGTCGCAATTTGGCAAAGACGCTACGGTCATCGACGCGTCGTTTGTCGTCAATACAAGCGGCGTATCAATCCCAGCAGCGGGCACCGAGGCGCCAGACGGCAAGGCGGCAATTGGCGGCGCAATCAAATATTCGCTCAAGGCGATCATAAAAGCCGACCTCAATACATTTCTCGATGCGTATTTCAAGCAGCAAATTGATGGAAAAAATAATCAAAAAGTGTATAGCAACGGCGTGTCATCGGTGTCGCTTACGAATGTTACGATTGCCGGGGAAACTGTAACGGCGAAGCTAACGGCAAACGGCAAAATTGGTCCGAAAATTGATGAAGCGGCAATCAAAGAATATGTGAAAGGCAAGCGCATTGGCGAAGTGCAAGAATACGTGAAAGCGATTGACGGCGTTAAATCGGTTGACGTTAATTTCTCGCCGTTTTGGGTACATACTGTGCCGGGCGATATAAAAAAGATAACGGTGAAATTCGTCGTCGATGAGTAAATCGTACGTTGCGCTTGATGTCGGCGAGAAGCGAATTGGCGTTGCCTTAGCGCGTGATGACGTAAAAATCGCGATGGCGTATGATACGCTCAATGTTGATGGCGGCGAAGTTCAGGCGATTGCTGAAATTATCGTGCGTGAAAAAGCCGATGTGCTCGTCGTCGGGTACCCGCGCAACCAAGCAGGCGAGCCAACGAAGCAGACGGAATTTGTCGAGCGGTTCGTCGAACAGCTGCGCGACATTGCGCCAAAAATCGTTTTTCAAGACGAATCGCTTACGAGCGTTAAGGCTGAAGAAATTTTGAACGCGCGTAATCAACCGTACGTAAAAGGTGAAATTGACGCGCTAGCGGCAAGTTTGATATTGCAAGATTATTTGGAGACGCACTAATGGACGGATTTCGCCGGTCTAGGTCGCCAGAGCCGCGATCGCCGCAAGCTATGGCGCAGCCGCATTTTCAGCCGCGTCCATCTGGTCCGCAATCTGCTGGGCAGCCGCCGCACGTAGACTCTCGCCCACAAGCGCAAATGGAGCGGCAGTTTCGCCCAGGTTCACAATACCAGCCGCTGCAGCGCCCACGCCCCCTGTCAAACGTCAACAATACGCTGCCAGACGTAGGGAACGTGCCGCGCAACAATTCGCAGAACTCTGCCGAACCGTTCCGTAGTCGCCGCGATACGCCAGAACGAGGACACGCGTCGTCTTCTCCGAATAAAAAACCGCGCCGCCATAAAAAGTGGCTTATCGCTTTTGTTATATTCAGCATTATTATTGCTATGGCTGCCGGCGCGTACTTGTGGTATGTCAGCCAGCTAAAAGCGGTCTCGCGCAGCACAGAGAAGCATTCAATTGTTATTAGCGACGGCGACTCAACGGCGGTAATTGCTGCTAAGCTGAAAAAAAAAGGTGTCATTCGCGATGAATTAGCATTCCGAATTTATGCGTATTTAGAAGGTAAGGCAATGGTGGGTAGTACGTGCCGCATTTCGCCGTCGCAAACCGTTCCCGAAATAGTGGCTAAATTAGCGGCTGGATGCCGTGATTTCAAAGCGATTACGTTCTACCCGGGCGGCACGCTTGAAGCGTCGCGCTACAAAGCATCGCGCGCGCGAAGCGGCACCGATAAAACAAATGCGCGCTACGTTCTAAAGCAAGCCGGCTTTAGCGACAACGACATTACGACGGCATTCCACGCGGCATACGATAGTCCGTTGTTTGCCGACAAACCAGCGGATGCGCCGCTTGAAGGTTATATGTTTGGCGAGACATATCACGTAGCAGATGATGCGACAGCGAAGCAAGTTCTCGAAACGGTATTTGCGCATATGTACAAAATCGTGCAAAAGAACAATTTGGTCGCGAAATTTAAAGAACAAGGACTAAATTTATACCAGGGAATCACGCTTGCGTCAATTGTTGAGCGCGAGTTGACGTGCGAAGACAAGCCGACGGCAGAGCGTAAAGAGCGCTGCTATCAGTATCAGCGCGGTATCGCGCAAGTCTTTATTAAGCGTTTCCGCGCAGGCGCAAAGCTCGGATCCGACATTACGGCAGTCTATGCCGCTGATAAGGCAAAGATTGATATCCCTAAAGACGACACTAATGCGCTTGTGTCGATTGATTCGCCGTACAATACGCGCAAATACGAGGGCTTGCCGCCAACGCCGATCGCTGCGCCCGGCGAATTATCGCTGCGGGCGGTCGCGAACCCAACCGAAACTGATTACAATTTCTTTTTAGCAGGCGACGACGGTTTAATTTACTTTGCGAAAACGAACGAAGAGCATGAGGCGAATATTAAAAATCATTGTCAAAAACTCTGTGCAGCGATCTAGTAAAAAGCATTGACAATATAGGCGCTCATCTGCTATAATGAAGCATGTACATTTCTGTAAGTTTGCGAGGTTTTACGGAGAGTGTTTATCGCGCAGCGCCCAGAAATGACTACCTTGAAAAGTCGTACAACTGCCGAAACAATCTTTTTCGTTACTATTAGTTAATTAAAATGGTCGATGGCGGTTCGTCTCTGGAAATCAGAGAGAAAGACTTGAATAGGTATAGGGAATGCATGTGAATGCGTTCCGGGAGAACGGTTATCATTACCAACGATTCATCAGCAAAAGCTCGCTCGAATTTTATGGCACGCAAGGCTCTTGATTCGTCGGCGCGTACTCATATGAGTAAACGATCACGCCGCGGCGCGCTTTCTATTTCGTCAATTGCGTCGTATTTCGGCGTATTTTTGTTAATTACAACGTTAATCGCGGTTAGCTATCAGCCGGTCGCGACAGAACGATCGTCGGCGCTTGCAAATGCCTCGCCGACAACGCAGACGACGACGCTTGCTAAGGTACAGAGTGAAGCTGGCTCGGTTGATCCGGTGGTAGCGGCGAATATCGCGTCTTCGCTTGCCGACACGACAAATATGCCGGTCAGCAATAACGTAGCAAACTTATCGCAATCGCTTGCAGTCGAAACGATGATGGCGCAGACCGATTCAAGCACGATTAGTAAGCCGCAAGTCGTAAATATGACGGCTGATTCGCGCAGCACGACAACCTATGTGACGCAAGCGGGTGATACGCTTGACGGTGTTGCCGAGAAATACGGATTAAAGAAAACGACAATCGCTTGGGCGAACAATTTGAGCTCCGATGCACTTGAGCCGAACGTGACGCTGACAATTCTGCCGACAGATGGTATTTTGTACACGACGAAAGACGGCGATACGCTTGATGCGATCGCCGAAAAATATGGTAGCAAGAAGAGCGACATTGTTACGTATAACGACCTTGAACTTTCAGCGAATGTCGCAAGCGGTACGCGCTTAATTATTCCTGGCGGCGTCTTGCCGGAAAATGAACGCCCAGGCTATGCTGCATCATCGCGCAACGCTAATTCGTCGCGCCGCGGCGTGCCGGCAAATAGCAACTGGGGCGCTGGCACGGCAGCGGGTGCTGCCTCATCGTTCAGGGGCGTGGTATCTGCTGGCAATAAATATGCTTGGGGCAATTGTACGTGGTATGCATATGAGCGCCGTATTCAGCTCGGTCTGCCGGTCGGTAGTTACTGGGGTAACGCTAGCACGTGGGCATACAATGCGCGTGCTGCAGGATTGATGGTAAATGGTACGCCGGGTGCTGGGGCAATTATGGCAAATGGCGGCGGTTATGGTCACGTGGCAATCGTTGAATCGGTGAATCCAGGCGTTTCTGTCACGATTAGCGAAATGAACGGGTATCGCTGGGGCGGCGGTTTTAACCGCGTCGGTCGCGGGACACTCTCATGGAGCGAAGCGACTAGCGGCTACTATAAATATATCCATTAAAATAACATTGTGAAATGTAAAAACGCCTCTGTCAAATTCGGGGCGTTTTTGTTATACTGAAAGTATGTTTGTTGATACAGCAAAGGTAACGGTAACAGCCGGTAAAGGCGGCGACGGCGCAGTGAGCTTTCGCCACGAGATTTTTGTTGATAAAGGCGGTCCGGATGGCGGCGACGGTGGCAAGGGCGGCGACGTTGTTTTTGTTGCGACCGAGCAGCTCAATACGCTGTTGAAATTCCGTTATCAGCCAAAGCTCAAAGCAGAGAACGGCGTAGCTGGCAGTAAAAGAAAAAAGGCGGGACGCGCGGGCGAGCGCTTGATCGTAAAAGTCCCCGTTGGCACGATCGTTAAGCGCGACGGTGCTATCGTAGCTGATTTGGCGCGCCACGGCGAAGAAGCAGTGATTGCGAAAGGCGGCGACGGCGGGTTTGGCAATGCGCACTTTAAGTCGAGCGTACGCCAAACGCCGCGCATGGCAGAGCTTGGCGAGTCGGGCGAATCGTTTGAAGCTGAATTGGAGTTGAAATTATTAGCGGATGTCGGGTTGGTCGGCTTTCCGAATGCGGGAAAATCAACCTTTTTGAGTGTCGTGTCAAATGCGCGCCCGGAAATTGCGAATTATGAATTTACCACTTTGACACCAAATCTAGGAGTGGCTGATATTGATGACGGCAGTATTCTTATTGCTGATATTCCAGGGTTGATTGAAGGTGCGAGCGAAGGCAAAGGCTTGGGCGACCAATTTTTGCGCCATGTCGAGCGGACGGCAGTGTTGCTCCATATGATTGACGTGTACAATAACGATCCAGCAGAAAAATATGTAGCGATTCGCCGCGAGCTTGAAAAATATAGTCCGGAGTTAGCAGCGCGCCCAGAGATTATTGCGTTGACAAAATGCGAAGGACTGGACGAGGAGATTATTGCGATGCAAAAAACAGCACTGCAAAAAGTGGCGAATAATGCGGAGATTGTGGCTATCTCATCGCAATCAGGGCGGGGCGTGAAAGATTTGTTGCGGCTGCTGCGGCGCGCAGTCAAAGCATACCGTCAGCGCGAGCAGCAACAAGAGGGCGAAGTAGAGACCGGTCTGCCGGTAATTTCGCTTGATGAAGACCAATTGACCGACGCGTGGACAGTTGAGCGGCTGCCAGATGAGACGAACGAGGGTGGCGAGCCGGTAGCAGTTTTTATAGTCCGAGGTAAAAAAATCGAGAAGTTTGCCCGCCGGACGAATTTTGATCAATTTGAGGCGGTAAACCGCCTGCGCGACATTATGAAACGGACGGGTATTACGCACGAGCTAGTCCGCCAGGGCGCGACAGGCGAGAGTATCGTGCGAATCGGCGAGAGCGAGTTGACGTTAGTTGAACAATAGGCGCAAAATGGTTGTGTAGAGAGCGCTGTGGCTATCTTAATTATGGTCCGTAACGCGCTAAAACTATTTTTTGCTATACTAAGAGTATGGCGCAAACATTCTTTTTCTACGACTTAGAAACCAGCGGATTAAACGCGCGCGAAGACCGGATTATGCAATTTGCGGGGCGGCGGACAAGCATGGATCTTACGCCAATCGGCGAGCCGTATAATATGCTTGTAGCGCTCAGTGACGACACGCTGCCGAACCCTGATGCGCTAATGGTCACTGGTATTACGCCGCAAAAAACTGTCGATGAGGGCTATAGCGAGGTGCAGTTTGCGCGCATACTAAACGATGAAATTTTTACGCCTGACACAATCGTTGTCGGGTTCAATAACATTCGGTTTGACGACGAGTTCATTCGCCATCTGCTGTGGCGTAATTTTTACGATCCATACGAATGGTGCTGGAAAGATGGTCGGTCGCGCTGGGACATGCTTGACGTAGTGCGGATGACGCGGGCGCTCCGGCCTGAAGGTATTAGCTGGCCGCTTGATGATGCTGGCGAGCCAACGAACCGGCTTGAACTCATTACGCGCGAAAATGGTATTGCTCACAAGAATGCTCATGACGCGATGAGCGATGTTGATGCATTGATTGACGTAACAAAATTGATTCGCGATAAACAACCGCAATTGTTTGAATATTTACTAAAAATGCGCGATAAAAAAGAGGTTGTAAAACTTGTAAATGTCGACGATAAAAAGCCGTTTGTTTATAGTAGCGGGCGTTACGACAAGGAATTCGCTAAGACGACAGCCGCGTTCCCGCTGTCGGCAGGACGTAATGGCAACGTTGTGGTGTATGATTTACGATATGATCCGACGCCGTTTATTGATTTAAGCGAGTCGGAATTAGCGCATAAAGTGTACGCGAGCTGGCAGGAGCGCCAGGCTGAAGATTTCGTAAAGTTGCCGGCAAAAGAGCTGCAGCCGAATCGCTGTCCGGCAGTAGCGCCGCTTGGTGTGTTGGCGCACGGCGGCGGGTGGGCGAAAATATCGCTTGACGCCGAGACGATAGCGAAACACCAAAAAATTCTTCTGGCACACCCAGAATTCGCTGAGAAATTACGTACGATTTTTGAAAACAAACCCGAATTTACGCGATCGCCCGATCCGGAAGCGCAGTTATACGATGGGTTTTTGAATGACCGCGATCGGTTGCGCGCCGAAGCAGTGCGCAACGCAAGCGAGCGCGAGCTGGATGATTTTCATCCCAATTTTGCCGACGAGCGGCTGCCGGGACTGTTGTTGCATTATAAAGCGCGCAACTTCCCGAAAACACTGAGCGGTGATGAGCGTGAAATGTGGCAAACATGGCGCGCAGCACGCATACAGACGCAATTACCAAAATATATGGCGGCGCTGCAGCGGTTTGCGGCTAGTGCGCTTGATCCTGGCAAAGAATTTATCGTGCAAGAGCTGCAATTGTGGGCAGAGTCAATTTTGCCAGAGCCAGATTAGATTAAGATTAGTATCCCGAAGTATGTGTCGGCGGTTTGAGCGGCGCTGTGCTGCATGCCGCGTCAATGATACCGACGATCAGAATGATACAGCTGCCAAGTATTATCCAATAGGGGACGCTGATTGTCGTCCCGGGAATCATGCCAGTGAGCATAAAGCTAAGCAATGTGTCGAAAAAGCTGCTGCTATGTACGAAAAGTATTCCCGCTATCGCGAGTCCAAATGTGGTAAGAAATAAGTGCTTGCATTTCATGGTGGCGCGCCCTAGATTACTTTTATTTATAACAATAATATAGCAATTAGGTCAAAAACATGCAACGATAAGCGCCATAACAGTCGCTACGATTTTTTCGTTTGAGCGCAGTGCGTGCAAATTCCTTGAATTTCAAGGATATGCAATGGATTATGAATATGATATTCGGCGGCAATTGATGCAATAAGGCGTTCAAGCGTGTGATTCTCGGGCAAATCAATTACGCGTCCGCATTGCCGGCAGGTGGCGTGGTGGTGGTGCTTGTTAAATGTGTCGGATAATTCGATTTTATGTTTCCAGCCGACAGGAACGACGTGTACGATACCAAGGCGCTCAAATAGCTCAACCGTACGGTATACGCTAACGCGATCGATTGATGATGCTGTCGCGCGTATCAGCTCGCCGATATAGCGCGGCGGCTGATCATATAATGCAGTAAATACCGTACGGCGCGGTTTGGTGACATGTAGTTGATGCTGCCGTAGGATGGTTTCTAGTGTTTGCAGAGCGTCATTCATAATGTTACTTAGTATATCTATATTGCAACAAATTTGCAATATTGTGCGCAAAAGTGTGCACCTATGTTTCGTGTCGCTTCGCTTTTACCGCGCCGATCGCGGCTAGTATGATGTGTGTAAAAATGCTATAATATATAGCCATGTCAAAGAGCATAAAAATTATCGGCGCGCGCCAAAATAACTTAAAAAATGTTAATATTGAGATTCCGCGCGACCAATTTGTCGTCGTGACGGGCTTAAGTGGCAGCGGTAAATCAAGCTTGGTGTTTGATACGATTTACGCCGAGGGGCAGCGCCGTTACGTTGAGAGCCTGAGTAGCTATGCGCGGCAATTTTTAGGCATCATGGATAAGCCGGACGTCGATAGCATTGAAGGGCTGAGTCCGGCGATTAGTATTGATCAAAAGTCGACATCGCGCAACCCGCGTTCAACGGTTGCAACGGTAACGGAGATCTACGATTATTTGCGATTGCTATTTGCGCGCGTTGGCGTGCCGCACTGTCCGGTTTGTAATAAGCCGGTGCAGCGGCGCACGGCGCAGGCGATTATTGACGAAATCATGAAATTACCGGAAGGTGAACGGCTCATGATACTGGCGCCGATCGTCGCGCAGAAAAAAGGCGAGTTTCAGTACGTGCCAGAGCAATATATGCGCTCCGGTTTCGCGCGGGCACGGGTGGACGGCGTGGTGTATGCGCTTGATGAATTTCCAGAGCTGCAGAAAAGTTACAAGCATGATATCGAAATTGTTATTGACCGAATCGTTATGAAGCCGGACATGATTAGCCGCGTGTCGCAGGCGGTGGAGCAGTCGCTTGATTTGGCGTCGGGCGTCGTGCAGATTATGAATGTTGATAGCGGCGAGCTGTTGACGTACAGCCAGCGCTACGCGTGTGTTGATCACCCGAACGAAGAGATTCCAGAGCTTGAGCCGCGCCTGTTTAGTTTTAATGCACCGCAGGGCGCGTGCCCGACGTGCACGGGGCTTGGTACGCGACTAGAGATTGATCCAGAATTAGTATTTAACGGTAATTTAACGATCGCCGAGGGTGCAATTCGCCCGTATAATCGTATTAATGTTGATAATTTTTATATGCGCAAAATCAAAGCGGTCGCCGATGCGCATGGATTTAGTCTGCAGGTGCCGGTCAAGCAATTGCCAGATGATGTTCGGCAGAAAATTTTATATGGGACGGGTTCTCAAAAATATCGTATTGACTTGGCGGGCGGGCGCTATTATGATGCGACATACGAAGGCGTGATTCCGAATCTGGAGCGTCGGCATCGCGAGACGGAAAGCGACTTTATGCGCAAAGATATTGAGCGCTTTATGCGCGAGCGGAAATGTACGACATGTCAAGGTGCGCGTCTCAAACCGGTTGTGCTGGCGGTGACAGTAAACGGGCTGTCGATTATGGATATGTGTAATCTTGATGTAGCAAATGCGCTTGATTTATTTAGTAAGCTAAAATTCAGCGAGTCGGAAATGCATATTGTGCGGTTGATTCTGAAAGAGATTGCGGCGCGGCTTGGTTTTATGAATAACGTCGGTCTAAACTACTTAGAGCTGAGTCGAGCGGCAAATACGCTTAGCGGCGGCGAAGCGCAGCGGATTCGTTTGGCAACGCAGATCGGTTCTGGTCTGCAAGGCGTCCTCTATGTGCTTGATGAGCCGTCGATCGGGTTGCACCAGCGTGATAACGATCGGTTAATCGCGACATTGAAACATCTGCGTGATTTAGGCAATTCGGTGCTTGTTGTTGAGCATGATGAGGATACGATCGCGCAAGCAGACTATCTGGTAGATATTGGTCCGGGTGCGGGCGTGCACGGCGGCGAAGTTGTAGCAGCAGGTACGCCAGCTGAGGTTGCGGAAAATTCCGCAAGCATAACAGGGCGGTATTTAAGCGGTACTGAGAAAATAGCTGTACCAAAAAAACGCCGCACTGTGCAAAAAGACCGTAAACTCGTTGTGCGCGGTGCGCGTGAAAATAATTTGAAACATATTGATGTTGAATTTCCGCTTGGCGTGATGACACTCGTGACAGGCGTGAGTGGCAGCGGCAAATCAACGCTCGTGAATGATATTGTCGCAAACGAGCTAACAGCACGGTTGCATCGGGCGCAAGCAGTACCAGGCGCGCACGAACGAATTGATGGTATTGATCAATTAGACAAAGCGATTGTAATTGATCAATCGGCGATTGGGCGTACGCCGCGCTCAAACCCGGCGACATACACCGGCGTGTTTACACAGATCCGTGAGTTGTTTGCAAATACGCCTGAAGCAAATATTCGCGGTTACAAAGCGGGACGGTTTAGTTTTAATGTGAAGGGCGGGCGCTGCGAGCATTGCCAGGGTGACGGCATGATAAAAATTGAAATGCACTTTTTGCCGGATGTATACGTTCAGTGTCCGGAATGCCATGGTAAGCGGTATAACCGCGAAGCACTTGAAATTAAGTATAAAGGTAAAACGATTAGCGATATTTTGAATATGACAGTTGAGCAGGCGTGTGATTTTTTCGCGAATGTGCCGGCGATTGCGCGCAAACTGCAAACAATCAACGAGGTAGGGCTTGGCTATGTTGAACTTGGGCAGCCGGCAACGACATTTTCGGGCGGCGAGGCGCAGCGAATCAAACTTGCGACTGAGTTGAGCCGCCGTTCAACTGGTAAAACGCTCTACATTCTAGATGAGCCGACAACGGGGCTGCATACGGCAGACGTTAAAAAACTACTCGATATTCTACAAAAACTTGTCGACGGCGGTAATAGTATGATTATCATTGAGCATAATTTAGAGGTAATAAAATGCGCCGACTGGATTATTGATATGGGTCCGGAAGGCGGGCAAGGCGGCGGCACGGTGGTTGTATCAGGTACGCCGGAAGACGTTGCAAAATCGCCGGAATCATTCACTGGCAAGTACTTGAAAAAGCTTTTATAGTCTACGGGCTATTTGTAACGACAGGTAATTTAGCTATCTTTTTTCGAAAACAACACTTTGAATTGGCGTTTGAGTTTAGTGCGCGTACTTTCTTGTTTGAGTGCGTGAATAATCATCGGCAAAACCGATAGGAATATAATAATGAGCGCTGCGACCTCGATATTTACATCCGCTTTGGTCAAAAACTCGCCGGCGTAATATCCGAGATAGACAAACAGCGACGACCACAAGAACCCGCCGATAATGTTGTATGTAATAAATGTGCGGTAATGCATATTGCTTGCGCCGGCAACAATTGGCGCAAACGTGCGAACAATCGGCACAAACCGTGCGAGTACGATCGTAATTGAGCCGTGCTTAGCATAGAATGCTTCGGTTTGGTCGAGATATTTTTTCTTAAAAAATCGCGAGTTTTCTTTTTGAAATAATTTACGGCCGACTTTATGCCCGAATTCAAATCCGACGCTATCGCCGGCAACAGCTGCGGCGAAAATAAGCAGTGCAAAGATATGGATATCAATTGGTTGTCCATTGAATCCGAGAATTTGCTGCTGCACCATGTAACCGGCGGTGAATAGTAAACTATCGCCCGGAAAAACGAATCCAATGAGCAATCCCGACTCGGCAAAGACAACGAGCAGGATTGCGATAATTCCAAAGCCGGTGATGGCGTGAACGAGCGCTTCCATATCAAGTAAAATTGTACCATAGTTTAATACTATTGCAGAAGCGTGGTAAAAACATTAGAGGCGCCGCAGATAAGGTGATGGGGTGCGGCCTAGCTGCAAGGATGGTAAGATTAAGAGCTTCTTTGTTGACAGGCGTAAGCGATTTGTGGTACAGTGGAACTGAGGTACAAAACATTAACAGAAAAAGGCGGAATAGGGCGGTGATAAAACTAGGCTCAAATAGAAGGAAATTGTATAAAATAATCGTTGCACATGTGGCGGTTTTGTTTGTTGCTGGTTTGGGGCTAATGCACTTTATACCGGCGCATGCTGTCCGTATTAATAATATGTATCAGTTTACTGATACAAACTACGCGGTGCCGACGAGCAACGTTGCGTGGGTGTCACCGGATGGTGATGATGTATCGGGGAATGGTACTGAAAGCGTGCCATATAAGACATTTAAGTTTGCCTTGTCGAAGCTTTCAAACGGCGGTACAGTAGTCGCGAAATCTGGAATTTACCGTGAACCGCATTTTTCGATCGACAAAACAAACATAACGTTGCAAGCTGCACCGCACGCTGAAGTCTGGCTCAAAGGCAGTGATGTCGTGAGCGGCTCTGTTTGGACGAAAGAAGGAAATCTCTGGAAAACGAAAGGACGGTACACCAATTTTTGCCACGTCTGTACAGTAAATAGTAATCCAGCAGAAGAAGGCACAGCAGCATTTCCGGAGCAAGTGTTTATTAACGATAAGCCGCTAAAACAAGTCGCAAGCAAGGCGGAAGTGTCGGCTGGTAAATTCTACGCCGAAGATCAAACGCCGACGACAAGAACGTTCAACTCGGATACAGGTAAATATGACTATCATCCAGGTGTAGAAGACGATATTACGTACTATGTTGGCTCTGACCCGACTACAGGCGTAACGGAAATATCGCAGCGGTCGCGGGCGTTTACGGCGGCTGGTGCTGGATTTAATATGAAGGGTATAAACATTGCACAGTATGCGCCGGTACAAGCGTGGGGTTTTACGGATACGTCTGGTGTGTCGCAAGCATTTGTGGTTTCGAAAAATGCGGTTATTCAAGATTCTATCTTTGCACAAAGTTCAGCGATAGGGTTACATACCGGCGAGGCTGATAATCTAGTTGTAAAAAATACGAAATTCTTAGATAACGGCGCAAACGGTGCGGGTGCCAATAGAACGCATAAGGCAACGTATATTGGTAATACATTTTCTGGCAGTAACGCCGCCGGGTTTAAAGTGAAGAAATGCGGTGCATTCTGTACGATATCAGAAATAAAAGTGACGCACACGAAAGACTTTACATTTCGTAATAATATCATTGATCGGTCGGGATCTGGCGTTGAAGAAAGCGATCCTAATAATATGATAAAGGCAAGTCCGATTGGTTTTTGGTGCGACGAGGGTTGTATTGATGCAAAGCTGGTCGGTAACTTCTTTACAAACAATGGAACGGCAATATTTTATGAAGTATCTGGTCCTGCTATTATTGCCTCTAATATTATTGAAGGTTCTGGTACAGGCATACGTATTTCGGGCAGCAATGATGTAAAAATTTATAACAATACGATTTCGCGAACGAACCGGCCGATTGATTTGTTTGAAGACAGTCGCGAGAGCGGATGTAATGCTTACGCAGCGGATAACGTAACCTGTACGACGTGGGAGTCGTGGTCGAAGAGTCAAGGACTAAGCTGGAATCTGACTGGTTTAGAAATGTATAATAATATTCTATCGTCGCGTGCATATGTACCAAATGACGGTTCGCGGTTCTATTCGTTCCCTGTGCGTTCTGACGGTGACAAGAATAATGGCGCTGCAGCGACAAAAATCTACACGAACGAAATGTTCAAAGGGTTTGATTATAATGTTTACTACCGAAGCAGCCTTGCGAATGAGCCAACAGTATTTACTTGGGATCTTGACGGCGGAAATACGATTGATATACAATTCGCTCGAATAGCAGACATCAAGAATGATACTCGGGTTCGGAGTTCTATCAAGGGGCGCGGCGAGCATTCGTTTGATGAGCTTGGTTCGCGGGAAAATAATCCGTATTTTATAAAAGAGGCGGTACATAATGCCGACTATAAGAAGAGCAACTACACGCTAAAAGCCGGTAGTCCTGCAATTAACTCTGGCAAGCCGTTGCCGAGCGACGTTGCGCTTGCGATTGATCCGTCGGGTACGACGGTAAAAGCTGGTGTAGCAGTGAATCGCGGGGCGCTCGTTAATACATTAATGGACGCGACAGGTACAACGCCGGTTGCTCCGGATAAAGCCGCTCTTCAGGCTGCTATAACGGCTGCACAAAATGAACCGCTATACATTAGGCGGGACGAAGCTGTAGCGAGAGCACTTATGAAAGCTCAGGAAATAAATAGCTCACAGAGCGCTACCGAGCAAGATGTAGCTTTAGCCACGACCACACTAAATAATGCTGTTTCGGCGGCGAAGAAGAAAGAATCAGACGCTCAGGCAGCTGCTGAAACTGCTGTGGCAAAAGCGGAACACGACAAAACACAAACCGCTATAGATGCCGCGAAAGTACTTGTCGACAAGGTCCAAGACCAAGCCAAGAAAAAGTCCTTCCAAGATCGCCTTGATGCAATCGTTATACCAGCGCCGGTTGATAAAACCGCTCTTCGCGCTGCAATAACAGCTGCACAAAACGAACCGTTGTACATCCAGAACGATCAGGGAGTTGCAAGGGCACTTGCAAAAGCGAGAGAGGTAAACAATTCTCAAAGTGTAAGCGAGCAGGATGTGAACGACGCTACGGTTGCTCTTAATAATGCCATCACCGCTGCCCAGCAAAAAGAGACAAACGCTCAGGCCGCTGCCGAGACTGCTGTTGTTGCGGCGGAGCATAACAAAACTCAGGCTGCCGTTGACGCTGCAAAAGCGTTGGTTGACAAAGTTCAAGACCAAGCCAAAAAGAAAGCTCTACAGGATCGTTTGAATGCGATTACAATTGTAACGCCGCCAGCTCCGGCGCCGGTGACAAAACGGCAGATCATTCAGCCTGAAGGTGGTATATTGACAGTTTCTGTCTCTGGTAGCCAGTGCTCTAATATAGCCCAGATTGCACTCGGTACGATTTCGTCGAAACACCAGGGTAGCGATTTACGCGAGCAAGTCGCATTCACGGTTGATTGTGCGCATTCAGCGTCGGCGAGTGGTTATTCGGTGCAGGTTCAACTACAGCTTAGTCGCTTATACTCAGACACGTCAAAATTGCGAGTCGTAAAGGAATATAACGGGACGGTGAGCGACATAACAAATAAGGTGAGTTTCTTGGCATCGGCAGATGGTTTGCGTACGGTTGTGGCGTATCAGCTTACAGATGGCGGATTCGGCGATTCGGACGGTATCGCGAATGGCGAGATTGTTGATCCGGTGGGTGTTTACTTGGTGTCGGCATCTCCAACTCCTCCCAGCACTCAGCCAGGCGGTACGTCTGCCCGCTCATCGGCACAGAATGCAAATAATAAGGTGAGTGGTCGGCAACTTGCAAATACGGGAGATAATGTAGTGTTTTATGCGTTCGGTGCGGTCGCACTGCTCGGCGGTGGCATAGTTGGTGGTTACTATTTGATGAAACGCCGAACCCGATAGATTTTGGATAAACATACATTGCGTTTTTGCGAGCAGAGTGGTAGCATTTATGCTTGCTTGCAGACAGAGTGTTATGAATAATAGTTTCCGCATATGTTATAATAAATACACAGTATCATGTAACTCCGGAAACATATCCGAAAAGGAGAAATATGGGAGACAAGGTAACATTGAAAGTAGATCGCCGAGAAATTTTCGGCAAAAAAGTAAAGCAGCTGCGGAGACGAGGGCTGACACCGGGTGTTGTGTATGGTGCGAATATGGAGCCGATTGCAATTCAGGCTGACGCAGGCGAGGTGGTGCGTGTGTACGCGGAAGCTGGCAAGCATACGCCGGTGCAGTTGTCGGGCACGAAACACCGTATTGCGATGATTAAAGCTGCGGAATTTCACCCTATTAAGCATGGTGTTATTCGTCACATTTCGTTTCATGCAGTTCGTGCCGATGAGCCGGTGGTGGCGGAAGTGCCTATCCGCCTGGCTGGCGAAGGTGAGTCAGCGGCGGAGCGTAACGGATTGGTCGTTTTGCAAGCGATTGAGAAAATTGAGGTCAAAGCGCTGCCGATGGAGCTGCCAGAGTCTCTAGAGGTGTCGATTATGAACCTCGCGGACGCTGGCGATCGCGTTACGATCGGCGATATACTGTTGCCATCAGGTGTAGAGATTGTCGACAATGATGATGGTCGCGAAGGTACGGCTGACGACAATGTTACCGTGAAGGATTTAGTCGTTGCGAGCGTGTATGAGCCGGCTGCACTTGAAGCTGCAAATGAAGCAGTGGCAGGAGAATCGACTTCGGCTGACGCTGAGGACGTGCCAGTTGAAGGCGAAAAGCCAGGCGCGGAAGCAGAATAAAAGGTGATATAAATGTTTAATCGTCCCCCAGAATTGGGGACGATTTTTTATTCCTCAATAAACCCGCCGGATTGACGTTGCCATAATTGCGCGTATGTACCGTTCTTTTTCAGCAACTCGTTGTGCGTGCCGTCCTCAATAATGCGACCGCGTTTCATGACAATAATGCGGTCAAGTTTGGCGATAGTTGACAGGCGATGAGCGATAACGATAGATGTACGATTTTTCATCAGCGTCTCAAGCGACTCTTGAATCAGCGCCTCAGATTCCGAGTCGAGCGCTGATGTTGCCTCGTCAAGGACTAAAATTGGTGCATCTTTCAAAATAGCGCGGGCGATAGCAATACGTTGGCGTTGTCCGCCCGATAATTTCACGCCGCGCTCGCCGACAAGCGTGTCAAATCCATCGTGTAATTTCGTGATGAAATCATATGCGCCAGCTTGCTTGGCGGCTTTCTTTACGTCGGATTTTGTTGCGCCAGGTCGTCCGTACGCGATATTGTCCAGCACTGAGCGGTGAAAGAGCAGCGGTTCTTGTGGTACATACGCAATACTTGAGTGTAAGCTTGCCTGTGTGACGTCGGCGATATTTTGCGAGTCGATTAAAATCTCGCCGCTATCAATGTCAGCAAAGCGTAGGAGTAGTTTTGTCAGCGTCGTCTTTCCTGAGCCAGATGTGCCAACTAGTCCAACTTTTTCGCCGGGTTTGATGGTCAGCGAGAAATTCTTAAACAACGTGTCGCCTTGTCCTTCATCATGCGTGAATGTCACATTATTCATGACGATTTCGCCGTGCGAAATGCGTAATTTTCTCGCACTTTTATCAATCAAGCTTGTCGGTGTTTGTAGAATTTCCGCCATGTCGCGCGCGTCGCCAAGCACGCGGTTATAATTGCGCATAATACCGTTCATATTCCATAGCTCGCGCGTCATTGTACCGGTGTAGGTAATAATTAGGTAAATCGCTGCTACCGATACAGTATTATGCTGCGCAGCATAGACGGCGAACGCGATAGCGACAACTTTGATGGTCGTCGTAATTGATGAATAAATAGCGCTCATTTTCAGAAAACCGGACATCAAATTAAATGAAGCGCTGCGCCAGTTGTTTGCTGTTTTGGTAAATTCTTTACTTTCTCGCATCTCGGCGCCTGATGATTTCACTGCCATAATATTAGAGATAGCATCAGCGATTTTGCCGCTCATAGTATTGTTGGCAGCCGCTTCTTTTTCGTTTAGCTTCATCATTGGTCGCGAACCAAAATAGACCACTATAATGAAAATAACCGCGAAAATCGCCAAGAAGATAGCGTATTGCCATAACAATGTTGAGAGAACAACGATTGATCCAATAATGGAAATCACGACCGGCAGAATCGACCAAATGATAGTATCCCAGAAGCGTTCAAACGCTCCGGTAAATTTATTTGTTTGGCTAACGAGCGAGCCGCCAAACTTGTTAGCGTGGAAAAATAACGTTTCGTTTGCTAATTTGTTGAATATTTTTACATACAAATCGCGCATCACGGAGACCTCAAATGTCCACACTAGATAAAGCACTAAGCGCCAACCGATAATCTCCGACCATAGTTGTGATAATCCATATAATATCACGAGCTGCCATAAGTTGTTGGTGCTGCTAAGCTGTCTATGCTGGATCATATCAAGCAGCTGCGCAATAATCAGCGGACCAACAAACATGCCGACAATAAACGTAGCTGCCGTGGCAATAATTGCTATATTTCGCCGCCATTTATATAGCTGCGACGCACGCCAAAATAAGCGCAGAATAGATTGGCTGTCTTTTGATCTTTTACTCATGATAAATCTCCTTTTGTAGTGTTTTGCAACTTAAATTATTACGTATTGTTGAGCGAAATAGTGAAGAGAAAAATAGAGGAACTCGCTTACGAGTTCATAATAGCTAGATTATATAGCAAGATAGAGGTATGGGTCAAACTGTGAAACTGTTTATTGCTCGCCATAGTCAAAATGAAGATGATACAAACGGAGTTTTGAATGGTCATCGCAAGCTTTGAGACCGTGTATATTATCAGTAATGTAAATGATTTACCGGAGCAAATCATTATACTAGAAATTATTGAGCGCTATTTTGGCATGATAACAGGACGATTCGATGGTTATATAGAAGAGATGTGTTCGCTAGACATTATTAAAACTGATGCAATTACATATTTTCTTAATCCCGATGATGTAGAAACGCTTGATGGTGTATATCGTAAGGTTGGAACAATTTAATCGTTGGGCTTGTTTGATAAAATTTATACTCTGCAGTCCATTGTGTTGTGATAGTGCTGGAAAAGTAAACTTCTTGTATTTTTAATGTAAATGATTTACAATAAGAATATGACAACCATCATACGCCGCGAAAGTAAATATGCTAATTTAGTGCGGGATTGTATAAAGCAGCTGGGTCACGCGACCCATGCGGATATTATGCAGTACTACACGGATCGCTATATACAGGTGAGCGCAACGACAATTCACCGAATCACGCAGCGATTAGTTGATGACGGCGAAATAGCGCTTGCACCAAAGACAAAGAATGGCGATAAACGGTTCGACGCAAACATGAAACCGCATGATCATTTTTGCTGCACTCGGTGCGATTGTTTGATTGACATTACGTGTCCTGCGCCATGCCGCAAGATTCTGCAAGCCCAATTGTGTAATTGCGTGCTAGACGGTTCTTTGACGGTTCATGGTGAGTGTCAAGAATGTAGCTGTTGTAGAAAGGAGGAACATGTCGATGAATAAAGCATGCAAGTGTATAAAAACCACATGCCAAGATTGCGCTAGCAATTGTAATTGTTCTGCTGAATAGACAGTTGGCAGAATGGTATAATAAAAGAGCGACAAGGAGGGAATATGGCATTATACAATATAACGAATCGTCAGGAGTTTGAGGAGAAAGTGCTGCAAAGTGCCAATCCGGTATTAGTGGATTTTTGGGCGACCTGGTGTCCGCCGTGCCGTGCGATGGCGCCAATTTTACAGCAAATTGCCGACGAAACTAATTTTGATGTTATCAAAATTGACACGGAGGCGAGCGGTGATAATAGCGAATTAACAAGAGAATATCGTGTGCAAGGTATTCCGAACATGAAGATTTTTGCGGGCGGCAAGGAAGTTCAAGAACTGATTGGCATGAGACCGAAGCAGATCTTGATTGACGCGCTCGAAAAAGCCGTGAAGAAGTAGGTGAACGGCTGAGTAATTCTATGTCGAGCCCGTTGCTTTTTCAGCAAATTGTCGACGATGATATGAACGCGGCGTTTCGCGCCAAAGGGTGGACGCCAGTATATACTGCGTCGTCCTATTCGCGCATTGTGCTAGTTGGGCAAGCGCCAGGGCGAATCGCACAGCAAACACACAGGCCGTGGAATGATGCAAGCGGGCGATTGTTGCGCCAGTGGCTGGGCGTAAGTGATGAGCAGTTTTACAATCCTGATTTGTTTGCACTCATGCCGATGGATTTTTATTATCCTGGCAAAGGCGTGCACGGCGATTTGCCGCCGCGAAACAATTTTGCCGCAATGTGGCATCCGCGGTTGCTAGAGCGTATGCCGTATGTACGTTTAATAATTTTAGTTGGCGCATATGCGCAGAAATATTATTTAGCGGGACGCGCCAAAAAGAATGTAACTGCAACGGTAGCGCAATTTGATACGTATTTACCAAATTATTTTCCGCTCGTACATCCATCGCCGCTCAATATTGGTTGGCGTAAACGTAATCAGTGGTTTGAGATGGAAGTAATTCCGATTTTGCAAAATGTAGTAAAGGAGGCACTAGTATGACGACGTACGATACTAAACGAATATATGAAGACGCGAGGCCAGACGATGGTTACCGCGTTTTAGTTGATCGATTGTGGCCGCGCGGCATAAGCAAAGATAAAGCGGCGCTTGACGAATGGTGCAGAGAGATTGCGCCAAGCAATGAACTACGGCAATGGTTTGCGCACGATCCTGCTAAGTACGATGAGTTTAAGGTAAAATATTTACAAGAGTTGGCGAATAATCCTGAAGTGGCAGCAGCTCTTGCGCGTTGGCGTTCTTATACGCGAGTTACGCTGCTCTATGGCGCAAAAGATACAGCACACAACCAAGCAGTAGTGCTATTAGAATACTTACGCTTGCATGAATCAGACGGTCTGAAAGTTATTCCATAGTAGCATGCTATTATCGTGGACCAAAACGCTATTCGCGATATAATAAACATATGAATGCGGCGCTTAAGGAAAAATTGAAAACGCTCCCGCGCACTCCAGGCGTATATTTTCATAAGTCTAAAGACGATGAGATTATTTATATTGGCAAAGCGGCTATTCTGAAAAATCGCGTGCGGCAATATTTTCAAAGCAAGGCTGATATGGACGTAAAAACGTGCGCATTGGTAGCGGAAATTAATGATACCGACTGGATCGAAACTGAAAGCGAAATGGATGCGCTATTTTTGGAAAGCGAAATGGTGAAGCGTTATATGCCGCGCTATAATATTTTGTTGCGCGATGATAAATCGCAAACATTCGTCCGTATTGATATGAAGAGCGAATGGCCGACGGTAACGTTTACGCGGAATCCGGCAGACGATGGCGCAACATATATTGGTCCGTTCTATAGTGGCTTTGCAGTGAAAAAAGCGCTGCGGTATTTACGTAAAATTTTTCCATATTATATTAAGCCGCCGAAACGTGAACGTATGAATCTAGAGGAACAAATTGGATTGGCGCCAAGTACTGACATGACGAGTCAAGAATATAAAAAATCACTGCGCAAATTGATTAGATATATTGAAGGCGGGCGCATGAAAATCGCCAAAGAAATTGAGTGCGACATGAAGCGGGCGGCGCGCAGCCAAGAGTTTGAAACAGCGGCGCAGCTGCGCAATAAGTTGTCGTACATGCACGAACTGCAGCGGCGGATTATGTTCGGCGACCGCGAGTTTTTGGATATATCAAAAGACCAGGCATTGATGCAACTAGCTCAATTGCTCGGATTGCAATCACCGCCAGCGCGCATTGAGGGCTATGATATTTCGCATATGAGCGGCACGAATGTAGTGGCGAGCATGGTAGTATTCACAAACGGTGTGAGCGACCGTGCGCAGTATCGTAAATTTAAAATGCACGTGCAGCGCAACGACGATACGGCAAATATGCGCGAAACGATTCGCCGCCGTTTTAGTGCAAAAAATGTAAAAGCATGGGGTATGCCAGATTTACTGCTCATTGATGGCGGTAAAGGACAGTTGAACGCGGTACTATGTGAATTAGAAGTTCTCGGCGTGAATGTGCCGGCGATTGGGGTAGCGAAGCGCGATGAAGAAATTGTGATTGCAAAAGGCCGTTCGCCGATCGACGAGTCGTATATTGAGAAAATGGTAGCGAAGCCGACCCCTGGTGCGGTGGTGATTGATTCAAGCGGATACTATTTTGTGAATTTACATGTCGGGCGGCAGAATGCCGGTTCACATTCAAAGAATTTGCGCGGTGGTGATGCGCCTAGTCCATACGAAGACACGATAAAACTATTTCAGCGTATTCGCGACGAGGCGCATCGATTTGCTGTTAGCTATCACACGACGCTGAAGCGGGCGAATGCGACTAAGAGTGTTCTTAGTACGATTACCGGCGTTGGTCCGGCGACGCAGAAAAAACTTGTGCGTGCATTTGGCAGCGTGCGCGGTGTGCAGACGGCAAGTGAAGAGCAGCTGCGAACGGTTGTGAATCCCGTGTTGGCGGCGCGTATTCGGGCAACGTTTATGGACAACGGCTCGAAACTCTAGCGAAATATATCGTAATGCGCTATACTAAGATGAAATGAAAAGGCAGTTCTTGACGTTTATATTGCGCTGGATCTTGAATTCGTTTGGTCTGTGGGTTGCTGTGCGTATTTTCGGGACGGGATATAGCGAAGTGCAAATTAGCGCTGGAGCGCCGGCATTTTTGATAGCTGGGCTTATTTTTTCGGTCGTGAACGCTGTACTGAAGCCGATTGTTATTATTTTGTCGCTGCCAGCGATATTGATCACGCTTGGATTCTTTACTATCATTGTCAATGGCCTGATGGTATGGGTTTCGCTGAAATTGGCACCTGGATTGCAAATGACATTTTGGAATTCGGTATTGACGGGCTTAGTATTGAGTTTGGTAAACTATATAGTAAGCAGTTTGCTTGAATTGGAGTATACTCAAGCGCGGGAGGAGGATTAGGCGATGAATATAACGATGATATTACAGATTGCAACAATTGTATCAGCCGTGCTGATGGTGATTGCAATTCTGCTGCAGCAACGCGGCGCAAGCCTTGGTGCTGGATTCGGCGGCTCTGGCGAGTTATATACCACGCGGCGCGGGCTTGATAAGAGTTTGTTTGAAGTGACGATTTTTTTGGCAGTGATATTTGTATTATCAATTATTGCGTCGCTCGTACTGCCAAGTTTGTCATAATGGGGCTGGTGTGTGAGCGATTTGGGCGACCTACAACCAAAACCGCAGCGTTCCGCACTGAACCGTAAAGATATTACGCGTCGATTGAAGCGTGCTGGCGGCGTAACGCAGCGTCATGCGCGGCGTTTTATTCTGCGGCGCATCAATAGTGTTCGGTTGGTGACTGGTGAAATTATTACGTGGCTGGCAGTTGTTGGCATTTTGGTTGCAACGCTTGGATTGCAGCAACCATGGGGCAACGTGTCGGCGTATATGCAGGGCGGGTATCGTTCGGGTGGCGTATACGCCGAAGGTATTGTTGGTTCGCTTGATACACTTAACCCGTTATTAGCATCAAACGAGGCGGAGGCGTCGGCGGCGCGGCTGATGTTTTCAAGCTTATATCATTATGATACAACTGGCGCACTCCATGCTGATGTTGCGTCGTCTATGACGATACGCGATTCAAAAATCTACACTGTCACACTGCGCGACGCAACGTGGCAAGACGGACATGCGCTTACAGCGGACGATGTTGTGTATACTATTGGGCTTATTAAAAATCCGCAAACGCGCTCGCCGCTACGCGTTAATTGGACGGACGCGGTTGTGAAAAAAATCAATCAGCATACTGTTGAATTTACGCTGCCGACTGTTTATGCAGCGTTTCCGCATGCGCTTACATTCCCGATTGTGCCGAAGCATCTTTTGCAAAATGTCGAACCGTCGGTGCTCCGTGAGTCGTCGTTTAGCCAAAACCCGATTGGAAGCGGTCCGTTCAAGTTTCGTCGTCTGCAGACAGCAGGGCTATCGAATGCTTCAAAGGTGTTGCAACTTGTGCCGCATACAGAATATTACAACACTGTGCCTCGTGTTTCGCGTTTTGAATTACGCTCCTATACCGATGACGCAGCGTTTACGAAAGCTATTAAGAACAGTGAAGTGACCGGTGCGGTAAGTGCGCCGGCGGCGCTTGCGCATAGTAAGCGTCCGTCGCAGTACCGCGTCATATCGGAGCCGCTTAATAAAGGCGTATACTTACTGTTTAATACAAGAAATCCGGTGCTGCAGGACAAAACAGTGCGCCAAGCTTTGCAGCTCGCGACAGATACGGCGACAATTCGCCAAGCAGTCGGCGGCGGCGTGCAGACGCTAGATGGTCCGATTTTACATTCAATGTTCTCAAGCGGTGAGGTGCCGCGTGCGTCAAAGCCAAACGCTGAAAAAACTGCCCAGCTGCTTGATAGTGCTGGATGGAAAACAAAAAATGGCGTGCGGTATAAGGGCGATCAGGAACTTAAGCTGACTATTACGACGACGAATAGCAGCCAGTATAACAAGATCATTGATACGGTGAAGCGGCAATGGAATGCGGTTGGCGTGGCAGTTGATGTCAATCAAGTCGATACAAATTCGGCAGTTTCAAATTTTGTGCAAGGCGTGCTGCAACCGCGCAATTTTGACGTGCTGCTGTATGAACTTGCGCTTGGCGCCGATCCAGACGTGTATGCGTACTGGCACTCGTCGCAGGCTTCGGCGACAGGCTATAATTTTTCGAATTATTCAAATCAATTGAGCGACGCGGCGCTTGCAAGCGCGCGAACTCGGTTGGAGTCAAATTTGCGCATGGCGAAATATGCGCAGTTTGTACGGCAGTGGTTGAGTGATGTGCCGGCAATTGCGCTATACCAAGCGTCGTCGGAATATCTTGTTAACACGAATGCGTACATCGTTAAACCGAAAGGGTCGCTACCTGAGCTATCAGACCGCTATGCTCGTGTGAGCGAGTGGTCGGTTTCGCCGGCAACTGTTTACAAAACGCCGTGAGCTACAGTATAATGATGAGGTATTTTGCTATCGCATGGTACAATTTGCAATATGCAGACGTGGCGGAATTGGTAGACGCGCTAGCTTGAGGGGCTAGTGAGCATTGCGCTCGTGGAAGTTCAAGTCTTCTCGTCTGCACCAGATTATAAAGTAAAAAGAACGAATGGCGCGTTGGCGGAGCGGTTACGCAGAGGTCTGCAAAACCTTTTAGACGAGTTCGACTCTCGTACGTGCCTCCACGAGATGACTCCAAAAGGGGGTCGTTTTTTATTTCAAATACGGTACAATAGAATATAAGCGCAGATGGTGGAACTGGTAGACACGTTAGACTTAAAATCTGATGCCCAAAAGGCGTGCGGGTTCGATTCCCGCTCTGCGCACCAAACTTGAGTAGGGGATATTGTGTTGAGGAAAAATAATAGCTGCAAATTTATTTTACACATATGGCGTGCAGTGAGTGTACGTTTCGCGGTGGCGTGGCAGGCGGTTAGTGTCTTTTTCACTGCGATATGGTATAAGTGGAGTATCCGGCGGTATGATTTTTTGAGCCGCCGCCCGCACCGCAGTTTTCAGCGTACACGCCGCCGCGATTATAGGCGTAGTCTAAAATTGCCGGGCTACATTGTATTTACGCGCCAGGTAAATCGTATGTTGCGTGCGCATTGGCGAATATTCGTACCAATGATTGTGATATATGCGATAATCATGGCATTTGCTGGTGCGATTACGAGTCAGGAAGTGTACAATTCAGTCGGAAAACTAATATCTGATTCAATGAATAACTTGTTTGATGGCGGCATAAACTCGCTTGCGCAGGCGGGACTAACAGTATTAGCATCGTTTTCAATAAACTCGTCGTTGCCGGCTGACCAGCGATTATTAATGGTATTGTGTTTGATGATGGTGTGGCTGACGACAGTTTGGCTGCTGCGCGAAATAAAGATGAACCGCCGCCCTCGGTTGCGCGACGGATTGTATAATGCGAGTGCGCCGATGATGTCGACAGCACTCGTCCTGCTAGTGCTGCTCGTCCAATTATTGCCGGTTGGCATCGCGGCGCTATTGTATGCTGGGTTGTCATCGGCTGATTTGCTGAGTACCGGATTCGCACGCATGCTGTTTAGTGTTTTTGCGGTAATGATTGCGGCGCTCGCGCTGTACTGGATTTCAAGCACAGTTATTGCGCTTGTTGTCGTGACACTGCCGGGGATGTATCCGATGCGTGCAGTCAAAGCGGCAGGCGATTTGGTGATTGGGCGGCGTTTGCGGATTATGTATCGATTGGCGTGGGGTGCGCTTTGTGTTCTATTGACCTGGCTAGTGATTATGGTTTCTATCGTCATGCTTGACCACTGGTTATCGTCAATGTGGTCGTGGTTAAAAAACGTGCCAATTGTGCCGTATGTTGGCGTGATCGTTGTCGCATGGTCGGTCGTGTGGTATGCCGCATATGTATACCTGTTGTATCGAAAGGTTGTTGACGATGACGCGAAGCCGGCTTAATGAAATCAAAAAGCTGCTGAGCAAATACAGCTACGAGTATTACGCACTTGATCAGCCGTCAGTAAGCGATGCGGTATATGACGGCTTGATGAACGAGCTGAAGCAAATTGAAGCAGCGCATCCGGCATGGATAACGCCTGATAGCCCGACGCAGCGTGTCGGAAATAAACTGTCTGATGGTTTTGCAAAAGTTCGTCATCCGCGGCGTATGATTAGCTTGAATGACGTGTTTGACAAAGATGATGTTGTCGCGTGGGTGAACCGGATTGATAAATTATTGCCGGCGGAGAATCATGAATTCTTTGCTGACATAAAAATGGACGGACTAGCATGCGCGCTTATTTATATTGATGGCATATTTACACAAGCTGTGACGCGCGGCGACAGTTTTGTTGGCGAAGACGTAACGAACAATGTGCGGACAATTAAAAACGTGCCGCTACGCTTGCATGAGACGAAAGGCTATGAAATTTTTCTGCGTGGGCGTACAGAAATTCGTGGTGAAATTATCATGCTCAAAAAAGACTTTGCAGCACTGAATGAACAGCAGCGTGCTGCGGGTAAGCCTGAGTTTGCCAATCCGCGGAACCTTGCGGCGGGCACAATCCGCCAGCTTGATCCGAAACTCGTAGCGGAGCGGCCGCTCCATTTTCGCGGCTACGATATCATTCGCGACAATGCGGGCGATGTGCCGACGAATAGCTTCGTCTATCAGGCGCTGACGGCGCTTGGCATTACGCGGAATAAGCAGGCAAGCGTGTTCACGGATATCGCAGGTGTGATGAATTTTGTGAATGAATGGGATGAGAAACGCCAGAAGCTGCCATTTAACACTGACGGTTTGGTGATAAAAATTAATGACCGGGCGCGTTTTGATGAGCTCGGGCTGGTCGGTAAGAATCCGCGTGGTGCTGTGGCGTATAAATATGCTGCCGAACAGGCGACGACAATTGTGCGCGACATTGTCATATCAATCGGGCGTACAGGTGCGGCGACACCAGTGGCGGTGTTTGATCCGGTTGTCGTGGCGGGTACAACGGTGCAGCATGCGAGTTTACACAATGCTGATGAGATCGCGCGGCTGGACGTGCGCCGTGGCGATACGGTGGTGGTCTTTAAGGCTGGCGACATTATTCCGCAAATTGAAGCTGTGCTTGTTGAGCTGCGCCCGAAAGATACGCGGCCGATTGATTATCCGGCGGAACTGGCGCGGCAGTATCCAGAATTGAAGTTTGTCCGTCCTGAGGGCGAAGCGGTGTATCGCGTGAAAGGCTTGAGTGGTCCGCTTATTCTGAAACGCGCACTGAAGCATTTCGCGTCGAAAGGTGCGCTTGACATTGACACGCTGGGCGAAAAAAATGTTGAAGCTCTGGTTGATGCAGAATTGGTGCGAGACTTGGCGGATATTTACACGCTCGCAAAAGAGCAATTGTTGACGCTGGAGCGTTTTGCGGATATTTCGGCGCAGAAATTAATCGACGCAATTGCCGCTAAAAAGCAGCCGCCGCTAGAGCGCTTCGTGTACGGGCTGGGGATTCGCCATGTTGGCGCGCAGACGGCGATTGACTTGGTGAATCATTTTGAGAGTCTTGATAAACTAGCGCAGGCAGGGATTGATGAGCTGCAATCGGTTGATGGCGTTGGCGTCGTCGTGGCGGAATCAATCATGGCGTGGTTTGCAGATGAGGATAATGCAGCGCTCCTTGAAAAGCTTACCCTGCTCGGCGTTACGCCAATCTACAAGGCAAAGCGGGGCGAATTAGCTGGCAAAAGCTTCGTTATCACTGGCGCGTTGCAGTCAATGTCTCGCGATCAGGCAGCTGAGAAGATCCGTGCACTTGGCGGAACATTCCAAACTAGCGTCGGCAAAGACACGACCTATCTGGTGGTAGGAGGAAAAGTTGGGGCAAGTAAATTGGCGCAGGCAGAGAAATATGGTACGAAAGTTATTGATGAGTTAAATCTGTTAAATCTGTTAGAATTTAGCGGCAAATAAATATAATCGCTACATGTTAGGCATGCGGGGTTGTAGGGAATTACAGTTGTTGACAAACCGTAAGCGATTTGGATAAAATAAAGTAGCAGTTTCAAAAACAGTAAAAGGTAGGGTGATTGAAGTAATATGCGGAAAACATATGCTACATTGAGGGCTTTGTGTTGGCGTGATGTTGCTAGTCTGTGTATAAAGCCAACGTGGCAACGTCGGTTACCAGCTGTAAGTATTGGTGTGGCAATGTTCACTATTTTAGCTTTTGGCATAGTGCGATTAGTGGATGGTTCTCTTGTCAATGCATTGGCGGTTCGCGCCGTACAAGTATCAGGTGGCAGCTACCATTCGCTCGCTTTGTCTTCTAGTGGCGCAGTGTATGCGTGGGGATGGAATGGGTTTGGTCAGCTCGGTAACGGCACAACGACCGATTCACATATACCAGTCGCCGTTAAGACTGTCGGTACTTCTATGGCAGGCAAGAGTATTACGCAGATTTCTGCCGGTGGTTCTTTCAATGACGGTCACTCTTTAGCACGTGCGTCGGATGGTACCGTTTACGCATGGGGTCGTGGTGTCTATGGTCAGCTTGGCAATGGCACAACAACCGATTCCAATGTTCCGGTTGCCGTAAAAACCGTTGGAACACCGATGGCAGCCAAGACAATTATCTAAATCTCTGCTGGCGCAGGACACTCTTTGGCGCTCGCATCTGATGGTACGGTGTATGCGTGGGGTCAGAATACCTACGGCCAGTTGGGTAATAATGTAACGACTAATTCATCTAGTCCTGTCGCCGTACAAACAACTGGAACTCCTATGGCAGGTAAGAGCATCGTGAATATTGCAGCCGGCGGTTACCACTCTCTTGCGCTCGCCGATGACGGCACGGTATATGCATGGGGATATAATCCTACTGGTCAGCTTGGTAATGGCGCAACAGTTGATTCACGTACTCCAGTTGCAGTTAAGGCAACCGGCACGCCAATGGCGGGTAAAAATATTATTAAGATAGCTGCTGGTGTTCACAATTCTCTCGCTCTTGCCTCTGACGGCACCGTCTATACATGGGGTAGGGGTGAGTTTGGGCAACTTGGTAATGGCACAACAACCGATTCCAATATTCCGGTTGCCGTAAAAACCGTTGGAACACCGATGGCTAGTAAAACGATTATTGGTATATCAGGTGGTCCTGCGTATATGCTCGCTGTAGATTCTAATGGTAAGGTGTATGGATGGGGTCGTAATGCAAATGGCCAGCTTGGTAGCCTGTCGCATACCGATTCTTCCGTTCCTGTCGCGTCTCAGATTCCGGCTGGCAAAAGTATTATCCAAGTTTCTGCTGGTGGTTGGGATGGCAGCCACTCGTTAGCACTTACTCATGATAATATCGTTTACGGACGAGGACGCAACAGTAATGGTCAGCTGGGCAATAACTCTACCTCTGACTCTTTAGCGGCGGTTGTCGCTCAGCTTAATCTTATGGACACGCCATCTACACCAACACAAGTCGTAGTTGAGTCGGGTAATGCCAAAGCTACCATTTCTTGGCAATCGCCAGTCGTTACAGGTGGAAAAAGTATAGTGGGCTATGTATTGCGGTATCGAACAATTGGTGCGGTAGACTGGACGACTGTTGATGTTGCAGCAACTGTAACGTCGCACGCGATAACTGGTCTAACAAACGACCAAATATATCAAACACAAGTGGCAGCCAAGACTACTGCTGGGACGGGTGATTTTAGTAATGTTGTCCTCGCGACGCCACATGCCAAACCGACCATAACCAATGTCTCGCCAGCGATTGGTCCGGTTGCGGGCGGACAAAATGTGACGATCACTGGCACTAACTTTATGCCGAAAGGTAAAAAAATTGTACAGACAGCGAATGGTAACGGATACTCTCTTGCGCTCGCCTCTGATGGGACAGTATATGCATGGGGACAAAACAATTATGGTCAGCTTGGCAATGGTACAACAACTGATTCCAATGTTCCGGTTGCTGTAAAAACCGTTGGAACACCAATGGAAGGTAAGAAGATTATCCAAGTATCAACAAAGGTTTGGTACTCTCTTGCGCTCGCCTCTGATGGGACAGTATATGCATGGGGACTTAATGGTTCGGGCCAGTTGGGTGATGGCACTATAACGCATTCCAGTACTCCGGTTGCCGTCAAGACTATCGGCACGCCGATGGAGGGTAAAACGATTGTAGAGATTGCAGCTGGCGCTTCTCATTCATTAGCCTTAGCTTCTGACGGAAAAATCTATGTTTGGGGCGGCAACGCGTACGGTCAGTTTGGTAATGGTGTTACTACCACTAGCTCTGTTGTCCCCGTTGCTGTAAAAACCGTTGGTACGCCGATGGATAATAAGAAAATCATCCAGATTCATGCAGGATACTATCATTCGCTAGCTCTTGCTTCTGACGGTACGGTGTATGCGTGGGGTCAAAATACCTACGGTCAGTTGGGCAACAACACAATGATTAATGCTAATGCTCCAGTGTCTGTTCAGACTATCGGTACGCCTATGGCAGGTAAAATCATTATCCAGCTAGCAGCAGGAAACTCTCAGTCTGTGGCTCTTGCTTCTGACGGTACGATCTACGCTTGGGGCTGGAATATGTATGGTCAGCTTGGTAATGGTACGACAGTTGATACACGTATTCCAGTTGCAGTTAAGGTAACCGGCACGCCAATGGCGGGTAAGGTGATTGCACAGGTTGCGGCGAGTAACGCTCATACACTAGCTGTGGCGAGCGATGGTACGGTCTACGATTGGGGTTGGAATCAATACGGTCAACTTGGCAATAATACGACAACTAACTCAAGCGTTCCGGTTGCCGTTCAAACTACTGGTACGCCAATGGTGGGCAAAGTGATTTCACAGGTTACATCTGGCGGTAGCGCTAATTCATTGGCACTGGCCTCTGACGGCACGATGTACACCTGGGGTTGGAGTCAACATGGGCAGCTCGGCAACGGCACTATCGGTACGGATGCAAAAACTCCCCTCGCCGTCAGTACAACTCCTCCCTCTGCGCTCGCTCCTTCCGCGCCGAAAGTTACTTTCGACGGCATTGAAGCGACGAACGTCACAGTTGTAAACAGCACAACTATCACTGCAGCAACACCGGCGCATGCGGCAGGTTTGGTTGATGTGGCGATTGATCTCGGCAACGGCGATGAGCTGTATAAAGCCGTCAAAACGAGTAGCTATCGTTATGCGACAGTACCGGATGCGCCGACAAACCTCGCAACCGCGCCGCTTGACAACGCCGTTCGTCTAACCTGGACGGCGCCGGCGAACAACGGCGGCACCCCAATCACTGACTACGTTATTCAATATTCAGCCGATGGCGGTATTACCTGGTCGACCTACAGCCACATTGCATCCACGAGCACTACTGTCACGATTCCATTCCTTACGCCTACGACCTACACGTTCCGCGTAGCAGCAGTAAACGCGATCGGTACGGGCGCATATTCAGCTACGGCAACTGGACAGATTCGCTATATTACCTTATCGGCACCGACTTCGGTTGATATCGCTGTCACGCCAGCGGGCGGCACGAAAATGTCGAGTAAATCGGCAAATGTTCTTGTTGCGACTAACGCTGCTACCGGCTACAAGCTTTCCTTGTCAACGCAAAACGCTAATCGCAATCTCACCAATGGTTCGCAAACCATCACGCCAACAGCAGGCACGCAAATTGCCCCTGCTACGCTTAGCGGTTCGGCTTGGGGCTACCGCGTAAACGGTATAGGTAATTTCGGCAGCACGACAACCGCCGAAAATAATGTTGCCTCTTCGGCGTACACCTGGGCGGGCGTACCAGATCACACCGCGCCGCACGTCATTCGCACTACCGCTATCGCTAACCCAACTGCCGAAACGACCACCGTTTGGTACGGCGTCAGCGCTACCGGTTCGCAGCAGAGCGGCATTTACACAGCAACCGTAACCTATACGGCTATCAATAATTAGGGTGTGGAGGTCAATATGATGTAAGAACGCCGCCACGATCAATGAAATCAGTAAAATAAGGAGGAATAATATGAAAGTACAAACAATATCAAAAATTACCGCGGGGAGCGCACTTGCCTTAGTATGCATACTCATGCCAGCGATGAGCGCTTCGGCGGCAACCGAAACGGTGAACTCGACGATTCGCGTGCATGTCAACTCGGCGATTACGGTTGGCGTATCGGCGGCGACCGTTGATATTAACGTCACGCCAACAGCTGCCGGCGCTACTGCCAGCGCGGCGCACAACGTTACGGTCGGTACGAACAACGCGAGCGGTTACAAGTTGCAGCTTGCGTCGAGTACCGCAGCAACTACGCTTGAGAAAGGCAGCGACACGATTCCAGCCGCCGCCGGTTCGTTTGCTGCGCCAGCAGCGCTCACTACCGATACCTGGGGTTACCGTATTGACTCGTTTGCAGCGAACCAATATGCCGGCATCACTGCCAACACTGCTCCCGTTACGCTCAAAAATACGACCACGCCGTCTATTGCGGGTGGCGACATCACTGCTGTCACCTGGGGCGCAAATGTCAGCACCGCAACGCCAAATGGTACGTATACGCGCGAAGTAACCTACACGGCGGTCACGAACTAGCATGAAATACTTCGGAAGTTGGTTGAAAGTTTTGTTATTATGCGGCATGTTCGCGGCGGCGGGCAGTTTAATGGCGTCGATTCCGCCGGCGCATGCTGCCGATAATTCGTCGGGCGATAACGTCCAACTAACGCTTTCGCCAACTTCCGTTCATGTTGATCTGCGTCCGGGCGCCGCCAAAACAGGTGAGTTCAAAGTCGTCAATAGCGGCTCGCGCCCATTCACCGCCAAAGTCTATGCTGCGCCTTACCGTGTGACCGACGAAGACTACAATCCGGCGTTCACTGGCGGCGGCGCGCAAACGCAGATTTCCCGCTGGATTAAATTTTCGCAAAACGAATATGTACTTGAGCCAAACCAAGTTGTCACTATTCGTTACACTATCAATGTGCCGCGCGATATTCCAGCGGCAGGGCAGTATGCGGCGATTTTCGCCGAAACCACGGGCGATGAAGATCGCGGCGGCACTGTCATCACTAAAAAACGCGTCGGTATGATCGTCTATGGTAAAACCGAGGGCGGCAGCACGCGTCAAAGCGGCGAGCTTGCTTCAATTGATACCCCATGGTGGCAGCAACAAGCGCCGCTTACAGCGAAGTTGCGCGCCAAAAACAGCGGTAACACTGATTTTACTGTCAAGTCAAAGCTCATTGTTAAAGATTTCTTCAGCGGCGCAACCATTCATCAGACCGCCGAAACTGAACACGCTGTTCTGCCAAGTACTACGCGTGCGATTCCGCTTGAGTGGGACGGCGCACGCGTCGGGCTGTACAACGTTGAGCTCCGTGTCGATATGCTCGGCAATTCCCAAACGATCCAGAGAACTGTGTTGCTTATGCCCGCCTGGATGTTCGCGGCCGTTATTATATTAGCATTAACGCTCGTCGGAGGGGCAACGTATGCGCTTGTCAAAAAGCTGCGCGCCAAAAAGAAAAAGATTCGCTTGGGCTAGTCGCTTCGTATGCGCTACTGTTGCTGCTGTAGTTTTGTGCGCGCTGAGTTCGTTGCACGCCGCTCCCGCTGTCTACGCCGACACCGCTAACTCCACCATTCAAGTTACCGTCTATCGCCCCACGCCGACCATTGGCACAGTCGCAGTCACGTACTATAAGGTCGGCAGCCAGCGCTACGCCAAAGTAGAAGTTCCGATTCGCAGCTCGAACAACCTTGAATACACGTTTGATACGAGCGCGCCGCAGTCGCGGGCTGTTCAGTTTAGTAATAACTGGCAAACTATCACACTCACGATTCCGCTGCCCGACGACGCCGAGCACGACCTTAAACTCGTCGCTACTAACGCGCCGGCGATCGGTAGCGCTGAAACTACCATTAAGCTCAAATTCACCGAAGCGCCTGCTCCTACGCCGCCGCCATCGCCGACGCCTCAGCCGACCCCGCCGAATACGCCGAACAACCCGCCGAACTCGTCAAACATCTTTGCTGCCCTCGCACGCACCGGCGATAGTCTTGCGCTTATAGTATGCCTTGCTCTATCGCTCGTTGCCGCCGCTTTCGCGCTTTTAGCGCGCCGCCGGCAAACTATTACTGCAAACAATAAATGAATATCGTCCGCTCTATCCAAACTAGCCTGTTGCTTGTACGGTATATTTACCGAATGCATAAATACTGACAGGCGGGGGCATTGCCGTTTTGAAAAAATCCCGCAAAAAATCCTTGACAAACCACAACCGCTTTGCTACAATTCCCCTCAGAATAGCGTTAACACAAAAAAGGGAGAACTCAACAAAATAAGTAAATAAATAACCAAACTCAATCTCACGCGATAGACCACCACCTATAGCGTCATGTAATCAAAACACAATATCAAATACCAATAATATCTTTAGATAAAACAAAAGATAGAAAAGGAACAGAAATACAATCATGTTAGGGTGGCATCGTCTCCGCAACTATACGGCTGGCTCTTCAGCTGTTCACGCGCCAACGGCTCGTACGCATACGCGCACAGTAACCGCTGGCAAGCATAATCCACACA
>CAJPLV010000010.1 GCA_905371715.1 Candidatus Saccharimonadota bacterium | reverse complement strand
GTAGCTCAGTTGGTTAGAGCGCTGGATTGTGGCTCCGGAGGCCGTGGGTTCGAATCCCATCTTTCGCCCCAAGCAAAGCACCGAGGTTTTCCTCGGTTTTTTGCTTATTTTAGAAGCGCTATATCCTATCGCGCTACGGAATAAAACAGCAAGTGCCGCACTATTCCCATACCGTCTCAATCTGCGCACCGAGCGAATTGAGCCGCTTAGCAATTGCTTCATAACCGCGGTTAATACTATACACATCGCGCAGCAACGACACGCCAGGAGCCGCCATCATAGCGAGCAAAATCACCACGCTCGGCCGCAATGCTGCCGGCGCAATAATATCTGCCGGTTTCCAGCGCGTCGGACCGGTAATATACACGCGGTGCGGATCGACCATCTCAATACGCCCGCCAAGCTTACTCAACTCAGTGAAATAAATCGCGCGGTTTTCATAGCTCCAGTCGTGAATCAGCGTGCGGCCATCAGCAACCGTCGCGCATAGCCCCAAAAACGGTAAATTATCCATGTTGATACCAGGAAACGGCAACGCGTGAATTTTATCTTTCGGCGCATGCAATTTGGATTTTTTCAACGTAATATCTACCAGCCGCGTCCGCCCGTTGCGCGCAGTATACTCCGGCGTCATGTCATATTGCAGCCCCATGCCAGCGAGCGTCGCCAGCTCTAACTCCATAAATTCAATCGGGACGCGCGCCACGGTAATTTCCGACCCTGTCACGATACCTGCCGCTACGAAACTCATCGCTTCAATTGGATCTTCGCTTGGATAATATTCCACTATTTTGTTGATTGATTTCACGCCGCGGATCGTCAGCGTCGTCGTGCCGATACCATCAATATCCACGCCAAGCGCCTGCAAGAAGAAGCAAACATCCTGCACCATGTAGTTTGGGCTGGCGTTGCGAATGATCGTCGTCCCGTCGTAGAGCGCTGCCGCCATAACGACATTTTCGGTCACTGTATCGCCACGTTCGGTCAAAACAATAGCGCGGTCAACTGCCTGCGGCCTGCTCGTTGCAACATAGCGATCGCTTGTCGCTTGCACTGATAGCCCAAACGGCGCAAGCCCAGTCATATGCGGCTCGACTGTACGCGTGCCGAGATTGCAACCGCCGCTAAACGGCAATTCAAACGTACTATATTGATGCAGCAGCGGCCCGAGAAACATGATAATACTGCGCGTACGCTTAGCAGCTTCGATATCCATATTTGCTAAGTCCAGCCGCTTCGGCGGATTGATCTCAAGGTCATTATGTTCCAGCCAGCGGCATTTCACGCCAATACTTTCAAGCACTTCAATGATACGGTTGACTTCTTCAATTCGCGCAACACGCCGCAGCGTCGTCTTGCCTCTGTTTAGCAGGCTAGCACAAAGCAGCGCAACCGCCGCATTTTTGCTAGTCTTTACTTCTATACTGCCATGCAATTCACGCCCGCCCGTCACGCGGAAATTAGTTTTGCCATAATTATTGATACGGACAATCTCGCACGATAGTACATCGCCGATGCGCGCAATCATCTCAAGGCTGATATTTTGTCCGCCTTTCTCAATACGGTTGATTGCCGACTGGCTCGTACCAAGCGCTTCGGCAAGCTCACTCTGTGTCATACCACGCGATTGGCGGTTTTCTTGAATTAATGTTCCAATATTTTTTAGATATTTTGACGTCTTCATGTCATACATAATATACCTAATGTGATATATTGTCAAGTATTCCAAAACACGCTATACTAAACACATGATCTAGCAACGATTTCACTGCTTTTGACGAATAAACCTAATGGAGGTACAGATTATGAATGATGATATTGTTGCGGCACTTATCGACGGCGAAGCGAAACGCCAACGAGAAGGATTAGAGCTAATCCCTAGCGAAAACTACGTCAGCCGCTCGGTGCGGCAAGCGCTCGGCAGCGTGTTTACAAACAAATACAGCGAAGGCTACCCTGGACATCGTTATTACGGCGGGCAGGAGTTTACCGACAAGGTTGAGCAGCTTGCTATTGACCGCGCCAAGCGATTATTCCACGCCGACCACGCCAACGTACAGCCGCATAGCGGCGCGCCAGCAAACGAGGCGGTATATAGCGCATGGTGCCAGCCGGGCGACACGATTTTAGCAATGGATTTGAGCCACGGCGGACATCTGACGCACGGCTCACCCGTCACACGTAGCGCACAGTTGTATAATTTTGTACCGTACAAGATGAAAAATCCTGCGACGGGCGAGATTGATTACGATGAAATCCGCCACCTAGCGCAGCAGCACCAGCCAAAGATTATTTTGGCGGGCTTTAGCGCTTATCCGCGCGAATTGGATTGGGCGAAGTTCGCCGAAATCGGGCGCCAAATTCCGGACTGCTTACTGATGGCAGATATAGCGCATATCGCCGGGCTAATCGCTGGCGGCGCGGCGGAGAACCCGCTGAAACACGGCTTCCACGTCATGACCACGACCACGCACAAAACGTTACGCGGACCGCGCGGCGGACTGATTTTAAGTATGGGCACGGTAAGCAGCCCGCTCAAAAAACCCGCCAAAACGCTAGCAAACATTCCTACGCTGATTGACCGCGCGGTTTTCCCTGGCATGCAGGGCGGACCGCACATGAACACCATCGCCGCCAAAGCGGTGGCGTTTGGCGAGGCGCTGCAGCCGGAGTTTCGGGAATACGCGCGGAATATAGTAGCGAACGCCGCCCGGCTGGCAGACGAACTGCGCCAGCGCGGCTTCGTGCTGGTGACAGGCGGCACGAGCAATCACTTGATTTTGGCGGACGTGCACAAAAGTTTCGGTATAGACGGCAAGGCGGCGGAGCAGGCGATAGACAAAATCGGGCTGACACTAAACGCCAACGCTGTGCCAGACGACCCGCTGCCGATGTTTCGCCCCAGCGGCATCCGCCTCGGTACGCCAGCCCTAACTACGCGCGGCTGCACGCCGAGCGACATGCCGCAAATCGCCGAATGGATGAAGCAAGCGATAGACGCGCGCGACGACGATACAGCGCTCGCGAAACTGCGGAGCGAGGTGCGGGAGTTTTGCTTAAACTTGAAAAATATGAGTTAACAGACTGTAAACTAGGTTAGAAATTAGGACAAACGACAGGACCTTAAGAGTGTATTATATACCCTTTACCAAACGAAACTGCAAGTGATAACCCATTACCACATACGATGCGCCAAAACGGCTACAGTAAAGTGTAAGTCCGACAACATAATAAAATACCCCATTTTATGGGGTATTTTATTTATATCATTGTCGCCAGCTAACAAACCCCAACGACACGCGTCTTTACATTGCTACCAGCTGCTGCCGTATAGTCCCAATAATGTATTTTAGCACCCTTATTGTCTGGGCAAGCTTCATATTTAATCGTGTTGGCACTTTCCGGGGCAGAAGTCAAAGTTGTACTAGCGCCATCTCCTGACCCAGCAGCTAATACATCCGCTGCAATATGAAACGTTTCGCTACGAGCTACAGTAGATCCATTCATCTTTTCTAATTTGTCTGGATATGAACCTTTATCTGCATTATAGAGCTCAGCTTTTTTGCCAACGGTCTCCGCGGCCGATTCAGCCGCAGTTGTCTTAGCCTTGTTCTGCAGTCCGTTGTAAGCGACAAGCGATACAACGGTGAGAATAGCGATAATCACAATCACGATGAGAAGCTCAACGAGTGTGAAACCGCGATTTTTGATTTGTGTAGTAGTCACGATTAAGTGCCCCCTATTTATTACGTTTAATTTATATATTGATGATACTACAGTTATAAAGTAAGCGCAAGCATTTTTGCTGCACGGCTCACTCAATATATATAGCGGTTCTTTGCAGGACGAAGGAAAAGAGACTCAACGGGGGTGTAGCGGTCTATCTTCGTGTTGTCGCCAATCTGTCCACCATCATTTTGCCCCCAGCAGAATGTGCGCCCATCAGAAAGGGTAGCGCACCCGCGGTTCGCACCCGCACCGATCGCTTCGACAGTCCGGTCAGCTGGCAATCCGTTTGCACCAACAGTAACAGGTGTCGGCACGAGAATATCAGGCGTACCCCAACCGCCCGTACCGTTACCAATTTGTCCGCGGCTGTTTATACCCCAGCAATAAACTTTTTTACCGCTCGTTAATAAGCAAGTATGGAATACGCCTGCCGCAATACTTTTGATAGTATCGCCTGCTGGTATTTTCGCTCTAGAGATTTCGCGCGGCACAAACGAAAATGCAGGGGATTTAGAGTTTATGCCAAGCTGACCGTGACCATTTGAACCCCAGCAGTAGACTTTACCGGCACTTGTCAATGCACATGCGTGAACATGCTGCGCCGTATCAGCTACAACATCTGGATAGCCATCTTGCGTGACAGAAACGACCGTACCAGGTATGCCGTGCACAAGAATCGGAACTGTGACAGATTTAATTTTTTGTGTCGGGTCGCCAAGCTGTCCTGTTTTCCCCTGACCCCAGCAGTAGGCGGCACCGTTTGCGATCGCACACATAGTATACGAACGGCTTCCGCTTGAAGAAAGAGCAGTCGCAATGTAATTCGTAGGTAAACTGTATCCACCTCTGTTGAATCCAAGTTCTGTTGGTACTGTGTAACGATCTGGTGTAGTTGGTCCAACGCCAAGACCGCCCTTAAAATTAGCACCCCATCCATAGATCTTGCCGCCAGCAATAGCAAACGACATATCACCTGTACCACCGATCGCAGTAACAGTTTTGCCAGCGAGTATACCCTTAACTTCCACTGGCACATTTGAGTGCTCAAGAGGCCCGGAGCGCCCGTTGCCAAGCTGTCCACGATGATTGTAACCCCAGCAATACACTTTACCCTCTGCGAGCGCACAACTATGATACTGAGCAGTAAATATATCTTTTACTTGTTTACCAGCGAGTACACCAACGTCTTTACGGACTTTTACCGGTATGTCGGAATCAAAGCCCTCTGATGCGGACTCAAACTTCCCATTCTTATCCAACTTCCCTTCCGATCTGCCATTACCCAGTTGTCCGAATCGATTGCGGCCCCAGCACCATACATCGCCCGTGATGATAGCACAGGTACGGAATGTACCACTTGTTGACTTCTCACCCTGGTAATCAAGCACCCAGCTGATATATTTTTTGACAGTTGTATTATACGTTTTGAGAACGGCTCCTCCTGAATTTACAACATACGTCGTACCAACGGCTGAAATCTGCGCTACACCCTCACGCCTATAGTCTAGGTTACCGACACTAAACGTTGTGCGCAAGTTCCCATCTCGCAATACGAACTTGTTTGCCGGGTGTACGTTTGCCGTACCTTTGCAATCGCTACTTGGCACGAGCGGACCGACGCCACCACTTGCTGATGACCAAGTCTGCATACGATTGTTAACGTCAAGACAAGCGTTTGCATATGCTGTTCCCGCCTCACCTGCTTCTTCGGCAAGTTTCAGGTAGTAACTTTCCTGCGCATTAATATATAGCGCAGTGATGACGCGGTACACGCCAAACAACACTCCCAGTATAACAACCGATAGAAGCATCGTGAGAGCGAGTGAAAATCCTGGTGTTTGCTTTGTGGTGCTATTATTCATAACTAATTGATCCTCGTGATTGAAAGTGTTGTAGACTGCGTCTCACTACTCGGGGGTGCGGCAATTGTAAGTGTCACCTTGACACGACTCGCTTCGACAAGATAACTTTCGCCGCCGGTCGTATACTGCCGCGTAACTGGCGTATCGTCGTCTTTGAGGTACTGAACAGCAAATGTGCGGACATTTTTCGCAATTGCTTCGTCACGCGCTTGACAGACAGCTGGCTTACTGGCGGTAAAGGCACTCGCAGGGCATGATTGTTTCTGCGCAAGTTTTTGCCCTGGACACCGCGGCGAAGCCGTATCAATAAGGATGCGCCGATATAGCACACCATGATTCACAAAATATACAGTACGATATTGAAGCTTCGGTAAATATTCTGGCTGTAAACTACAATTATAGAACGTGTTCGGCTTGTTGATATATATAGGACGGCGAATTGACGATGCCTCGCGCTGATTACTTGCATAGTTCGCTAGAATAAGCACGCGGGACTTCGCATTGTATCCATTATAATTCCATGCAAAATTTGCCCCCGTAGTATTACGGCGTCCATAGCTATCGTTATACGGTGCTTTGGTCGCACCGATGAACTCAACGCTATAGCGCACATCTTTTTCAATGATATCCATGGCGGTTTGTAGTGCTGTTGTCGTTTGTGAACGAGCTTTGCTTGCAAATGCTTCATGATACGCAGTCGTAAGTGCAGTACCGAAAACGATCACAATGATACTAAAAACTGTAATAGAGACGACAAGCTCAACAAGTGTATACCCCCGGCTAGAATGCTGCGTACGAAACATGCACTACCTTTCTGTGATTTGATCCGTATGTTACCACCGATTCAATTCTAATTGGCATACCGACGCCACCCGTGCCACCGCCACACAGATACGGCGCAGTAGCAACAACTTTCTGCGAAACGGGCGATGGCAGTCCTCGTACTGTAATATTTCCGTTAATGAGTACATTTGGTTTCGCGACACCGCCAGCAACCTCGCAACGAAACCATGTTGGCTGGTTGTCATTAGCATACTTTCGCAAATTATTGTATGCCAAATCACTTGCGATACGCCGCTGAACTTGCTGGATAGACAATTGGCTTACACTCGCTTGCAGACGTACGATACCGATAATAAATATCGCCGAAATGACAAGCGTTACCGCCACTTCAACGATCGTAAATCCAGCCGCTTTCCTGTTTCTTTTATTCATTTTCATTGCTGATGTATACTATCTATCCGATAAATATTATTTTTGAACTCAGTACGATAATACAGCGCAAAACGAACACATGGTACAGCTGTGCATATTTTATCATTAGCGTCGAAAGGCTGGTAAACATATTGTGTCGGCTTCATCGTCGTAGGCGTACCTGTTGTCGTAGCAACGATCAAGCTATTCCCCGTACTCCCCGGCGCTATTAAGATAGCACTGTCGCCTATCATTGACTGTGCAGCAACTTCAATACCATGTTTTGTGGGATACGTACGACCAGTGGAGTACGCGTTTAGTTTATAAAACGTCTCCAGCCGCTCAGCAATAGCGTTAGCGTTGAGCAAACGTTGATTGTCACGCGATGCCACCGCCATACCAGACGCTCCAACGATAACAACCGTCGCCAGAATACCAATAATTGTCACAATCGTCACCACTTCTATCAAACTGAATCCCCGCGATTGCCCGTGCATAATACTATTATATAGTGCTTACGGCAAAATCAAAATAGCTTTTTAGTACAAATTTCGAGCGGCTCTTGCTGAATGGTAATGCCGAATTTCGTTTGCACCGTATTGATGATATGCTGCCGTGCCGCCGCGAGATCGTCATAGCTTTTCGCCGATTCATTAACAAGCACAAGCGCGTTCTTATCGTAGACGCGCATACCACGATACAGCATGCCCTTTAGTCCTGACCGTTCAATCAACCAACCGGTTGGAATTTTCACATTGCCGTCTGGCAGATCGTAATGCGGCGCATTAGGATAATCAACAACGATGCGCTCGTAAACCTCGCGCGAGACAATAGCATTTTTAAAGAACGACCCTGTGTTCGGCGTAGTACGCGGGTCGGGTAATTTATTCGCGCGAATCGCGATGACAGCGTCACGGAGCTGCCGTACGGACGGATTAGCAATACTGTGCTCGCGCAGATACGTTTCAATCGCCTTATAGAATGGCGGCTGCGGTAGCGCAGTACGGAGCTGCATAGTTACTGCCGTGATAATGTAGCGTCCTTGTTCGCGCCCGCGAAAAATACTATGGCGGTATGAAAACTCACACTCCGCGTTCTGTAACCGCGTAAACGTGTCGTTTTTTGTATCATACGCGTCAACATACGTAATAACTGAGGAAACTTCTTGCCCGTATGCGCCAATATTTTGTACCGGCGCGGCGCCAACTGTACCTGGAATTGCCGACAGACATTCTATACCGGATAAATTCCCATCAACCGTTCGCGCAACAAACATATCCCACAGTTCGCCCGCCCCCACCGTAAACGTCGTATGCCGCATTGTTTGATCAATAACGTCAGTACCGGGAATTTTGTTTAGTATAACGAGTCCGTCAAATCCGTCATCGCGCGCAAGCGTATTACTGCCGCCGCCGAGCACGTACCACGGCAGCTCGTGCTGGCGCGCGTAAGCAACCGCCTGGCGTACGTCGTCTGGCGAGTACACTTCAACGAGTTGTGCCGCATCACCGCCGAGACCCATCGTCGTTAGTGCGCTAAGAGATGTCTTATGCTGAATGTTCATGATTTATATTATAGCGCGTTTCATGCTATACTACAGCTGTGTGCGCCCGTAGCTCAGTGGATTAGAGTATTTGGCTTCGAACCAAAGGGTCGCAGGTTCGAGTCCTGCCGGGCGTACCATCAAGTGCTATTAGCTTGACGTGCCCCGTTAGCTCAACTGGATAGAGCGTTGGTTTCCGGTACCAAAGGCTGCAGGTTCGACTCCTGTGCGGGGTACCATGTTGTATATGATGAGATAACGCCCAAAGACAATAAAACTTATTTCAAAACCGCTTGCAGATAGACAATCGTCTGCAAGCGGTTTTGAAATGATGCAACTGCGCAAAACTAAACTAATTGCTTCTTGCGTTTCTCAATCTTTAATTTCTTCTTGCGAGCACGCTTGATATCAGCACCGTGCCAACTGCGATGTTTTGCCATATACTCTCCTTTACCCTCATAGTATACCATATTGCAAATCAGGTCAGATATGATACACTAAGCTTATGGTTACGAAAAAAACAGCCCTCAAGAAAACGAAGCGAACACAGACAAAAGCAAAGAGAGCGCGATCACGCCATATCTCAAAAACTGATACGCATTTTCTAATCAAACGCAGTTTACTGTCGTACGCAGTACTCGTATTTCTTTTTTTCGCGCTTTTAAGTATGAGTGTGTACCTCGTTGACCGTATGATTGTCGAGAATAACCATCATCGACGACGCGCACAAATCGTGTCAATTTATCGTGATTTGAACCTCGGCGAAAATTATCAAGCTATCAGCTCAAATATCTTCGGCGATAAGCGCGTCTATAGTTGGGACAAACATCGCAGCTACGCATCAGCCGTAACGTACGGGCACAATGCAACTGTCGGCGACACGGTCAAAGAATTAAGCGAGAAGGTCAAGAAAGCCGGATTCACACAGCAAAAAATCGAATACGAGGGTAGCTCAAGCCCAGTGTATGAATTTAAGAACGACAAAGGCAACTGGCTGCGCATTCGCGCTATACCAAAAGCCGACCGCGACGACGCTATTTACGGCACAAAAACGTACCAGTTCGTCAACGCTGAAACGACCAATGAAATGGCGCCAACTCACGTTGAGATAAAGGTAAACTTAGACGATAATAATGAGTAGCTAGCACAGGCTGCAGATAATATATCCGCTCTAAAATCGTGGGCGGATATTTTAATTATGTAGCTAATTCGTGCTCGCATTCTCCTGCCAGTCGCGAACTAGTTCTAACCGAAAGAATATTTCAGGTACTTGATTCAGACTTAGGGACGGCAGCGTCGCCATCTGCTACAGGCGGTAATTCAACGCCAGCAGACGGCGCTATCGGCTGCGGCGACGGAGTGTTTGCGAAAGCTTGCTCAACTTGCTCAAGCGTAATATGCACCGTATCGCCCGGATTCACGTTGCCTGCAAGCATTTGTTTGGCAACGGTATTTTCAACAGCTTTTTGCACGACGCGGCGCATCGGGCGAGCACCCAAACGCGGATCGTAGCCTTTCTGCACAAGCAATTGCTTAGCATCATCGGCGACGTCAACCGAAACTTTTTGCGGCGCAAGGGTTTTGTTAACACTCGCCAGTACTAGATCTAGCACTTGGACCAACTCTGCTGGCGTGAACGGGCGGAACAATACAATCTCGTCGAAACGATTCAAAAACTCGGGGCGAAATAAATTAGCATTGATCAACTCATTGATAAATTGTTGTTCGAATTGTTCCAACTGATAGCCGCGCTCAATGTATTCGCGAATCCGATCAGCGCCGGCGTTACTCGTCGCAATAACAATAGCGTCGCGGAAACTAATCTCGCGGTTTTTAGCATCGCGCAAAATACCTTCATCAAGCAACTGCAGCAGCGTTGCAAGCACTTCGGGCGCGGCTTTTTCAATTTCATCAAGCAGCACAATACTAAACGGCTGCTTCATAACTTGCGCCGTTAGACTCATCGGATCATCTGCGCCATCAGCAATGAGACGCGTCACATCGTCGGGGCGCACAAATTCATTCAAATCTAACCGTATTAACTTGCCTTCACCGCCAAAATACACGTCAGCAAGCGCTTTGCTGAGCTCTGTTTTACCCACCCCGGTCGGACCAAGAAATAAAAACGTACCGATCGGACGATTCTCATTACGTACGCCTGCCCGCGCCCGGCGCAAAGCATCGCTTACGACATTGACGGCGCGCACTTGATTAACCATACGCTCATGGATTAAATCCTCCATATTAAGCAGACGCTCGCGATCTGCTGCGTCACTTGCAACACTAACCTTAACGTCAAGCGTCTTTTCGATCGCGCGCTGCACCGAGTTCATCGTTACCAATCCCGACTCGCTAAAGCCAGCCGACGATTCAAGCAGTTTGAAAGCGCGCCCCGGCATCGCCAAATCGTGCACGTAGCGCAGCGCCAACCGGTACGCCTCTTTCACCGCTTGGTACATAAACGTAACGCGACGGCTCGCCTCGGTGTAGATTAGCTGCTCTTGCAAAATTTGCAATGTCTCATCTTCATTCGTTTCGGCAATGTTGATGCGGTTGAGCGCGTTAACGAGCGCCGGATTGCGTTGCCCGATTTCCAAAAAGCGCTGCTCATCCATTGATAAAATGATGCGCAATTTGCCGGCATCCAAAATCGGCTGCAATACATTTGATAAATCAACCGCACCCGTACCTTCTTCGAAAAATAGCTGCGCGTCTTCCAGGCAGATGATGATATTTTTTGCGTCGTACGCTTCGCTAAGCACTTGCATGACAAGGTTTTCCAGCTCGCCGCGCCCGGGCGCCGCCGCAATCAACGTCGCTGAATCAAGAATGAAAACCTGGCGAAACCGCAAATTCTCAGGCACGTGCGCTTCGGCATCAAGCAAACGCTCGGCAAATGCGCGAATCACTGTCGTTTTACCGGAACCGGATTGTCCCACAAGCACTGCATTTTGCCGCCCGCCGTTACCAAATGTGTCAACCAGCTGATCAATTGCCTCGGTGTGCGACGGCACATCAACTACCGAAACCGTGCCGTGCGCGCCGATTTGTTCGCTAATATTTTGCCCGAACCGGTCAAGCAGCGGGATCCAGCCGAATGACCAGTCGCGCGCGATACCGCCCGTGCGCCGGCGGTGCTCATGCCGATCAATCAGCGCCCATAAGTGCTGCTGCCATTGAATACCGCGGTCAAGATCGTCGGTGTCAAGATGAATTTGCGCGATAACCGACTCGAAATTCGGAAAATTCCGTACGATCGCCACCGCCAGCACGCTCGCCGTAATCTGCTCCATGCCATTCGCTTGGCGTACATCGTCGGCAGTTTGCCATAAGTTGCGGATCATGTTCGGATCGTCGTTCGCCATTGAGTTTAGTAGCGACGGCGTCAACCCTAACCGCGCACCCATAAATTGCCCGCTCGGCACCTCGCCGACTGCTTTTGCGACGTCTGCCGGCGTCGGGCGCGCCGGCAACCGCCCAAGAACATCGCCTGCCAAAAGCGCTGTCATATCGCCGCCCTTACCGACCGGTAAATTCTTCACGTGCCACTCGTAAAATACTATTATCATTGCAGCTATGCAACCAAGCGCGCACGCCAACCACCCAACCGACAGCCGCTCAGCAACAAGCAAGACGATGCCAAGCAACCACAACAGACCAGATAGCCATGGCAGCAATCTCGCAACAATACCAGAAAGTATACGCCCAAATCGCGCTTGCTGCGCCCTGAGCGCATGGTAGTTAAAGTCTACAGATGCCACGGAATCCACCCCGCCATCGCGCAAAAAACCGCCACCACCGGAAAGATCGGCACAAGCGGCCACACGAGAATCTTCGCTAAACCAATTACCGCTGCCGCACTCACGACGATTGACCCGATGATCAACACGAACGTCCGTATAAATCCGCCAATTATACGCGAAACAAGCCGATCAAAAAATGCCCGCAGCTGCACGCTTAGCGGACCGCGCACGCGCCCCGCCGAGATCTGCCGCCACGGCGCAAACAACGTTTTTAAGAGTAACCCAAGCGAAAAGTAATCATACACATCCAGCAGCGACTCGTGTACGCGCACTATCATCATTTTCCAGCCCGTACTATACCACCAAGAACAAATGCCCACGACAAACATATCTTCATTGTACGATATTTTGCAAATATACGCTACAATAAAGATATGAATAAACGCCACACACTTACGACCGTTCTTGGTAAAACGGTTCGGCAGGTTGCGCGTCTGCGCGGCGGCGGATCGGCGCTGCCTGGGCTGTTCGTCGAGAAAATTGATCCTGATTTCGTAGCGCGCACGCTCAAACATTTACCGCGGGGCATCGCAATTATCAGCGGCACAAACGGCAAGACAACGACGACGAAGATGGTCGTTGAGCTCCTGAAAGGACAAGGGCTAAACGTATTCACCAACCGAACCGGCAGCAACTTTACCCGCGGTGTAGCAGCAGCATTGCTAAGCGAAGTCGATATATACGGCAATTTAGATGCTGATATCGCCGTATTGGAACTTGACGAAGCTTACGCCGTGCATTTCGTGCATGCAATCAACCCGAATTATTGCCTGCTGCTTAATGTCATGCGCGACCAGCTGGACCGCTTCGGTGAAATCGACGCAACCGCTAAATTGCTCCATACCGTTGCAGCGCACGCTACCGATGGCGTCGTTGTTAATCGCGACGACCCGCGCCTAGGCAGCCGCGCATTCGCAATTGATATTACTGCACCAATTCGAAGTTATGGCGTACATCCCGATCTACAGTCATTGTTTCCGTCTGACGATAATCTGCGCGGCGCGCACAACAAGCACGCCGCAAATCGCGCCGACGATGACACGACGCTTGAATCGGTCGACGGGCAACGCGCGACGATTTCGTTTAGCGGCAATGCCCATGCCATAACATTATCATTGCACGGCATTTACAACGTGTTGAATGCAACAGGCGCAATTGCCCTGACGCGCATGATTATGGGCGACGAGCTAGACACTCAGCAGATGCTTGACTCGCTCAGCCGCATCACGCCGGCATTTGGACGCGGCGAGCAGATCATGGTTAGCGGACAACCCTGCGAACTCGTTTTAGTCAAAAATCCAGCAGGGTTCCGTCTAAGCCTCGCGTCATTCAATCCAGACGGCTACGCTACGATGATCGCTGTCAACGATAATTACGCCGACGGGCGCGACATGAGCTGGCTGTGGGACGTTGATTTTGATAGCTTGCGCGCGCAGGGCGTTGCCGAACTGTCTGGCGTACGCGCGTACGACATGGCGCTGCGGCTACAATACGAACTCGTTGAGATCTCTCACGTCGAGCCCGACCTTGCTGCCGCACTGAAGCATTTCATCAGCACAAACCCTAACAAGCCGAAACGCATTTACTGCACCTACACTGCTATGCTCCGCCTGCGGCGCGAACTAGCAAAATACACGACCGTCGAGGAGATCGCATGAAATCAATCAATCTGCTGCAACTGTACCCCAAAGACATGAATATTTACGGCGACTGGGGCAATACGCTTGTATTGAAACGCCGGCTGGAATGGCACGGCTACGGCGTTCAACTGCTGGAATACAATCCTGGCGACGAATTTCCGCAAGGCGTCGACTTAATCGTCGGCGGCGGCGGACAAGACTCCGGCCAGCTAAAAATCCGCGATGATTTGCAAAAAATCGGACCAGCCTTGCGCGCACTCGCCGACGACGGCGTACCGATGCTCGTAATCTGCGGTATGTATCAGCTATTTGGCAACTTTTTCAAAACCAAAGATGGAGAAATGATTTCCGGCATCAAGCTGCTTGATATTGAAACTGTCGGCGGCACCGAACGCCTCATAGGCAATATTGTCACGTCAAGCGAGCAATTTGGGCTGATCGTCGGTTATGAAAACCACTCAGGACTCACAACGCTAGGAGCAAACGCTCGCCCGCTCGGCCAAGTGATTCGCGGCGCGGGCAACAATAATCGGGACGAAACCGAAGGCGCGTGCTACCGCAATGTTATCGGCACATATTTGCACGGTTCACTCCTGCCAAAAAATCCGGCAATCGCCGATTGGTTGATCGAACAAGCCGTTACGCGCAAATTCGGCGACTTTACGCCAACAGTCATTGAAGACCGTTTTGCTATGCTAGCCCGCGATATCGCCCAGCGCCGCCCGCGCTAAATTTTCACTAAATTTTCAGCACATTTTCAAGAATTAGAAAGAGTATAATGGATAACTATGGCGCGTCCCGCACCGCAATCAATTGAAGAACCGCATATTGAGCGTATTCGCGCATTCGACCTAATGCGCGGCTTCTTTTTGATCGTCATCTTGCTTGACCATTTGGCGTATTATCCGAGCGGACTTGATATTTTCACGGGGCGCGGGCTGCTATATATTTCTACCGCTGAAGGATTTTTTGCAATTTCAGGACTTGTGCTCGGTATCGTGCGTGGACAAAAATTGCTGAAAAAACCATTACGTACTGCCGCGAAATTATTGCTTAAGCGGAGCGTGCAATTATACATTGAATCAATTATTCTCACGCTTTTATTCACAATTGTCGCTTGGCTATTCTATCACAACCCGGAAATTAAATACGGCGCTGCCGCGCCCGACACGCCGTTTTGGCAGGTCGTATGGCAAACGATCACGCTGCAATATACCTACGGCTGGGCGGATTTTTTGCGCTATTACGCGCTATTTCTAGCGGGCGCACCATTTGCACTATGGCTCCTTCGCCGCGGCAAATGGTATATCGTTACGATCATAAACATCACGCTGTGGTGGTATTACACGCAAACGCCCGGCGGCGAAACATGGCTGCCTTTTTCGTGGCAGCTAGTATTTTACTCTGGGTTTATTGTCGGATTTTATTGGCCGGCGCTCATGCGCTGGTGGCGGCGTACACTTCATGCATGGCAGCGGCGAGCAATTGCGCGCACGATTACCGCGCTGTTTTTGCTCGGGTTTACCGCCAACTTTTTACTCATGCTCAACGCGAATTATTGGCACGTTGAGCCGTTCGCCGCCTGGCACAATCAGTACAATATGGAATATTTTGACAAAGACCGCCTGCCGATTCCACGCCTCGTATTCGGCGTGATTTGTTTCTGGGGATTATTTGCACTCGTGCGCCGCTATGAGAAAATCATCGCGAAATACCTAGGTTGGCTGCTCATGCCGCTTGGCACGAATTCGTTGTATGTCTATACGATAGAAGCATTTATCGTATACTTTGCCCATTTATTCATACTGCCGCCGCAGCCGTTTACCGCTGCCGCGCCATGGTTCATCAATCTTGCCCTTTCTGTTGCCGCGATTATGCTTGTATGGACGGCGGTGCGCCGCAAATTTCTGTTTTCAGTTATTCCGCGCTAGTATCGTACAATCCGGCGCGATACTCGACGCTGCGGTTAATCGAGTCGTATGCGTCAACCTTTTTCACGAGCTTCCACGACGCAACGGGCGGCTCAATTTCATTTTCAGTTACGTTGATATACCAGACGTAACGGTGCTGCTTAGCAAATGCTGCTAAATCGGCAATTTTTCCTGTATCATCCTCTTTAAGCATAGCAAGCGACCCATAATCTTCATTGATTGTTGACGCTGGATAATAAACTGGGTGCGTATTGCTGCTGTAAAAACTTGCCTCGTAATACACCCATGGCGACGCGGCAACAACAGGTTGCCCCGCCTTGCCCGACTTGGCAATATTCGCCATAAGTTCCGATGCGCGAATCGATTTATTGGTATTTTTATTGTAATTACCGTAATAATACACGTTGCCGATACCAGCGAGCGCAACAATAACAAGGATAATCGTACAGTGCCGCATGAGTACCGGATGCGTTTTCGCCGCCGCAAGCAAACACCCTGAAATAATTACCGCGAGTGCAATTTGCGCATACAACACGTAGCGGTCAATGAACGACGAGCTCAGCGGCGGCATCGACAAAAGCATCAGCAAAATCGGCGGCACAACAGCGAGCGATACAAATAGCGCCACGCCGCCTCTTCGCGATTGCCGAATAAATTGCCGCAGCCCAAAATACAGCACCGCGCCAACGACCGCAAACGCAATAAACGCCGCAATCGCCCGCCAGCCATCCATTTGCGCGACTTCGCGGTAGAACAGCATATCTGTCAAATAATTAATCGGCGTCTGCGGCGTAATCGGCGGAATCCAAAACCCAACTTGTATCGTCGCAAATTGCCGTACCGCCGTCGGCAGCCATACTGCGAACAAGCCGACCGCCAGCACATGGCACCATACCCACTCGCGCGCGAAAAACTTCTTCACGCGACCAGCGCATACTTCGCGGTACCGCCATGCCCAATGCGCGAGCCACGCCAACGCTACGAAATAATGCGTAAACATACCCGCCGCCAACAGTACACCGTACAAAACCCACAGCCAACGGCGATTTGTTTTCATTGCACGCAGCAATACATATGTCGCCCACATCACGATTGCAAACACTAGCGTGTACATACGCGCCTCATGCGAAAATCGCACAAAAACCGGCGTCAGTGCTGTCGCTGTTACTGCAGCCAGACTATACGACGATCGCTTCGTAATGTAACGTACAACAACATACAGCCCGACCAATCCGACAAGCGCAAACGCCAAGCTTAGCGAACGAACTGCGAGTGCGCTATGTCCAAAAAGAACCGTCCAGCCTTTCAACAGCCAATAGTACAGCGGCGGGTGGACATCGAGCGAAGTAAAATGCGCAATCTCTACGATATTAAACCGCGCTAAATACGCGCTAAAAGCCTCGTCAAACCAAACCGACCACCGCGTCATATTCCCGAGCACCACCCCTGAGAATACTGTTACTATCATACCCAGCGCCCACCACTCGTGTGCCGCCGCCCACTGCCCAAGTTTTCGTTTCATATCATTATCATAGCACGGGAAGGACGAAAGTAAATAAGCCCTTAGGCGCCACCTACTCTGAAGCTCTAATTACTATTCTGAGCAATTATTTATACTTCAACATACAAATCACTATTATTTTCTAAAAGCGTTCTTTGAAATTCCTCATAACTGCGTTTGCCGCCAGACAATTCCGCGACCTTATCAAAAGCTACCCACATAACCTTTTCTATCTCTGCATTCGGGATAACTATATTTCCGCTCGCATACTTTAGTTGCGTCGCAAATCCAACATTAAACCTATCGCGGTCGCCATCTTTCCCAGTCGTATAAATAATTGCAAGAGGCTTGACGTACTCATCCGAAACAATAAGACCAGTCTCTTCAAGAGTTTCGCGTATTACTGCTGATTTTGGAGATTCCCCCTCTTCAACGATACCACTCGGAAATGTCCAGTGGTCTTTATAGCCAGCTTTTACCATCAGGACTTCGTTGTTTTCATTTATAATCGCAAGGCATGCGCTGCACATTTTACCAGGCAGCGTTTTCGACCACGCTTGATTTTCTGCTTTTGTAAATACTCGCGCCATAATTAACGATAAAAATAACTGGTCGGGGTGACTGGACTCAAACCAGCGACCTCACGGTCCCAAACCGCGCGCGCTATCAACTGCGCCACACCCCGTTATACTGCCAATTCATCTCAGCATCCTCGGCTATTATAGCGTAAACTGCGTGACATTTCCAGGCGCAACCGCTACAATATAAGCATGACTCGCTCAAAACGTACATCGCGCGCACTTGCTGTTGCCAACACGTTCGGTACGCTCGGGTATCTTTCGCTCGTTATCCAATGGGCATGGACGGGATTGATCCTCGCGTACCCGATCATCATGAAAGCAAACCACGGCGATTTGTGGTGGCTTTCGCCTAATTGCCGAACGCATGAATCAACACCTGCCCAGCCGATCGATTTCGGATTTGCAACGCCGGCAGTCAGCTTCCTGGCAATCGTCATTGCGATAGTTATCGTCGTGGTGTCGGTCGTCGCTGTCATACGCCTGCCGAAGAATGTCGGAAAAACGGGTGCAAAGCTCACGCAGACCGCCGCCGACGCGATTATTCCCGTCGTTGCGCACGCCAAAGACGTGCCAAAAGCTAAACGCAAACGTTTGTCGTTTAAGATTATTGTTGCACTCAAGTGTATATGCACTGTGCTCGCGCTCGCGCTATTATTGTTCGCGCGCCCGATCGGGCAAGTCACGTTCCCTGTTATCTGGGCGACTGGTATGTTTTGTTTTGTCTGCACGATGGTATATTGGCTGATTCAATACATCGTGGCGCAGGTCGGACGCGTGCCGCAGCATAAACTATGGTAATTGATTTAGCTACGCTTTCGGCGGCGTGATATCAATTTGGCGAACCGTCTTTTCAACCGGCAAATCGTGTTTGTCATCAAACCGATATACAAGCAGCGCGCCAAACGGCATTTCTACGGTACCAATATCGGCGTCTGAGATTTGGTCGAGATATTTCATCAGTGCGCGAATCGTGTTGCCGTGCGATACCAACAAAATATTTTCGCCGCGTTGTAATCGCGGAATGATCTCGGTTTGCAAATACGGAACTGCGCGGGCATACACATCTTTTAGCGTTTCGCCGCCCGGCACAGGATAGTCCCAGCCGCGCCGAATGCCATTAAACGCTTCTTCGCCGATTTCATTTTTAACTTCCCACTTATTTTTACCTGTTAAGTCGCCGTAGTCGCGTTCGTTCAGCTCTTTTGCGATAATGTGCGGCAAATCAATTTGATCGCCTTTGCCTTCCAGAATACCATCGCACGTCTGGCACGTACGTTTCAGCTCGCTCGTATATGCTTCGTTGAATGTAATGTCGCGCAGTTGTTCGCCCAACATAACTGCCTCACGGTAGCCCTTCTCGGTAAGGTTAACGTCTGTCCAGCCCGTCCATTTACCAAGCAAATTCCACTCGCTTTCAGCGTGGCGGCTAATAACTAATATTCCCGATTTCTGCGTTATCATCATACTATTATTCTAGCATAATTTCACAGTTTCATTGCTTCACTCCGGGCTATTTGTCTCCATTAACATAAACGGTTTTCATGATATAATTAACGTATGCAAGACTTTTCTATCTCATCTATCACAGCACGACAAATTTTAGATTCACGCGGCAATCCGACCGTTGAAGCCGACGTCGTTTTACGCGATGGCACACTGGGACGCGCTGCTGTACCAAGCGGTGCAAGCACCGGCGCGGGCGAAGCGCTTGAATTGCGCGACGGCGACAGCGGCTGGGGCGGCAAATCCGTCTACCAAGCGGTTCGTAATGTCAACGAAGTTATCGCGCCTGCTCTCGCCGGCAAAGACGCAAGCGATCAAACAGCACTCGACAATGTTATGCTTGCACTCGACGGCACCGACAACAAATCCAAGCTCGGCGCAAATGCAATCCTTAGCGTCAGCCTCGCCGCTGCTAAAGCTGCCGCAACCGCAAAAAAGCAGCCACTCTGGCGCTACATCGCTAACATAACCGGCAAATCACCAAGTTTGCCGCTTCCAATGATGAACGTTATGAACGGTGGCGCACATGCCGCTTTTGCGACTGATATTCAAGAATTTATGATCATCTGCAAGGGTGCAAAAACATTTGAAGAAACGCTAAAAATGGGGACGGAGATTTTCCACGCGCTCGCAAAAATCTTAAAAAACCACGACTACCCGACAACTGTCGGTGACGAGGGCGGCTATGCGCCGCGTGTACGCAGCGGCAACCGCGAACCACTCACGCTACTAAGCGAGGCAATAACGAGCGCTGGCTATACGCTCGGCAGCGACGTTGTATTCGCAATGGATGCTGCATCAAGCGAGTTTTATCAAGATGGTCGCTACGAATTGAAGTGCGAGGGCAAATCGTTGTCAAGCGAAGAGATGATTGATTGGCTTGAAGCGCTTGTAAACGAATTTCCGATCGTTAGCATTGAGGATGGTTTAGCCGAAAATGACTGGTCTGGCTGGCAGCAATTACGCGCGCGGATTGGTGACCGCATACAGCTCGTTGGCGATGATTTACTCGTCACGAACACTAGCTTGGTGCAAAAAGCGATCGACGAGCATGCCGCCAACGCCCTGCTCGTTAAGCCAAATCAAATCGGCTCGCTCACCGAAACGATCCAGGCGGTCAGCATGGCGCAAGACGCCGGCTGGAACACTGTTATGAGCCATCGCTCTGGCGAAACTGAAGACACAACAATTAGCCACTTAGCAGTAGGCTTAGGCTGCGGGCAAATTAAAACCGGCTCGCTGTCGCGTACCGACCGAATCGCAAAATATAATGAGCTATTGCGCATCGCCGAAAGCGACACTAGCCTGCAGCTCGCACGTCCGTTCGACGTTTAGTATTCGCGCTCGCAATACCGTTTATGGTATACTCATAGACGAAAGGATATTTCGAGTTGTTAACGATTAAACAAAAAACAAACCGGAAGCGACCGTTGATTTTCATATGCCTGGCGGGTAGTATGTTTGCCGCAGGAGTTTATTTGCTCGCGCTCGTCGCTGCGCCAAGCGTTGCGCCGTTTATCGCAATGAAACCGATTGAGGTCGCCGCCTTGCCGAAGCCGCGCACCACCGACAACCGAATCATCATACCAAAAATCGGCGTCAATATTCCTTACGGATCGGGCGCGGCAGCATTAGACCGCGGCGCCGAATGGCGGTATCCAAATAATGGCAACCCCGCCTCGGGCGGCAACTTCGTTATTGCGGCACACCGGTTCAGTATTCAGCCAACGCCGCAAAGTACAATCGAAAAATCACCATTTTACCATATAGATAAACTCTCAGTTGGCGATAAAATCATCGTTGATTACAACGGCGAGCGCTACGGCTACGAGATTAACAATATATTCGACGTGCAAGCAACACAAACCGAAATTGAAGCGCCGTCAACCGAAGCAAAACTAACGCTTTACAGCTGCGAACTTGGCGGTGCAGATACAGGACGCATAGTCGTGACAGCAAAACTACTTGGCAAAGTAAGGATTGATCAGCAGAAAACTACTTCGCAAACTCAATCGCACGCGTTTCGCGGATTACGTTTACTTTGATCGTGCCCGGATACTGCATTGTCGATTCGATTTTCGTTGCGATATCACGCGCTAGCTTGATCGCGCTCAGGTCGTCAACTTTCTCCGGCGTAACAATCACGCGGACTTCGCGCCCGGCACTAATTGCATACGCCTTGCCGACGCCCGAAAAGCTCGTTGCAACGTTTTCCAAATCGCGCATGCGCTCGGCAAAGTTTTCCGCTGAAATATTACGCGCGCCCGGACGCGCCGCACTAATTGCATCGCAGATCCGCACGACAATTGCTTCAACCGTCGTCGCTTCAATGTCGTCATGGTGCGCTTCAATTGCATGGCAAATCGCCTCGCTCAAGCCCGCCTTGCGCGCTAAATCCGCGCCGATATGATGATGCTTCCCCTCGACTTTATGCGTCACTGCCTTACCGACATCATGCAGCAGCGTCGCGATCTTCGCCGTACGCACATCCGCACCGATCTCGTCCGCGATCATACCCGCCATCTGCGCCATTTCAGTGCTATGCTTCAGCACATTTTGCCCGTAACTTGTACGAAATTTTAACTCGCCAAGAAGTTTCAACAAATCGCGCGGAATGCCAGTCACGCCAGCCTCACGCGCCGCATCTTCGCCGGCACGCATTGTTTCTTTATCGATCTGCTTTTCAGCCTTAACAAACACTTCCTCAATCCGACCAGGGTGAATACGCCCATCTTTCATGAGCATTTCAAGCCCAAGTCGCGCCACCTGACGACGAATCGGATCGAAGCTCGACAGCACTACCATACCTGGCGTGTCGTCAACCAAAAAGTCTACACCTGTTGCACGCTGCATCGCTTGAATGTTGCGCCCCTCTTTGCCAATAATGCGACCTTTCATGTCATCATCTGGCAGCTTAACTGCTGTCACGGTGCGTTCTGCTGTCACTTCGCTCGCCATACGTTCCATAGTCTCAACGAGGATTGTTTGCGCGCGCTCTTCGGCATCGTCCGTCGCTTCTTGCTGTAGTTTCGCTACTAGATTTATCAAATCATGCTTAACGTCGCGCTCCGTCATTTTCATAAGTTTTTCGGCGGCATCTTTCTTTTTCAGTCCAGCGATTTTTTCAAGTTTTTCCTGCTGGCGCGTGCGAATGCCGCGAATTTCACTTTTCAGCTCTTCGACTTCATCTTCTTGCTTACGCAGCCTTTCGCTCCGTTTATCAAGCTCGTCTAATTTGCGGTCAAGCGAATTTTCACGCTCAACCAGCCGATTCTCGGTCTTTTTCAGCTCGCGGCGGCGCTCCTGCTCAATCTTGAGAGCTTCGTCCTTCGCTTTCAACACGATGTCGCTCGCTTTACGCTCGGCGCGCGCGACGAGTTTTTCGGCGGTCTCTTTACCTTTAGTTTGTACTTGCTTGTCGTATGCAACTTTACCGCCCACGCCAATAGCAGCACCAACGATTGCGGCAATAATTCCCTCTATCATAGCGTTCCTTTCTCTTACAATCGCTCTTTGTGCGACGCAGGAATGTAGTCGGCAAGAAAGTCACATTGTAAGAATCATTCAAAAAATTAACTAGTCAGTGTCAGGTAATAAACTAGACTATTCTATTGTAGCATGTTTTTGACAGGCGCAGCAGACTATTTGCGCGGCTTGGTGATGCGCGCCGCACGACCGTATTCCGGCAAGACAATCTCGTCGGTTTCACCACGGGCAAGTCGCGCGAGACAGTCGCTCGCCCACGCTTCGCCCGTTGCACCGACAATTGGCACTCCGCGGTCGCTTGCAAGTGTATTCAGCACCGTCATACCAATACGCAGACCAGTAAAGCTGCCCGGACCGCGAAACACGCCAATCCCAGATACGCTGTTAAACGACGCACCCTGCTCATTCAGGCGATCACGCAAATACGCCAGCATATTGCGCGCGAGGTTCCGTTCTGCCACCCACGTGTAATCATGGCGCTCACCCGTCTGTTCGTCTACCAAGCTCAGCTCAACCGTCATGCCAGCGCTATTCCATAGTATGATCATTTCATTAGCTCCTGCACGATATGCTTACTGCATTCACCGCCCGCCTCAAGTTCCAGCCGGCGCGTGTCGTCGGCCTGCACACAGATAGTGATTCGCAGGGTGTCGTCCGGCAATACATCGCCGACCACTGCCGCCCACTCAATCACCGTCACCGTCCGTGCGTCCTGCACTACCTCGGCAAGTTCCGCCTGCATAATTCCCGCGTTGTTCAAACGATAAAAATCATAGTGCGCCAGCCGACGCCCGTTCGGCGCATCGTATACGCGGCTCAGTGTAAATGTCGGACTCTGCACCTCTTCGGCTATTCCCATGCCGCGCGCCACCCCCTTCGTCAGCGTTGTTTTGCCCGCGCCAATATCACCGACCAATTCAATCGTCTCGCCGCCGCGCAATAATGAGCCTAATGTTGCACCAAGTTCAATCAGCTCTTCTGCCGTCTGTACAATTATCTCGCTGGTCATATTTGGTATTATACCATTTTGATTAGCGGGATATACCTGCACGCAGATCACCTGGACGAGCAACCGGATATGGCATAGCAGCACCTTGCGCCCGGTTAACAATCCCGCTGCTACTCCACCACTCATTCGTCTGCTGATTTCATACTCCTCCTTATCTTGCCAGCCGAATGTGCGGTTTTCGTATGTAAATCATCCATTTTCTGCGTGTATTATCCGTTTTGATCAAATGCATGTGTTGATGTATGTCTGATTTTGTCACATTACCAGGCGAACGCGCATACAATGAGTAGCCGTCCGCCTCGTATTTTGCTGCTAATGTTACATAATCAAACTTCTCGTCCGATGTCAATTCATCAAGCGAAGCGACGTGTCTTTTCGGGATAATCATCATGCGCTCTCCATCACACCGCAGCCATCCCATATATCGTAGCCAAATACATTTGTGATGATGGGGCAGTGCTCGCTTTCGCCCACATATTGCGGACCGCCATTCATAGCAATATCGCAAAAACTACACACTGCGTTTTTCGTCTTACTCTTCTGCCTGTGCGAGCGATACCGCTGCTCGGCACGCGGATGGCGCGTCATCACGAATTTCGTAAGCCAGACGGCTATTTCGCAAGGAGAATATACGGTTTTTCTACACTAAACTGAACTTTCTTCGTCTTACCGTAATTTTTAATTAAATGTGTGTGCTGATGCGCAACCGATTTTTGTGTACTTTTCGGCGGACGGGCATAAAACGAGTAGCCGCGCGCTTCGTACGCTGCGATAATATCAATAAATTCCTGGCGCTCTGCCGCCGTAAATACATGGACGCCCTCAACGTGGCGCTTTGGCACGATCATTACGTGATCGGCGACATCGCAGCCATCCCACACTCTGTAGGGGAAGTTATTCCGGGCAACCCAAAAATGCGAAAACTCCTCTTTGACTTGCGGATGCGTCGAAGTAAACTCGCAAAAATCACAGCGAATCCCCGCCGCTTTTGCCTGCTTGCGCTGCAGTGCGTAGCGTTTTTCAGTTTTACGTGTCCGATACATTTATTGCTCCTGCCGGTATGCGTACTTGCCTATCTATAATATCTGCACTACTATAACACTATTCTGTTATATAAACCACCACCTCTCGTATGTTCTTCTCTACTAACGCGCAAAGGTGTATAGTTGAAGGGCTTTTTGACTATAAACTAATTTCTCTCGGCTCGCTCAACATAAACCCGATGTATGTTCCATTCTCTTTGTATGCTTTCTCCCCGATGAACGACGGCGTGTAGTGCAAATCTTTTTGGTAGACAAAGTTATCTCTACTACTCAATATATCACTATCGTTAGTCAGTATTTTACCTTGCATTTGATAGACAACTTTATTATTACTCGCCACTTCACTGCGAACGAAACGCATTATATCATCACAAATTGTGCCCAGTAGTGCTATATTGATATTGTCATTTGGAATTTCGTAGGCGATAAAGTGTGGTGCAACTTCTGTAATATCGTGCAGTGGATGTACGACGATGACATTATTTACATGGCTCGCTCTCATATACCGCCGTACTTCACTATCGTTGATCGTTGAGACTATCAAACAATTTGGCTGCACGGCAGTTGTCGTATGAAAATCAATTACCAAATCAGGTTTATTCACCGCGATATAATTCTTTATATAATCCGCCCACCGAGATTCATACGTATCAAGTGCTGTGTTATAACTTCGATTTATATCCGATTCAATATACCGTTTACGTGCTGCAAATGCCCGCGGGTTACCGATGAGCATATCAACATACTCTAGCACTTCTTTCCTATGCTGCAATAAGTGGCTAAATAACTTCGGACCAAGCAATTCATTGCCGTGGCTTGCACCAATGAGTAATATATTTGGGAATGCTTTTACCATACCCCTATCATAGCAAAGAATCCTTACTCTAACGAGTAAGGATTCTTTCGTGTGCTAACAACGGTTCAATAGCCTTATCGTAGAAAATTACTTTTTCTCGTCAACCACCTCACCCTCAACCGGTTCGTCCTTATCGGATTTTTTATCGTCCGATTTTGACTCGTCAGCTTTTTTGTCGTTAGCAGCTTGCTGATACATCTTTGCGCCGATCGGCATAATGGCGTCATTCAGTGCCTTCAAAGCCACCTCTAGCTCGTCTTTATTTTCCGACTCCTTATGTTTTTCAGCTTCTTTTACAGCGTCTTCGATCGCTTTTTTATCGTCGTCAGAGATTTTGTCTTTATACTCGTCCGGCATTTTTTTCGCCTGATAAATCGCGTTCTCAAGCTGATTCTTCGCGTCAATCGCTTCGCGCTTTTTCTTATCCTCGTCAGCGTGTAACTCGGCTTCTTTTTGAGCTTTCTCAATATCTTCTTTGCTCATGTTGCCAGAGTTCTGAATAGTAATCGACTGCTCTTTGCCCGTGCCTTTATCTTTCGCTGTTACATTCAAAATACCGTTCGCATCAATATTAAACGTTACCTCAATCTGTGGTACGCCGCGTGGCGCCGGTGCGATACCATCTAGAATAAAGCGCCCTAAGCTTTTATTATCGTTTGCAAATTCGCGTTCGCCCTGCAGAACATGGATTTCCACTTGCGGCTGATTATCGCTTGCCGTCGAGAATACTTCCGATTTGCTGGTTGGTACGGTGGTGTTGCGCTCAATCAGCTTCGTCGACACGCCGCCCATCGTTTCAATGCCAAGACTTAGCGGCGTCACGTCAAGCAGCAGCACATCTTTCACGTCGCCCGCTAGCACTCCGCCTTGAATCGCTGCTCCAACCGCCACAACCTCGTCCGGATTGACACCTTGCATCGGATCTTTACCAAATAATTTTTTCACTCGCTCAACGACTGCCGGCATGCGCGTCATACCACCAACCATCACGACATTATTAATGTCTGATTTCGATAGCTTCGCGTCTTTGAGTGCCTTATCAACCGGACCGTCCAAGCGATCAAGCAAATCTTTCACAAGATCTTCCAACTTCGCGCGCGTCAGGCTAAGCTCAAAGTGCTTTGGGCCGTCAGCATCAGCGGTAATAAACGGAATGTTTACTTCATACTCCGTAGTCGACGACAACTCTTTCTTAGCTTTTTCTGCCTCATCCTTCAGGCGTTGCATCGCTGCGTTATCTTTACGTAGATCAATTCCCTCTTTGGATTTGAAATCGTCAAGGAAATAATTCACGATCGCATTATCAAAGTCCTCGCCTCCAAGGTGCGTGTCGCCATTCGTACTTTTTACTTCAAACACACCGTCGCCCAGCTCCAGGACACTAACGTCAAACGTGCCGCCGCCAAGGTCAAACACAACGATCGTTTCATCATTCTTACCCTTTTCCAAACCGTACGCCAAAGCCGCAGCTGTCGGTTCGTTGATAATACGCTTGACTTCCAAGCCGGCGATCTTGCCGGCATCCTTCGTCGCCTGGCGCTGCGAATCATCAAAGTACGCCGGCACAGTAATAACCGCTTCGGTGACCTTTTCGCCAAGGAATGCCTCGGCATCAGCTTTAATTTTGCTCAAAATCATCGCCGAAACTTCTTCTGGTGTATATTCCTTGCCACCCATTTCAACCGCTACACCGCTGCCTTTTTTAACAATCTTGTACGGCATGATGTCTAGGTCTTTTTGGACTTCTTTGTCGCTAAATTTACGACCAATCAGACGCTTCACACCATAAATCGTGTTTTTTGCGTTCGTCACGCGCTGGCGCTGCGCCACCTGCCCAACAAGGCGCTCGCCTTTTTTATTAATAGCTACGACCGACGGTGTTGTTCGATTGCCTTCTGCATTTGTGATAACCTCTGGTTTACCCGCCACCAAATATGCAAATGCGCTATTGGTCGTACCAAGGTCAATACCGATAATTTTACCCATTTTATTCCCCTTTCGTTAAATTATAGTAGGTCAAATTGTCTTACTGCTATTTTAGCACTCTTTGCTAGTGAGTGCCAATATATTTAGTATAGGAAATTAGCACTCTCATGTCAAGAGTGCTAATTTTCTCTCAATACCCTATGCATAAAATTATTACCGCGTCGCGCTCCTAACACTCAATTTATTTGCATTTTTATTGTTCGCATAGTACTATATAAACATAATTTGGTTCATAAAATAAAAATCAAGGAGAGAACTGGGAGATGTTTCAAAAAATTTTCTTTTTGGCTATTACTATAACCACGGCTATGGTAGCCAGGGGTCCACAGCTTACGCCGCTGGCACGCAAACAATCACTGCAACCGATAACACTATCGCAACAATGAGCCCCGACGGTACAACAAATAACCGCGCGGCCTTTCAGCAATTATTAGATTCAGCGGCGGCATATGACCACACAACAATCAACATACCAGCCGGTAACTATGCATTTACTGGTAGGGTTTTGCTCCGCTCAAATGTGACAATTAATTTTGCCGAAGGAGCAAAGTTCATCTCACACAATTACACCAATTTTTCATACTTTTCAACAGAACCTGGGTATGATTCGGGAATACAGAACGTTACCTGGAACAATCCATACTTTTCAAGTGCGCCGGATACTAATGATGGGCACTTTTCGTCGTCAATGGTTCACGCTAAAAACATCACCTACAATCACCCCACCTGGTATCGAGCGCTTGGGGCTGGCAATCACCTACTCGACATCATGGGCAGCAGTTATATTACCGTTAATGCGCCTAAGGTTATAGGCGTCACTGAGGCTCAAAAAAATAGCCAGGCGAATTGGTTCAAGGAAGCAATCCAGGTCAGTTACGCAACGCGAGGCTCTCTCGGAGGCAATGCCCTAGATGCAACACCCCAAGTATTTGATAGTTTGCCTAGCCACCATATTGTTGTCAAAGATGGTTCATTCACTCCTTCTTACGACGACAACGGTAATATTACTTCACTAGCACCAGTTCCGATTGGCGAACATGCCGATGTTTCTAATCAACAAATTCATGATATCGCTTTTACGAATAATTACATCCTTGATCCATTACCCGCTTCAACAAATAGAAACGAAATTCTCGGAATAATACATTTCCTATCGACAAAAAATTTGACCATTTCCAACAACACATTTGAATATAAGACAGCGCCGGCAAACAGTTATATTATCTCCGTAGAGTCATACGCTAAATTACCAAATATGCTACCGCTTGAAAATATCACCATTACCGGTAATACTTTTAAAAACGTAAAACCAACCAAGGCATACGTTCTGGCGCAAGTTCTACCCGGCCCCTATGGCACAACGCCCATCAATACTCTTACAATTTCAGGTAATACCGTATGGGTGACAGGCAATCATCCTGAATTTATAGAAACAATAAATACTGCGCACATAATTGGTCTCACTGTCAGCGGCAACCAGTTTAACCCTCAACAAAATAAACTAAGTCAACCGGGTGCTGGTGCGCAGACATCAGTTACAGCGCCAAACACCGGAGCAGCTCCACTCAGCAGGCTAAACCCGACACTAGCGATTACTGGCTTAGGCTTGATGTGTATGGCTAGTACTTTATATGTAACTACAAAACGGCGTTGACTAATAAAAGAAATATCTACATAATTATATTCTTACACTGGCTATAATAACTACAAACGTTTCAACGTGTTATAAAATGCTTAATACTATGCTAGATGCTAGCTATTTGAGCTATTTCCGCATGACCCGCACCATTGCATGGCGAATTGGTACGCCATTCAACGTGTAGCCAGCTTGCATTTCCTCGGCAATAACTTCGCTGTCACCTTCAGATTCTTCATCAAATTGCACCGCTTGATGCAGCTCTGGATTAAATACCGTACCCGGCGCAGCGGCAATTTTTTTCACACCGAGCGCCTCCAGCTGTTTCGCGAGCTGCTTATCAATGCCCGCAATGCCTTTTGCCCATGGATTATTTGCTAAGTCCGCCGGTACATTCGCCACTGCCCGCTCAATTGTATCTATTACTGCGAGCAACTTCAAAATCGCCTTCGTTTCACCCGCCTGGCGCGCCGCTTGTTTTTCACTTTCCATGCGCTTGCGATAATTTTCAAAATCCGCCCGCGTACGCTGCAAGTCCTGCGTCAACTCGCCAATTAAATGCTCGTACTCTTCTGCTTTTTTTTGCTTTGTCATCTATAAAACCTCCTCTAACATCGTTCCAGCACGTCGAACCAGTTCCATCGTACGACGATAGTGCTGACGAGTCGGACCAATAATACCAATATAGCTACGATCGCTGAATGGCGAGCGGAATCGGCTAATAATAAGTGTTGCACCGCTTGATTTGCCGATCGGATTTTCGCTGCCAATGAATACATTTAGAGGCTCGTTTGGCTGCGCTTCACTCAACCACGGCTCAATATTATCAATCAATGTCGCAACGGCGCGCACATGGTCGCCTTCGCGAAACTCCGGGTGGCTAAACAAATTTGCGATACCGTTCATATATAGCTCACTGCCAATCGTCGCAAATCCAAAATTTCCCGTCAAGTCCACCAGGCTATCAACCGCTGAACGAATTGCTCGATCGGCCTTGTTGATATGCGAACTGACATGAGCCTCAATCGCTCGCGCACTGCGGTCAATGCCGCTCGGCAACTCCGTCATCGTCGCTTCGGTGATACCATTCACATAAAACCGATAGCCCTTATCGGTCGGAATACGCCCCGCGCTCGTATGCGGCGCTTCAATAAATCCCATATCTTCAAGTTTCGCCATTTCGCTGCGAATCGTCGCACTGCTCACGCCAAAAAGCTTCGCTAGCGTAACGCTGCCTACGGGCGCCGCAATCTCGGCGTATTGTTCAATAATCGCTGCTAAAATCGCTTGTTGACGGTCGGTCATAGCTATATTGTAACGCATATTTAGCACTCATGCAAGGCGAGTGCTAGATTGTCAGTACTGCGCGACTACTACGGCAAACTCTTATCCGTGGCGCGACTACACCAACCCCTGCAATTCCTCAAGCAAATCCCGCGCCACTAACCGCGCTTCGTCATCTTTGCGATTATATGAGTCCGATTTTCGTGCAATGTCTCCTGCGACACGCACCGTTTCGTCCAAATTATCGTTAATAATGAAGTGATAATATGGCACTTCCAGAGCATGCGTCAACTCTTTGATAGCGCTCGCGAAACGTTTCGGCCATTCGGCTTCAAATTCCTCAACACTCGCATAACGCGTCTGCAGCCGACGGCGCCATTCGTCATAATTTGGCGGCAGCAAAAATATCGCCACCACGTCCCCGGACAGTTTTTTGTATTCGCTCACGCCCTGCACATCGATGTCGGTCACGGCGATTTTGCCCGCCTCGGCGATCGCTTGAATTTCCTTCGCGCCGGTGCCATAAACCGTGTCGTGCACAAATTTCGCCTCTATAAATTCGTGGTTTTCCAGCATCTTCACCGCCGCCGCTTCATCGATAAAATGATAATCAACACCCGGCGTTTCCATCACGCCGGCGTTTTGCCGCGGCTGCCGCGTAGTATAGGACACGATGTCAGCAAACTCCGCATCCTCGAGCAAACGGCGCTTAAGCGTGTCCTTACCGGCACCAGAAATACCGACCAGCAGCACGATTTTGGTACGCCTGACAACATCAATCGCCGCTTGGTTCGGTTGGTAATTTTTGATCAGATTTTTTAGGTTATTTTCAAGCATACTTAATTATAACACCCGGCAGACGCGATGAAAAATTTCGCCCTACATTAACCCCGCAGCCGCAACATCCTCGCGCGCCCGAGCTCACTCAACGCCCATCAAAAAACTAAAAATCACACTAACGTACAACTCGTACGCCAATGGCTGATTACCGTCATCAATTTTCGAAAAATTATGATTTGCGCCGGGGACTATCTTTTTGACAGCAAGCCTCGCCGAGCTGTACGCCGCCAGCAATTCGTCCTGCGACGCAAGTGGCACGACCGCGTCCTTTTCGCCCTGAAACAGCAGCACATCGCCCGTGAAAGTCGCCGCCGCGCTGGTGACGTAACGCTTGGACGGATAAGTCGAAAGAATCGGTTTCGTCGCCGAACTAGAGCCGGTGCCCGAACCGCACAAGACAATTTTCTCGACGTGTGAGAAAACCTCACGCAGCGTGCTCGCCATAGTGCCGCCCATAGAATTCGCCACGATTTGATAACGCTTTTGCCGCGCGCCAAAAACTTCCGGCGCGCGCTCACTTAAAACGCGAAACATATCCAAAATATCGCGGCGCTCCTCGTCGAAAGTTTTCTCGCAAAAAGCCTTCTTTTCATCGCCCGATTTATAAATTTTCCAATCCCGCGACGAATTAAGATAAGCCACATTCGCTACGCCCAAACGGCGAATTTTCTCGCCCAAAATGTACGACTTCAAACCCCTCTCGCCCGCCGTGCCGTAAAGACCGTGAATGAACACAACCGTCAAATCCGTGATTGATGAACTCTTTGCAAATTTAATGATGTTGTGATTTTTACGATAGTTTCCTGGGGTGTGAAGTTTAGTCATTTCTCCGTAATTCCTAAACAGTGACGGACTTATGTTTCATAAAAGCCTATCCAACACAGCCTCCCAATCAGGAAAATCCTGGCTGCCGAACAATATATGCTCGCCCTCGAAATCGCCCGCGCCGTTTGCTGTGCGGTCGTCAATCAGAATGTCGCCGCGGCTCAAGTGCTTAGCTGACGAAAAGATGACTTTTTTATAAAACAAGCTGTCTTTTTCGCCGCCAAAATACTTTTTCACCCACGCCAACTTATCACCCAGCGCCGTCGGATTTTCCCACGGCGACGACGATAAAATGTAAAGGTCGTATTTTTGCCGCAGTCTCTCAATAGCCTCAATCGCGCCCGGCATCGGATCCATCAGCGCGAAAATCCCGGGGATATCATCCGGTCGCCCGTCGTATTCGCGCAAAATTTCCAGCTCAACCCTATCAAACGCCGACACAAAATCCACCAGCGTCCCGTCCATGTCGATGTAGAGAATCGGCTTCTTTTCGTTATTTTTCAACATACCGCCACTAATTATAACAGACCTCCAAACAGCACATAAGCAGGTCGCCCGAAAGCACTAAAACTACAAACTCTCGTAATACTCTCTCAGCATTTGCGCCATCAAACGCTGCCGCTGCCGCAGAAAATCAGCATAATCATCTACGTCTGCCTCGATCAACATTTGCGGAATTGCGTTATCGTTAAAGTTATCTGCGAGCTCCTTTTCGCTCGCAATATCACTGTGATGATTATTGTCTCCGCTCAAAATATTACTCAAATATTTATTCGGAGCAGCGTCGCTAACCGAAACATTGATGTCATTTTTCAAATGGACAAAGTTGGCGATTCGGTTATATTTTGTCTTGTCATAGCCGTTTTTCACCAAATAATTTTTCGGGAAAATATGATGAATTTCGCCTGTCGCTAAATCGCGCGCTAGGTTGCTTTTTGACAAAAAGCTTTGTTTGAGCAGCTTATTTTGCGCCGCCACGAACATATGCCAAAACGGATTATTAACCGTTGGCTTATCAAATTCATCGACCAAAGTTGAATTCCAAAAAGCATCCGAAAGTTCCTGCTCTTCGAGCGTGGCGATAAATTTCGCAATATCGCCCGGCTGGTTGATACGCTTAATATCCTGCTCAAACCGCGTCTCAAAACCGCCAGAATGACGACCAGTCATCAACGAAATCGCCAGCAAACGCCGCACCGATGAATTTACCGTAGCGTGATTTTCGCCAACATCCAGCAACCGCAAATACATCGCGTACGCATAATTTACAGCGTTACGCGCGATCAACATGCCGGGCTCATCATAGCCGCTCCCCCGCAAAACATTTTGCACGAAATGTTTGAATTTATTTTCGTTCGTAAATTGATACAGCCCTTTTTCTAATTTTTTGAACGATTCATCGGCAATTTCTTTTTCATTTTGGTGAGTTTCGAAATTACGCCCAGAAAGCAGCGCCACGATATCACCCAATTTACCGCGCGCAAATTGCGTCAAGCCAATGACGCGGATGATGTCGTTGTAGGTCGGGTCATACAAATCGTCCGTCTCGTTCTTGAGCCACGAGATTTTCGCAAAATAATCCGTCGCAGCAAAATGCGTATCGTTTTCTGCAATAGTTTCAAACTGTTCAGGCGCAGCCGATAAGTGTGTAAAATAATCGATAAATTTACGCAGCTTCATGCCCATTTCATCGCCCGGCTCTTTTTCGTAAACGGCAATTCTACTCATCGCAAAATCCGCGTTGCTCAAATTTACGCCGCTGGCATTGATACGCACAAAAATTTCATTAACTATATTGATATCAAGCGCTGGACTTAATTGAATTTCGCCAATTTGCTTATTTTTAACTTGGATAAGACGGTTCAGGCGCGAGTTAATTTCCTGGCGCGTCGTGTTTGGATTTTTGGCAACATATTCATCGACAAACGTTAACGTATCATAACCATTCACCATAACCTCGGCGATATCGCCAATCCATTCTTTGCCGCGCTCTGTCGAACTCGTGCGCGTACGAAATTCCTCTGTAATTGGATTGAACGAAATAGCAATGCGGCGTTTTTTGTAATTTTTATCAATCACATCTAGGCCGCTTATCGCCGCCCGCAAAGCAGTGATTCGCTGCTGCCCATCGATCAAAATCCGCTTGCCCTGCGAAGTAGAGCCGTCTTTCAATCTCACATCCGGATTTTGCCAAGTTATGATATAACCAACCGGGTAGCCTTGGTAAAGCGAATCCATCAAATCGCGCACTTGGCTGCTAGTCCAAACAAACGGGCGCTGAATTTCCGGGATAGCAATCGCCCCGCTCTCCACCCAAGCCAAAATCGTGCTAATCGGTGTTTGATTTAGAGAAAATTTCGTTTCTTCCATGGGGTTTATTATACTACGCGCGGTAGTTTATGTCTCAGAAATTAAGATGTGTTTGATTTTTATGGTGTACATTTGGTGCGGCTTTAATCCCGCTTCAACATCACCGTAAACGCTTCACTCGGAATGTCAACCTTACCGAAGCGTTTCATGCGTTTTTTACCACGAGCTTGCTTGGCAAGGAGTTTCTTTTTACGGCTGACGTCGCCGCCGTAGAGGTAGCCGGTGACATCTTTGCGGTAAGCGCCGATGTTTTCGCGGGCGATAAACTTGCCGCCGATTGCTGCCTGCAATGCCACTTCAAAACTCTGGCGCGGCACCACGTCTTTGAGTTTCTTGACAATTTCCCGACCCAAGCCTGGCGCTTCTGAGCGGTGACACATCACACTTAGCGCATCAATCATCTCGCCTGCCACATAAAAATCCACGCGCACCAAATCTTCTGGCTGATAGCCCGCCAGCTCATAGTTAAACGAACCATACCCGCTGGTCACTGACTTCAATTGGTCATAAAAATCCGTCAGCAGATTTGCCAGCGGCGCCGTAAAGGAAATCAGCGCCCGCTCGTCGATGTAGCTGAGGTTTTTCTGCCGGCCGCGCTTAGCGACAATCAGCTGAATCACCGCACCGATGTAGTCTTGCGGCACCACGATTTCACCATCGATCCACGGCTCGCGCACTTCGCTAATTTTTGCCACGTCCGGTAGCTCGGATGCACTCTTAATATCGATTTCTTCGCCATTGGTCAAGGTTACCTGATAGTCAGTAGATGGATTAGTAACGACTAGATCGAGATCATACTCTCGCTCCAACCGCTCACGAACAATATCCATATGGAGTAGCCCAAGAAAACCGATCCGCACACCATAGCCCAGCACTGGCGAATTTTCTGGTTCAAACTGCAACGCTGAATCGCTGAGACTCAGCTTTTCAATAGCCTCTTTCAGATCATTATAATCCTCATTGCTCACCGGAAAAAAGCCCGCATAGACGAAGGGCTTGACTTCTTTGTAGCCGGGGAGGGGCTGGACTATTATTTGCGACATATTAGTAAAGTGTATTATAACATTTTTGTCCGAAGACTTCACAAAAACCACGCTAATTGACGTACCGCTCAATACGCTCAGCTCGCAGAGTTAGCACCTCAGTCAAGCCTTGCAAATATGCCGTATACTGCTCAACAGTCTGAGGCAACGGTGACGATTGGAAATCATCAAAATCTGTTAGTATGTTAACTTGGTATTTATCGTCAACAAAATCTTGCAACAAGAAAAAATCGACATAACCCTGAAAATCACCAAACCACTCAAAAAAGTCACCATAACGATCAAAAACATCAGCCAG
>CAJPLV010000009.1 GCA_905371715.1 Candidatus Saccharimonadota bacterium | reverse complement strand
CGTAACAAGGTATCCGTACCGGAAGGTGCGGATGGATTACCTCCTTTCTAGGGAGTAACGATGCCTGGTAGTTGAGAAATCATTACCAGAGCTAGGTCGGTCTCGTAAACATACTAAGCTTATGTGTTTACTATAGCCCTTTAGGGCGAGACAAAGCTTACGAAAAATCTCGAAAAGTCTGATAGATTATTGTACAATTAAGTTGTTAGAATAGTAAATAATAAAATAAGAGGTTCTAGATGACTTCTTATTTTATTTGTATGAACGCAGGACAGATCTTATCTATTACCGCCGAAGAACAAACTGAAGAACGCGACTAGAAGCAGCTCGTGCAAGTTGACCATAACGACAATCCCGACGCCGCATGTAATCAACCCGCACAGTTGGTAACGGCTATAGCTGCCAACGCCCCCGCCAAACATATCGGCGAGCTGCCTGTGCCATAGCGTGACTGCACCGCCTGCGCACAAAATCATGAAACCGATAACAAACGATGTCCAGCTAAATGTATATGTCATATTTTTAGTATACCACTTGATATCGTAGTCTGTATAGAGTAAAATAATTAAAGTTCATGTACATTAAATAGTTTACGGGGATATAGCTCAGTTGATTAGAGCACCTGCTTTGCAAGCAGGGGGTCCAGGGTTTGAGTCCCTGTATCTCCACCATAGGATCATGGGCGATTAGCTCAGCTGGTTAGAGCGCGTCACTGATAATGACGAGGTCGGAGGTTCAAGTCCCTCATCGCCCACCATGAACTGATTATCGTACACCGTATGGGCGCTTAGCTCAGTTGGCTAGAGCACCTCGTTTACACCGAGGGGGTCGGGGGTTCGAGCCCCTCAGCGCCCACCATACAAATTGCCTCGCAAAAGTTAGCGGGGTTTTATTGACACAAAAGCATCCCGTCTGGTAGTATATATGTATATAGGCGAATGTTCTTAGCTATAAGAACCTCTGGCGGTTGACGAATCAAATCGTGGAGAGGTGTTTTGGTAAGTCAAAATTACAACAACTTTTTCCAGTAGAAACTATAGACAAACAGCTATCTAAATGCTACGATGGATGAAGTTGGAAAACCACCACAGCTTGAACGTAGATTGTACGTGCGCCGGTTGTTATGACGCTGGTAAATGTGCGCTCAAGTATGACGGGAGGAGCACATGTTATTTAACAATTTAGTGATGTAAGAAAAGATTGACGGCACTAGGGTTGTGGATAACAATTACTAGTTAAGTCAATGCATAAAAAGGTACTCAAGGGCACTGTAGTGGATGCCTAGACGTATATTACCGATGAAGGACGTGGAAGACTGCGATAAGCTTCGGGTAGCTGTCAACAAGCTTTGATCCGGAGATTTCCGAATGGGAGAACCTAGCATGAGTAATGTCATGTTGCCTCGCGCTGAATACATAGGCGTGTAGAGCGGGAACCAACTGAACTGAAACATCTTAGTAGGTTGAGGAAGAGAAAGTAAATAACGATTCTCGGAGTAGTGGCGAGCGAAACGGGAAGAGCCCAAACCTTATAAGTTTTTGCCTGTTCGCAGGCAAATAAGCTGATAGGCGAATGCTTACAAGGGGTTGTGATATAACACACGACCAAGCCAGAGAACTTGAATTTTTTCGAGGTATCTGGTTTGCGACTACTGGCTATCAACGGTAGGTAAGGTAAGAAAACGGCGTGGTTAGCAGAATAGTTTGAATGGCTAGCCAAAGAACGTGAAAGCCGCGTATGCAAAAACGACGCTGACCTTATATGTGTTTTATCGAGTAGGACGGGGCACGAGAAACCCTGTTTGAATCTGGCTGGACCACCAGCCAAGGCTAAATATAATATACGATCGATAGTGAACTAGTACAGCGATGGAAAGGTGAAAAGAACCCCGGGAGGGGAGTGAAATAGATCCTGAAATTTAGTGCCTACAAGGAGTCGGAGCCGGCTTGTCCGGTGACGGCGTGCTTTTTGTAGAACGATCCAGCGAGTTAATTTTTACAGCGAGGTTAAGTCAATTGACGGAGCCACAGTGAAAGCGAGCCTGAATAGGGCGTTTAGTTGTAAGGATTAGACCCGAAACCGGGTGACCTAACCATGAGCAGGTTGAAGCCACTGTAACAGGTGGTGGAGGACCGAACCAGGATACGCAGCAAAGTGTTTGGATGACTTGTGGTTAGCGGTGAAATGCCAATCGAACTCGGAGATAGCTGGTTCTCCTCGAAACAGTTTTAGGACTGGCGTCATGTGGTAGCAGTCGGGGGTAGAGCTCTGTAAAGGACTGGGGGGAGCAATCCTACCCACCCTTAACAAACTACGAATACCGACTGTGGAATCATGGCAGTTAGAACGGCGGAGCTAAGTTCGTCGCTCGAAAGGGAAACAGCCCAGACCATCGTCTAAGGTCCCTAAATTTACGTTAAGTGGGAAACAAGGTGAAATTTCTTAAACAGCTAGGATGTTGGCTTAGAAGCAGCCATTCATTTAAAGAGTGCGTAACAGCTCACTAGTCAAGAGATTTTGCGTGGAAAATGTAACGGGGCTAAACGTAATACCGAAGACATGGGTTCATACTTTTGTATGGGCGGTAGAGGAGCGTTCCTATCGGCGGTGAAGCAGCATTGTAAAGTGTTGTGGAGCGTTAGGAAGTGAGAATGCTGGAATGAGTAACCATAAGAGGGGTGAGAATCCCCTCGGCCGTAAGAGCAAGGTTTCCTGAGCTATGGTAATCATCTCAGGGTTAGTCGGGCCTAAGCCGAGGCGCATAGCGTAGGCGATGGACATCAGGTTGATATTCCTGAACCGGCGTAGTTTGTACACTGTTCACGGAGAGATATTCGGAGCGGATTCATGGTTTATCCGTCCAACCGAGCGGGAACGCAAAGGGAGTGAAAGTTACTCTACGGAGTGACGATTCTGAAAAAGGCTCTGGCTAGAAAAGCAGGTGTACGCGCGACTATGTCCGCCCGTACCGCAAACCAACACAGGTGCTCGAGTCGAGTAGACTCAGGCTTACGAGAGAACCTTCGCTAAGGAACTCGGCAATACAGCGACCGTAACTTCGGAATAAGGTCTGCCCCCACTTCGGTGGATATGTTGTCAGTTTCAAAGCTAACAGGTGTGGTTAGAGAGTATCTTTAATACATCAATTCTTCTAAAGAGATAGAACCCAAGCTTTTGGAACTGAAGCTCAACGCATCTAACGATGTGGGGGCCGCAGCAAAAGAGCCCACGGAACTGTTTACCAAAAACACAGCTCTCTGCTAACACGAAAGTGGATGTATAGGGGGTGACTCCTGCCCGGTGCTGGAAGGTTAAGGGGAACGCTTTACGGTGTGAACTGAAGCCCCAGTGAACGGCGGCGGTAACTATAACCGTCCTAAGGTAGCGAAATTCCTTGTCAGGTAAGTTCTGACCCGCACGAATGGAGTAATCATGTGGGCACTGTCTCAGCGAAGGACTCGGTGAAAGTGCATTGGCGGTAAAGATGCCGTCTGTCCATACCAGGACGAGAAGACCCCATGGAGCTTTACTACAGCTTTACATTGAATACGGTTTCAACATGTGTAGCATAGGTGGGAGACTTTGAAGCAGATACGCCAGTATTTGTGGAGTCACCAAGTGAAATACCACCCTTGTTGTGATTGTGTTCTCACGCTGACCGTTATCCGGTTAGCGGACCGTGTATGGTGGGTAGTTTAACTGGGGCGGTTGCCTCCTAAAGAGTAGCGGAGGCGTTCAAAGGTTGGCTAACTTCGGATGGAAATCGAAGTGATAGTGTATGCGCATAAGCCAGCTTGACTGTGAGGAGTACATTCCAATCAGAGACGAAAGTCGGAGCAAGTGATCCGCTGTACGTACATTTGTACATGAATGTGGGATCGACAGCGCAAACGGATAAAAGTTACCCTGGGGATAACAGGCTTATAGCGCCCAATAGTTCACATAGACGGCGCTGTTTGGCACCTCGATGTCGGCTCATCACATCCTGGAGGGGGAGCACCTTCCAAGGGTTCGGCTGTTCGCCGATTAAAGTGGTACGCGAGCTGGGTTCAGAACGTCGTGAGACAGTTCGGTTTATATCCGGTATGGACGTTAGGAAATTTGAGAGGATCTGCCCCTAGTACGAGAGGACCGGGGTGGACGTACCTCTGGTGTACGGATTGTAGCCACCTGCTGCATTGTCCGGTAGCTATGTACGGATCAGATAAGCGCTGAAAGCATATTAAGCGCGAAACTGACCTCAAGATAAGATTTCCCTATGAGGACACAGAGAGACTATCTGTTTGATAGGTGCAAGGTGGAAGTGTGGTAACATATGGAGCCGAAGCATACTAATAGTCCCATTGCCTTTTTATGTCCTTATCTACGGCGCGAATGTTTGCATTTGTATCGTAGATAAGGTAGACTTAACTAGTAATTGGTGTTCATGAGCACCACTGTCAATCTTTTACAAACCGGCTAAAAACGGACATCGAAGTAAGGGGTTTGGCCCACCAGCGAAGCTATACTGGGACCAAGCGCTTTAAACCCCTTTCTTCGGTGCCCATGGCGAGGAGGAAACACCTGTTCTCATTCCGAACACAGAAGTTAAGCTCCTCAGCGGCGATTATACTGCGAAAGTGGGAAACTAGCACGGTGCCGAATTATAAAAAGACCATCCGAATAGGGTGGTCTTTTTTGATTGGCGTGATTATCTACTGCCGCAAGATATAGAAAATTAACTAATTCAGAGAAAAACTATACATGATTTATAAACTATTTAATTTAGCAGAATCCGGATTTGGTGAGTCCTTAGTCTCTTAAGTATCGGAAATTTGCTCGCTAACTATAAGGACAACTCTTTTTAAGCTGCAGTGAGATTAATTTAAGTCTCGTCGTGTAAACCAAAAGTAAGCCCGAAAGGGGCTTACTGTATCATTCTCGAATCTCGCAGAAAACGAGAATTGTTGTGGTGAACCTTATGGTTTTTGATAAGATTCAAACAGGTGCATATCTATAATATCGCACCGGATGCATAAGTGCAATAGTTTTTATATCATAATTTTGTATTCTGTAACCATTGACAGTTTGAAGTGTTTGTGCTAAAATTAAATCATACATATAATATATGTGAGGTAAAGAGAGGGTTTTGGTAATCTTTTGTGAAGAGATTCCCGGGACCCTTTTTAATATATTGCCTACAGGGCAGGGAGGATTAGATATATGGCAGGAACAAAGGCAGGCGGCAAAAAAGCAGCACAGAAAAACTTAGCAAAAGACCCTAATTTCTACGCGAAAATTGGCGCAAAGGGCGGTCGCAACGGACGTACGGGCGGCTTCGCGGCAAATCCGGCGTTGGCGCGTATCGCTGGCGCAAAGGGCGGTCGTATTTCGCGGCGCGGTAAAAGCAAGAATGTAGCGCAAGACGACGCGACGCTTGCGGCGTAAATACATATCACTTGTATGAAAAATACCCCGGAAACCTATGGGGTATTTTTCGTTGCGCGATAGCGTCGTAGCTGACATGTGCGTGCATCATTAACGCGCCATGTATGTAGACAAGCAAGGCATTGATAGTGGTGACGTTTGGTTTGTACGCCCGTTGCAGCGCAGTGAGGGCAAAGTGATCGTGCATGGAGCCAATCGCGGTAGGTATCAAGTGTTTCTTCAATATAGCCTTCGTGTATCTGAACATTAAATTCGTGCGCCAATGTGATTGCCTGATCCCACGCGGCGCGTTCCATGGCGAGCAACTCAATATCTCGTAGATATTGCTTATGATTTAGCAGTGCGTGCCCGAATTCATGTAGAAGCTGCGCTTCGGCATATCGAGCCGATGCGTCATATGTAATAGCACAAGCAGTATGATTCCAGCAAAACATCTCGCCTGGAGTGATGGTAAGGTGTTGTAAGTGCGGTATGCCTGCTGCTTTAACGCGCAGTTTTGGCAAGAGCCAAGTAATCTTTTCCATAGTAATAACATCCATACACAACTGCTTCTTCAGGGTGTTTTGCTTGCACAATCTTTGGGCAAGGAATGTGCGGCGGCAAATGGTCGGTTAATATTTCGGACAGAAATTCGCCGTAGCGTTCAAAGTAAGTACCGACGCTGCCGCCGATAATAATAACGTCGGGCTGTACGATAGGGACGACTGCTAAAAATCCGCGCGACATGCGCCCGGCGATTTGCCGCCATGTACGTTTATTTTTAATGTCGCGGGCGAATTTTTTGTAGTCACGGACGATGGCGCGCCCCGAAGCGAAGCTCTCCCATTGCCGGACTTTGCCTTTGTATTCGACAAGCGCTCGTCCAGCTTCGCTATAGCGCAAGCCGGGGTCTATGTAGCCGTTCGTACAGATACCGCTCCCGATACCGGTGCTGATCGTAACGTAGAGTGATGATCGAGGAATACTGCGCAGTGCGCGCGTTTCCGATAGTCCGGCGAGATTAGCGTCATTCTCAATAAGTACAGGAACGCCTGGTAAAAGGTTCTTGAGCGCCGTATGCGCGCTAAAGTTTGCCCAGCCGAGATTTTGACACCAAACAGCAGTGCCATTACGAATGATTCCTGGCAGTGCAATAACGATAACGTCGACTTTTTTGTCCGTGTAGCGTTCACGTATAATTCGTTTTAGCTCTGCGGTGTACTGGGCTGGTTCTTTTGGCGTGGGGAATTTGATCGAGTCGCCCATTCTGCCGTTGTCTGCAAACGAGGCGACGAGCGTTTTTGTCCCACCGGTATCGATCGTAACTATCATATATCTAGCATAACACAGTTGATTTTTATGCAGAAAAGATGGTATAATAGACAAAAGGAGTTTTTCGGAAAGGAGATGGTGATGGCGCATCAGAAGGAAAAAGGAGCAGTTATCGGATATGTGCTGGTTGGCGCGCTACTAACGACGGCGCTTGCCGGCGGCGTGTATGTAATGCGCCACGGTGCAACATCAACAAGCGATACCACGCAAACGGCTAAGACCGATGAAGCAGTGAAGACCGACGCGGCGGATACGAACAAGAAAGAAGAGGCAAAAAATTCAAGTACAGCAACGCCAAACGATAAAACAAGTAATAAAAAAGACTCAGTTGACACTGTCTTGAAACAGCAAGCAGATAAGAATAAAGCCGATAACAAAAAAACTGAGGATAAAAAGCCGACCGAAGTAAAGACTGAACAAAAGACTGATGCAAAGGCGGGTACAACGACGACACCGGCGCTAGCACCAACTCAGACTCAGCCGAGTAGCCAAGCGAACGCGGCGCCAGCAACAACACCGACAACAAGTACGTCGCCAAACTCCGGGCTGCCGCACACGTCGACTGCGCCGGCGGCGAACCAATTACCGGCAACCGGTCCTGGCGAGGCGGTTATTGCGGCGGTTGCTGGCGTCATTCTATTGGGTGTCGGTATGGCATATATTCGCTCGCAGCGGCTCATCTAGACACTAGGGGTGAAATACGCTATACTAAAGTGTAGTTGATGGCATAGCTATTTTAGTGTGTCTTCAGAGAATATTAACGTTAAGAAAGGAGTATTGGCGGCTTTCTATGATAGATGGCGGCTAATAACGAGTATTTATGGCAGAAGCCACGATTACAATGGATGACCTTTTGAGCGGCGACGGCGGAAAACAGCTTGTTGCAGGCGAAATGGTTACTGGGCACGTGTTAAGCGTGCGAAAACATGAAGTATTGATTGATTTGGGCGCGCATGGCGTCGGTTTCGTGCCGCGCCGCGAAGTTGGTTTTGGCCGGCAGCTAGCGGTTGGCGATGAAGTTGCGGCAAGCGTCGTTGATACAGAACTCGAAAACGGCTATAGTCTTTTGAGCCTGCGTAAAGCAGCGAAAGATCGCGGCTGGGAAGAGGTTCAGGCAAAGATGGACGCTGGCGAAATCATTGAGGTGACGCCGCACGACGCAAACCGTGGCGGTTTGCTGGTAGAATACGAAGGCGTGCGCGGTTTCTTGCCGGTGTCGCAGTTGTCGGCGGAGCATTATCCGCGTGTTGGCAGCGCTGATAAAGACGAAATTTTGTCGCGGTTGAATGCGCTAGTTGGGCAAACAATTCGAGTTCGTATCCTAGATTGCGACCGCAAAGCAAACAAGTTGATTTTCTCGGAAAAAGAGGCAATCAAGGACGGCCTAGCGGAGCGGTTTGAGAAACTCAAAGTCGGTGATACGGTCACGGGCGTGGTCACGGGCGTGGTTGATTTTGGTGCATTTGTGAATGTTGATGGCATTGAAGGCTTGATTCACATTTCGGAAATCAGCTGGGAGCGCGTTAATAATACGTCTGACTATGTGAAAGTCGGACAAAGCGTTGAGGCGAAGATTATTTCGATTGACAAAGAGCGCCTGAGTTTAAGTATGAAGCAACTGACGAAAGACCCGTGGCTTGATGAAGTCGATAAATTCAAGAAAGGCGATAAAGTTGAGGGTACGGTTACGCGCATTACGCCGTTTGGGGCATTTGTGCAGATTAGTCCGGCAGTTGAGGCGCTGGTTCATGTCTCGGAGATTGGCGGTGGCAATGATGTTGACCCGGAGAAGGTGTTTACGCTCAATGCGCGCAAAGGGTTTGTCATTTTGGATATCGACAAAGAAGGTCGCAAAGTTAGCTTGACGCTGACTGATAAGAAAAAGAAATAGCACCCATGTAATTATTCATGGATAATTGTCCCGGCGAGGTGCGGGCGGAAAGGAGCAAGAAATGAGCAAATCCGAAAAAGTATTGATGATTGCTGATTCAATTACCGTAGGAGAGCTCGCTGAAACGCTCAATTTGCCAGTTGCGCAGCTCGTCGGTGAATTATTCAAGAATGGTATCGTGGCGACGATCAATCAGCGCATTGATTTTGAGACGGCAGAAATTATCGTTGACGAGTTAAAGCTGGATGTTGAGCTGCGGCGTAAAAAAGTTGATTCGTCGCCCGTGCAGCGGTTGCATAAACCATCGGCAAATGCGTCGGTACGCCCGCCGATCGTTGCCGTAATGGGGCACGTTGATCACGGCAAGACGACGTTACTTGACGCAATTCTTGATACGAAAGTAGTTGAAGGTGAAGCAGGCGGTATTACGCAGCATATTAGCGCATACCAGACGCGGCGGAACGGTCGTACGATTACTCTGCTTGACACGCCAGGGCACGAAGCGTTTGCAGCACTTCGCCAACACGGCGCGGCGCTTACGGATGTTGTAATTATCGTGGTGGCGGCAGATGACGGCGTGATGCCGCAGACGGTTGAGGCGATTAAATTCGCCCGTAGCGCCAATGCGAAAATAGTTGTTGCAATCAACAAGATCGACAAAGAAGGCGCGAACGTTGATCGCGTGAAAGCGCAGTTGGCAAGCGAATACCAGCTCAATCCGGAGGAATGGGGCGGCGATACAATCATGGTGTCGGTAAGCGCAAAAACGGGCGAAAATCTTGATAAACTTCTCGACATGGTGCTGCTTGTGGCTGATATGGAGGAATTGAAAGCTGACGCTGATGTGCCGGCGGAGGGTTTGGTGATTGAGGCGCACATGGAAAAAGGCCGCGGTTCAGTGGTGAATTTGCTCATTGAGCAAGGGCAGCTAAAGCCGGGACATTTTCTCGTGGCAGGTACGTCGTACGGTAAGGTACGCACACTGCTAAACTACAAGGGAGAAACGATCAAGTCGGCTGGTCCGTCGACGCCGGTCACTGTAACGGGATTCAAAGAACTGCCGCAATTTGGCGATATATTCACTGTAGTGAAGAACGAAAAGACTGCACGCTTAGCAGTAGAGCGCGCCAAGATTGAAGCCGAAAAACAGGCTGCCAGCACCAATGTGACAGGTGCCGATCTGTTGAAGATGATGACAAGAAAGCACGATAGCCAAGAGTTTAATGTCGTTGTGAAAGCGGATGTGCAGGGCTCACTCACCTCGGTGATGGACAGCTTGCGCCTGGTAGATACGGGCGACGCGATTGACTTGCGCGTGATCGGCAGCGGCGTGGGCAATATTAACGAAAGCGATATTCGTTTGGCGGATAGCTCGCAAGCGATCGTGTACGGCTTTAATGTTGATTTACCGCCGGCAGTGAAGCGCCTCGCGATGCGCGACCGTGTGCAGGTGCGCTTGTTTAAAGTTATTTATGAGCTGCTAGACGACGCGCGCCAAAGTATGGAGCAGATGCTTGAACCGGATGTTGTTGAGACGGAAATTGGCGTACTTGATGTGAAGGGTGTGTTCCGTACGATGCGCGATGAGGTGATTTGCGGCGGCATGGTAGCAAAAGGAAAGGTTGTGGCGCACACGTTGGCGCGCGTTAAGCGCAGCGGCGAGCAAATCGCCGAAGTTGAAGTGATGTCGGTGCAGCGCCAGCAGCAAGAGGCAAAAGAAGTGTTTGAAGGTGAAATGTGCGGGCTGAGTATACGCACGCACAAAAAGCTCCAATTGGAGATCGGCGATACGCTGGAATTATTTACGCGCGAGTTGGTGAAGCGGACGTTGTAGCAGGTAATTTCATAGTTATTTGCATAAAACACCCTTGACGTTGTTGCACGGCGCGTCTATAATAGGTGGCGAGGATGAGTAAAAAGCTTGCATTTTTGTGTAAGTTGGTGTATAATATAAAAAGTTTGATAAAATTTAAATAGGATTGGACGTTATAACAATGAGCGAACGTAGGATGCACAGGAAGTCTGGACTAGGTCCTGCTGGGGAGTATCAACCTAAGCGCGCCGAAAGCGATGTCATACAGCCGGCAGACCATACTGAGCCATTATTGACATCTGGAGGCATAGAATCAGAAGTCGCTGAGGCTAGTTTCGCTGATAAGCGTAGTAGCTCATCTGATTCTTCTGCTGACAGTGTTCCGGAGATTCCGACGGGATATACTGTTATGCATGATTCTTCTGGCAATATTGTCAATCCTCCGTTAGGCCCAGACGCTGATCTTGATAGTATTTCGGCTGGATATGACGACCATGATATATCTGCGGCAAACGATACTCCTACAACAACCTCAAAGGACCATAGGGAAGTTGTAGTCAAAGGCCAAACTGTACCGACGCTGGAGGCTGTAGAACCACGAGGGGCATCCGTTTCAAGTTCTAAGGAGCAGGTTGATAGCGACAGCAGCGTTGCGCCAGTGACAACCGAAAATGGTGAGGCCTCCTCTGGATCAACCACAGAGACTCGTTATCAAGAAAAAATTGATGATATTTACAAGAAGCTTGCTGATCCGACTGTGTCAGAGTCTATAAAAGATTATTTACGATACAAAATGACTGTTATTGAGTCGAACGCACAACAAGAACAGACCGAACAAAAAAAAGATAACAGTAGCGAAGTCAAAGCTGAAACCGTAAGTAAGACTCATGAGGAAGAGGTTGAAGATGAGCGTAGTGAAATTTCATCAAAGATCACTCATCTTGATGAGCAAATAGAGGTATACGACCATGCGATAAACGGCAAGCCTCTTCGTGAAGGTCATGAGCGTGCCGCTAGAGATCAGAAACAAAGACTTGAGGACGAGAAAAAGAAGTTGCAGAAGCAGCTAGAAACGTTTAATGAAGGTGAGAAGGGCAGGGAGCTCGTTCTATATAGCGAGAATGATGACGAGCCTACTGCTCGGGATCAGGATTCAGATAAACATCCAGACAATCCGGATAAAGCAGAGGAAGGTCTGGAGCATGAGCAGCAACGAGAAGCGTATGATGCTGCGGTCGCTGAGCTTGCGAAATTACGGGCTGACGCAGAAACGAAGAGCGGAAATTTTATCACATATAAGTTCAAGAAGCCAATTAATTGGATTCTTCGCCGTTTTGGTAAGCAAAATCTCAGCATAATTGGTCGTGAGAGGCGAGAGCAAAAGCTCCGTGAAGCGGAGGATAAGGTGAAGGAGTGTGCACTTGCGCTCGCGAAGAGTCGGGCTGAGAATATTGAGAATACAGCAGATCTTAGTGAAGATGAAATTGCTCAGATGAAGTCGGATATCGCGTTTGGTGAGTTGCGTAGTCTACTAGATGTAAATGTACGCCAAGCGATCAATGATGAGCTGACAGAACGGCAAGAGAAGCGGCATTTTGGCGATAAACTTCTTGCCTCTGTCGGCAAGTGGCTAAATGGCGGCAGCAAATGGGGGCGTCGGCTTCGGAACTTTGGTCCTGGTTTTGCTACCGGTGCGCTTTTACCTGTTTTTGGAGTTGGTGTACCAGTGCTAGCGGGAGTAACGACCGGAGCTGGCATGCTTATCCATCGTGGTTCACGGTTGGCCGCTGCTGACGAGAACCTTAAGCATCATCAGGATGACGAAGGCAAGGCGAAGGCGCAGTTTGATACTGCGGAAGTTACAAAGATGCGTGAAGAAGCTGAGGCTGCGCATAGAGTCGATCCTCGTAAAGAGGCTATAGGACATTTTGCTGACTGGATGATGCACGGTAGTCGGCAGAAAAGTTACGAAGATGCTGACCGTGCTGCAAAAGAGGCGGAAACGAATGCGGGACTGTTTGCTCTTGGCGCTGGTTTGGGCAGGTTGGCAAACCTCGGTGCTCATACTGCATTGGAGAAATGGTCAACGGATGCCTCGGCAGCAAGCGCCCCTGAGACTGAAGCTCCGTCGTCAGGAAATGAGACCGCGAATGCCGATCTTAGCCCAAGCGGTGACAGCGGCAATAATAAAACTTTGAACGATGCGATGGACAGGCTTATGCACGGCTCTGGTGACTCTGGTGGTGAGGCTTTGACAAATGCAGACTTTAGCGCATACGAAGATCAGTTCCCATGGAACTGGGCGGCAGATAACTTTGGTACTGAAAATGCTGCATCGAAATTGCATGAACTAGCCGATATGGCTGCACAAAATGGTTACGATGTAGAATGGCACGGAAGCGGCGCAAATGAATGGGTGTCTATAAACGGTGATAGCAATACTACGTCTGTACTGAAAGTATTGAGTCAATATGCCAAAAAATAAAAGGGAGGGGTAAATGTTTAATATTGATGACGCTCTGCTGACAAAAATCGGCTACAATGTAGCGATGCTGACAGAAGAGCAAAAAGATAAATACAAGCGGGAAATTCAAGAGGAGCTAAATCGGCGCGTGGCGGAGCGGTTTTTGCCGGAGCTGAGCGACGACGAAATCATCGAGTTTGAAGATGTGCAGGGTAATCCCGACCGCACACGGCGCTGGCTGGCAGAGTTCCACAGTGATTACGCGACGCGCGAGGACTACAAGACAGTGCGTCAGCTGATGGATAGTGACGAGGAGGCGATGAGTTTTTACGCAGCTGCACTGTGGCTGCGTTATGCGATTCCTGGATATGGCAAGATGATGCAGGAAGTGTTTGACGAGTATGTTGAAGAGCTGATTGATATGCGCAACGAGGTCAATAAGCAGCTCGGACTTATTGCATAAGCGGAGTAAGCTCTATATACTAGAGGGAGAGAAACGGAGGGACAATGTTTCAGTTAGATGATAATTTTTTGCAAGAAGTGGGGCTCGGTAGCTTACCGGACGACCAGAAGCAGGCGTTCTTAGCGCATTTTCGCGAGCAGTTAGAGATGATTGTTGGTACGAAATTGAGCGAGGGGCTAAGCGACCAGCAGCTTGATGAGTTTGAGTCGTTCATTGACCGCAAGAGCGACCGCGTCAGTGCGTGGCTGGCAACGAATGCACCAAACTATGAGCAAGACGCGGTATACCAGCAGCTTCGCGCAAACGTGCCTGATAATGTGCCGGCGGATGTGCTATTGGCTGAATATGCAAGCCTGAAATGGCTCGGGATGAACCGCCCGAATTATCGAGACGTTGTCGCGCAGACGATGAATGAGTTGAAGCAGGAAATTATCGCGAATCGTGATGCAATCTTAGGCGGCGACGCATCCGCTGCGTAGATGCTGTCCTCCTTCCTTTTGTAGGTTTAGAAGCGGCATTGGATAACCGTCTGGTGATATGCTGTGCGGTTATTTAGTTTTTGGTCGAATTAAATAGCCGCGCAAGAATTCGCCAGCAGACATAGCCTTGCCGCTAGGGGCAATAAGCTCGTCGATTGATAAAAATGCGCCGTTTGCACATGGTAAATCAAGAGGCGTTTTTGCATTCATAATAGTGTGCGCTTTGGTGACGATGAGTTTATATGAGCCGATGGTGACGCGCGAACGCGGAAACCCGAGATGGGCGCGAATGCGCGCCTCGGTCTGGACAGCGGTAAGCGCGGTTAGATCAAGGTCGGTGTCACTGCGGCTTAGCAGCTGGCAGTAGGTGGCGTTGGCGTCGTCTTGAGGTGCTGGCTGAAGCGCGCCGCTCAAAATATTAGGTAGTTTCGCAGCGAGAGCCGCTGCACCGAGTTGGCCGAGCGTCTTGTATAACTCAGGACGAGTCTCGGATTGGTCCAGACCGTGGCGTGTTTGATAATAAATTGGTCCGGCGTCCATGTCTTTCGTAAGCTGCATAAGCGTCACGCCTGTGGTTTTGTCGCGATTGGCGATAGCGGACTCAATTGGTGATGGACCGCGGTACTTTGGTAGGAGAGAAGGATGAACGTTGATGATGCCAGGAGTGAATAAATTAATAACACTTTGCGGAATAATTTTTCCGTAACTGACAAGCACGCCGGCAGGATTTTTTATTAATTTTATATCATTTATGATATTTTTGAGTTTAGTCGGTTGCCATACGGGTATATTATGCTCTGCGGCGTAAACTTTGACGGCGGGTGCAGTGAGTACGCGATGGCGCCCACGCGGCGTGTCTGGTTTGGTGACGATGGCAGCAACATTAAATCCGTTTTCGATGAGCGCACGCAAACTGTATAAGCTGAAATCTTCAGTCCCGAAAAAGATAAGCGGCTGCTTAGTCCCAGAGGTCGTGGTTATCTTTGACATGCGTATCATAGTCGAGCGGATCAAGCTCGCCCTTGTCATTTAGCCGGTAAAATGCATCGGTTTTATCGCGGATGTGGTCGACAAATACGATACCATTGCAGTGGTCGATTTCATGCTGAATGACGCGTGCTAAAAATCCTTCGGCTTTGATGCGAATTTCGTCGCCGTCGACATTCATCGCTTTGACGCGGACACGGCTATAGCGCGGTACCTTGCCGTAAAAATCGCGCACGCTAAGGCAGCCCTCGTAATCTTCAACAAGCTCGCCTTCGTATTTTACAATTTCTGGATTAATGAGAGCGATAAATTCTTGGTTTTCTTTGTTTTCAAAATCGTTGCGCACGATAATGACGCGGTGAAGCCGGTCAATTTGCACGGCGGCGAGCGCGGCGCTGATTTCGTGCGGACGCGACGCTTCCCAGTCAATACTTGCGTCAGTCATATCCTTAACGAGCTGGCTAACTTCTTCGGTGATGACGTGAACTTTCTGCGACTTTTGGCGCAGATGGGGATTTGGTAGAGTAATAATAGATTCTTTCTTCACAACTCTGTATATTATAACAGATTCATCGGGTCGATGTCATACTGCCAGCGCGTGGGCGGCAATTGTGCGATGATGTTGAGCAGGGTGGTGCGCGTTGGCGATTTAACGACGATTTGCCAGCGATAGGTGTCGCGTTGCCGTTCGTAAAAAGCGGGAGTTGGACCATATATATATAGATTTGGATAATCTGTGCGAAGTTTTTTAGCAAGTATTTGGGCGTTATTGATGGCGGCTTTTTCGGTTTTGTAGATACACGTGAGTTTGAGCAAATAGGTGAACGGCGGAAAATGGCTTTTGCGGCGTTTAGCGAGTTCGGTAGTGTAAAAGGCGGCATAATCTTGTGCCGCGCCAGCGCGAATCGTTTCGTCGTGCGGTTGATATGATTGGATGACAACACTAGCTTGCTGGTTGGTGCGCCCGACGCGCCCGACGACCTGCGACAATAGTTGAAAGGTACGTTCGCGCGCCATGAAATCGGGCAAAGCGAGCCCGGCGTCCGCCTGAATGACGCCGACAGTGCCAAGGTGCGGCAGGTCAAGCCCTTTGGCGACGACTTGTGTGCCGATAATAATATCAATTGTGCCGTCGTAGAGTTCTTGGTAACGCTTTTCAAGCGTATGCGCGGCGGCGGTATCGCCATCAAAGCGCGCAACGGTTGCGTGCGGAAATAATTTCCTAATCTCCAATTCAATAAGTTTCGTGCCGATGCCTTTATGAACGATATCAGTTTCGTGGCAATCAGGGCAAGAAGTTGGTACGGGCGCCGTGTTACCGCAAATGTGGCATTGCAGTATGTGCTTGTCGATATGGAGTGTGAATGGCACGAAGCAGCGCGGACAGATTGCAGACCAGCCGCAGTTAGTGCAGAGTGTCGTACTGGCGCTACCGCGGCGGTTGTGAAAAAGTAGGATTTGCTGCTTGTGTTCAAGCGAGACTGTAATGCGGGCGAGGAGCGAGTCGGATAAAAAACGATGTTGAACAAAATTTGTTTTTGATGTCATATTTATGATGTCGACGTGCGGCGGCGGAGCGGCTTGTGCACGGCGAGGGAGTGTAATGATCGAGCTATTGGTGTGTGTGGCAAGGTAATACTCGTTGATGAGCGGCGTTGCTGAACCTTGAATAACGGGCGCGCCATGATGCGCACCAAGCGTGGCGGCGACGCGCAAAGCCGAATAGCGTGGCGATTGATCTTGCTTGAAACTTGGTTCGTGCGCTTCGTCAATAATGATAGCGCCAATGTGGGTAAGCGGCAGAAAGAGCGCTGAGCGCGGACCAACGGCGATACGCGGAATGGTGCTTTGAAGGGCATTGAGCCAAATCTGATGGCGCGCAGACTCGGTTTGCTGCGAATGGGTTAGTAAGATGTCGGAAAAATGCTGTTCAAACTCTGCGATAAGCTGCGAAGTGAGGGCGATTTCTGGTACAAGGATAATGACGGATTTTTGCTGCGCCATAATATGCTTGGCATAGGTGATGTAAACAGCGGTTTTGCCGCTGCCGGTAACGCCGTGCAGCAAGGCTGTTCCATTTGTACGCTGCGTGAGCGCATCAACGGCGGCTTGCTGGTCTTTGTTGAGTAAATAATGTGTTCGATTCCGCGAAATCGTTTGGCGGGAATATGCTGCTGCGCGTCGCTTTTTTGCGAGGCCGCGCGGCAAAATTGTCTGCAATGTGGTCGCAAGGGGTGCGGCGTAGTAGCAAGCCATCCATAGAGCAGTTTTGAGCAATGGATTTGGCAGCGGCGGGATATCAAGCGCAGATGTAACAGCACGCGTATCGTATGCTGGTTTTCGCGTGTGTTTTATAACGACGCCAGTTAGCAGTAATTTGCCGACTGGGATTGTCACGAGTTGTCCAATTTGTAGAACTTGTTCGCTGCAGTAGGTAAAGTAATCGCTGCCAGCGCGAACAATCTTGATCGGTGCGACGTCGTAATAGTGCATACATGGTATTATACCTTGCATAGACGAGAGAGCGACTGCTACTATAAACGTATGTATTTTGAAAGCAGGGCACAAGCTGGGCAATTACTGGCTGCACAGGTTGTTGATAAGTATCGGTACGAGAACTGCGCGGTCGTAGCACTGACAGAAGGCGGCGTGTTGGTCGGCGAGCAGATTGCAGCGCAATTACACTGTGTGCTGATGATGCTTGTGACAGAGAATATTGATGTACCGGGCGAGAATCTGAGCTTTGGCGCGGTATCGCAGCGCGGAAATTTTACATACAACAGCGAATTTTCAACAGGAGAAATTCAGGAGTATACGAGCGAATTTCATGGCTACTTAGACGACCAGAAACGCGAGGCGTACAGTCGTATCAACCGATTGATCGGCGACGGCGGTACGATTGACGATGCGATGCTGAAAGACCGCGTTGTATTTTTAGTGTCGGACGCGCTAGCTGATGGTGCGGCGCTGAGCGTAGCATTTGATTTTTTGAAACCGATTCGAATAGAAAGACTGGTTGTAGCGACGCCGATTGCAACGGTGTCGGTGGTGGACCAGTTACACGTTACGGCGGACGAATTGCATGTGCTTGATGTGAAAGAAAATTACTTGGGAGTGAATCACTATTATTCCGACAATACGGTTCCGACACGTAAAGAGGCAATTAAGAAGATCAGCCAGATTATTTTGAATTGGCGGTAAATATAGCAGCCAAGTGGCTTGAATTGCATCTAGAAAAAATGTAGAATAAAAAGCAACAGTGGTATTAATAAAAAGCAAGAAAGGCTGTTCACGTGCTTGATGTATTTATAACCTCCAGGGTTCGGCGAAAGATCGTGGTGGTATACGCAAAATATCCAGATTTTCGTACGCATGTGCGCGGTCTCGCTAAGCTGATCAAAGAAGACCCGGGTAATATCCAGCGCGAGTTACGCCGGCTTGAAAAGGTGGGTTTTTTGATGGCTGAAAAACAGGGCAATACACGGATTTATTCAACCAACAAGCAGTTCCCGATTTTTAAAGAGCTGCAAAGCATCGTGATTAAATCGCAGCAGCAAGCAAGCAGCAATCGACCAAAACGGACAACGTCTGATATTCAACCGCGATGACGCTGTTTGAACGTATTTTAGCAGCACGTGGATTAAATGACGTGTCGGCGCGTCAAGCATTTTTATCGCCGGATTATGCGGCAACAAAATATGATCCATTCCTATTATCGGAGATGGATAAAGCGGTGGCGCGGTTAGTGCTCGCGCGCCAACATCAGGAAAAAGTCGTTATCTATGGCGACTATGATATTGACGGACTGAGCGCGACGGCATTGTTGTTGGATGCATTTCATAGTTTTGGATTTCAACATCTTGACGCATTTATTCCAAACCGGTTTGTCGAAGGTTATGGCATGACGATTGGTGCAGTTGATAAGGTGCGCGATATGGGCGCGCAGCTGATTGTGACGGTGGACTGCGGTAGTTTGTGCCACACGGAGATTGCATACGCAGCTGATCTCGGTATTGATACGGTGGTGACAGACCACCATAATATTGCGCCGACACGCCCGCCAGCAGTCGCGACAGTTAATCCAAAATATGCTGACCATGAGTATCCATTTCGTGATTTGTGCGGCGCGGGTGTGGCGTTTAAACTCGTGCAGGCACTGCAGACGCGGCTAGACGGGTTGCCTGACGGGTACGAAAAGTGGTTGCTTGATTTGGTGGCGTTAGGGACAGTATGCGATATTGTGACATTAGCAGATGAGAACCGGGCAAACGTGTACTGGGGGCTGGAGGTGCTGAAGAAGCAGCGGCGTACCGGGCTAAAAGCACTGATGGCAGTGAGCGGTATTGAACCAGGGACGGTAAATGCACGGCATTTGGGGTTTGGGCTCGGCCCGCGTATGAATGCGGCGGGACGGCTAGACACAGCGCAGCATAGTTTGGATATGCTGACAGCAACAGACGGAATAGAGGCGCTGGCGGCAAGTGAAAAGTTGGAGGCGTTTAATGTTGAACGGCGTTCAATTCAGGATGAGATTTTTAAGCAAGCTTGTGAACAAGCGGATGGCATGGCGGATGACCGCGTGCTGGTGGTGGCGAGCGAAGGCTGGAATCATGGCGTGATTGGCATTGTGGCGTCGAAATTAGTCGAGACGTATAAAAAGCCGGTATTTATTATTGGTATTCGCGGTGATACGGCGACAGGTTCGGCGCGCAGTTTTGGTGATTTTTCAGCAGCGGATGCGGTACGTGCCGCCGACGATATTGTCTTGCGTGGCGGTGGGCACGGCGCGGCAGCAGGCGTGACACTTGAGACGGTGCAGATTCCAGCGTTTCGCAGGCGGGTCAATGAGTTTTATGATAGTTTGAATTTGATAAATCAAACGTCTTTTTTGCAACCACATGCCGATGTTGAAATTAAAGATTTTACAGAAATAACGGAAGAGCTAGTTGAACAAATTGCTCGGATGGAGCCGTTTGGCAACGGCAACCCTGAGCCGATTCTAAAAATTGCGCATGCGGTAGTTGCAGGCGTACGGCGTATGGGAGCGAACGGGCAGCATGTGAAAATAGCACTGCGTGATGCAGGTGAAAAGACGCTACAGGTGCTCGCATTTAACGCGCCGGAATCGTTTTTCCGCGAACCGGGCGATGAGATTGCGGCATGGTTTCAGCCAAATATTAATGAGTGGAACGGTGTGCGCACGGTTGAAGGGCGGTTGCTGCATGTTGAACTACAGTAGGTGATTGTAAAAACTCTTGCCATCTGGTATAATGACAAACGATATGGTACAAGTTACACGGAAAGATGAACGCGAGGCGAATGAAAATATTCTTCGCCGCTTTAACCGCCGCGTATTGCAAAGCGGAAAACTCGCAAAAGCAAAGGCTGTGATGCGCTTTGAGAAAGCGATGAGTAAAACTGATCGCCGCAACAAAGCGATCCTTCGTAAAGAACGAAAAGCGGAAAAGCTGGCGAAGATTCGCTTAGGAGTGCGCTAGCCAATGGCGTTAAAGCAGCGTATCAGAGATGAAATGAAAGCCGCCCTACTTGGCGGCAATCGTTTTTTGGGCGATACGCTGCGTAATTTAAGCGCAGCAATCTTAGACGAGGAAGTCAAACAGAATAAGCGCGATGACGGTTTGAGCGACGAAGCGGTCGAAAAAGTGATCGCGCGCGAAATTAAGAAGCGGCGCGAGTCGGCGGCGATCTATCGCGAGAACGACCGCATTGACTTAGCGGAGCCGGAAGAGAAAGAGGTGGCGATTTTACAGGCGTATTTACCGGAGCAAATGACCGAAGTAGAGTTGCAACAATTAATTAACGAGAAAATCGTAGAACTTGGCGTGAACGATCTGCGCAGTATGGGGCAAGTGGTTGGCGCGGTAAAAGCGGCAGCCGGCAATAAGGCCGACGGTGCGGTGATCGCGAAATTAGTTAAACAAGCGTTAACGAAATAAATAAACAAAGGAGATTGTAGCGATGATTTTATTGTTTGGCCCGACGGGCGCGGGTAAAAGCATGCAGGGGCAAATGTTAGCAGTGCGCCAGGGGTGGAAGTGGCTTAGTACTGGTGAGATGCTGCGCCAGAGCGATGATCCGGCAGTAATTGCGACGCTGAAAAGCGGTGAATTGGTAAGCGACGAACTGACATATCATGTATTTGAGCGTGCCGTACAGGATGCGCGTGATAAAAAATACCCGAATATCATCGTGGATGGTTTTCCGCGCACGAAAGAGCAGGCGGCGTGGCTTGATGATTATATGGAGCGCATGGACGAGAAGATAGATATCGTCGTAGTGCTAGAAGTGCCAGAACAAGAAATCATGCGGCGCCTAGAGAAGCGCGGGCGCATGGAAGATACGCCTGATACGATTGCGCGGCGTATGACTATATACCGCCAAAAGATGTATCCGGTGCTTGGAATTTTTGCTGAAGCGGGCGTGAAAATTATCCACCTAGACGGTACGGGCAGCGCTGGCGAGGTGCACGATAGGATTTACGACGAGGTGAAGCGCGTATGTCCGAATTAATTACCGGCGTGAAAACGCCCGAGCAAATTCAAGCAATGCGCGAAGGCGGCAAGATTTTGGCGCGGGTTTTTGCCGATATCCGCGGATTTGTGCATGCTGGGCAAACAAAACGCGAAATAGATGATTTTGTCGCGCAAAAAATTGTTGGGTATGGTGCGGAAATAACCTATAAGACGCCAGAAGTGAACTTTCCGGGTGCGATTTGCATTAGTGTGAACGACGAAATTGTACACGGCGCGCCAAATGACGATGCACTGCAGAAGGGCGACGTCGCTAGTTTTGATTTAGTGATTACATACAAGGGTATGAAAACTGACTCGGCGTTTACGATGGTAGTTGATGACGAACCGAAAGGCGCAGTGAAGCACTTACTTGCGACAACCGAACGCAGTTTGTATGCGGGGATTGATGCGATAAAAGGGACGGTTCGGACAGGCGACATTGGTGCGGCGATCGAAAAAGTCCTGCAGAACGGTAAACTTGGGATTGTGCGCGAGCTGGTTGGGCACGGCGTGGGACTACGCATGCATATGCCGCCGGACATCCCGAACTACGGACGCAAAGGAACGGGTGTACTGCTGCAGCCGGGCGACACAGTGGCAATTGAGCCGATGGCGACGCTTGGCGGCGAGCGGATTATCCAATTGGACGATGGTTGGACGTATGCGACGCGCGACGGCAGCCTAGCGGCGCATTTTGAGCACACGATTTTAATCACCGAGCACGGTGCAGAAATCATTACGCAAGCATAGGCGATTTTATACAGGTTATGCTATAATAACCATATATGCAAGAACAATCTCGATATGCAGTTGGTATTGATATTGGTACGACGATGGTTCGATGTGTCGTTGGTCATATTGACCCAACGACTGGTACGCCGACGATTGTTGGCGTTGGTCAGGCGCCAAATAGTGGTATGCGAAAAGGTACGGTGTCAAACTTGAACGGGCCGGCGCAGGCGATTGATCAGGCACTTGGCGATGCAGAGCGTATGAGCGGTTACGAAGTAAACGCGGCGACGATTAGTGTGAATGGTTCACATATTGTCAGTACAAAAGCCGATGGTATGATCGCGGTCGGCATGGCAGATCATGAAGTTGCTGAAGAAGACGTGTCGCGATTAGAGGATGTGGCGACAACAGGTAAAGTGCCAGCGAATCGTGAGATCCTTGAGGTTGTACCGTTTAGTTATACGCTTGATGGGCAGGGCGGCATTAAAGACCCAGTTGGCATGACAGGTACGCGTTTGGAGATTAACGCAAATGTCGTGTCGGCAATGGCGCCGTATGTCGCGAATTTGCAAAAAGCCGTTGAACTCGCGACCGTGAAGCCGCACGCAACGATTCCGTCGGTGATGGCGGCTGCTAAGGCGGTATTGAATGAGTCGCAAATTGAAAATGGCGTGGCGGTCGTCGATTTAGGTGGTGCAACAACAAGCGTGGCGGTGTTTGAAGAAGGCGATCTACAATACGTCGGGGTTGTGTCGATGGGCGGCGTTAATATTACGAATGATTTGGCAATTGGACTGAAAACTGATCCGGAAGTTGCTGAGAAAGTAAAGTTGCAGTACTCAGCGGCAATAGCACGTAGCGAACCTCGTAAAGTAAGCATAAAACACGAGAAGGAAACTCTGTTTTTTGACCAAGCAGAGATTGATGAAATCGTGGAAGCACGGCTTGAAGAAATTTTTGAATTGGTAAATAAAGAGCTCAAAAAAGCGGGGCGTGCCGGTCAGTTGCCGAGCGGTGCGGTACTGACGGGCGGCACGGCGAACCTGAAAGGAATAGCGGGGTATGCGAAATCGCAGCTGGGCGTTGCTGCACGCGTCGGTAAGCCGCATGGATTTGGCGGTGTAGCAGACGAAATTGATAAACCGCACTTTGCAGCAGCGGTTGGGCTGATGTTGGTTGATGCTGAGACGGCAACGGTACGTCCGCATGGTGGCAGTACGTCGAAAAAGTCGGGTGGATTTATTAAATCGCTTCTGAGCAAATTCAAGCCGTAAGCAAAAGAGTGGTATACTAGTAGGTAACGTGAGGAATAGTAAGGGGTATAAGGAGTTGCAATGCCGGAAGTAAAACCAAGTGAGATTGAGACATTCGCAAGCATAAAGGTTGTGGGCGTCGGCGGCGCAGGCGGATCGGCGGTAAACCGGATGAAAGATGCCGGGTTAGTTGGTGTGCAATTTATCGCGATGAACACTGACGCGCAGGCGCTGCATAATTCAAAGGCTGATGTTAAAATCCACCTTGGTCATAGTACGACGAACGGCTTGGGTGCAGGAGCGGATCCAGCGGTTGGCGAAGCGGCAGCGCGCGAATCAATTGATGAAATTCGCGCAGCGCTTGAGGGCGCTGATATGGTGTTTGTGACGATTGGCGCTGGCGGCGGCACTGGTTCGGGTGCGGGGCATGTAGTCGCTGAAGTAGCGCGCGACTTAGGTATTTTATGCGTTGGTGTTGCGACGAAGCCATTTAGTTTTGAAGGTGAAAAACGCCGGCAGAATGCCGAATGGGCGATTGCGCAATTGGGCAAAAGTGTTGATACGCTCATCACGATTCCAAATGACCGGTTGCTGCAAACGATTGACCGCCGCACGCCGCTGCTTGAGACATTTAAGATTGCTGACGATGTGTTACGCCAAGGCGTGCAAGGTATCTCGGAGCTAATTACCGAGCACGGGCTTATTAACCTGGACTTTGCCGACGTGAAAGCGATTATGAGCAATGCCGGTTCGGCGTTGATGGGTATTGGTCGAGCGAGCGGCGAAAACCGTGCAGCGCAGGCGGCGCAGCAGGCGATTGAAAGCCCGCTGATTGAGGTGTCGATCGACGGCGCGAAAGGCGTGCTATTTAACGTCACTGGCGGCTATGATATGAGTATGGCGGAAATTCAAGAGGCGGCAGAAATTATTACGAGCGCTGTGTCGCCGGACGCGAATATTATTTTTGGCGCGACTCTAAAGCCCGAGCTTGAAGACGAGTTGATTATTACCGTAATTGCAACGGGTTTTGATAGCGAGTTTTTCCAGCAGCAAGCCGAAGAATTAGAGCAGCCGGCAAGTTTGACGCCGGCGGCGCCTGTTGCGCCAACTGAAGACTCAAGCACTCCGGTTGATGATATTGATATGAACTTGTCGCACGCCGACGCTGCAGCGCAGTTTGCCGGCGAGTCAACGACTGATATTTGGAATCAACCGATGGATGACGATGATGATGACACGCCAGCATTTTTGCGCCGCCGCAAGAAACATAAATCATCCGATGAATAGGAGAAGTTTTTCGCGATGCATACGATAAAAATTGGAAATAGCCGCGTCCTTGAGTCGCGCGAGTCGGCGGACGGAATCACAATTCGCCGCCGCCGCGAAACGCTTGATGGCAAGCATCGGTTTACGACGTACGAGCGTGTTGAACGCCCAAATTTGGCGGTAATTAAAAAAGATAGTTCGCGCGAGTTGTTTGAACGGACAAAATTGGCAAACGCAATTCGCCGTTCGGTTGGAAAGTTTTTCAAGTCGGAGGTTGAAGTCGAAGAGATTATTGATCGGGTCGAGGATAGACTGTATGGTTTAGGTGAAACCGAAATACCGTCGCGCCAGATCGGCGAACTTGTGCTTGACGAGCTCGCCGCCTGCAACGAAGTAGCGTACGTTCGGTTCGCGAGCGTATTCCAAAAGTTTGAGACGCTTGATGATTTTGTGAAAATTCTTGAACAGCGTAAGCGGAGCAAGCAATCCTGATGCGTGTCGTTGTTGTTTCAAAAGACGATACTGATTATAGCCGCCAAGTTGCGACCTTTGTTGATGATATGGCGCGCCAGACAGGACATGAACTTGAGGTGCTTGATCCGGAATCGCGCGAGGGCGAGTCGTTTTGCCGGGCGTATGATATTGTTGAGTATCCAACGATTGTTGCGTTAAGTGCAGATAGCCAGCTGCAAGCTATGTGGCGCGGTTTGCCGTTACCGTTGATTAGCGAGGTAAGTTATTATGCCGTCCAAGACTAGCGCTTTGACAGACCGCCAGCGGGTTATCGTGTTTGGCGTGTTGCTTATTGGATCGGCAATTGGGCTTGTAGCATCAATCGTATTGTCGCACGAAGCGCTAACGATCGCAAAGGACAGCAGTAAAGTGCTTGGCTGCGATTTGAACGCTGCGATGAGCTGCAGTTCGGTAGCAAAACATTGGTCGGCGCATGTTGTCGGCGATATTCCGAACAGTTTCGTCGGCATGGTGGCGTACCCGGTATTTATCACAATTGCTGTTGCTGGACTGGCGCGTACGCGATTTCCGCGTTGGTTTATGTGCGCCGCCGAGGCTGGCGGATGGGTGAGTCTGGGTTTTGCGGGCTGGATGTTTTATATGAGCTACATTGTAATTGGTGCGTTGTGCCCGTGGTGTTTGGCGACAGATGTAGCAGTGCTGCTCGTGCTTTTTGCGCTTATTCGCCATAATGTACTGACGGATAGCCCGATGATTTCCGCAAAATTGGTGCCGTCTAAAAAATGTGTTCAGCAAAATTACGATGTTGTCGTTTTTGTTGCTATCGCGGTTGCGATATGCGCGTTGATTGTGCTTAAATATGGCGATAAGTTAGTATAATCTGGAAACTTTCTTTTTACGCGGCGTATGCTATACTGAGTGCATGAAGCATAATATAGTTATACGAGCATATCTTGGTCTTGCGGCTGTAGCGATAGGGTTGCTTTTATTGTTACGTAACCTTCATGTTATCTCTTTTGACTACTGGGGAGAGCTATGGGGCGGGTTCTTGTCGCTTTGGCTGATCCTCGTGGGGTGCATGATTCTTGTAAAGCGTTCGCGGTGGATTTGGGGTTTGTTATTCTTGTCTGCAGGGGCAACGATCGGTCTCCGTGCACTTCACATTGTTGATGTTAACTTTTGGCAGATTGTATGGCCAATTTTGTTTATCGCTGTCGGTTTTGCAGTGTTGTTTTCACTCGTGAAAGACGGCAAAATATCAAAAATGAAAGTCAAGCATATGGCAGCGGCATGGTCGGGGCAAAGTGAAAAAGTAGAAGGTGAATATACTGGCGGGACTATTTCTTCGGTATTTGGTGGTGTTGATCTTGACCTGCGCCAGTCTGATATTCAGGACGGCGCGGTTATTGAGCTGTTTGTTTTGTTTGGTGGCGTTGATATTATTGTACCGAACGACGTAGCTATAAAAAATGAGGTGACTGCTATTCTTGGCGGCGTTGATGACAAGACCAACCATGGCGCGAAAGCGAAGAAAACGCTGTATATTCGCGGCGAGTGCTTTTTTGGCGGCATTGAACTGAAATAAATCGTTGCTTTTCGCTAAAAAAGCTCGTACAATTAAAGGCGAAGCATCTGAGCGGTTATCGCCCGCGATCTCTTCGTGCAAGAGAATGCCCCAGGAAGAACAGCCTTTAGCTCAGTAGAACCTGGCGTTCACTCGGCGTAAACGAGTAATTAAGCGCTGAAAGAATCACTTCTTTTGGAATCGAGATGGTACCGTCCGCATGCATGCTTCTTGCGGATTCTCGAAGTCAAGAGAGGTGATTTTTATTTGTAGAAAGGAGAATACGAATGAAATTCAAACACGGTACACGCCGGCGGGCGGCAGAATACGAAAAAGATTGGGTGAAGCGTTGGAAAGTCGACAGAACATTTGAAAAATCGGTCGAACAGCGTTCAGAAGACAACCATTATGTATTTTATGACGGCCCGCCATTTATCACTGGCGTGCCGCACCATGGTACATTACTCTCAAGCATTGTCAAAGATGCTGTGCCGCGCTATCAGACTATGAAAGGTAAGCGCGTTGAGCGCGTGTGGGGTTGGGACTGCCATGGATTGCCGGCGGAAGTGTTTACTGAGAAGAAGCTAGGCATTAAAGATCGCCGCGCTATCGGTACGACGATTAGCCTGGAAAAGTACATCACGACTGCGCGTGAAAATATGGTGCAGACCAGTAGTCTGTGGAACGATACGATTGATCGGATTGGTCGCTGGGTAGATATGGATAATGCCTACAAAACCATGGACAAAGAATACATGGAGAGTGTTTGGTGGGCGTTTAAAGAGCTGCATAATAAAGGCAAAATTTATGAGGGTGAGCGAGTGCTCATGTATTGCACGCGCGATGCGACGCCGCTGTCAAAAGCTGAGGTGACGATGGATGCAGGCGCATACCAAGATGTGACCGACCCAAGCGTATATGTGCGCTTTCAACTGGAGGACGGGAGAACGCTGTTGGTTTGGACGACAACGCCGTGGACGCTATCGGCAAATACGGCTCTAGCAGTGAATGCTGATTTGACGTATGCTGAGGTTGAAGTTGAAGGCGAACGGTTTGTGTTGGCGAAAAACCTGCTTGATAAAGCATTGACGAATGAAAAACATGAGACGCTGCCGTATACAATTATTACTGAGTACTCTGGCGAGTCGCTCGTTGGCCTGAACTATAAGCCATTATTGGGCGTAAATCGCGGCGAGCACGCACACAAAATTTATTCAGCTGGATATGTGTCGGCTGATGATGGTACCGGCATTGTCCATATTGCGCCGGCATATGGCGAGGAGGATTTTAATCTTGCTCAAGCTAATAATATTCCCGTTGTGCACGTTATTGACGAAAACGGCTTCTTCACTGAGGGCGACTGGAAAGGCGAGAATGTTTGGGAAAGTAATAAGCGCATCGCTAAAGAGCTGAAAGAGCGCGGCGTCGTTTGGAAGATCGACTATATTCGCCACAGCTATCCGCATTGTCATCGCTGCGGCACGCGCTTGATGTATCGGGCGCACCCGAGTTGGTTCTATGACGTGCAGGGGCAGAAGGAGTTGATGCTTGCGAAAAATTCCGAACAGATTACGTGGTTTCCTGAGCACCTAAAGCATGGGCGGTTTGAGAAAAATATTGAACAAGCGCCAGATTGGAATTTGTCGCGCGATCGTTTCTGGGCAACAGCGATGCCGGTTTGGGAAGCGGTTGACGCGGATGGTAATACGCTGCGCGATGAACAGGGTAATAAGCGGCAAATTGTTGTCGGTTCGTATGCAGAGTTGAAAGAATTGAGCGGCGCAGAGCTTGACGACTATCACCGTCCGTGGATTGATGCGATTGAGTTTGACTTGACGCCTGAAGGCGATGTGCCGCCGGCTGATTATCAGGGCGAGCGTGTTCATTATATACGCATTGATAAAGTGCTGGATGGCTGGTTCGAGTCGGGCAGTATGCCATTTGCACAGTTCCACTATCCGTTTGAGAACAAAGCGAAGTTTGAGGAAAACTTCCCAGGCGATTTTGTGGTTGAGTATATTGGCCAAGTGCGGGCATGGTTCTATTATATGCACGTCGTTAGCGTTGGTTTGTTTGGCGAAAGTCCGTTTAAGCATGTGGTGACGACTGGTGTGGTGGCAGGCAACGACGGCCGCAAAATGAGTAAAAGTTACGGTAACTTTACTGACCCGAATGAGCTGATGGATAAGTTTAGCGCTGATAGTCTGCGTTTTTTGCTGCTATCAAGCCCGCTGCTTAATGGCGAGGATTTTGCGCTGCACGATAAAGATGTTGGCGACGTGGCGCGCAAGCTCAGTATGATTTGGAATATGTACGATTTCTTCACGATGTATGCAGAGGTTGATGGTTGGGAATTTGACGGCGCATTACAGGATCCGCTTAACGATTTAACAAACCCGCTAGATATTTGGATTGTCAGCCGCCTGCATCAGCTGGTTGCGGTGGTCGAAAAGCATATGGACGGATATAATATTCCGGACGCGCTTAGTCCGATCCTGCCATTCTTAGACGATGCAAGCAATTGGTATGTGCGCCGCAGCCGCCGCCGCTTCTGGAAATCGGAAGACGACGCGGATAAGAACGATGCGTATAAAACGCTCCATTACGTGTTGGTGCGGTTAAGCTATTTGCTTGCGCCGTTTACGCCGTTTTTAGCGGATGAGTTGCATCATAATTTAACAGGCGACGACGAGTCGGTTCACTTGAAAGATTGGCTGCCGGCAGGCACAGTGAACGAATTAGTCATTGATGAAATGGCGCGCGTGCGCGAATACATCAATGAAGGTTTGAGCTTGCGTGCTAAGGCTGGAGTGAAAGTACGCCAACCGCTCGCGTGCGTGACGGTTCCCGAGAAAGGTAAGACATTTGATTTTACGCCGATTTTGCTGGAGGAACTGAATGTCAAACGTGTATTATATGGCGATAATGTTGCAATAGACACAGAGATTACTCCTGAGCTCAAGCGCGAGGGCCTGGCGCGCGAAATTATTCGCCACGTCCAAAGCGCGCGCAAGAAGGCCGGCTTGAGTGTCGATGATCATATTATTTTAGGGTTAAGGTCCAATGACAACAAGTTGAACAAAGCTATTGATGAACACGCGAGAATTATTGAAGGCGAGACGTTGACATTGAAACTCGGACCAATATCAGATGATATGTACGAAGAAGAAGTGAAAATTGAAGGAAATAGAGACTTGAAAATATTTTTGAAGCGTACAGCGTAGTTATCAGCAAAAATAACGATTATCAAATGAAAAGGAGACTTGATGGCGGAAATCATTAAAGCAATTATTCCGGTGGCGGGTTGGGGAACGCGTATGCTGCCGATCACCAAAGCGATTGAAAAGTGCATGCTGCCTGTTGGCAAGCGCCCGATTATTGACTATGTTGTGCAGGACTGCTTAGCGGCGGGTATCCGCGAGTTTATTTTTGTCGTGAGCGAGCAGAGTTCGCAGCTTGAGGCGTACTATCGCAGCAATATTCATCTAAACGATTATCTGCGGCGCAAGGGCAAAGAGGATATGCTGCCGCTTATCGCGCCGCTCAAAGCTAATATGCACTTCGTGACGCAGCCGAGCTACGGAAAGTACGGTACGGCGGTGCCGGTAGCCCTCGCGAGCGATTACATTAACACGGATGAATCAGCGGTTGTGCTGATGGGTGATGATTTCATGTATAATCCTGATGGTTCAAGCGAAGTAGCGCGCCTTATTGCGGCGACGCCGGCGGGTGAGTGCAGTATACTGGCAAAAGAAGTACCACACGAAAGTATTAGCCGCTACGGTGCGATTGTCATTGATGAGAGTGGTCATTTTCGCGAAATTGTTGAGAAGCCACGCCCTGAAGAGGCACCGAGCGATTACGCTAATATCGGCAAATATGTTTTGACTAAGCAGGCGATCGACTCGTGCGCTGATGTCGCAGTATCGCCGCGGGGCGAGTACGAGCTAACTGATGCTGTTACGCGGTTCGCACAAGCTGGCGGCGCGGTGAAAGTCGTGCCGGCAGTTGGACAACATCTGGATGGCGGGTCGCTTGAGGGTTGGCTGCATGCGAATAATGTTGTGTGCGGTCTGTAGCTATTCCGCCATTGCAATAATTAGCATACTCTGCTACAATATAACGGATCTGAGTTAAATTAACGTTTAAGGAACGAAATGAAAGCAGTCGTAAAAATCTCTGGCAAGCAGTATCTTGTCGGCGAAAAAGAGACCCTACGGGTGGATCTCCTCCCGGAAGGCACAAAAGAGCTCACACTCGACGCACTCATGACTATCGACGGCGATAAAGTCGCGATTGGTACTCCTGTAGTGAAGGGCGTGAAAGTTAAAGCAGAAGTTGTCGAAGCGCTGGTAAAAGGCGACAAGATCCGCGTCATTCGCTACAAAGCGAAAAAACGCGTCCACAAAGAGAGCGGTCATCGCCAAAAATACTCGCTTATCGAAATTACAGCGATCAAATAGCAATGAAAAACTCCTCGTATAATCTCTCCGAGGAGTTTTTTCGTGTCTAGGATAGTTTTTTGTCTTCTTGATTCAGCTCATGGTATAATAGAGTCTAAAGAGAGGGAATAGAAACAGCGTGGCAACGATTATCGCAGTAACTAATCAAAAAGGCGGCGTCGGCAAAACAACGACGTCAATCAATCTTGCGTATTATTTAGCTAAGAACGGTAAGCGGACATTATTGATTGACTTTGACCCGCAGGGTAATGCGACGAGCGGGCTGTCAATTGATAAGCAATCGCTTGATACGACGATGACGGAAGTTATTATGGGCAAAAAAAAGCTCATTGATGCAGTAATGCCGACCGAGTTTACCAACCTGTGGATTGCGCCGACGACGCCGGAATTAGCAAATGCTGAGGTGGAATTGACGCAGGTGCAGCACCGGTTCAGCCGGCTAAAATATGCGATTCAATTAACGCCGACGCAGTACGATTTTGTTATTATTGACTGTCCGCCGAGTTTAAGTTTGCTGACGGTCAACGCGCTGATTGCGGCGCAGTACGTGCTGCTGCCAGTGCAGGCGGAGTTCTATGCGCTTGAGGGCTTAGGGCAGCTGCTTGAAACGATGAAGCTGATTCGTAAAAACCTTAACCCGACGCTTGACCTGATTGGCGTACTGCCGACGATGGTTGATGGCCGCACGTCGTTGTCAACGCAAGTGCTTGATGAAATTTCTAAGCATTTTCCAGCGAAAGTATTCAAAACGAAGATTCCGCGCAATGTGCGGCTCGCCGAAGCGCCGAGCCATGGGCTGCCGATTGGCGCGTATGATCGGTTTAGCAAGGGTGCGCGCGCCTATAAAGCAGTGACAAAGGAGGTGCTTGATCGTGTCGGCTAAAAAGGGTTTGGGACGAAGTTTTGATTCATTGATTCCAACAGAGTTGTTGGACGAGTCGTTTGATCCGACATCTGAGCAAGATGACCGTGTAAGTGATTTGCGCTATATTAAGCTCAGTGAGATAGCGCCAGATCCGAACCAGCCGCGCCGCGCGTTTGATGAAGTGTCGCTTGACGAACTGGCGGCGTCGGTAAAGGAGCATGGCGTGTTGCAGCCGATCGTTGTGGCGCCGGATACGCAGGGCTATAAAATTGTTGCGGGCGAGCGGCGGTTTCGCGCATCGCAGCGAGCGGGGCTTGAAAAAATTCCGGCATTGGTACGGACGCTGTCAAGCCAGCATAAGTTAGAGCTGTCGCTCATCGAGAACTTGCAGCGTAGCGATTTGAACCCGCTTGAGACGGCGACGGCATATCTAAAATTGCGCGATCAGTTCAACTTAACGCTTGAGGAGATCGGACAGCGTGTTGGCGGCAAAACGTCGGCGGCGGTTAGTAATACGCTGCGTTTATTGCGGTTGCCAGCGTCGGCGCGCGACGCGATTATAGCGGGCGATATCCGCGAAGGGCAGGCGCGCCCGTTGATTGGCTTGCCGGAGGATGTGGTTGACGAAATTATTCCGCGCATTATAAAAGAGGGCTGGAGCGCGCGTGCAATTGAAAGCTATGTACGCCGCCAGAAAGCGAATGGGTTAAGCGGCCGTACGACGCGCCAGCCAGCGCCGCGTAAACCGCGCTACGTTAAAGAACAGACTCGTTTTGCCGATCGATTTAAGACGCCGGTTGAGGTGCGAACAAATCGCCGCGGTTCAGGACAAATCGTTATTTCATTTCAGGATCACGCGGATTTTGAGCGGATTTCGAAATTGCTTGGCTAGAGTTAGAAAGTCGTTATTTTTGAGAAAGGAAAGAGACGCACTGAAACTGGTCCGACGACGTCGTGGTTAGGAACAAAGCCGAGTCCAGTGCGCGAGTCGTACGAGCTGCTGCCGATACGATTGTCGCCAGCGACAAACAGTACGCCTTCAGGTACGGCTGTGTCGACGTCGCCGCTTGACGGGCTCTGCGGTCCGACGCCGCCTCTGCGGTACTCGTCATCGGGGTGAAATCCGTTTGGATGCTCGCGATTGTATACAGTAAGCGTGCCGTCTTTGACAGTAACGCGCTCGCCAGGAAATGCGATGACGCGCTTCACGATAAATTCATCATGCATGCCGGCTAAAAAACGCGGGTTTTTGAAGACGATAATTTGCCCGCGGTTTGGCACGTACGGTTTATTTTTGAGTAAAGCCGCAGTTACAGGCAGCCGGTCGACGATAAGCCGGTCGCCATCGGCAAGCGTATGGTCCATACTGTGTCCAGATACCGAAAAACTGCGAAATACGTAGGTGTTGATCAGCAGCGTGCCGATCAGGACAAGCAGAACAAATCCAATGAAATTAAGAATGTCCTTCAACCGTGGATGACGCGTTAAATAACTTGCTTCCATCTTTCTTACTATACCCGCCGCGTCCCAAAAAAACAAACGGAAACCATAGCCGCGATGGTTTTATTTTCTGCGCATTTCCGCTATAGTAAACAGGAGTATGAGTAAACGAGCAGTAGACGGTTTTGTTCCGCGGCGCCAATTGCCGGAAGTATCGGCGGAAGGCTTAGGGCGTTCGCCGAGCGGCAGCGGCGTGCGGCGGCGTATCGCGGTGTCTGGTGCGAATCACGCGGCATCGCCGAAGCCGTTATCTTCGCCGGCGATATCGCGAGCAGCACAGCGTCCGTCGACTATTAGAAACTCCGATCGCGCAGATATTGACGCGTCATTGCGAGAGATTGGCAATCTGTCTGATCTTGATGCGCCGACGGCACCGGACGGTCGAAAAAAACGCGGCAAAAAATCTAAAAAACCAATATCTCGTCGCCGCAAAATTATTAAACGCGGGATTATCGCGTTCATCTTGATTATTGTACTGACCGCCGGCTGGTTTGCATATCGTGCGTTAATGGCGAGCAAGTCGGTCTTTAAGGGCGACTTGTTTGGGCTGGTGCAGCAGAAACCTCTCAAGCAGGATGCGAACGGTCGTTCAAATATTCTTATTCTCGGTACATCTGAAGATGACGAAGGGCACGAAGCAGGGTATCTAACTGACTCAATGATGGTGTTGAGCATCGACCAAAACAAGAAAAACGCGTATATGGTTAGCGTTCCGCGCGATCTATACGTGAAGTACGGACGCGCCTGTGACGCGGGGTATGCGGGCAAAATTAACGTGTATTTCAATTGCGTAAATAACGACTGGAAATCGGATAGCGCGGAAGACGAACGCCAGAAAGAAACGCGTTCGTTTGTGGGTGAAATTTTAGGCATGGATTTGCAGTATAGCGTGCATGTAAATTATTCGGTAATGCGCGACTTGGTAAGCGCAATCGGTGGCATTAAAGTGAATATTGAAAGCCGCGATCCGCGCGGAGTGATGGATAGCAATTTTGACTGGAAATGTGGTACGACGCGGGCGGAGAAGCAGGAGCGTTGCCCGCGCGGACATTACATTAGCTATCCGAACGGCGAGGTTGAGCTTGATGCTGAGCATGCGCTGTATCTTGCAATGGCGCGCGGCGATATTGCGCCAACCTATGGATTTGAGCAATCGAATTTCGACCGCGAGAAAAATCAGCAAAAAATTATGATGGCGATCCGCGAAAAAGCGCTTAGTACAGGCACGCTCACTGATTTCTCGAAAGTCACAAAGCTTGTTGATGCGATTGGCGCGAACTTGCGTACAAACTTTGAGACAGGTGAAGTGCGAACACTTGTTAGCTTGATGCAGTCGATCAAGCAGGATGAAATTAAAAGTGTCAGCCTGATTGATGCCGAACCGGCAATTCTAACGACCGGCACGGTTGGCGGTGCGAGCGCAGTGATACCAGTGGCGGGTACATATAATTACAGCGGTTTGCAGGCGTATATTAAGAAGCATATTTACGCAACGGCGATTACGCGAGAAGAGCCGCGCGTCGTTATCCTGAATGGTTCTGGGATTGCAGGAGCGGCGCAGGCTGAGGCGACCAAGCTTGAGGAGCTTGGCATAGCAGTTAATACGGTTGGCAATGTGCCGAGCGGGCAAACGTATTCGTCAAATAAGATCTATCGTGTGGGCGAAAAGACAAAATCAGCAACTGAAGAGAAATTGAAGTCACTCTATCATACGAGTGTATCGCCAGGCAGTGAATTATCGGGCGCGACATATAGCGCGAATACTGATTACGTAATTATCATTACAAAGGCGCAAAGCTCAAAAAGCCGGTAAATAAACGCGATTCATAGTATAATAAAAACGATGGATTTGATAAAATCACACAAACGCCGTTCGCGTATTAGCGAAGCGATGTATATTTTGCTCAATGTGCTGCTCGCGCTTGCGATGTTTGCTGTGACCTACGTATCTGGATCGCCGTGGATTGCCGTAGCACTTGTATTTATGAGCAAATGGCGTGTTTTGGCAGTGCGTCCGCGGTTTTGGCTGGCGAATCTGATTGCGAATACAGTCGACCTTATTGTCGGGCTAAGTTATGTGACGCTTGTATATTGTATGACGGGGTCGGTTGGTGTGCAGGCGGCATTGACGGTGCTCTATATCGTGTGGTTATTGATCATCAAACCGCGTTCAAAACACACCTACGTTGTTATACAGGCAGGAACGGCGCTTTTCTTGGGGTTGACTACCGTTTCGATGATGATGCACGAGTGGAATCCAGTGTGTTTCGTTGCGGCGTCGTGGATTATCGGCTGTATCGCTATGCGTCATGTGATGAATACGTATGATGAGCCGTATAGCAATTTATACAGTTTTGTTTTTGGCGTTGTAACAGCAGAATTAGCGTGGATTTCGTATCACTGGATGGCGGCGTATGCAATTCCAGGCATTAGCCCGATTCGATTATCACAGTTTGCGTTGTTTACAACGCTGTTTTATTTTGTTGCCGAACGGGCATACTATAGCTACCATGCGTACGGCGAGGTGCGCCGTAACGACATCATACCGCCCGTTGCGCTTACTGCGCTTGTCGTGATTGCTGCCTATGTGCTTGCCGCTATCTATGGCAGCGACGCGCTTTAAGGCGGTTTTAAGCCATATTTTTGAAAATGGTTCAAAGAAAGGTGAATAGTATGACAGATACGAAGAATACAGCAAAAAAGGCAAAGCATGAAACGGCTGTGCCAAGTACCGCGCCGACGTCTCCGGCTTTGGTCGCTAGCCCGCCAGTTTCACCGCCACTGAAGCAACCGCGCCGTGCGCTTCCGTGGATTGTTATATCAGCTATTCTCTCTATTGTGCTTATTACGAGTGTGGTATCGGCGGGTGTGTATCTATATGTAAACACTCATCGTAGTACTACGTTGACACCAACGCGTGATGGCAATACGACGGCAACAGCGAGCGAAGCGTCAGTCTCGAACGTGATAGAAAAAGTATCACCGAGCGTGGTGTCGATAGTGACGAATACAACTAAGCGGACTATATACGGTGCGGCGCAAGCTCGGGCGGCAGGAACAGGAATTGTCATTAGTCGCGATGGTTATATTCTAACGAATCGTCATGTTGTCGCTAACGCAAGTACTGTGCAGGTTGTGCTGGACGACGGCACGGCGTATGATGATGTGAAAATTGTCGGGGTAGATCCGTTGAATGATGTAGCCTATCTGAAGATTAACGGCGTTACTAACCTGCGCGCTGCCGAAATCGGCGATTCATCTACGGTGCGTACAGGCCAGCACGTTGTCGCGATCGGTAATGCGCTTGGGCAATACCGCAACACAGTGTCAAGCGGTATTATCTCAGGCAAAGGGCGGTCACTTTCGGCAAGCGATGAAGCGGGCGGATCAAACGAATCGCTCAGTGACATGTTCCAGACCGACGCAGCGATCAATTCGGGTAACTCGGGTGGACCGCTGTTGAATTATGCCGGGCAGGTTATCGGCATTAATACGGCGGTTGCTTCGGGTGCGACAGGGATTGGTTTTGCAATTCCGATTAATGCCGTGAAAGGAACGATGAAGAGTGTACTAGCGGGCAATCGTGTCAGGCGTGCCTATATCGGCATTCGGTACGTTGATATTACGCCGGCATTGGCGAAACGCTACCATTTGCCGGTGGCGAAAGGCGCGTACGTAGCAAGCGATAATAGCTCAAGCGTGCAACCTGATAGTCCGGCAAGCAAAGCAGGCATTCAAGACGGGGATATTATTACGAAGGTGAATGGCACAGCAGTAGGCGAAAGTAATGGGTTTTCTAGCCTGATCGGTCAGTACACGCCAAATGATGTCGTGGAATTAACGATTCTGCGCGGCGGCAAAGAGCAAACTGTCAAGGTTACGCTGGGCGCTTACGCCGAATAATTTAATTAGCATGTTTTTGAAACACGAGGCAAAATCCATCAGTGGCACGATGAACGAGCTGTAGCCTTGATGCTCTAGCTATAATTGTTGTATGCTGTCGCGGATCGGCTTCAAGGTAAAGCCATCCGCTATTATTCAGCGCGGTACCCGTTTGAGCAAGCAGCTTATTAATCAGCGCTAGCCCATTGTTGCTCGCAAAGAGTGCCTCAGCGGGTTCGCAATTTGTTTCCGGCGAGCGCTCCCATGACGCGTCAACGTACGGAAGATTCGCAATGATACCGTCAAATGTACCGAATGTGGCGCTTAATAGATCGCTCTGTATAATGTCGACGTGCGCGTGCAGCCTTGTTGCATTTTCGCGCGCTACCGCAAGTGCGTGGCGGCTATTATCGGTAAGCGTGACATCAAGTGCTGGTAGTTCCAATTTCGCCGTAATTCCCAGGCAGCCGCTTCCTGTACCAACATCAACGAGGCGTCCGGCGTGTGGTTCGTATTGACGTAGGCAGGTGATAATTGCCTCTGATTCCGGGCGCGGAATCAGCACGCTTGGTGTCACTTTGAATAATCGACCGTAAAAGTCCTTATGTCCGATGATATAGGCGAGCGGTGTTCGATCAAGCCGCAGTTGCAGCCTCGCGTTAGCGATTTCGAGCTGGCGTTCGGTCAGGCGCTCGTCGCGATGCGCATGCAGCCATGTACGATTTTTGCGCACAGTGTGTGCTAATATCAGTTCAGCGTCAAGTAGCGCGCTTGTAATGCCGGCATCTGCAAGCATTTCTGCGCTATCGCGCAGCCAGGCTTGAATTGATGTCGGGATGTTCGCGACTGCCATCTTATGTGGGATTGTACATGATGTGCGTAGCTAGGGCAAATCTTTTATTTATTGTGTATGCTGTGCTTTTAGTTCGCGCTCATACGCTTGTAATCGCTCAATGATATCGTCAATATCACCGTTCATCGCTGCCGGAATATTGCTGCGGCTATAGTGAATGCGGTGGTCAGTGATGCGATCCTGCGGAAAATTATACGTGCGAATTTTTTCACTGCGATCCCCCGTACCGACGAGCGCGCGCCGTTCGGCGGACAGTTTTGCATTATCTTCGTCGATTTTCATTTGGAGTAGGCGGCTGCGCAATACGCTCATCGCTTTTTCGCGGTTCTTGATTTGCGATTTCTCGTCTTGATTTTGTACGACTAAGCCGGTTGGCAAGTGGGTAATACGTACGGCGGAATCGGTGGTATTGACCGATTGTCCACCATTGCCGCTTGAACGGTAGATATCAACGCGTAAATCTTTCGGGTTTATCTCAATGTCAGTTTCTTCTGCTTCTGGTAATACCGCGACAGTGGCCGTACTGGTGTGAACGCGTCCTTGGCTTTCGGTAACGGGTACGCGTTGTACGCGGTGGACGCCGCCCTCAAACTTAAGTCGTGCATACGGTGAGTCGCCGGAGATTTTGAAGATAACTTCTTTGTAGCCACCAGAATCATTGGCAGAATCGCTTAGCAGCTCGGTTTTGTAGCTATGGGCTTCACACCAGCGCAGGTACATGCGGTACAATTCAGCGGCAAACAAGCTCGCCTCATCGCCGCCTGCGCCCGCGCGGATCTCCATGATGATGTTCTTTTCATCGTTCGGATCTTTTGGTGTAAGTAATATAAATAGATCCTCTTCAAGTTGTGCTAACTTTGCTTCGTCTTCAGGAATTTCTGCTTTGGCGATTTCGGCAAGCTCATCATTGCCAGCAGCAAGCTCTCTCGCTTCGGCAAGTTGCTGCTCAACCTGCTTGCGCTCTGTTGCTTTAGCAATGATTGCCTCAAGTTCGCTGAACCGCTTGTTCTTAGCGGTAAACTGCGGGTCGTTATATGCGTCGGGTTGCGCTAAAAACTTACTCAGTGCTGAGTATTCGACCTCTAGGGCGGTCAAATCAAGAGTAATACGAGCCATGTTCTTCTATTGTACCATAAAGTAGGCGCGGCAACGACGAATGCTTGATTTCCTCCTTTAGCTACGCTATATAATACTATATGCGTCCCAAGGAGTTTATAGGCAGCAAATCACACGAAGATCATGGATTAGATAGCAAAGTACCCCTGAGCTTTGCAGAAATGATAGACCTCGATAGCATTAATGACCAAGACATCAAAGACTTGATCATTAAAGAACGGGCCATTCCAGTTACGATCAGTATAGATGAAGGTATTAGGCCTAAAATTATCGACTCCTGCGGAATGACCTGCAGTTTTTGTCATAACGAGGAAACCCCTGTTGCAAGCGCCTATAGCAAAACAACCCTATTACCTAACCCACGATGCAGGGGACGCAGTGATGTTAAAGGCGTGACAATATTTAGCCCTATTGGCAAAGCCATACTTGATCTATCAGTTGGCGACTCTACAGAAGTAACCATCAATAACAAAAAAATACCAATAAGTATCACCAGGATTCGTAGCCTTAGTGAACTTTCAGCATAACTTTTAGTAAACCAACTTAATACAAGGAATGTGACTACAATGAAAACCGAGTATGAAGCTAAATTTGTCAACATAAGTACCTCTGAGATTCGGCAGAAGCTGCGGTCTCTTGGCGGATCATCCGAAAAGCCTGAGCGGCTAATGCGGCGAGTGACAATTGACAGCCCCGAAATGAAGCAGAACAAAGGCTATTTGCGCGTCCGCGACGAGGGCGACTGCGTGACGATGACTTACAAGCAATTTGACAAGCTATCCGTTGACGGCGCCAAAGAGTACGAGGTGAACGTCGATAATTTTGAAGAAACCATCGCTATCCTAGAGGCTGCTGGTCTCCCATATACTTCTTTCCAAGAGTCCAAACGCGAAACGTGGCGGTTAGGTGATGCCGAAATTGTCATCGATGAATGGCCATGGCTAGCGCCGTATATCGAAATCGAAGCGAACGATGAACATATAGTCAGGGAAACCGCCGAGGCTCTCGGTCTTTCATGGGGCGATGCAATTTTTGGCGATGTTATGGCGGCTTACCGAGCACAATATCCCCACTTGACTCCATTTGATACCATCGCCTCAATACGAAACGTCACCTTTGATTCGCCCCTACCAGATATGCTTAAAAAGTAACTACTGTATTTGTTGCATGCTTAGTCTAGTTTCGTCTACAAATATAAACTCATAGCAGACCGCCAATTTTCCTGTAAAATAGGTCCTTGAAACTCTACAACACCCTCACGCGCCACAAAGATGAACTCCAGCCGCTCGATGGGCAGACGGTTCGCATGTACACCTGCGGGCTGACGGTGTATTCGCAGCCGCACATCGGCAATTGGGTCGGCTATATCTATTGGGATGTGTTGGTGCGACTATTACGCTGGCAAGATATTCCAGTTGTTCGAACACAAAATATCACCGACGTTGGGCATTTGACCAGCGATGATGATAATGGCGAGGACAAGATGGAGAAGGGGGCGCGCCGCGAGGGCGTCATACCATCAGGACGTCACTCACTCATTAGTAACAACATTATACACTATATTGTTAATACTGTCAAGGCTTCCCCTCCATTAACACCTCAACCGCAAAGGATAAGCTCAATAAAGACACGTTTCAATT
>CAJPLV010000008.1 GCA_905371715.1 Candidatus Saccharimonadota bacterium | reverse complement strand
CGGCGGCGAGCGCGAGCTAGTGCTCGTTGAGCAGCACGGCTCACGCGACGACTGGTTTCGGCATAAAGTAATTTACCGCCGCAAGTTGCATGCCGGCGATACGCTTTTTGTTGGCGATGATGAATTAGTTATTGAGGAAATTTTGGGCGGCGGGATTGCTGTCGTTCGCAGCCAGCGCAGCCTGCTTGACATTGCTGAGGAATACGGCTCAGTGCCGCTACCGCCCTACATGAACCGCGACGCCACGCCCACCGACATTGAGCGCTACCAAACCGTTTTTGCGCGCGAGATTGGTTCAGTCGCCGCACCGACCGCCAGCCTCAATATGACCGACGAGATTCTCGCGCGGCTACATGCCAAAGGTGTTATTATCGCGCACGCTACGCTGCATGTAGGGCTCGGCACATTTCTACCGATTCGCGTAGATGATGTCACCAAGCACACGATGCACCAAGAATATTTTTCAATCCCTGCCGCCACCATAGCCGCAATCCAAGCCGCAAAGGCAAGCGGCAATCACGTCATTGCACTCGGCACGACAATGACGCGCACGCTTGAATACGCCCACCGGCAGATCCTGCACGAACCGCCGCACGACATCACCGGCGAAGCGGATATATTTATCTATCCGGGCTATAAATTTCAGGTAATTGATGCGTTAATCACAAACTTTCACCTGCCAGAAAGCACCGTCCTCATGCTCGCTGCGGCATTTGCTGGCTGGAATATACTGCACCCCGCATACGAGCACGCTGTCGCCGAGCGGTACCGATTTTTTAGCTATGGTGATAGTATGATAATTACATAGGGTAGCTAAACTGTGTGTGCTACTCTGTATCATTAGCAGCTAGGGTTATGTGATGATATTCAAGCTATGAAAAGTGCCCAGGGATTGTACGCCCCCTGGGCCGTGGCGTTGACCGCTTCGCGCCTGTGCTGAACTCTTCAAGCGAATCCAAGCAGCGAGCGGTTTACATTAAGAGAAGAGAGCTTTATCACTCAAGCGTGCAAACTTGAGTGATAAAGCCGCATGCAAGGACAACGAATACTAGCGCTCATTGTCCTTGCGCCGGTCATGCCGGCGCGGGATAAGCATCAGCGCAATGAGCGCTAACACTGCCACAGCGCCGGCGGTAGCGGCAATATAAAGAGGAAACATGTACACCTCCTCTCGTCCTCTGCTTCAGAAACGTTTCACAGCCAGGTGGCGTACCTGGTCGCCACAAAACGGCGCGGGCGCACGCCGAAAAACGCGCGGCGAGCAGCCGTGATGTCGTCATAGCCGGTATAGTCACCGGCAACAACAATATGACCCGCTCGCCTGAGCGGGTCATATTGGACACACCAATACTCGTCTTGGATAGTATACATACCGTCCAGATGGACGGAATGCTTTACATTGTTAAAACCAATCAACGCCGTCCACTGTTCGTGGACGAGCTCTCCGCCCTCACTGAGAGTGAGGCGGAGAGTAAACTCCGCGGTGCTGCCTTCAGCGGCGGCGAGCGCAAATTGCGAGGGGCTCGGCCCCTCGATAATTTTTGCTGAATGCAAAAAGACAGACATTCTGCCCTTTCTCTCAAAGTTCCTTGCCGCCAGGATCGGCGACAACACACCTTACTATATCACATCCCGTCTGTTGGCGCAAATACGCTATACTATATTCATGGACACTGCGCTTACTTTTGACATTACCCGCTGCTTACCCGGTACGCTAGCGCGGACGGGCGTCATTCATACGCCGCACGGCGAAATTCGCACGCCGGCATTTATCGTGGGCGGTACCAAAGCAACGGTGAAAGCGATCACGCCCGAGCAAATTCGCAGCTACGGCGGTCAGGCGGTGCTAGCGAACACGTATCATCTGATGTTGCGGCCAGGCGCAGACATTGTGCGAGCTGGCGGCGGACTGGGTTCATTCATGAACTGGGACGGGCCAACATTTACCGATAGCGGCGGGTTTCAAGTATTCAGTCTGGGAATCGCATACAAAAAAGGTATTGACGCGGTAGCGCACACGCAGAAAGGAAACGCCAAGCTGGCGGTGGCGTCGCGCAACCAACTGGTAAGAATAACAGACGAAGGCGCAGAGTTCCGCTCGCATATCGACGGCGCGAAACTACTAATGACACCGGAGACGTCGATGGAACTGCAGCATAAAATCGGCGCGGACATTCACATGGCATTCGACGAGTTGACTGCACCGCTCGCCTCGCGCGAAACGATTGCGGCAGCGATGAATCGGACGCACGCCTGGGCGGAGCGCTGCTTGAAACGCCACTCGGATCTCAATATGGAGCATACAGAGCGCGGCGAAAATTTACAGGCGCTCTACGGCGTCGTGCAAGGCGCGCGCGACGAAACCTTGCGGCGCGAATCAGCCGCATTTTTAGGGGCGCGCAAGTTCGACGGTTATGGCATCGGCGGCGTATTTGAGCCGGGCGAAATCTCAAGCGTCGTACGCTGGACGTGCGAGACGCTGCCGGCAGAAAAGCCGCGCCATTTGCTCGGCATGGGGTCGCAGCCGGCGGATTTATTCCTGGGTGTGGAATATGGTATTGATACATTTGATTGCGTAGCGCCAACCCGCCAAGCGCGCAACGGCGCGCTCTACACGCTCAATGGCCGCATCAATATTAGCAACGCGCGCTTCAAAGCAGATTTTTCGCCAATTGACGCCGCGTGCGATTGCTATACCTGCCAGCATTACACCCGCGCTTACGTCAACCACTTATTCCGCGCCGATGAAATTCTAGGCGCGACGCTCGCAAGCATCCACAACGAGCGTTTCGTCGTGCGAACAGTCGACCAAATTCGCGAATCAATCATCGACGGCACATTTTTTGCATTCAAACAACAATTCCTAGCGCACTACTACGGCGATAAACTACCGGCAGGCGTATTATCGTTATAGCTAGTCCAGCAAGTGTCTTGCAGGCAATTCGTACACATCAGTTTGCTCGCGCTGCTTAATGGCGTGAATTAAACGCATCGTCACGGGTGAGATGATAATCTCCACTGTCATTTTGATCGCGAACACCGTCGCGATCAACTGTACAAGCGATACGAATGGCATTGTACCAATAAATGCAATAACACTAAACGAGATTGTGTCGACCGAATCGCCCACCGCCGAGCTACCAATCAGCCGCAGCCACAAGCCGTTTCCTTTGGTCTGCACTTTAGCGCGCGCCATCACGTACGCGTTCAGGATTTCGCCAAAAAATAATGCAACGAGCGACGCCGCAACGATACGCCATACCACACCAAGCGTTAAATCATACGCCGCTTGGTTCGTCCAATCAGCGCTCGCCGGCAACACCTGCACTAACCAAAAGGTCGCCGATGTCAGCAGCATCATCGCCACGCTAATGACAATTAGCCGGCGCATCCGCCGAAACCCGTACACTTCGGTGATGATATCACCCGCGATATACGCCAGCGGAAACAGCACTGTACCAGCGTCAAACACTAACGGACCAACGGCAATAATCTTCGTACTAGCAATATTGCTCACGATAAGCGTTGTGAGAAAAAGCGCCGCGAGTACATCATAAGCGGAGAATAATTTTTTGCGTTTGCGTGTAAGAAAATTAAACATGGTAGAAATTATACTGCATAGAGCATGCTTCAAGCAAAGTGCACCCATTCAGCATGATACACTATTTACATGATCAAACCATGGAAATTCATCGCGCGAAAACATATCTTTCAGCATCCGCGGCTACAGCTTGCCGAAGATACAGTCGCCCTGCCAAACGGCAAAGAAATATCCTATTTACGCGAAGAACCAGCGAAAACGCATAGTGTCGCCATCATCGCAGTAAATACTGACGGACACATTTTATTGCAAAAAGAATATAGTTACCCGCCTAATACAGTGCTCTGGCAACTTCCCGGCGGCGCGATAGAATCAGGCGAAAGTATTATTGACGCTGCCCGCCGTGAATTAGCGGAAGAATCAGGATTCACCGCAAATAACTGTACAGTAATCGGTAGCTACTATTTGAATAACCGCCGCTCCGACCGCAAACAGTTTATTATAGTGTGCAGAAATCTGCGAAAGAAAGCACTTCCGCCAGATGATGAGGAATTTATCGAAAGTATATGGACAAACCGCACAGAAATCGCACGCATGGTTGCGGCAGGTGAAATCGAGAATATCACATTGCTCGCAGCGCTGCAGTTATATGATTCGTTCAATAATTCCGCTTTATAATTTATCTATTAGTCAATTTACTTAACTGCATACCTAACCTCACAGCCTTACGCCGGCATAATCTGCTCTGGGCACGACGACAATACGCGCGCCATAGCGGCTTTTTCCGGCTCAGTGACCCAGAGCGCATACTTTCGCTTGACGGCAATTTGGCGCGCAATATATTGGCAGCGAAACGGCTTGTTGCTCGGCAGCCACGTCGCAGCGTCGCCATCGCCTTTTTGCTGATTCGCCGGACCGTCCACCGCCAGCAGCTCCAGCGGATCGTTCGCCAACTGCACGCGGCGCTCAGCAGAAAGCTGCTGCGCTCCTGTTTGCCACGCATTGCTCAGCGCTACCACGTGGTCGATCTGCACCGCTGCGCTCGTCGACGCGCCGCGTGCAAACGCGATAGCCTTGCCGGTATACGGATCGTTCAACGCGCCCGCACGAACCTTGCACTTATCATCTTCTAATACAACGTTTTTCAAATCGCGCTGCAAAATCAAATTTCGGGTATCGCAATTGCCAAGCTTCGCCCATCCATCGCCGAATTGCGCCCGCTTATAGCCAGTCTTTGGCGCGCGGCCTTTCATCGGCAACATCTCCAGTGCTGCACTCGCTAGCTCGCCATTGCCACTTCGTTGCTGCGTCGGCGCGACTGGCTGCGGTACCGTTTGCACAATCCACGCCACTAGTGCCGCTAGGAGCACTATCACTGCTGTTATCCGTCGTCGCCGTTGCCGCATATGCTTAGTATAACGCACCTCTGCTATACTAAATATATGAACCGATTATTTTCTCAATTTATTCCCGAACATTATACAATTCAGTGGAATCTGTCGCGCGCGCGCGATAAGCGGCGTATCACCGGCACAACGATTATCGTTGGGCAGCAGGTTGTCGACGGTACAATTCGTTTGCACGCAAAAGATCTGAGTATATCGCGCGTGCTCGTAAATCAGCAGGAAATATCGGAGTTTTTCGCCAAAAACGACGAGTTGATTATTCCCCATCCAGGCGCAAATCAGGTGACAATTGCGATTGAGTTTTCACTGCGCCTGACCGATGCCATGCATGGTATTTACCCTTGCTATTTCAAAGTTGACGGCAAACAGCGCGAGCTTTATGCTACGCAGTTTGAAAGCCATCACGCCCGCGAGGCTTTTCCGTGCATCGACGAGCCGGAAGCCAAAGCAACGTTTGATATTTCGCTTGTATCGGATCAACCGGTATTGCTCAGCAATATGCCAGTCGTTTCACAGCAATCAGGCGTCACAACTTTTGCAACCACGCCGCGCATGAGTACATATCTCGTCGCATTCGCTGCAGGCGATTTACAGCGCGCTACTACACGTACCGCAAGCGGCGTTGAGGTAAACGTATACGCCACGATGGCGCAGCCCGCTGCCAGTCTCTCGTGGGCGCTTGATCACGCAGCGCAGACGATTGACTTTTTTAATGAATACTTTGGCGTACCATACCCCTTGCCAAAATCCGATCATATCGCTCTGCCTGATTTTTCGAGCGGCGCGATGGAGAATTGGGGACTTATCACCTACCGCGAGATCGCGTTACTTGCCGACCCTGCCACTACCAGCATATCAAGCAAACAATACATCGCCACAGTCATCGCGCACGAACTCAGCCACCAGTGGTTTGGCAATCTTGTTACGATGAAATGGTGGAATAATTTATGGCTCAACGAAAGTTTCGCCACGCTGATGGAATACTTAGCGACCGACGCGCTCCATCCCGAGTGGCGGCAGTGGGATGAATTTGCCAGCAACGAAGGCGTCGCTGCGCTGCGCCGCGACTGTATTGACGGCGTACAGCCCGTGCAAGTCGACGTATCAAGCCCAGCGGAGATCAGCGCGCTTTTCGACGGCGCAATCGTTTACGCCAAAGGTGGACGCCTGCTGCGCATGGTACAGACTTGGATCGGCGACGATGCGTTCCGCCGCGGCTTAACCGATTACTTCACTAAATTCCAATACGACAACACAACCGGCGACGACCTGTGGCAATGTCTCAGCACCGCCAGCGGCAAAGATGTCGGCGCGCTTATGAATACGTGGATTTCGCAGCCGGGCTACCCCGTCGTGCGGGCAACGCTTGCCGACGGCAAACTCACACTCTCGCAAGAGCAATTTTTCGTCGGACCGCACCAGCCGAACAACCGCCTGTGGCCGATTCCACTCGGCGCAAACGACTCGCGCATACCAGATATACTCGCCGACGCGTCCGTCGCCATATCATACGCCGGCAGCGACATGCTACTACTAAACGCCGCGAACACCGGACACTTCATCACGCTGTACGACGATGAATTGCGCGGACGAATTATGCGCGAAATTTTGGCGGGCACGCTTGAATCATCGGTACGCGCGCAGTATCTAAACGAGCAACTGCTTCTGATGCGCGGCGGGCTGTTGCCAAGCAGTACGCTTGTCGATTTATTATCTGTCTACAAAAATGAACCCGACCAAAAAGTTTGGGAAATCATATCGCTCGCACTGAGCGAACTCAAAAAATTCGTTGATCATGATACAGCTGCCGAGCACATGCTGCGCACTTTTGCCGCCGACCTCGCACGGACGCAATATACGCGCCTAGGCTGGAGCGCCGCACAAGGCGAACCCGAGCAGGGCACCAAGCTCCGCGCGATCATCATCGGTTGCATGCTGTACGGCGAAGACGCCGGCGCAATCCGCCAGGCTCGCGAGTTATATCACGCTAACACGCTGGAGCAGCTTGATGCTGAATTACGCCCGCTTATCATCGGCGCTGTTGTCCGCCACGACCAGCAACCGCACAATATCGTCCGCGCATTGCTTCAGACGTACGAGAACTCCGCATCCGCCGAACTGCGCAGCGACATCGCGTCGGGTATTACCGCTACGCGCGACCACGGCGAATTAAAACATCTGATTCGCCTGCTCACCAACACGCGCGTTATTCGCAGCCAAGATACTGTACACTGGTTTGTCGATTTGCTGCGCAACCGCGAAGGGCGCGAGCTCGCCTGGAAGTGGCTGCGCGACAACTGGAAATGGGTCGAAAAGACTTTTGCCAGCGACAAAAGCCACGATTACTTTCCGCGCTACGCCGCCAGCCTACTGATGACGCGCCAGCAGCTCGCCGAGTACCGCGAGTTTTTCACGCCGCTGCGCAACGACCAATCGCTCGTGCGCGCCATTGACATGGGGCTATTAGACCTTGAAGGCAAGCTCGATCTCATCGACCGCGATGCGCCAGGAGTGATCGCTGCGTTGTCGCGGTGATTTTTGCGGAAAACTAATGCGGGACTTTTTCGTCCCGCAACTTGTCGTGCCCGTTCCACAGGTGCGTACCTATACCGACGAACTCAAAAATATGAAAGTAAACTAATCCGTCTCAACAATCTGCCGCACGCATGGCGGCTCGCCCGATGCATCCGCCGCAAGCAAGTGAACTTCGCACTTGCCAAATTGCGAATTCTGCGCCAAAAATAACTCCGCCGCAAACCGAATCTGCCGCTGCTTGCGCGGAGTAATTGCCGCCAGACCGTCGCCGTGAGCAGTGTTTTTACGATACTTTACCTCGGTAAAATATAGCTTGCCGCCACGGCGCGATACAATGTCGATCTCGCACCACTTCGTACGCCAATTACGCGCCACAATCTCATGCCCGTCAGCTATCAACGCCTCAGCGACAGCCGCCTCGCCCGCGTCACCGATCAATCTAGTGGCTGATTTTTTATTACCTCGGGCTGCAGGGTGCTTAGGAAACTTGTTGGCGAACGATACCTCAAGCGGTTCCTCAGAAAAAGTCCGGGCTGGCTTCTGCGGACCCCGGATTATTTTCTGAGGATACTCAAGAGGCGTCAGAGACGTAATTAACGGCGATTTCACCTCGCCATTTGCGTACTTTACAAGCGGCGCGAAACTCAACCGATGCAGCGGCGTCACGCCGAATTGCTCAATCGCCGCTCGATGCTTTGCAACGCCATAACCGGCATTGCTGCCAAAACCATACGCCGGATAGTGCGCGCCCTGCTCAGCCATGTAGTTGTCCCTTGCAACTTTCGCAATAATTGACGCCGCCGAGACGCTCGGCACCAGCAAATCCGCCTTTTTCATCGTTGCCACAAACCGCCCTTTGCTTGTATCACGCAGAAAGTTCACCGTTCCGTCAATGATGATTTCGTGATAACTCGCACCAGTTTTATCAACCGTCTCAACCGCCCGCCGCGCCGCTAAGCGCAGCGCCATACTCAAGCCAATATCATCAATCTCCGCCGCACTCACCCAGCCCAAACCATAGCCAGCCGCCCGTCCGCAAATCTCGATATTCAATGCTTCACGCTGTTTTTTCGTCAGCTTTTTACTATCCGTTAAACCATCAATTTGCGCGCCGCCCAGCACCACCGCGCCAACCACCAGCGGTCCTGCCCACGGTCCGCGCCCAACTTCGTCGATACCGAGGATCATACGTTTTATTGTAACAAAAATCTACAGATAGACCTGTCTATAGCCGCAAAATCCCCCGAAGCTAACGCTCGGGGGATTTTTCACTAAAAATCGTACGAAGAACTACGCTTCTTTGTGCCGCGCTGCGACTTCCGCCGCCTTAGCGTCAAGTTCGGCTTGCTTCGCATCTTCCGCGGCTTTCTTCTCGGCAGCCGCTTTAGCTTTCTCTTCTTTCAAACGTTCCGCCTCGGCTTCAGCATGCTCGTCGCGAATTGCATTAACAGCCTCGCGATCAAACTGTACAGCAGTCAAGCGAGCCGATTTACCGCTGCGCTGGCGCAGGTAGCTAAGGAAGTTGCGGCGAACCTTTGCGCGGCGCACAACCTCAACTTTTTCGACCAGCGGACTATGCAGCAAAAACGATTTCTCCACGCCGATACCGCTCGCAACCTTGCGTACAGTAATACGGCTCGTGTGCTGTCCCTTGTTATCGGTACGGATAACTACGCCTTCAAACATCTGAATGCGCTCTTTGCTACCCTCTTTAATTTTTTGATGCACGCGCACCGTATCGCCGCTGCGCACATCAACAACTTGGGCTTTTTTCTGCTCGTCGTTCACCTTTTGAATCAGTGCAAAACTCATGTCTCTCTCGCTTATATCATTATTAGTACAATCAACTACCAATTCTAGCACGAAATACCGGAGAGAGCAAGCATTACGCCGCCACCTCACGCAAGTCTACGCCCGTTTGCCTGGCAATGTACTCAATTTGGCGCGTTTGTCGATCGTCGGAAAATTTAAGGGCGGCGGTTTCAGCCGTCAAATCTTCAAGCATAGCAGTATGCTGGTCAAGGATATCATACACTTTTGATATGTCGTCTTTTGTTGCCATAGTATCAAGACGCTTATCAATTTCATCAAAGTGCTTTTCCATATACCTAAACAATTTCGTAAACTGATCATCACTCATACCTCCAGTATACCAAATGAGCGTATAATAGGTATATGGATTACGATCAATTAGCACTCACCCTACACGAAAAGTATAAAGGTAAAATCACCACGGCGCTGCGAGACAGGCGCGAGCTTGGACGCGATGAACTTAGCGCCTACTACAGCCCAGGCGTTGCAGCAGTTAGCCGGGCTATTGCCGATAACCCAGCAAACCTATCACGGTATACGTGGACAAATAACCTTGTAGCTGTTGTCTCCGATGGTTCAGCAATCCTTGGACTCGGCGATCTTGGTCCAAAGGCTGCTATGCCGGTGATGGAAGGCAAGGCATTATTGTTCAAGCACTTTGCCGGTGTCGATAGCGTACCGATCGTCCTTGACGTCCATACGCCAGATGAGATCGTAGCAGCAGTAAAGGCGATTGCGCCAAGCTTTGGCGCCATTAACATTGAAGACATCGCAGCGCCAAAGTGCTTTGAGATTGAAGAGCGCTTAAAGGCTGAGCTATCTATTCCTGTCTTTCATGATGATCAGCATGGTACGGCTATTGTTGTATTAGCAGGGCTTATCAATGCGATGAAGGTTGTTCATAAGACGCTAGCAGGCTGCAGGATAGTCACTGTTGGAGCAGGAGCAGCCGGTACGGCTATCATAAAGCTATTACGCTTATACGGCGTTCGTGAGATTATTGCTGTCGATAGCCGCGGCATTATTAGCGATGCCCGTACCGACCTCAACGACGAAAAGAAAGCGCTCCTCGAATTCGTAGACCGGGATAAGACCGGCACGATGGAAGATGCAATCGCTGGCGCTGATATCTTTATTGGCGTATCAAAAGGCGGGCTGCTTACGCAAGCGCATATACAGAGCATGGCAGCCAACCCTATTGTCTTTGCTCTTGCAAATCCAATTCCCGAGATTATGCCCGATCAGGCAAAGCACGCTGGCGTTGCCGTCATCGCAACAGGACGCAGCGACTTCCCAAACCAAGTCAACAACGCCCTGGCCTTCCCCGGTATTTTCCGCGGCGCGCTAGATAATGGCGTCCAGAAAATCACCGACCAGCACAAACTAGCCGCCGCCGAAGCTCTAGCAGCGCTGGTCGAGAATCCAACCGCAGACGAAGTTATCCCGTCGCCATTCGACAAGCGCGTCGTACCAGCGGTCTCTGCAGTAATTAAATAGTGTCAAAAAGTGAAAAACCCGCCCTTCCGGCGGAGATGGGAGCTCTATTGGCGATTAAGCCAAGAACTCGACCATCCCCGCCAGGAAGGCGCGGGTGTGGAGACCTTGAGCGCACTCTCAAGGTCTCATGGAAAGATGAAATCTGATGCCCCGAGTGCGCGGGGCACGGGCGCTACAGCTCCTCGGGCGGAGCTTGGATCGCATCGTAGATCGCCGCCAGCTGGCGGCGATTCGGGCCATACTTCCTCGCCGCAGAGCTGTCTACCCAGACAGCAAATCGGCAATGGTAGGTGTCCGCCTTGGTCTTCGCGGCCTGCACGGCGGGCTGCAGCTTGGGCGGAATCGAGGAGGAATCGACCTCCTCAACCTCGACCAAGGCTTTCTGATTCTTAACACCCAGGCGCTTGATGCGCTTGATCTCAACCGCGCCGGAGCGCCCGGCGTGAATGACATACATACTAGCCCGCAAGCCGACGAGAGCGTGCTGCCCGCAGGCGAGGTGCCCGCGGGTCTTCACCAAGATCGGACGGGGCTTCGACCCGTCCGCCTCGGCGACGATAGTGGCGGAGCCGCGGCGCGAAAAAGCGCCGCCGCGCTCCCAAAGGGCGGGCCAGCCGCCCTTCGTGACGACAATGTCGTTGAGGGTTTCTAGAGCCATGATCGGCTCCTTTCTGCCCCATTCCGGGGCAATCGTGGAGTCTGACCGTTTCAGACTCTCTACTCACACATAAAAAACACGAACAGCCAGCGGTGCTATTCGCGAAAACTTTTTATATCTTGATAGAGAGTCTGAAATCCTTGCGGCGTCAATCGGCGCTTCTCAGATTTCATTTTTAAGTATGCATACCGGCTCAACCTACTAAAGGGAGTGGTATGTTATTATGCTATCACACATCACGCTGTTTGTCAAGGGTTTAGAGGTGTTTTTGCGATTTTTGTCAAACTCCGCAGCTACTACTACACATCTCCGCGAAAAAAGCAAAAAACCAGCTTAAATCACCCGAGCGACCTCTTCTAGCGTCGTTTCGCCGCGCAGTGCTGCTAGCACGCCGACTTGCTCCAATGTCAGCATGCCTTCCGCTTTGGCAGTTTGTTCAATTGACTCGGGATGGATATCTTCAACATCGCCGCGAATATATTTCTGGATTTCTTCGGTCACGATTAGCTGTTCCATAATCACGATACGCCCCTTATAGCCAAACGGCGCGTCATTACTAGGTTTCGGCCGCCATAACTTAAACGTATCTAAGTCCGGACATTCAACATCAGCCGGTATGCCTGCTAACACGCGCTTCACGTAATTGCGCGTCGCCTCGTCCGGCTCGTATTCTTCTTTTGTCGCATCAACCAGCCGGCGCACTAAGCGCTGCGCGATCACCAAGCGAATCGCGCTTGAGAAAATCGGGTTCACGCCGATCATGTCAATCATGCGGCTAAACGCTGTGCTGGTTGAATTTGCGTGAAAGCTTGATAGCACCAAATGCCCTGTAATCGACGCCTGTATCGCGGTGCGCGCTGTGTCGGTGTCGCGAATCTCGCCGACCATCACGACGTCCGGGTCGAGACGAAGTACGCTGCGCAGTCCGTCCGCGAAACTCTGCCCATGCGTCGTGTCGATCGGAATCTGCGAAATACCACTCAAACTGTACTCAACCGGATCTTCAAGCGTAATCAGTTTGCGATCAGAAGTATTCAGCGCGTTCAGCACGCTATAGAGCGTAGTCGATTTACCGCTGCCCGTCGGCCCGACCATCAGCATAAGCCCGCGCGGGTGGCTCACTACTTCGTCAATTTCGCGGCGCTGGCGCGGCGGTATGCCTAGCAAGTCCAAGTTCAGCAAACTCTCATCAAAGTTGAATAAGCGCAGCACCGCGTCTTGCCCGTACACCGTCGGCACAGTCTCGACGCGGATATTAAGCAAGTGCGTACCCTGCTCGGTCGTAATCTCACGCTGCATATGCCCCGATTGCGATTGATACGCCGCCGTACTGATGCCGGCGCGGCTTGCGAGTTCGCCCATAATCACACGGTAACGATCGCGCTCCAAATGCGCCACCGGGTGCAACGCACCATCTACACGCAAACGTACGCGAATGTTATCGCGCTCATTTTCAATGTGAATGTCGCTCGCGCCCAGCCGATCCGCCTGTTGAATAATAAAATCAAACAGGTCACTGCTCGTTACTGTATTAAGCGTTTGACTAACTTGCGCGATCGTGTCGCTATCGCCCTCTTTAGCGATTTTAATATCCTGATACTCAGTGGGGCGCGGCGGGTCGTAGCGCAGCATAAGTGCACGGTAGCCGCTCAGGCTAATCAGCGAAAATTGAATCTGATCGCCGCGCTCTTCGTACTGGCGGCGCATGACTTGCAGCACCGACTGCGGCGTCTGCGATGTCACGCCAAACTGATACATCACTTCGTTGCCGCCGCGCACTAGCGGTACGATTCGATCCTGATGCATTTGTTGCACCGGAAGCATGTCTTTCACGAGCGGGATTTCATGCTCCAGTTCGCGCGTATCTAAATACGGCAACCCCAAAATCGCCGCGCGGCGCTGCGTGGCACGCTCATCTTGTTCGCGGCGTCTACGCTGGACTTCTTCTTCGTTCACTAGTGCTAGTATAGCAAAAAGCTTACGGTTTTGGCGAGTGTTACAATAGAAAATATGAGAGAAATTATCGTGATCGCGCACAATATTCGCTCGACGCACAACGTGGGGGCGATTTTTCGCACCTGCGAGGGGCTCGGGATCCGCCGGATTATCCTGAGCGGCTACACGCCGTATCCCGACGTATCGCTCACCGCCGCTGCGCCGGTCTGCGCATATAGCGATAGCGAGATTTGCCGGACTGATCCACGCTTGCCGCACATTCGCGAAAAAATCACAAAACAAATTCATAAAACAGCGCTTGGCGCCGAAGCAATCGTGCCGTTTGAATACCATGACGCACCGGATTTTGACGAACTGCAAGCAAACGGCTATCGGATCGCGGCGCTTGAGCAAGCAGAAAATTCAATCAATCTCGCAGACTACCGAGCGCCTGAAAAACTCGCGCTGCTACTCGACGAAGAGGTCTACGGCGTACCGGCGGAGTTGCTGCGCCAAGTCGACGACATTATCGAAATCCCAATGCGCGGACAAAAAGAATCGTTCAATGTGTCGGTGGCGGCAGGAATCGCGCTGTACGAATTGACAAAATAATATTCTCAAACACTATGGCGCAGCGCTTTCCGGCGCCGGCGCAAAGAGAGCTCAAGGTCAAACCCCTGCTATTTTATTGCCACGCATTCATCGCCGAGGATCTGCACCAAGCCATCGTGCAATTCGCGCTGCGCATCAACGCGAAATGGCAATCGAATCGCGCGCGACTTATCGCTGCCTAGTACCATGATGATGTCGTTTTGCCCGGGGTGCTTACCGCATAATTGCTTGAGTGCTAACAGCGAATCGTGGTCGTTTGGATTTGCGATTTTGACATAAACTGTTTTGAGTGCAGGCAATGGAGTAGCTACAGCCGATTTTGGCATTTTTGCCGTCACAGCGGCAGCCGGCGCGTCCGCATTCGCCTTTTTAGGATAGCGCTTTTGTTTCACTGCCGCGCGGCCCGTCGGCGCGGTCATTTTGCGCCCATGGCTTTGGTATTCATTCAATTCCTTGTCGGTCACGACGCTAATTTCATCGGCAATCATTTTCGCCTCGTCGGTCATATTGCCGTCGCGGTCGCGCGCGCTAATCTTGCCGGATACTTTCAGCACAGCATCTTGCTGCAGCCCGTCGCCAAGCTGCTCATACAGGCGCGGAAACACGATCACCTCACCCTCGCCAGTTTTATCTTCCAACCCGACAAACGCCATTTTCGCGCCTGATTTCGTGACAATCGTGCGCACCGTCGACACCAGCCCGCCGATCGTCACCTGCTGCCCGTCAATATTTGGCGTACAATTATGCAGGGGAATCGTTTGCTCCTCAAAAAATGCATCGTAATTATCAAGCGGATGCGCCGAAATATACAGCCCGAGCAGCTCGCGCTCCCACATCAGCTGCTCCTTTGGCGTATGCTTCACTGGCGCGGTCTTTATCTCAATCGACGGCATCAGCTTATCGCCGCCAAGCGCCGCGAACATATCGACCTGGCCGCTCAAAGCTTCCTTCTGCAATTTGCTCGCAAATGCCAAAATCGCGTCGAGGTTGAACAGCAAATCGCTGCGGTCGCCCAGCTCGTCAAACGCACCTGCCTTAATGAGCGATTCCCACGCTTTACGGTTCACCTTGCTCGTGCTCACGCGCTTCGCAAAATCCTCCACGCTTTTGAACGGACCGCCGGCATCGCGCGCACGAATGATTTCCTCAACCGCGCCCACGCCAACGCCTTTCACCGCTGCCATACCGAAGCGCACTTGTTTCGCTGCCGGCACGACCGCGAACTCAACATACGATTGATTAACGTCTGGACTAAGCACTTCCATACCCATATGCTTGCACTCGGTGATTTCTATCGCTAAGCGATCAATATCGTCATGGTCGCTCGTCATCAGCGCCGCCATAAACGCATCAGGATAATGCGCTTTCAAATACGCCGTCCAATATGCGATCAAGCCATAACACGCCGCATGCGACTTGTTGAAACAGTAGTTTGCAAATTCTTCTAGCTGACTCCAAAACGTCTCCGCCATTTCTCGTGTCGCACCGCCGACTTTTACCGCACCCTCCACAAATTCCGGCTTCACTTTCATCATCAAGTCGATTTTCTTTTTGCCAACCGCCTTGCGCAGCGTGTCCGCCTGTCCGCCGGTAAATCCGCACCACTCCTTGGAAATCTGCATAAATTGCTCCTGGTACACCAAAATACCATACGTATTTTCGAGCGAATTGCGCATACCTTCATGCAAATAGGTAATTTCCTCTTGCCCATGCTTGCGACGAATAAAACTATCAATAAATTGCATCGGTCCTGGACGATACAAGGCCACCATGGCGATAATGTCTTCAAAATGCGTCGGCTTAAGCCCGCGCAAATAGCGCTTCATACCAGCAGATTCAAGCTGGAATACGCCTGTCGTATCGCCGCGCTGGAACAGCTCATACGTCTCCTTATCATCAAGCGGCAGCGACGCTAGGTCGATATTTTCCTTGTACACTTTGCGAATAATACGCATCGCATTGTTAATGATTGTTAAGTTTGACAGCCCGAGAAAGTCCATTTTCAATAGCCCCAACTCTTCGACCTCGCCCATCGGGAACTGCGTCGCAACCACGCCTTTTTGCGCCATTTCAAGCGGAATATAATTGACAAGCGTGTCAGGCGCGATCACCACGCCGCAGGCGTGCACGCCATGGCTGCGAATCGTCCCCTCTAGCTGAATCGCATAATCAAGCACCTCCTTAGCGGTCGGGTTGTTTTCGTATTCATTTTTCAAATCAACATCGTCAACAATGCTCTTGCTCAAAGGAACGTGGCGGCCCTGCGCCGGCGGCGGCACCAATTTTGCAAGCCGGTCGCTTTCAGCATACGGCACTTCCAGCACGCGCGCTACGTCGCGCACCGCCATACGCCCAAACATCTTACCAAACGTCGCAATATTACTGACATGATCTTCGCCGTATTTATTTGCACAGTATTGAATTACTTCATCGCGGCGCGTATCTTGAATGTCAACATCAATATCAGGCATAGAGATACGGTCAGGATTGAGAAAACGCTCAAACAGCAGTCCGTATTTCAATGGATCGAGGTCAGTAATATTAAGCGCGTATGCCACAATTGAGCCCGCTGCGCTTCCTCGCCCTGGACCAAATACGATCCCCTGAGACTTGCCCCAGTTGATAAAATCTTGCACGATCAAAAAATAGCCCTCGTACCCCATGTTCGCCATAACGCCAAGCTCCATCTCAACACGCTCGCGCACCTCAGGCGCGAGGATTGCTGCAATGTCGTCAACTGTCATCGACTCAACTTCGTCGGCAGTTTTGTCATTATAGCGGCGCGCCAAACCTTGATAGACGAGCTTGTGTAAATATGAATGCTCGCTTTCGCCATCAGGCAGCGGATATTTTGGAATTAAAATCCGCCCGAGTTCAATTTCGACATTACACCGATCAGCTACGGCTTTAGTGTTTGTAATTACCTCGGGAAACTCACCGCCCCAATGATCAATGATGTCGCGCGGATCAGTTAAGTGCAGCTCGAAATCTTTCAAGCTCATGCGTTTTTCGTCGCTCAGATACGCGCCCGTACCGACGCACAGCAAAATCTCATGCGCGTCCTGGTACGCATGCGTCAGATAGTGCCCGTCGCAGGTAACGACCATCGGAATATCAAGCTCTTTCGACAGCTTAATCAGTCCTTCGTTAATTTTTGCCTGCACATCCCAATGCGTGTTTGATTTCGGATGGCCGTGATCCTGCAGCTCTAGGTAATAGCGGTCGCCAAGTACTGATTTATACCACGCAGCAGTTTCTTTGGCGCGCGCGTAATCATCTTCCTTCAGCGCCACGCCGATTTCACCGCTAGCGCAGCCGCTCAACACGATCAAACCCTCGTTTAGCTCTTCAAGTAAATCGTGATCTATGCGCGGCTTGTAGTACATGCCTTCAAGATTGGCGCGCGTTGATAGCTTCATCAAATTATGAAAACCAGTGTTATTCATTGCAAGCACAGTCAAATGAAAGCGCTGCTTATCTTTTGCGGGATCGCGGTCAAAACGCGAGCGCGCCGCCACGTACGTCTCAATCCCGAGAATCGGCTTGATGCCGGCAGCTTTAGCGGCTTTATAATATTCTAAGATTCCGCTCATCGTGCCATGATCAGTCACCGCCGCTGCTTCCATGCCGAACTCTTTCACCTTGTCAACCAAATCACCGATGCGCGTCAGTCCATCCAGCACCGAATGATACGTATGGTTGTGCAGGTGAACAAAATCGCTCGGCTGCAATGATTTTGCCGCCTGTTTCGTCTGTGTACTCCCCATAAATCACTTCTTATTATACCGCTTTTGCCTGGCGGTTTCACGAACTTCTTTGTAGTAAAATCAACGATACTTTAGTGGCGCGCCTGCACGATTCGTACGATTTCATCGACAAACCCTGCGATACCCGGAATGAATTGCCCTGTCAGATTCAGCAGCCAAATAGCGCCCGCAATCAGCACTGTACCACCCAGCACCGATCCAAGCCCGAAAAATATGCCGCGTATAAAATTAAATTTATAAACCTGCGCCCGGTTCGCATTAAAGTCGTTAAACAAATCCTCAAGCACACCCTTGCGCGCACCGACTTCGTTATCATGCGCGATTTTCTGCACGATCCGTTTCACGATATTCTGCTGTTTTGCCATAGCCCTAGTGTACGCGAAATAGATCGTTTTCACAATAAAATGCGCCGGAATTAACGCCGGCGCATACAGTCAAAACGGCAAGAGTTCTGCTGCTACTTTTTTCGCGTTTCGCGCGCGCTTTTGCTAAATTCTTCTTTTGCGCTCGCAGCTGCGCGACCAGCACGCTCGCGGTAATCATCAACGGTTTTGCGCCCCTCTTCGACGGCCGTCTCGACATGCTTTTTCGTGTCTTTGTAGACTTTTTCACCTTTTTTCTTGGCTTCGTCGACCGCTTTATCGGTATCTTTTTTCAGTTCGTCTGCTTTTGCCTTTAGGTCGGCGCGCGTCTCCTTGCCTGATTTTGGCGCAGTCAATACGCCAGCGATCACGCCAGCGACCGCTCCAAACAGTGCTCCGAGTGCAAATTTACCTTTTGACATAATTCCTCCTTTATTTTTTTGCTCGTTTAATAAACCGTGTGATAATTTTTAATAGCGCCATCGGCGACGTAACCGCCGCAACATTACCAGCGATGGTCTCAAATTTCACCGCTGTACGCTCCGCTACATCGGTGACGCGCTTAATCTGCCGGGTTAGCTTGATAAGTTTTATCGCCAACACAATCGCCAGTAACAAAAATACTGCTAAAAATACCGACAAAATAATGACCAGTACTTGCGCCCATATCATGCGCACGCTCCTTTTTATTTTATTAATGACAAACCAAAATGGTTACGCCTATAACTATAGCGCATTTTGCAAGAATGTGCAAGAGTTTATTCGGATATTTCAGATAATTCCGCCACGCGCCGCAGTAAATGTTCGCGAAGCGCCGGACCAAGCTTGGGGTGATCAAGTCCGAAATCAATCATTGTTTTCAAATATTCAAGCTTATCGCCCGTATCGTAGAACTTGCCGTCGGTGATTTCGCGCGCATACACGCCCCAGCCGTCATTGATCATCGCTTGCACGATCGGCTGGATCATGAACTCGCCGTGCCCGTCAAAGCTAGCGTGCGCTTTTTCTAGATAATCAAATATTTCCGGCGTAAACAGAAATTCGCTTACGCTGCCGAGCTCGCTCGGCGCATTCGCTTTACCCGGCTTTTCGATAATACGATCGACTTTAACCTCGCCCGTCTGTTCTGCCGCACCGCTAACGAAACCGTATTTGTCATATTCATCATCCTTCTCGGCACGTTTGCACGCAAGTACGCTGCCGCCGTAGCGCTCGTACGTCTCAATCAGTTGTTTCGTAACACCTGGCCGGCTGACAAAAAAATCGTCCGCCCAGGTGTAGATAAACGGCTCGCTGCCCATCAAATGCGCCGCGCACTGAATCGGCGTCGCGTTGCCATACGCGCCTTTTTGGCGCAGATAGACGAAATTCGCCAGATTTGCAATCGCCTCAACCTGGTCAAGCAGCGGTTTTTTCTTGTCGCCGCCAGCCCGCAAATTTGCAAGCAGGTCTTCGTTTGGCAAGTCAAAATGATCTTCAATTGCACGCTTGCTCGCACTCCCAACGATGATGATATCTTTAATGCCCGCGTCGACTAGCTCTTCAACGACATACTGAATGATCGGCTTATCAATAAGCGGCATCATTTCCTTCGGCATTGCCTTAGTCTGCGGCAAAAAGCGCGTACCGAATCCGGCGGCAGCAATAATAGCTTTGGTTGGTCGTTTCATCATTTATAACCTTTCTCGAATTAATTTCTGCGCCAAACTTGGGTTCGCTTGCCCTTTCGACCGCTTCATAACTTGACCGACAAGATAGCCGATAGCTTTATCTTTGCCCGCTTTAATGTCAGCAATCGAGGCAGCGCTCGCAGGATCATTCATAACGTCGTCAACAATAGCAGCGATAGCACTTTCATCCGACACCTGCAATAAATTCTTCTCTTTAGCGATGTCGCGCGGCATCTTGCCGGCGAACGATTCGTCGAACAAAAAGAGAAAAATCTCTTTGGCGTTATTTGAGCTAATTTCGTTTTTTTCTGCCAACAGCGCCAAGTGGACGAGACGGCGCGGCTCAACCAAGCCAGACCGAATACACGCAAGATCAATCATCTCATCAGGCGTTGACGCAAACCAGTTGAAGATCCGGCGCATCAGCGCCGCGTAGACTTGTTTATCCACACCCAACTCGCTCAGCACACCGCCTTGATCCGAATCTGCCAGGCGATACGTCTGCTGCAATAAATCGGCAACTTCTTGATGACCTAATATCGTATCAACGACTGATTTATCAAGTGCTAAATCAGTCCATGACTTACGATATTCGCCCGGCAGCATCGGCATGCCGGCTTGAATATCAGCAATTTCTTCATCAGTCAAAACGATCGGCGGAATATCGGGGTCGGGCATATAACGATAATCTTGCGCATCTTCCTTGCTGCGTTGGCTTGTCGTTATTCCTCTGTCATCGTTCCAACCACGAGTTTCCTGCACAACCGGCTCGCCCGCTTCAACCAATGCAACCTGGCGCTCAAATTCATATTGTGCAGCGTGCTCAACGCTCCGAAAACTATTCAGATTCTTCACCTCGGCGCGTTTACCAAGCGTCGTTGAGCCTTTTGGCGCAATACTAATGTTTACGTCAAACCGCATATTGCCATGGTATAAATCACCATATGTCACGCCTGCGTATGTCATTAAACGGTACAACTCCGTCGCATAGGCGCGCGCTTCTGCTGCCGAATGCATATCAGGCTCAGATACAATTTCGATAAGCGGCGTGCCGGCGCGGTTCAAATCAACGAGCGAATAGTTATCATGGTGCGTTAGCTTACCCGCATCTTCTTCCATGTGCGCGTGCTCAATACGCACGCGTTTTACTGTGCCATCCTCAAGCGGCGCATCAACGTAGCCGGCGAGAATAATCGGCTGGTACATTTGGCTCGTTTGATAACCTTTCGGCAGGTCAGGATAAAAATAGTGCTTGCGATCAAAGCGCGATACGTTCGCAATCGGCGCATTAAGAGCTTTTCCGGCGCGAACTGCTAAATCAACCGCACGCCGGTTCAACACCGGTAGCATACCAGGCAGCCCAAAATCAATCGGATGAACTTTGGTATTCGGCGCCGCATCGCGCGCATCGTTGTCTGCTGGACTAAATAATTTCGTATCGGTCGCAAGTTGAACGTGGCATTCAATGCCGATTGTCATTTCATATTTCTGCAATATTTCTGCGGATGCTGCCATTAAATCGCTCCTAAATCTTTCAATGCTTGTTTATAGGCTGATAATGCGCGCAGGGCGAGATCGTGCGAAAGTTTTACCTCGGTGTCGTGCGCCAGGCGATTACGAATTTTGTGCGCGCCCCAGATATGATTCGGATGCGACCAAGCGTCTTGCGCCGATTTCATACGCTCGCCCATCGTCTCGCCTTTGTATCTGCTTTCGCGCAGAGCTTTGTCAACGAGTTTATCGGCATTGAAAATTGCAACGTGCCAGCTCGCCGGATTACTTTTTGAAAAACTATTCTCGATCGCTAACCACTGCGTACGAAACCTCGTTACGTTAAGTTTTGGCGTGGCGCGCGCAAACGCCAAATACAAAATCCCAACGACCGCCAAAATCAAAATAGCAATCAAAATAAACCAAATCGCGAAGCTATTCATACCCGAGCCTCCATACTACCCGCAAGCGCGATCAGCGCCGCATCCGACTTAGTACGGCCGACCAACTGCGCGCCAATCGGCAATCCTTGCGTACTTGCACCCGCCGGCACGCTCAGCGCCGGCAAGCCCGCCAGGCTCGGCGGCACAGTCATGACGTCTGCTAAATACATTTTAACCGGATCGTTCGCATTCTCGCCAATACCGAATGCCGGCGTCGGCGCGGTCGGCATCAACAAGAAATCATACTGTTCAAACAATGCATTAAATTCATTGATAAGCACCGTGCGCGCTTTTTGCGCCTGCAAATAGTAGGCATCAAAGAACCCGCTGCTCAGCACATAGCTGCCGATCATAATACGGCGCTTATTTTCGGTGACAAAGCCCTCGCCGCGCGAACGCCCGTATAGTTCTGCCAGCGTTTTCACGCCTTCGGCGCGGCGACCGTAGCGCACGCCGTCGTAACGCGCTAAGTTCGACGAAATTTCCGCCGGCACAACGATATAATAAATTGCAAGCGCGTGCCTGATGCTCGGCACAGCAACCGTTTCAACCGTGTGCCCTGCCGCACGCAGCCTATCAGCGTAGTTATTCACTGCCGCGCGTACATCTGCATCAACATCGTCAGTCATTGTTTCGCGAATCATACCAATCTTCAGGTTTTTTGGCGCATCATGCTGCACTTCAAAATAATCCGGCAGCGTCGTCGTATCACGCGGATCACGCCCCGCCATCACGCTCGTAACCAGTGCAACGTCGTCGGCAGATTTAGCAAAACAGCCCATTGTGTCGGTGCTTGACGCCATCGCCACGACACCGTAGCGGCTACTCAGTCCATAGGTCGGCTTAAACCCAAGCACACCGTTGAAGCTAGCTGGCTGACGAATTGAACCACCCGTGTCGGTGCCAAGCGCAAACGGCACGACATCAAGTGCCGTCACGACCGCCGATCCGCCGCTTGAGCCGCCTGCAACCTTTGTTGCATCAACTGCATTGTGCGTCACGCCGAACGCCGAATTCTCGGTACTGCCGCCGTGCGCAAACGCATCCATATTTGATTTACCAATACAAATTGCGCCTGCCGCTTCAAGCTTTTCGACGACTGTCGCCTGCAGCGGCGCGTTAAAGTGTTCAAGCATTTTGCTCGCCGCTGTCGTCGGCGCGCCGAACGCCAAGTAGTTGTCCTTTACCACAAATGGTACGCCCGCCAGTATGCCCGCGTTTTCGCCATTCGCAATTTTTGCATCAATCTCGCCAGCACGCGCCAACGCCCGCTCTTCAGTCAAACTCAATAATGCATGGTATTCTTCAATACCGCGCGTTTTAGCAATAGACGCTTCGACTTGCTCGCGCGCTGTTGTTTTACGCGCCGCAATTTGCTGTACTAATTCCGCAATTTTCATATTCTATAACACCTTTGGTACTTTTACGCAATGACCGCTCTGTTCTGCCGCTAGATCAAGTAGTTGCTCCGGCGTTACGCTGCCAGCGTCAATTTCGTCGCCGCGCCACACGTTTTCAAGCCCCGTCACTTGGTATGTCGGTTCGACGCCGCTCGTATCGACTTCGTTCAGCTGATTGATATGGTTGATAATATTTTCGAGATCTGCGCGTAGATTTTCAACCTCGCTATCAGATAACTGTAAACTGCTTAACTGTGCCAGATGGTGCACATCATCGGTAGTAATTGTACTCATCAACCCTTAGTATAACGCAAAATTGCGCCAGATGGTAATCGTTTTTGCCTGAGATAACCGCTTATGGTATAATTTGAGAAAATGGCACATCAAATCAAAAAGAACCTGGGCGTCATCACGCACAGAGGCGGCGCGGAGTTTCGCGTGTGGGCGCCGTTCGCCAAACAAGTTTACATTGACGGCACATTTACGCCGAACGGCAAGCAGCCGCTTACCAGCGAGGACGACGGCTATTGGTTTGCGCTGATTCACGGCGCAGAACCAGGACACCAATACAAATATATCATCGAGACGCCAGACGGACGCTTGCTTGAAAGAAACGACCCGCGCGCTCGGGCTATTACGTCAAGCGACAAAGGATTCTCAGTAATTGTCGACAATGAATTCGACTGGCAGAGCGACAATTTTGTAATGCCGCCAAAGTGCGACCACGTTATTTACGAACTGCATGTTGGCACATTCAACCGTCCCGATGCCGCAACTTCCGGCACATTTGATTCGGCAATCGAAAAACTTGATTACTTGCGCGATCTCGGTATCAATATTATTGAGCTTATGCCGGTCACGAGCATGGCATTTAGTAATGGTTGGGGCTACGCACCAAATCATATTTTCAGTGTCGAAAGTATGCTCGGCGGACGGCATGGACTGATGAAATTCGTGCGCGCCTGCCATCAGCACGGTATCGGCGTTATTCTCGACGTTGTATACAACCATTTTTACGGCGATACTGATTTGTGGCGCTTTGATGGCTGGAGTGAGAATGATCGCGGCGGCATCTATTTTTATAATGACGAGCGCGGCGATACGCCGTGGGGCGGACGACCCGACTACGGGCGGCCGGAAGTACGCCAATTCATCCTTGACAACGTCGCGATGTGGTTCGCTGAATATCATATAGACGGTTTGCGCGTTGATAGTACGATTTACATGCGCAATACCGCCGGGCGCGACAACGACCCTGATCACGACATTAGCGACGCCTGGAGTTTGCTGCAAGATATTGTATCGTTAGCGCACAAGATTAAGCCCGACTCGCTCATTATCGCCGAAGATTCTGCGAGCAATGCGCAGATTGTCGCGCCGCGGCTTGATGGCGGCTGCGGGTTTGATAGCCAGTGGGAATTAGGCTTTCCGCACGCCCTGCGCGCCGCGCTCGGGCTATCAACCGACCAGCCAAATTTAGACGGCATCCAATATGAGTTCAACCATGCTTACGGCAGCGACGCCTTTGCGCGTACAATTTTCAGCGATTCGCACGATACTGCTGCTAACGGCTCAGTCCGGCTAAACGAAGCTGTCGCGCCCGCAGGCGGCGCCACGCTCTTCGCGCGCGAAAAAACACTGCTCGCAAACGCTGTTACGCTGACGTCTCCTGGTATTCCAATGCTCCTGCAAGGCAGCGAGTTCTTGCAAGACGGCTCATTCAACGATTGGGCCGCGCTTGAATGGCAAAAAACTGAAAAATACACCGGTATTGTGACAGCGCACCGCCATTTGCTTGATTTGCGGCACAACCGCTACGGACATACTGGCGGGCTGCAGGGGCAATCAACCGCACTCTTCCACGTTAACACCGACGGGCTTGTCATTGGCTATCACCGATGGAATAACGGCGGCATAGGCGACGATGTGATTGTGATCGCTAATTTCAGCAGCACCGATTACAGCCATTACGCTATGCAATTTCCGCTCGGCGGCAAATGGCATATTCGATTTAACAGCAGCTGGCGCGGGTACAGCAAGGATTTTCGCAGCGGGCATCAAAGTATCATTCACGCCGACAAGAATTCCACTGCACATTTTTCGCTGCCGGCGTATACGCTGTACATTTTGTCGCAGGAATAATCACAGAAGATTATGAAAAGGGCGCCCCAAGCATAGAGATTATTTCTACACTTGGGACGCCGGAAAGCGGTTGCTACCGCTTGTGAGTCGTCGGCTGGGGGATAGTCAGGTCAGAGACCTTCTTGTCGAGCTCAGCCTCAAGCAGCTCGAGAGCCTTCTGTGCATAAGCAAGCTCCTCCTGGGCACGGATGAAGGACTTCTCGGCATCAGCAAGCGCGCTAAGCACATTATCGCGCAAAGCAACAAGCCTTGCTTTCTCAATAGGACTACTAACAGTCCTGATCCGACTGTGAAGTGCGTCAAATCGCGATGCGAGCTCGTGCATCTGGGATTCAAAGCTGTCAGCAAGCCCTCTGCAAACAGCAACATGTTCTATCGCCGTCTCGCACTGGCGTCCAGCCGCCACCGACTCGGTGATGTCCATCACGTCTTACCCTTTCTCTCGAACGGACACAACGGTACTTAATATTATCACACACTGCCACCGTAGTCAATAAATAATAACCGCACCGGTTGAGTGCTAATACACTATATCTTCTGCTTTATCTCTGCGATCAAATCGCGCAGTTCGGCGGCACGCTCAAATTCCAGGTTTGCGCTCGCTAGCTTCATTTGCCCCGTTAGGTCTTTAACCAAGCTCGCATATTCATCTTTCGGAATCTTTTTGAGGTCAAGCTTCGGCTTTCCATCCTCTTTTTGTGGAATAATCGCGCGTAATCCCTCGTCGATCGCTTTCGTAATTCCCCGCGGCGTAATACCATGCTCCTGATTATATGCCTGCTGAATACTACGACGACGTTTAGTTTCGTCAATTGCCAAACGCATGCTATCAGTAATCGTATCACCGTACATAATAACCGCGCCATCGACATGGCGGGCGGCACGCCCGATCGTCTGGATAAGAGAACGCTCGCTACGCAAAAAGCCTTCCTTATCGGCGTCCATAATTGCAACCAAACTTACTTCTGGCAAGTCAATTCCCTCGCGCAGTAAATTGATGCCAACTAAAACATCATACACGCCCATACGCAGGTCTCGTAAAATATCGCCGCGCTCTAGCGTATCAATTTCACTGTGAATATATGCCGTTTTTACGCCCATATCCGTCAGATAACTTGACAAATCTTCTGCCATACGCTTCGTCAACGTCGTCACGAGTACGCGCTGCTTTTTATCAATGCGATCTTTGATTTCAGTGATCAAATCGTCAACTTGCCCGTCCGTCGGGCGCACACTAATCTCTGGGTCAAGCAGTCCCGTAGGGCGAATCACCTGCTGCGCCGGCGCAGGCGATCGCTCCAACTCATAGTCGCCCGGTGTCGCCGAAACGTAAATCACCTGGTTGATGTGGCGATCAAATTCATCAAAGCGAAGCGGGCGGTTGTCAAGCGCGCTCGGCAGCCGAAATCCGTATTGCACCAGCACCTCTTTGCGCGCACGGTCGCCATTATACATGCCGCGCACCTGCGGTACAGTCACGTGGCTTTCGTCAATCATCATCAAAAAGTCATCTGGAAAATAGTCAAGCAACGTCGCCGGCTGCTCGCCTGGCTCACGATTCGTTAGATAGCGGCTATAGTTTTCAATACCTTTCACAAATCCAGTTTGTTCAAGCATTTCCAAATCATATTTCGTACGCTGCGCTAAGCGCTGCGCTTCCAGCAACTTATTATTCGCCTCAAACCACGCCACGCGCTCGTCGTATTCGCGGCGAATCCCCTCTATCGCTGCCTGAATTTTCTGCTTCGGCGTGGCGTAGTGGCTGCTCGGAAACAGCGTGAACTGCTCTGGTTCGTCGATAATCTCGCCCGTCAGAGGGTCGATATGCGTGATTCGGTCGACCTCGTCGCCGAAAAACTCCACGCGATATGCCGTCTCGCCGCTCGCCGGAAAAACATCAACCACATCGCCGCGCACGCGAAAGGTACCGCGCGCAAAATCAATGTCGTTGCGGTGATATTGAATGTCCATTAGCTGGCGTAGAAATTTATCCTGCAAACGCCGCTCGCCCGTTTTCACTGTAATTGATAAATCGTAATAATCGCTCGGGCTACCCAAACCATAAATACAACTGACACTCGCAACAATAATTACATCGCGGCGCGTCAACAACGCATCGGTCGCAGCATGGCGCAAGCGGTCAATTTCTTCATTGATCGCTGAATCCTTTTCGATGTACGTATCGCTCGACGCAATATACGCCTCTGGCTGATAATAATCAAAATAACTGACAAAATAGTGAACTTCGTTTTCGGGAAAGAATTGCTTAAACTCGCTAAATAATTGCGCTGCAAGCGTCTTATTATGCGCAAGAATCAGCGTCGGCACATTACGTTCAGCAATGATGTTCGCCATCGTAAACGTCTTACCGCTACCCGTCACGCCGAGCAGGGTTTGCTCGCGCTCGCCTGACTGCAGACCGCCAACAAGCTGCCGAATAGCTTGCGGCTGATCGCCAGTCGGTTGGTAATCGGAATGAAGAATGAATCGATTCATGCAGCTATTATAACAAGCTTGCGAAATCTGAGTGCAACTGTACCGCCACACTCAGATTTCGCTAACACCGAAAAACTAATTCTCAATTCTCTTGGTTTCATTCGTTCATAACTATTGCTTGAACAATTTATTGCTTAGCTTCAATAGTCTTCAAAAGCGCATTGACTTTCAAATTCTCCGCCACTTCGACTTGCTGTTCGGCTGTTGTTGTTCCGCACGCTGCCTGTGGAGTCATATGAAGATAATCGTAGCCGTTAATACTGCCAACAATTCCCGGTTTTCGAGCAGCATCTACTGTACCTGCCACATAGCGAATAATCCTATGGAATTTGCACATATACGTTCCGTCTTTATTCCTTTTTACATAATCGCCACCTAGGTCTGTCTGTCGCTGCGTTCGAAAATCATACGCATCTAAGCCTGGTACTTTTTCAAACGTAAACGTATCGCCGGCACTCGGCTTAAACCGCACGCCCCAATCATCAAGAACGACATAGCCGCTATTAGGATCAGCCTTCGGCTGGGGTGTTTGAGCAGGCGCAGGAGTTTCTTTTGGCTTTGCTGTCTTACTTTTATCTGACGTTTCGGTCGCCTTAGCCGTCTTAGTTGTTTTCGCCGTTGTATTATCTGTCTTTTTTGCAGTAAACATATCCCGCGCGAAGAACCCTAGCGCAGCAACTAGCACAACTGCTAGAGCTACAACCGCAATAACGAGTACTTTTCGCCGCTTAGTTTTTTTCTTAACGGGTGATGTCTTAATCTTGTTTCTTTTCATATCTTATATACCTTTCTGCTGTTATTGTATAACCATATGCACCACAGGGCAACCATCAAACCGTTGACTACCTTGTCTGTTATGCCATCATAATCTACCAACCTACCGCTATCGCAGGCGCGCCGTCAGTCCAGGCATGAGCATTGTCATTCTGCCGCCATACTTAGCTTCCGAAAAGTTGTTTGAACTCATCGTAATCGTATTCAGCCTGCCTTCACGATCATACCACGTCAATTGGTCGGTCTCTATCTTGCTGTTTCCGTTTTCTACCCGCGAGTCACACACGTAATGAAGACTCACCACAGGCGTACCGTCGGTAATTTCACTTGTGTTAACGGTAAGATCAGAAAAATCACTCGGCTCGTATTTTTTGCAGATAAGCTGCTCGTGGCGCAGTACATCAGTAAGGCCGCTGCCACCGGACTGAGCCCGCTCGAACAACGAATTCATCTCGCTTTTCATCTGCGATTTAGACATGCCAGCCGGGGTGCCCATCGTCTTTAATTTGCGTGTAGACGACGAAATAATTCATATCTTTATCGCCAAAAACGCGGCGATCGCTAATCGTTCCTTTGCGGACAGTGTAGTTCCAACCCTCAAGCGACATTTCTTGCAGACTACTAAGATATCCGAATGAAATCGTATCGTTTGTGTAGGTTTTATGCTTTGCGGGATTTGTATAAGGTTCGGTTTTCTTGTCGTAATAATCCTTTGCATCTTTGACTACGCGGTTCATACTCCCGCTCAGCGCAATAACTCCAACGATAATAACAACGATAGCGGCAACAGCACCAGCAATCGCGATACTGACGATCTGCCAAGTTTTTATTCCGCGCGGACGAGGCGGCATCGCCGGCGGTTGATACGGCGATGGCGCATATGCAGCCGGCGGATTCTGCGAAGGACTATTATTGCCGGCTATGTTGGTTGGTTGGTTGGTTGTCCATATTCTTTACCTCTGAACTGCTTTATTTCAATACACCTACTTATAATAGACGCTGCGAGCTATCTCGAAAGCTTGCTTGTAATCATCGCTTTCGAAAGCTTTCTTTGCCTCTTCGCGTGTTTTGTATGATTTGTTCTGGAAGCTAGCTGTGTAGCCACCGAGCTCTTTTGTACCCAAAAATAGGCTGCCGTGGTCTGAATTGCCAGAAGTTTTTGAGCTAATATTGACATTCTTTGCAACAACAATACCGACTCCTCTAATATCGCACCTGTTAGCCTGACTGCTATTTATTAACTTGCTAGAGTTCGACAAACCAATGTCTGGAGTAAACTCTGTCTCATCATCATTCGGAACGACCATCGCAACAGCAAAGACTGAATCGTCGACATATGTAGCGTACTCGGCTGGTACAAACGCCCGATACCCCTTGAGGCTGGTCGCTTCTTTGCGTACAATATCGACCGAAAGTTTATTATCATTTTCCATGCACACCCCGCCTAAAGCAGTTAACCCGCTAGCAAACGCCAGTTTTAAGCCGCTTGGATGAGTAAAAGTGATTTTATCGGCATGATACGACTCGCTTGCTTGCACGCCAGTAGGGTGCAGTACTACATCTTCGGTCTCTACGTCCCAGTTGCCCGGATACTTCATGCAGAGTTTTTCATTCGTAGCACACACTTCCTTCGTCTGGGGTGCCTTCGCCTGCTTTTCATTCGACTTAGCGACTGACGACGAACCGCTGCCTGAGGTCGTACTCTGAGGCGAACGGTCTTTCATCGTGGTATAAACGGTATAAACAATATATGCCAGCACCAACAAGAGAAAAACCGACAAGATAGCAATTGCTACTTTGTATCTGCGATGATTACGCGTTGATGTGCTGTGTTGCGGTTTCATTTTACCTCTACTTTTTTTGACGTAAAAATGCTAATGTCTATTTAGCAGAATATACGCCATTTGCCGCAATGTCAATTTCCTACCCATTATGCTTCGCACTCACCTGCGAGTCGGTGCCGTCGTGCTCGAAGTCGGCGTATTTTTTGTCGAGCGCTTCGACGACGCGCGCCACTAGGCGTTTTGGGTCGGAGTCATAAATTACATCTTTTGCGCCTGGCGCTTCAACGTTTTTAAGCAGCTGCGCCGCATAATCCGCCAGCCCGCCGCTGCCCACCAAGATACCGCACACTTTACGGCTTTCAAGCGCCGTTGAAAACTCGTGCAAACTACCCATGCGCCCGCCGATCGTGATCACTGCATCAGCGCTGCGCACCAAATACACGTCGCGCCCGACATATTCCATGCTAGTGAAATTGATATAGTCAAACTCTACAGTCGGCAACCGGTAGGTTGATACATGCTCGCGAAAACTGCTCGCCGGCGAAAACCCCACCGACACGCCTTTAGTATTACTAACGCTCTTGAACCCGCGCGCAGCAGCATGCGGCAATCCGGTTGTCGCGCCCGTTAGCAATGTCTTACCGGCGCGCGCAATCTCCGCGCCAAGCATAAACGCTAAATCGTTCGACGCCATCACGGTTTCGCCAGACGCCGCACCCGATACGCAAATTTGATACTTCATCGCCTCCTCCTATCTTGCAATTGGTTTTTCGCTAATCGGCATATCATGCAAATGCACGCCGCGGCGCAAAATGCCGGCTTTAGCGCCGATTTTTGTCACGACACTCGTGCTGTTTGCGCTCGCGAAAATAATTGAATCTTTCAGACTTTTGCCGCGCGCCCATTGGCTCAGAAAGCCGCTCGCAAATGCATCGCCCGCGCCTGTCCGATCGACCACCGGCACGTCCTCATACATACCAGCGCGCACAATCGTTTTACCGTCGGTCGCGACTACGCCGTTCGGACCGTCGCTCACAATTGCAACTGGCACATAATTCAGCGCGTGCAGCGCTAGCTCCTCGCAAGTCTTACCGCTCACCAGTTGCTGCATCTCTTCCTTATTTGTAATAAGCACGTCAACTGTTTCAAGCAGTGGAATTAGTTTGTCTTTTTCCGCCAACTCCGGACCAGCCGGATTAAGCATTACACTCGCACCATATTTTTCTGCCGCATCAATAATTTCGCGTAGCAATTTCAAACCGCCATGGCCTAAACTCGTCGGATAAATCCAATCGTAACCCTCAATTGCTGTCAAATTAAAATTATGCCGCCCGCTGCGCCCAAACGCGTTGCCGCGGTGATTTAAGATCGTACGCTCACCGTTCGTCGCAATCATAATCACCGAGTAACCCGACTGATAATGCGGATCTTGCACGACGTGGCGCGTATCAACACCCTCGTGGTCAAGTTCGTGCAAAATCGACTGGCTCGCCAGATCTTCGCCCAGCCCCCACATATACGCCGTCTCGATCCCCTGGCGCGCTAGCGTCGTTGCCACGTTCGTCGCATTGCCGCCCGTACTAAACGTAACGTCGTCGACTTCCATTTTGAGCCCGAGCGGGATTTCAGTATAAACTTTTTTGCCGCGCGTGTGCGGATCAAACTCGTCGCTGCGCAAAAATACGTCTTGCGTCCCCTTGCCGATCGCTAAAATTTTTACCACTTACGCCGCCTTACCCACGCTGCCAAACGCCTGGATTTTCTCCTCGACGACCGCCTGCACCGCCGCGCACACCTGCGGCATCAATTTATATACTGCGTATTCATCAGGATTCTCGCGCAGCACTTTCTCAAGCGTCGTACGGAACGCATAGCGCAAATCGCTATTAATATTAATCTTGCTGACGCCGATTTTTGCCGCATCTTCAAAATAGTGGAGCGGCGTACCGCTGCCGCCGTGCAAACTAATCTGACAGCCAATCGCCGTACGAATCTCCCGTAGTAAGTCTAAATCTAAAATTTTCGGCACGGGATACAATCCGTGCAGATTGCCGATCTGTACCGCCATCGTATCAATTCCCGTCGCCGCCACGAAATCGCGCGCCTCATTTGGCTTGGTGTTCCATTTTTTCACCTCTTCATAGTCAATCGCTTCCTTGTGCACATTTGAATCGCCGAAGAAATAGCGCTCTTCCGCCTCGACAAGCGCGCCGGTTGAACGCGCATACGCTACGACATCTTTCGTCTTCGCGATAATTTCTTCAAGCGTCGCGTCATGATTCGCCTGCGAAATATCAATATGAATAAATTCAAATCCAGCGTCAATCGCCTGCTGGCACAGTTCAACCGTCGGCGCATGGTCAAGGTTGATATACATCTCTATATTATACGTACTGCGGTAATTACTCACCATGTCGCGGATGTTTTGGCAGCCGCCCATCGTCTTAACTTCGCCGGCGCTCACTTCAACCATTACCGGCGCTTGCAGCTTTTGCGCTGCTTGCGAAATCGCTTGTAATGTTTCTTGGTTATCAATATTAAACGCCCCGACCGCAAAGCCCTCCTGGCGGCTGCGGTGCATTAGTTCGCGCGCGCGCGCGGTATTTTCATAGATTTGCTCGGCAATCAGACTCATAGGCTTCTCCTAAAACACTATTATGGCTATCTAGAGCCTAGTATACCACTTATGGCTTATCAGCGTAACTATATTGGCTATTCCGTAATAGAAAGGCGATATTTGCGCGGCTAATCAAATATTTACTGCTTAAAATCCAGCGCGATATTGCGGACAATGCGCAATAAATTCTTTTGTTTTGACAACAATCGTATCGTCTGCCAATCCAAGCTTTCGATGGACTTCAAGCGGTTTACCCGACTCGCCGTAGCGATCTTGCACGCCAATACGCAATAAAGGTGCCGGCATTTCATCGCACAGCAGCTCAGCGACCGCGCCGCCAAAACCGCCAGCAGCCTGCGCATCTTCGCACGTTACTGCGCGACCAGTTTTCTTAATACTTGCGATAATCGTTGCACGGTCAAGCGGCTTCACTGTCGGTACGTGTACAACCTCAGCCTGCACACCATCACGCGCCAACACATCTGCTGCCCGCAGTGCGTACGGCGTTTCAATACCCGTACTCAGAATCGTCACATCACCGCCTTCGCGCAGTACATACGCTTTTCCAATCTCAAACGGGCTATCATTTGTACTGAAAACCGGCGTTTTTTCGCGAGCTACGCGCAGATAGTTCGGACGGGGATCGCGCGCCATCGCGCGGGTTGCTTTGTCGGCTTCAATACTATCGCCCGGGCAAATCACTACCATGTTCGGCAATACGCGCATAAGCGCAATGTCCTCGAACATCTGATGCGTTGCGCCGTCTGGACCGACCGTGCTGCCGCTATGCCCGCCGATGATTTTCACCGGCATATCATTCAGGCACGCTGTTGTTTTAATCTGTTCCCAGTTGCGTCCGGGACTAAACGCCGCGTAGCTGACTGCAAACGGAATTTTACCGGTGCGCGCTAATCCTGCTGCCACCGTCACGAGATTTTGCTCGGCAATACCGACTTCAATATAGCGCTCGGGAAACTCGCGCGCAAACGCGTCCATTTTGACGCTTTCTACCAAATCAGCGCACAGCCCAACGATGCGCTCGTCCGCCTGTCCGGCAGCCTTTAGCCCGCGTCCAAACCCAGTACGCGTCGGCTCAACATCAGGGCTATCGGTGTAGATATTATCGTTAAGCGGGTACATTTATACATCCTCCTGATTAGCCGGTAACTCGGCAAGCGCCTGTTCTGCCTGCTCACTATTTGGCGCGATACCGTGCCACGTGTAATCGTATTCCATGAAATCGACGCCCTTGCCGGGAATTGTGTGCGTAATGATGCAGCACGGTTTATTTTCGACCGCTTTTGCAAAATTCACTGCGTCAATCACGGCGCGCACGTTGTTGCCGTCAATTTCTTGCACGTGCCAGCCAAAACTTTCCCATTTTTCACGAAGATTTTCAAGCGGCATAACATCTTCCGTCGGACCGTCAATTTGGATATTATTACGATCAACAAAGACAATCAGCTGCGCCAATTTGTATTTACCGGCAAACATTGCCGACTCCCAAATATTGCCCTCGTCAAGCTCGCCGTCACCCGTAACGACATACACCCAGCGATGACGCTGCTTATCAAGGTACTGCAGCGCATACGCCATGCCCGCGCCTTGCGCAACACCGCAGCCAAGCGGACCGCTGGTCGTCTCAAGTCCTGGCAACACCATGCGTTCAGGATGCCCTTGCAAGCGCGAACCCCACTGGCGCAAGGTCATTAGCTCGCTTTCGGGGAAAAATCCCGCTTCCGCCATCGCGGCATACTGCACCGGCACGGTATGCCCATTACTAAGCATGAACAAATCGCGCTCCGGATTTTCGGGATTTTTTGGATCAATATTCATAATACCGAAATACAGCGCTGCCACCAAATCCGCCATGCCAAGCGCGCCTGCCGAATGCCCGCTGCCAGCACGTTCAAGCATCCGAATAATATTTCGGCGCATACGTGTTGCTTTCTGCTTAATTTCTGCTTCGCTGTACACCATCAGATAACACTCTCTCTGTTAATTTCAGTCACGAGCTGCTGGTAGGCTTGTGCCGCGTCGGCTGCCTGCGAAATCGCACCGCCGCAATTAATGACGTCAACGCCACCCTGCGCCAAACTAAACGCATTTTCAAGATTCGCGCCGCCGTCCCAGCCAATTTCAACATCGGGATGAATGTTGCGTATTAGCCGCACCTTTTCGAGCTGCATCAGGCTAGCTTTGCCGCCATAGTATCCCAAATTACCGCAGAATACCAAGACATGATCTGCTATCTCAATATATTCCGTGACGGTATTTGGCACTGTCGGTTTGAGCAGCCCAACGCCTGCGCGAATACCGACCGCCTTTAGCTGTTGAATAACCGGCGCAAGATCTTCTTTTACCTCAGCGTGGAAAATCACCGTTGCCGGGCGCATTTGTATCAGCGCTTGAACGTATTGGCTCGGGTGCGCCACCATAGCGTGAATATCAACCGTCCACTCCTGCGGCCACCAGATTTTATTGACCGGAATACTTTTAGTCGGCGCAAATTCGCCGTCCATAATGTCAATATGTACGCGCGTCGCAAACGGCGATAAGCGCTCAACTGCCGCTTTGTAATCGTCTTCCGATTCTACGGTAATACAAGGAACAATGTGCGCCATTAAAATTTGTCCAGTTCTGCGTTTCGCCGTATATACCGCGCTGCGCCGGCAAACGGCGTATCAAGCCATTCGTCAACGATTTCTTTCCAATTATCATGCGCCTCGCCTGGCGGATCAACGACGCGCGCCGGCAGGCATAATACATTCGCGTCGTTATCATGGCGGCATTCATGCGCTTCAAATTTATCCCAAATCACTGCGGCGCGAATACCGCTGAAGCGATTTGCCGCCATTGCCATGCCCTGACCGCCCGTGCAAATCAGAATCGCGCGCGGGTCGTTCGCGTCATCCTCGCCTAGCACTTTGGTTGCTGCCATTTGCGCAAACTGCGGAAAGTCATCGTTCGGATCAAGCTCTTTATCACCGACATCTTCCCACTCAAAACCGCGCTTTGTCAAATAAGCCTGCAATTTTTCTTTTAGATAGTATCCGCCATGATCGGCGCCGAGAAATAATTTCATAATAGTAAGTATAAGCGCTATTGCTCTCCCTGTAAAGTTATTGATTATGCACGATTCCGCGCCACGCGCCCAGCGTCGACAGACAACTCAACGAGACGGTTCGCATAGCCCCACTCGCTGTCAAACCATACCGCCAACTGCACTAAGTCGCCGCCAATTACGCGCGTCAGCTGCGTATCAACCGTCGCACTATAGCTGCTACCGCGCAAATCGAATGATACGAGCGGCTTATTAGTCGTATTGATAATTCCCTGATAAAACGGCTCTTTAGCAGCACGCTCAAATACTTGATTTACAATCGCTGTTGTTGTCGGTGCAGCAAGCACTGCCGTAATAACCGCCAGCCCGACATTTGCAACTGGCGTATGGATCGACAAGCCGTCAATTGTCTGCTGTCCAAGCGCCTGGCGCGACGGCATTAACCCCGCGAACGGCGCCGGAATAATATTCTGTTGCTGCGTACGCTTCGTACGGAGCGTATCGTCGACCGGCGAGCCGCCGTCAATCACCGTAAGCGCTGATTTCTTCGGCGCAAACGCCTGCTCAAGTACAGCAAGTACAGGCGCAATTGCTACTGCACCCGGCTCGCCAGCGCTGACGACCGGCGAGATCGAGCCGATCGAGTCGTCGTTCACGCCCATAATAATCGTCTCAATCGTGTCCGCCGTCGACATCGCAACGACCTGCTTTGCGCCGGCTACGATATGCTCTTTCAGTCGCACCGAATCGGTATTTGTCGTATCAATCACGACGTCAACCATGCGGTCTTGCCACGACTTTTTAACTGACTGCAAATTTGACACAATATCAATCCGCGATTCGCCGACAGCAATATAATTATCCTCAGGCTTCACGGCGCGCGCATAATTGCCGTACACGGAATCGTGCTTCAATAAATACGCCGTCGTGTTAACATCGTACTCGCTCCGAATTGCGACAACATGGACATCATTGCGCCCCTGCGCGATCTTGAACGCGCTGCGCCCGATTCTATCAAAACCATTGATTGCTATTTTTATCGCTGCCATCCCCACTCCTTGATTTAGCGCTAGCTCTTTAGCTTCTAGTGTAGCGCGAATCTGAATTTTTCGCAACTTTTCGCTATACTAAGTGTATGGATAAGCACGAGCTAATCAAACTTGCTGGAGAACACTATACCGACGCGCAAGTCGAACTGCTCACGCATGCGATTGATTATGCTACCGAGCAGCACGCCGGGCAAATGCGCCAAAGCGGGGAACCGTACATCTCGCATCCGCTGCAGGTAGCAGCGACGCTGATTGACTGGGGTATGGATATTGATTCAGCCGTTGCAGGCGTCTTACACGACACAGTTGAAGATACCGATGCAACGCTTGAAGAAATTACCGAGCTGTTTGGCAAGGATATTGCGTTTCTCGTCGACGGCGTCACAAAAGTTAGCCAAGCGCGCGCTGGCATGCGCGATCTAGCAAGCTACCTGCCAGCAACACGCGATAATCTGACAAAGCTACTCATTGCCGTCGGGCAAGACGTTCGCGTCATCATTATCAAGTTGTCAGACCGCCTGCATAATATGCAAACACTGCAGTTCAAGAGCGAAGGAAAACAGAAAAAAATTGCCCGCGAGACGCTTAACGTATTTGCGCCGCTTGCCGACCGCCTGAATATGGGGCGGCTGCGCGTGCAGCTTGAAGAACTCAGCTTCAAATATCTTATGCCCGAAAAGTACAACCAAACCGTCGCGCTCAAAGACAGCCGCATCAAGAAAAGCCAGCGCAAACTTGATACAGTGCGCCGCGCCGTCGACACGCACCTCGCCAAAGAAAATATTGCACACGACATTGACGGGCGCGTGAAAAGCACCTACAGCCTGTACAAAAAAATGCAGCGCGTGCCGAACATCGACGATATTTACGATTTGATAGCTTTGCGCATCATTGTCAACGATATTGATACATGCTATCTCGTACTAAGCGAGCTGCATAGCATGTACGAGCCGATGGTCGGGCGCATCAAGGACTATATTTCCAAGCCAAAACCAAACGGCTACCAGAGCCTGCACACAACGGTCGCGACAAAAAACGGCCAAGCGGTGGAATTTCAAATTCGTACGCACGAAATGCACGACTACGCCGAGCGCGGCCTGGCGGCAAGCTTCCACTACAACGAGCAAAAACTGACCGACGCCTATAAATCCGGCACGATGGCGTCGCTGCCGACAGATTTACATTGGATCCGACATCTACAATCGGCGGCAGCGCTGATTCGCGAAGGCAAAGAATTTGATACTGAAAATCTAAAAGTTGATTTGTTTGGCGACCGAATTTTTGTGTACTCGCCGAAGGGCGACATCTACGATTTACCAGACGGCTCGTTTCCGCTTGACTACGCCTACCGCGTGCACTCTGATTTGGCTGCGAAAGCGAGCGGCTTTTTAGTGAATGGCAAGATGGAGCCGTTTAGCTATAAATTACAGCATGGCGATACGATTGAAATTCTTACCAACAAAAAAGCCAAACCGAAACCAGGTTGGAGCAACTATATGATCACCGGACACGCGCGCATGAAATTCAAAGCGCAGCTGCGTAAAAATAGCCTGCTCGGACAACTCGGCCACGTTGGTGAAATTATTCACCGGACAGCACGGCGGCGGAAAAATAAAAAATAGCCGGACAACTGCCGTACCGGCTATTTTTGTGCCTCCATATATTATGGATTATTTCGCTTGCGGCGGCTGCGGCTGTCCGCTATCGCCTTGAGCCGGAGCTTGCGCTGGTTGCGCTGACGGCTGGGGTTGACTAGGCTGATAAGCTGGCGCGCCCGGATATGCCGGCTGCATCGCCGCGACCGGACCCGCATACGCCGACTTATCGAAACCGAGCATCATATAGCCGACAGGCGGCAGCAATATCAAAAGCGCCGCGAATCCGCCCGATTTGCCAAACGCTTTCGCCAAGTCAATCGCCACCATGATGACTACATAAAGGTTTGCGAACGGCACAAATGTCAAAAGCACCCACCATGCCGGACGGCCGACGATCTCAAATAGCGTAATTAAATTATAAATCGGCACAATCGCCGCCCAGCCTGGCTTACCGGCTTTGGTGAACGCCTTCCACAAACCAATAATCATCAATACCGACGCGATCATTGCCACCAACGAGAAGATCAGTACCACACCTGCAACGGCGCTCGTCACTGTACTTGTCGTTGTGTAGCTATATGTATCATAATTACTATAGTAATCCATTTTCCCCCTTACAGTTACTACTGGTATCCTAACGATTATTCCAGCGTTCAATAGCGGCGCGGATAATTTCTTTGGCACGCGCAGCATCACCGAAGCCTTTCACGACGGTTGAGCCTGGCTTTTTCAGGTCTTTATAGTGGTTGAAGTGGTGCTCAATTTGCTTGAGTAATTGCGGCGGCACGTCTTCTAGCGAATTAATCGCGTTGCCGGTGTTGCGGTCGTCTGCCGGCACAACAATAACCTTATCGTCAACTTCATCGTCGTCCACAAACTCCAATACGCCGATTACTTTCGCCTCCAAAAATACGCCGGTTGCAAGTGGCTGATCGGTGACAATGAGCACATCTAGTTCATCACCGTCCTCATCAAGCGTTTGCGGAATAAATCCGTAATTCGTCGGTTTCGCAAAAATCGCCGGCTCAACGCGGTCAAGCTGCATCACTGCGAGGTCACGATTCCATTCGATTTTGTGGTTTGAGCCCTGCGGAATCTCTACCACCACATTAACGACGCCGCCGTCAACATCGCCAGGCGCGAGTATTTGATTAAAATCTGCCATTATACCTCCTTCATGGTTAGCTATGTATCTAGTGTACCAGCTTTTAGCAGAGAGTAGTATACTAGACGAATGAACGCGTTACATTCACCGAAATTATTACCTGCAGCCGATTATGCGCGCGACGTGGCGAAAAAAATTACCAAAGCCCGCTACCGCGTCGCGATGATTGCGACGACATTCCGAGCCAACGATGAGCGGTCGCAAGCAATCGTCGACGAACTCGTACGCGCTGCCGAACGCGGCGTTGACGTCTGTATTTGCGCCGACACCTTTACCTACATCGAACCAAAAGAATTTATTTTGCGCGCACCAAAGCGCCAGCCGATACGCGCCATGCAGGCGTTAAAATTAGAACGGCGTATCAAAAGAGCCGGCGGATCATTCCACTGGCTCGGGCGCAAAGCAAATACGCTGTTTGCCGGACGAACACACAGCAAATGGACAGTCATCGACGATATTGCTTACGTCGGCGGCGGCGTTAATATGGACGACGAAAGCTTTTCAAACGTCGATTATATGTTTCGCTTTTCCGACCAAGCGCTTGCCGATAGGCTCATACAGGAGCAACAGCACATCTACCGCGCTGATCGCGGCGGCGGTGCGGCGCGTAACCACTCAGCACCCGTGTCGAAGACCACGACAATTTTGTTTGACAACGGATTGCCGACAAATTCACTCATATACAAACGAGCGCGCGCCCTTGCAAAACAAGCAGAGCACATTGCACTTGTATCGCAATATTGTCCGACAGGCGCACTCAACCGCACGCTAAAACGAAAACAAGCGGTCCTTTATTTTAATCACTGGCGCACTGCTTCATCGCTCAATAAACTGCTCATTCGCCTCGGTATGATGACGGCGAGGCAAAAAACACTATATAATCATGATTGTTATCTGCATGCAAAATTTTTAATCGCAACAATGCCGGACGGCAGCAAAGCTGCGATTACCGGATCGCATAATTTTATGTACGGGTCGGGGCTAGTTGGCACGCGCGAAGTTGCCCTTGAAACCTACGACCCGCACCTGATACGGCAGCTCGAAACATTCCGCCGCCGATACGTCGAATAGCCCCGCAATGATATAATAGGAAACGTTATGCTTGTCATTGGACATCGCGGCGCGGGCGGCTTAGCGCCTGAGAATACGCTGCCGGCGTTTCGCGCTGGCTACGAAGCTGGCGCCGATATGCTTGAACTTGACGTGCGTTTGACCGCTGATCATCGGCTTGTTGTTATCCATGACGCCTTGCTGCTACGCACGCATTATGTCGCAGATAGCGTCGCGTCACTGACGTACAAAAAGCTGCAGGAACTAACGCGCGATAATCCCGTGCCGCTGCTTGAAGACGTGCTACACGAGTTCTTTGGAAAAATCTTGCTTAATATCGAAATTAAAAGCCGCCACACAGGCGACGCGCTCGTGCGGCTGCTTCGGCGTCATTTCATCACTTGCGCCGATGATTGGGATCTGGTGCTGATTTCGTCGTTCAAAGCGCGCGAGCTCATGCGCGTTCGCCGGCGGTCGAAACGCGCTAATCTTGCGCTTTTACACCATCAAAATCCGTTTGCATTTATCGCGTACCACCGCTATCTTAAGCTAACGGCAGTTGGTTTTCACCGCTTGTATTTGCATCGGCTTGCACTTGAAATTGCGCGGCGCGCCGGCATTTTCATTTACGCATATACTATTGATCGTCCGAGCGCAATACACCGCCTAGAGCATCAGGGCGTGCAAGCAATTGTCACTAATTACCCCGACAAGTGTATCGCGTACATAAATACGCACGCCGAAACACGCGATTAGCTGCCTCTAACCTATATCCAGCCGCGCGGACATAGTACATACAAAACTTATATTATTTACGATCTAAATATTCGCGAATGCTCAGCGCCGCTGTCGCACCCTCGCCGACCGCGCTCGCGACTTGCATCGTCGCGCCGCTGCGCACATCGCCGCTTGCAAACACACCCGGCACATTCGTCGCCAAGTGCTCGTCGGTTTTGATGAGCCCGCGCGCGTCAAGCTCAACGCCGCTGCCCGCCAAAAATTGTGTATTCGGCTTTAGCCCGATGAATATAAATACGCCGTCAACCGCAAATTCAACCGGCTTGCCGTCGCACTGCGCCCGAACCGCCTGGACTGCGCCATTTTCTGCAACAATTTCTTGCGGCACCGTTTTCACATGCACCGCCACCTTGCCGTCGTCAATATACGGCCGCAATTCGTCTTGCAGCACCTTGCTCGCTTTTACCGTACTGCGCACCAGCAAATCAATATGGCTCGCAAACCGCGTCAAAAAAATCGCTTCTTGCACGCCAGAATTACCGCCGCCGACAACCGCCAAGCGCTTGCCTTTGTAAAACGCGCCGTCGCACGTCGCACAATAATGCACGCCGCGCCCGTACAATTCCTTCTCGCCCGGAATACCAAGTTTATTATAGTCACTGCCCGTCGCAATCAGCACGGCGCGCGCCGCCACATCCTTCCCGTCGACCGTCACAATGTTCACGCCGTTTTCGTGCCGCAATGCCGACACATCGCCGTATTCAATTCTCGCGCCGAAACGCTCCGCCTGCTTCTGCAATTGCTCCGCTAGCTGCATACCGGCAATGCCATCAGGAAAACCCGGGTAATTATCAACTTGATCGGTAATAGCTGCCAACCCGCCGACGACACCTTTTTCGTACAGCACCGTATCAATCGCTTCGCGCGTTGTGTAAATTGCTGCTGCGAGCGCGCTCGGTCCAGCACCGACCATTACGACTGGAATAATATCATGTTTCATTTGCACCCCTTATTGATTTCCATACACTTTCATATACGCTTCCATCAGTTTTGATGAGTCCGGCTGAGGAATAGTCGGCGGCTGCGGAATCGCCATGACGACAAATTTCAGCGGCATATTTGCAGGAATTGTCTGCTTGCCGTTTTTATCTTTTTGCCCCGCTTCGCCGTACGCCTTATCCGACGGGATGCTCAGCAAACGCACACCGCCGATTTTCATACCTTTCAGACCCTCTTTCCAGCCGGCTATTAACCCAGCTTTGTCAAGCCCACTTGCCACTCCAGTTGGCTCTTTTAATTTACCGCCATCAATGCTCTGATCGAACACATTACCATTTGCATCCCAGCCGATATAATACGCCGCAAATTTTGTCGAGCCGTCAATCACCGCGCCGTCGCCTTCAGCTAGATCTTCCGTTTTCAACTCTTTGACGCTATTCACATCATACGTGCCCGCCTGCGTACTGTACTGCTTAAATGTATCGTAATATTTTGCCGACAACTCATCTGCCTGCGCTTGCACTTTTGCCTTGTATGCTTTTAATTGCGTCTGGTATTCATTATTGACTTTTTCATAGTCGGCTTGTATTCGCTGCTGATTTTGCATTGATAAAATCATCACCGCAAACGACCCAAGCGTGCCGACTACCGTCACGATCAAAATCGTCATAATTCCCCAACGCTGCACTTTCGATGTTGCCATATTCCCCTCTCGTTATAATCAGCCTATAGTATAGCAAATTCTCTCTGCGCGCGCTAGGCGATTCCGGCGACAAAAAACAAAAAATCATAAGTAACTTTTTGCGTGCAGCTTGCTATAATGAACGGTATGAATTCATTCACGCAACTGGTTCGCCGTTCGTTCGGCAAAATTATTGCCGCGCAAGGTTCGGTAAAAATCGCAGATTTCGAAAAAATCGACAACACGCTCACGCCAAATATGCGTGCGTTGCGTCTCGTCATGACGATGGCAGATCAACTATCATCAATGGGTATGCCAGCGCATAGCGTCACGAATTTAGCGCTCAATATCACTGATGTTTACTGCCAGCAGAAAGTCCATATTGATATCAGCTACACGCAAATTTTTGTTTCGCAAGACCGCGGTGTCGACCGCGAACCGCTCACGCTAATCCGCACAATCACGCCGCGCGAAACGAACTACCAGCTCATGCAGCAATTGCAAGACCTGAGCGCAAAAATCGCCAACCACACGCTCACGCTTGACGATGCCGAAAAATCTCTCGACAAAATATTATCGCGCGTGCGCCGTTATCCGCGCTGGGTCATCTATATCGCAAGCGGCGGAATCAGCGCCGGCTCAGCGATTCTCTACTCAGCGACCTGGCCGCTTGTCTTAATTGCATTTTTCGTCGGCGCCGTTACAGCATGGCTGCTCGGAAGGCTCGGGCGGCTGGCTTTACCGCCATTTTTCACGCAAGTCGTCGCATCATTATTCATTACGCTATTCGCTTCCGCGCTTATGTGGTTCGTTAGCCATGGCTATGTCGACTTCATGGGAAGCGTCAACCCGACGCTCATTACGGTCGGCGGAATCGTCTTGCTCGTTGCCGGCATGGCGATTGTCGGCGCCTTTCAAGACGCGATCGACGAATATTACGTTACCGCCGGCGCACGGCTATTGCGCGTCGCCATGATGACGACCGGCATCGTCGCCGGCGTTGGCATCGGCTTATACGCTAGCCGGAAACTTGGCATTTCGTTCATTCCAACGCCCGACCGCCTAACGTTTGCAAGCGCGAGTTATCAATATCTAGGCGCTGTTATTATTTCGGCATCATTTGCGCTTGGCAACCATACGCGGCTCGGCGGCATTATTTTGACCGGCGCAACCGGACTGCTCGGCTATTACACCTTTTTAGCAAGCAGCGGCGCGGGGCTTTCATCAATCCCTGCTAACGCGCTTGCCGGCATTACGATTGGATTTATCGCCACGCTTGTGTCGCGCGTTTGGCACATGCCAAGCCTTGCGATCGTCAATGCTAGCATCGTACCGCTCGTGCCGGGGCTAATTCTGTACAATGGACTAATGGGGTTAATCGCACCGGAAAATGCGCCCGGCGGAGACGATTTGCTGCTGCGCGCTATTCTTATTTCCGTCGCTATTGCCGCAGGCGCGTCGTTTGGCGTGCTTGTCGGGCGCCCGACGCGCCGCAGCTTTGTTCTAATTCGCAACAGCTTGCCGCAATGGCCATTACGCAGCGAAGATCGAGAGTAGTATTTTATCTTATATTTATTACACGCACTCCGCGCCAAGTTTTGCGAGCGCCATCGTCGCCACACGGTCGACAATCGGTTTCGCGTCCGCGTCCGTTAGCGTGCGCTCATAGTGCGTCATGCGCAACCGGAATGTCGTCGTCTTTATTGAGCGGTCATTCGCCGGCTGAAAAATCGCGCGCGGTTCAATCGTCACGATAATATCGCCTGCCGATTCGTCAACTGCCGCTTGCACCACATGGTAAAGCTCAGCATACGATACATCGCGCGGCGCCCGCAGCGACACGTCGCGGCTCGTCGATGGAAAGCGGCTCAGCGGCCGATAGGCTTGCTCATCGCGCGGCTGCGCTAACAACTGATCAAAATTAATCGAAAATCCAGCAGCATATTCCGGCAGTTTGAAATTCCGGCGTACCGCTTGCTTAAATTCACCAACAATACCAAGCCGCTCCTTACCGCACAGTATCCACGCGCTTCGCTGCCGATCAAATGGCGCAGCGACCTCAAACTCAACGCCGCTTAGTTCTTTACCATCATCGTTCTCAGCCGCCATTGGGATTAATTCAAACTGCGCGCCCAATGAGCCGAGCAATCGCACCGCCATGCGCTGCACCTGGTAATACGGCGCGCTAGCGCGTGCTTTCTTCGCCGCATACACCGCATCAACAAATGTCCGCTCGCTCGGCAAACCATCTTCGCCATGCGGCAACCGCACATCGTGTCCTTTGCCGATTTCAAATAAGCAAAACTCATCATGCCCCGCCTTGATATTCGCATGGACTTTGTCAAGCAAACTTGGCAGCACGCTCAAACGGTAGTATTGCAAATCAGGACTTAGTGCATTGCTCAGCTTATACGCTTGGTCCGCATGTTGCTCGGCGCGCTTCAATATATGCTCGTGCACAAAACTATAGGTAAGCGCTTCGTTTGCGCCAGCGCGCGACAGCTGCTCGCGAATTTGCCGCTTCAATTCGCGCCGCGGATTTTTTGGCGCCGGCTTTGTCGAACGCTGCGGCAGCTCGCGCGGTAATTTATCAAAACCATACAATCGCCCCACCTCCTCGACGACATCTTCTTTCAATTCGATATCAGTGCGCCAGAACGGTACTTGTATGCACATATAGCCGAGCTCATCTTCTGGACCATGGCTATGAACCTCAACGTTATTCAGCAATGTGTATATATCATCATCTGTCAGCTGCAGCCCAAGCCGATGGTTGATAAACGCGCTATCAATGTCAATATTCGCCGGCGTATACTTACCTGCAAAATATTCATCAAATTCATCGCTAAATTGTTTCTTGTCGTATACCGCACTTGCCTGCTCACTGCCGACCATACCCATCAACCGCTTCAATACGGGCGCATTTTGCAATGGCGACTGGCCTTTGTTAAACCGGCTTAGCGCATCGGTAAATACGCCGTGGCGCATAGCAGTTTTTCGCACTGCATACATATCAAAGCTCGCGCACTCTAGCACAACATTTTTCGTATCGCTCGAAACTTCCGTATCCGCGCCGCCCATAATACCGCCCAGTGCTACCGCTCGTTCGCCATCCGCGATGACGATATCGTCTGTACCAAGCGTGTACGTTTTGCCGTTCAATAGCGCAATCGCTTCGCCTTCGCGCGCCATGCGCGCGCCTAACTTACCGCCGCGCAATTTATCATAATCGTAGGCGTGCGTCGGTTGCGCCGTCATGAGCATGATGTAATTCGTCGCGTCAACGATGTTATTGATCGGCTTGCCGCCCATTGCTACTAACTGGCATTGCAGCCACAGCGGGCTCGGCTGCACCGCCACGTTTTTTACCGCTACCGCCATAAACCGCGGCACTAAATCCGGTATATCGTTGTAGATGTCAAGCTCCAGTCCGCTGCCATCAGCAAATTTCTGCGCCACCGTATACCAATCCGGACTGGTAAATGCCTGCCCAAAAATTCCGGAAATTTCGCGCGCCACGCCTAATTGTCCGAAACAATCCGGCCGGTGGGTGAACATCTTATTCTCAATGTCGAGCACAACATCGCCCAAGCCAAACACCTGGGCGAAACTATCGCCCGCCTGCAATGCTACACCCTTCGGCATATCTCGCTCGCTGATTTCAACAATACCGTCATGATCCGTGCCGATCGCTAATTCATCTGCCGCCG
>CAJPLV010000007.1 GCA_905371715.1 Candidatus Saccharimonadota bacterium | reverse complement strand
GAGGATCTGGAGGAGGACGGTAGCGGATGGCGGAGTATAAGGTTGCGCAGGATGTTGAAGCGGACGACAAGCTAATCGGACCATTTAGCTTTCGGCAGTTTATTTACCTTATCGTCGTCGCAGGTGCTTCAGCTATCGCATGGGGACTAGCACAAGTCTTTATACCGCTCGCAATATTGCCCCTACCGGTCATATTGCTTTTCGGTGCTTTAGCTCTGCCGCTGCGTAAAGATCAGCCTATGGAGATATATTTGGCAGCCATCGTATCATTTCACCTCAAACCTCGTAACCGCATCTGGAGCCCAGACGGTATTAGCTCACTCATAGAGATCGTAGCACCCGAAGAAATAGAAGTAAAACGCAGTAAGGAACTGTCGCAAATTGAAGCAGAGCAACGATTCGCATATCTGGCGGATATCGCAGATACGGGCGGGTGGTCAATACGCCACGCCGCGCAACCGCAGACGCCCGCTACCAATACGTCTATGATACCCGACCAATATTATGTCGCGCAACAAACCGAAGATGTACTCGACGACAATGGTGATATTGCACATAATTTTGATACGATGATTTCGAGCGCCGACGCCGCGCGACGCGAGCGCATGGTACAACAAATGCAGCAAGCAACCGAAACACCTTCAAGCACTCCAAGTATAGATGTTTCTCGGCAAAATAACACCAATGTACCATACTATAATCCGTATCCGACAATCCATCAATCAACTTTGCAACCACTTACCGATCAGTACAACGCAAATACACCAGTATTAGCTGACGCTGAAAACACTAGCGTAAATCCAGTATCAAATGATATAATTAGCCTTGCAAACAATAGCAATTTGTCGATTCAAACAATTCAGCACGAAGCAAAGCGAATTCAAGACAAGAAAGATATCGACGGCGAGGTATTTATCTCGTTACACTAAGCAATAGAGAGGAGTGGGCATGCCGCCAAACAATCAGGCTAATCCGTTACAGCAACCGGCGTCCCCTAATCCTGTCGCAGATTCGTTGTATAACTCACAACAGATACCCCTCGCCGCAAATCCGACAACTTCGCAACAAAATCCGCCGTTACAGCAGCCGCTAGACGATAAAAATAAAAAACCAGCAGTCAAACAAAGTTCAACGCAGAATAGTTTACTTTTATCAGAACTACGAGACAGCATGGTCATTATGAATGATGGAACTTTTCGTGCAGTTGTGGCATGTAAGTCAATTAACTTTGACCTCATGAGCTCGCGAGAGCGCGATGGAGTAGAGCTAAGTTATCAAGACTTCTTGAATGCATTGTATTTTCCAATTCAAGTATTTATACGATCGCAGCAGGTTGATATTGGACCGTATATTGATAAATTAACACTTTTGCGTCGCGATGAAGATAATATGCTGCTTGGCGTATTGATGGAAGATTATATCAATTTCATTGATATGCTCTCACAGGAGGCAAATATTATGGATAAAAGTTTTTTCGTCGTTATACCATACTATCCAACAGGTGATATCAGCGAAATACTTGATCAAAGTAAAGGATTTTTTAGTTCAATTTTTGGTAAGAAAAAAGACCCTGTCACAAAAATCGACAAAGAAACGTACAAAAAAGCAAAAGAGGAGATAAAAAACCGCGTCGACTCCGTTGTCAGCGGGTTAATACGCGTAGGCGTTCAGACATCCCGTCTCAACACAAAACAGCTTGGCGAACTTTATTACAATATATACAATCCTGATACTGCTGTACGCGAGCCACTTGGCGATTTTAATAATGTAGCATCGCTTTATGTGCGCAAAGGCGACAAGTCGGAGTCAGTACAGGGAGTTCAGTTTTAATGATGGCAAAGAAAAGAACAGATCCGATTGATATAGCTGCGCAACAACGAGCGCGAGAGCAGTCTGAAGTTGAACAGGCATTTCTAAAAGGAATGACAACACTGCGTGATCTAATCGCACCAAGCAGTCTAGAGATTCATTCTAGCTATTTTCGCATAGGTACTAAGTATGGGCGTACTGTTTATGTATATGGTTATCCGCGAAAATTATTTACTGGCTGGCTATCCGAACTAATTAATATTGATCAAGTGATTGATATTAGTATGTTCATCTACCCTGTTGATACGACAATCGTACTGAATAATTTGCGCAAAAAAGTGACACAGCTTGAGGCTGATATGGCGCTTAATGCCGAAAAGGGTCGCACGCGCGACCCGGCAAAAGAAGCGGCGCTTGTTGATGCCGAAGAGCTACGCGATGAACTGCAAGTTGGCTCAGAGCGATTTTTCCGTTATGGACTATATGTAACTATCTATGCTGACAGCTTAGACGAACTAAGTTTTGTCCAACACACAATTGAAACATTCTTTGGCCAAATGCTCGTATATACAAAAACTGCATCAAGCCAGCAAGAGCAGGGGCTGAACAGTACTGTACCACAAATGAGCGACCAGCTGCAAATTCGCCGCAACATGAGTACAGGCGCTATTAGTACGAGTTTTCCGTTCACCAGCGCCGACCTCACGCAAGAAGATGGTATTTTGTACGGCATAAATATGCATAATAACGGCCTCGTGATTTTCGATCGTTATACGCTTGAAAATGCTAACATGGTGGTATTCGCTAAATCTGGCGCTGGCAAATCGTTTACAGTCAAGTTAGAAGCTTTACGCAGTATGATGATTGGCGCTGATGTGCTTATCATCGACCCGGAAAACGAGTACCAGAAGTTGAGCGATGCTGTCGGCGGCAGCTACATTCGCTTAAGCCTCAGTAGCGACACGCGTATCAATCCGTTTGATTTGCCCCGTGTGATAGACAGCGACGAAGCCGACGACGCCTTACGCGCGAATTTAGTGACCCTACACGGGCTGTTACGCTTGATGCTCGGCGGCGCATCAGCAAATAGCGCCGGCGTCGGCTTAAGCCCGTCCGAAGAAGCCGATCTTGATCAGGGGCTGATTGATACGTACGCGCGTGTTGGCATTACTAGTGATCCATTAACACATACCGCAACGCCACCAACGATGATTGATTTATATGATACACTACTTCACATGGGCGGAACCGGTCCACAACTTGCGCAGCGTCTCCGCAAGTACACAAGTGGAACATTTGCTGGTATTTTTAGTCAACAGAGTAACATTGACATCAATAATAATATGGTTGTGTTTAATATTCGCGATTTAGAGGATGAGCTGCGTCCGGTAGCGATGTATATCGTCTTGAGTCATATATGGAATACTGTACGCACTCAACAGAAAAAGCGCATGCTCATCGTAGACGAGGCCTGGCAATTGATGAAATACGACGATTCCGCAAACTTTATGTTCAGCCTGGCGAAGCGCGCTCGTAAGTACTACTTAGGACTAACGACAATTACGCAAGATGTCGAAGACTTCATGGGCAGCAAAATGGGACGCGCAATCGTGGCAAACTCCAGTATGCAGCTACTGTTAAAGCAATCGCCAAGTGCCGTTGATGTACTCGGCGACGTATTTAAACTAACCGAAGAGGAACGCAAGCGTCTCGCTAACTTCCCTGTCGGGCAGGGACTATTCTTTGCCGGACAAAATCACGTTCACATTCAAATCGTTGCGAGTCAGACTGAGCAGGGGTTAATTACAACGAACCCACAAGCGCTATTACAACAGCAAGAACAAGAGCGGGAATCACGATCACGAGACTTTTAGATATAAAATGAGTATAATAGCTTTATGGCACGTAATCAGATAATAATACGCAGACCAGCATCACCCGATGAATCCGATAACGATCAAAACCCTATTGACGATCGTTACAATAACGAGTTTAATGACGCCATAGACCACAACGGTCCTAGTAGCTTAAATGACGCCGAGAATGAACAAAACAACAATGACAATCAAGATTCTAACGATACAGCAAATGATTTAAACGATCAAGAAAATAATAACAATCAAAATAATAACACAAAAAATGACAAACGATCGGTAGCAGACAGGGAACGAACTCCGTCTGAGAGATGGAAAAACAATACCTCGCCGGCATCCAAAGATAAAGACGGCAAGTCTCATAGGGCTAGGATTAGGTCAACTGGCATATTTATTAAAAAGAAAAATAGGGTTAGGGTTAGGTCAGCTAGCACATTTATTAAAAAACGAAGTGCTGCGATGTTGGTGGTGGCACTCCTTGGTCTCGGTGGGGCGGTTCCGTTCATCGGTATGTCAAGCTTGCCTATGGCAATCCTCGGCAATCTTGATGCGAAGAGTCTTCTCCAGCCACTTAGCGCATACCTACAGGATTATTACGGATTTAAATTCTTCGGTGTTGATCTTTCTAAGAAAGGTTCTGTTGCCGCAGATGGCGATACCTTTGCTGGCCTCAGGGACACTGAAATAGAAGAGCTCAAAAAGAATGGCGTTGAGTTTCCAGAAGAGGGGAAAAAACTCAAAAGTGGAAAAATTGTTTACGATAAAATCGTTATAGATGGTAAAGAGATTACACCTTCATCTTTCAAACAAGAATTGCGGCAAAACCCAGGACTCCGTAGAAAAGTGATATTTCAGAAAGGGTCATATTTTAAGTCTGCAAAAAGTGCTGCTACAAAAAAAGTTAAAAAGCTGTTCAAATATTCAACTAATCCAGATACCGTAAAAGGTGACACTCCTGAAGAGAAAGACAAAAATATAGTCAAGCAATCAACCGAAGGAGTATCAGGCGATGACGCTAAGTCAACGTCAACCGGAGCGGCAGAGGGAGAATCGACAACGTCAGAATACGATAAAGCAAAGGCAGATGCCGAAGATGTGTCTGGTGCTATGAAAGAAAACATTGACGTAGCCAAAGAAGATCCTTTCAATTCGTCTGTTGTCGGAAGTACTGATTATGGCAACCCGGCCGCCTCTCGACTCGGTGCGGTTGACGACATTTCGACCGCTACGAAAAATGTTGGTCAAAAGATATTTAGCTATATTGACACACTTGATATTGCAGATGCAGCATGTACCGTGTATCAAGTCGCCTATTCAGCGACAATTATAGCGCGGACCGTCGCTCTCTACAATATCGTAAAGTATGCAATTTATATACGCTCCGTATTTGAACAAGCCAAAATGGGAGAAGATGTGAGTGGCGATGCTATGTATCTACTTAATAAACTTATAAAAGTCGATCCGTCTACCGGGCTATCTTTTGATCGATCATCATTTTCACAGATGTTATTTAATGGTAGCCTGACTGGTGAACCAAGTAGTATAACGGCTATTGGCGGGTCATTACTTGCTACTATCTACAGTGGTATGCACGCTTTTCATGCGGGAATAGGAGATGTATTCGGAGGAAATGCGGGCACCGGACGAGCCTGGCTAAAAACTGGTTGCGCGCTGGCTACAAACTTAGGGGTACAAGTAGGATTTACGATCGGCGAACTTGCATTAAGCGTCCTTAGCTTCGGATCATCCGCAGCGGCAACTGGTGGCGCAAAAGCAGCCGCAAAAGCAGCTTTTCATTTTGCGAAAGATACATTCAAAGAGCAGGTCATCAAAAAATTATCAAAGGAAGCAATTAGCGGGTTCATAAAGGATCAGGCTGCAAGAGTTGGAGAAAAGCTAGCTTTTAAAAACTTGCGTAGAAGTTCAATGAAACTATTGAAAACTACATCAAAAGAACTGCTCAAAAAGCCATGGAACGCCATCGGTTTAGTCGCAGGACTATCCGGCATGTTTGCTATGCCGTTTATTGTGCACGCGCTATCTGGCGCAAATATCGCAGGGGCGCTTAATAATGGTATTCTATATATGGATGCACTAGGAACTGGCATGCAGGCTTGGGAGATGACAAACGGGATAGCTTCGGGCGGAACGATGGCGACATATAGCGCCGCAACGGCCTACGAAAGCACTTTAAAGGAGTATAGAGATGCCTATATCGCAGACATGAAGTACGATGCGAGAAATACACCATTTGATATAAAAAATCCGTATTCAACGCTTGGCTCCGCGCTCTTTGGTATGCAAAAAGCACTCGGTATAGCAAATACAACCAACTTTGGATCGTCAATAATTGCAACTCTAGGGATGCCTTTCAGATTATTTTCTAATATAGCAACCGCGGCCAGTGAGCCAATAACACAAGAAGAAATGGGAGAAAATTCTGAAAATCCGTATTTTATAGAAAATAAAATATCAACTCAAGTCATGGGCAGTGCGAATGTTATCTTTAAGAAGACGCACTCATTTGCTTCTATTATGGAGCAAATAGGGCCAGAGTCGAGTAATCCTATGATTGAATATTCAGGAGACGACGAAGAAACAGGAGAACCAAAACTTTCGGTTAAATCCGGAACAGCACTCGCAGAATATGCAGATCAGTGCCATAATCCAGAACGGACAGAGGTTGATCCCGAATTCCAGAATGACGAAGGGACAAATGCCTATAATTTCAATAAATGTGCCGTCGGAGGCTCAGAAAGAGATAAAAATGCCGAATTATTTAGTGATGCTATTGCATTCATAAATCAGGTTAGCCCCTCTGACACAAGCGGGTCAAGTAGCTCATCTTCATCGACAAGCGCTTCATTACCGAACGGAACTACACAGGAGCTAGCTAAGCAGATTATTGATAATCAAAACATCACTTTCGCTAATGTAGATGGCAACGATCCGCATCAGCAAGTACAGGATACTGCAAATGGTAAAGCTGCATCACCCGTCGCCCTTGACACACGACTGTTACAAGTGATAGCAGCGCTTGGAAAAAGCCATAAGATAGGTATATCATCACTTGGACGAAACATAAATTGTGAGTATAGTCTTCATTGCAAAGGTGAAGCCGTTGACCTCTATACGATAGATGGCGTCTCTACAACGGGTGCAGATGCAAACGCGCTGACGCTATTGCAAGAAATCGTTGACAACAAGCTGCTTCCTCAAGGAGCTGGTATAGGTCAAAGTACTTGTGGCGGAAGAGAATCTATGAATAATACTCTTATCGCTGCGGGATATGATCCACATAGTGATAGTTGCAACCACCTTCATCTCGCATTACGATCGACACCAGACAAGGCAAAAACATGGTAGTAAAAAAACGGATTTACTTAGCACTTATCATCATATTTGCAGGTTTACAGACATTAGTGACACCGTCCATAACGCACGCAAAGATGATAAAATTAAACCCATCACTAAATGACGTTATTATTTATGATAAAAATACGTGCGATGAGGATGACGAGGGCGATCCTGACCTATCTACAATCTCCCCTGGAGAAGGTGAACCAAATGGCATGACCTATCCAAAGCTGGATGCGGCGAAAATGGCCGCTGCAATTGAAAAATTCGTAAAAGACCGCGCGCCAAAAGGTACTGCCGATGCTGATATTCCACTCCATGGCACGGGTGCGGTTGCCGTTCGAAGCGCTAAAAAAGCAAATATGAGTCCTTTTCTAGCGTATGCCCATGCGTTCGTCGAGTCTAGCATGGGTTTCACGACCGTGTCAGGTGCTCAGGTAAAGATTCATGAAGGACACAATTTATTCGGGCGCTCAGCAACATCAAGCCAGCCTCGTGTATGGGAAGGGGATCGATATTGGTATAAATGGACATCTTTCAAAGCAAGTCTTGACAGTGAAGCGCCAGAAAATAAGGCAGAGGGAAGTGGTGGAGATTGGTATACCTACGATCGTGATGTGTTCTCTGAACAAATTGATAAGGGGATGTCTGCCTACGCCCACCGATATGCTCCCCCAGAAGACGGGAATGATACTGCTGCGTATATAAAAAATATGCAAGGTTTCTTAAACGAAATGGCAGAATCTGCCGGTGGAACAATATCAACATCTGGTCTTGAGACTGCATCATCTAGCGGAACATCAACTTGTTGTTCTAATCCAGCAGCTGGCGGCTCTACCGTAGCAGTGCGTGGCGATAATATCGAAACTGCACTAGGGCACTTAATGAGTGTAGGAAGTGGACAAAAATTGACACTCGCACAGGCTGCTGGCATCGTCGGAAACCTTCAACAAGAATCAGGAGAATCGCTTGATCCAAAAGCTTCTAACGGAACCCATACTGGTATTGCTCAATGGGATAATGAAAATCGTTATCCGAAGTTAGTCGAATTTGCAAAAGGAGTTAATGCCGACCCGAGCGAATTCACCACACAACTCCGTTACTTAGTCTGGGATTTAACTCTCACCAATGAGTGGTCGGGTCATACTGGAGAATATGGTCGCGCATTAAAGGCAATTCAAGCGGCCTCAACGCCCGAAGATGCCGCAGCCGCCTATGAGGATACATACGAGAATAGTGGAGGACAAGCACTTGAAACACGTAAAAAAAATGCTCGTACCCTCTACGATAAATACAAAGATGACGCATCGCTTGCATCATCAAAAAGTTCAAGTGCTAAGGGTACAACTGCCGCCTGCTCGGGAGCGAATGGCGATGCCGGCAAACTGCAAGAATTAACCCTTAAATACGCATGGCCAGAGGGTGGTCATGGTACAGATAGGAAATCAGATTATGTAACGGCTATTGGGAAAGCGGAGTCAGAGGGTCGTTATGTTGGCGGTTATCACGGTGTTGATTGTGGCGGGTTCGTAACGACACTTATATATGATAGCGGCTTTGACACAACTTATAACCACAACGCTAAAAATTCCGAAGGAGCCGGTAGAACAAGCATTCAAGAGGCCTGGGCCTTGAAAAATTGGCAAAAACTCGGTACAGCAAATGGTACGTATGAACCAGACGGCGGTAAATTTACTGACGATAAATTGCAGCCTGGTGATGTTGCTTTTTCGCCAGGACATACCTGGATATACGTTGGCGAGATAAACGGATTTGGAAGTAAATATGCCTCGGCATCATATGGTGAAAAAGCACCGGCCGTCGCCGGCGAGGGGTTCAGCTATAATTCACCGACATGGTATCGTAAAAAAGGAGGATCAGGAGGATCAGGAGGATCAAGTTCGGGGGACTCAGGTCTAAAAAAGGTGCCGAAAGGGGCTCAGGTCTAAAAAAGGTGCCGAAAGGAGAATGATAACAATGAGTAAACAGTATATAATCCGTACAACTGTAATACTTGCGGTACTTGCTGTTGCGTGCAGCATCGGTTACAATATATATCTCTCATTTGAGCACACTGACAAAACAGCCATTACGCTTGTCACCGCACCAACCGACGCAACTGCTATATTCACAAATACCGCCACTAAAAAAGTAACGAAAGGTAGTCATGGCACCGTCTATGTTGAACCTGGTGTATACGATATATTAGTAGAGAAAAAAGGCTTTAACTCATACAAAAAAACACAAGATATATCAAAAAACAATACAGTTATTGCTGAACTTTCACCGCAAACCAAAGAAGCAGTAGACTGGGTAAAGATACATCAAGACCAATATAATAAGCTTGAAGCATTTGCTGGTAAAAAATCGCTTGAATATAATAAATCAGTTACCAATAAGTATCCGCTCATTGGCGTTTTACCGCTCAAAGATCCGTATTATTCAATCGGGCACTACAAAAAAGATAACGGCGAGCCAGTTGTCGTCATTACAACGGAATCGCCGCAATATCGTTATATTGCCACACGGCGAATCACAAGCATGGGATATAAATTAAGCGATTATCGCATTGAATACAAAGATTTTCAAAATCCGCTAAAGGAGAAAAAATAATGGAAAATTTGCCATTCACGCGCAAACAATTGATTATGATCGGCGGCGGATTTAGCATCATCGTTGTGCTGATGGTGATTTGGGCATTTTTTGCAACACATCAGTATTTGACAATTACCTACGACGCTTCAATATATAAAAGTGTTGTGCTATATCAGGGAACTGAATCGCCAAGCGAAAAAACAATCGCACCAACCAAAACAGTCGTCGAAAAAAAAATTGAATCTGGCAAAACCTATCATTTATCAAAAGGAAGTTATTATCTAATTGCATCGGGCGACGGTGTCAGCACGAATATGCAAGGAATCTTACTAAAAGACAAGGTGACACGCGCGCTAGATTACGAATTATCAGAAAAACGGCTCGCCGAGCTATCAAAGCGCGAAAAGAACAATATTGATAACGCCATTCACGCGCATAACCGTAATATTAGCGCCATTTACAATATCGCTAATGAAACAGTTGTCGAAAAAGGCGACTGGGCGATAGCTGCACTCGCATTCAAAGGTTCAGCGACTGACTTAAACCGTGACACGCAAAAAGTCGTATTACAAAAGAAGAATAACCATTGGCAGGTCGCCTGCGCAATTCAAATTTCGATCAGCAAATATGAATGCCCACAAGCACCGCAAGCCGTGCTTGAACGCGCTGATACAATTGATATCCGCACGCAAACGCCGCTCATGCCAAACTACACCATCAACCGAAATCGCGACCTTGATGGACTAGAAACAGATGAACGCTTTTAATGAACATCTACTGTGCTCGTCATCACCACCTGATTCTCCCTAAACTCAGCAAGCAGCGCATGCTGGCGCTGTTCGTCAAGCTCTCCAAACACATCATCAAGCAGTATAATTGGCGGTACGCCAGATTGCTGCTCAATACATTCCGCTTCAATAAACTTCATCGCCAGTACAATCGTCCGGCACTCGCCGCGTGATGCCGCCTGTATTGCCGGTACGCGATTAAAGATGATATGAATATCATGTCGGTGCGGGCCAACGCTTGTAGCACCCGCTACGCGGTCGTAATCAAATTTTTCCTCATACTGACACAGAAGCTGCTGCGACGTCGCTGCATTATTATGCGAATATACAATTGACACTGAATCGTCATTATGTGCAATTTGCCGGTATAGTGCAGTGATGCGCTCGTGAAATATTGCCGCAACCGCTTGACGTTTTGCAATAATTGCCGCACCATAATCACTCAACAGCACATTCCACGGAAATAGCGTATCGCGCGTCACACCGGGATCTTTCAATAGCTTGTTTCGTTGCTGCAAAGCGCGCTCATACCGGCTAAGCTGGCTGCTATAGTGCGGATCGTATTGTTGAATCAGCGTATCAACAAGCTGGCGGCGGCGCTGCGGCGAACCGTTAATAACCCGTAGGTCTTCTGGCTCAAACAATACGATTGGATACTTTAGTTTATAGGGCAAGCGCGCATATTTTTTATCATCAATGATAAACTGGCGAGTCTTACGAGCGCCGACCGTACCGTACTGGACACGATAGGTAAATATATCAGTTTCAAGCACGATGCGGTAAAAATCCGTCCCGTAGCGACATACCGCCAGGTCGCTGCCACGGAACGATTTGCCGCGCAATGCAATATAGATTGCTTCAATGAGCGACGTTTTACCGCTGCCATTTGCACCCATTATCAGTGTCGGGTTTGTTACGAAATCAAGCGTCTTCGTGTCGTGTACGCGGATATTTTGGACTGTTAGCCGGGTAATGCGCATATTAGCTCTTAAGCGGCATAATGATATGGGTGTAATTCGGCGCTTCTTCGGCGGCAGTTAGTACACATGGCGACAGCTTACCGCTAAATCGAAACTGAACAGAATCCCCGTCGATCACGTTAAGCGCGTCAGCGATGTAGCGCGAATTTAGCGTAATATTGCCATCGCCTGCCACCTCGGCGCTCGCCGTGCTCGTATTTTCACCGAGTTCGCTCGCAATTGAATGAATACTAAGCTGCTGCTTTTCACTGTCAATTGTCACTGCAACACTCCCGCCGGAATCGCGTGCGAATAAGCTAGCAATCTTTACAATACGCGAAAATTCGCCGCTCGCAAGCGTTGCAGTTACGTCAGATGTTTTTGGAATAAGCTGTTGGTAATTCGGGTAACTGCCTTCAATCAGCCGGCTCGTAATTTCCGCTTCGCCGACACGAAACCGTACTTGCGTATCGTCAAATAGCACTTCGACCGACTCGGTTGCATCTGAAATCGTCCGTAGCACTTCTTGCAAGCTCGTTGTTGGCACGATTGCCGCAATCTCGCTCGTTGTTTCAAATAGGCGGCGCTGCGCTAAACGATACCCGTCTGTACCCGCCAAATATAAATGTCCGCCATCGGTGTGCCAATATACCCCGGTTAGCACTGGTCGCGACGTATCATTACTTGTCGTAATAATCGTTTGACTAATCGCTTGCTTGAAATCAGCTTCGGCAATAGTGTACGTAACAGCTTGCTTTTCATCGATTGATGGCAGCTCAGGGAACTCCGTCGCGTCAACGCCCGTCATAATTGACGAATAATTACCAGATGAGATTGTCATTGACGTTCCTTTGCTTGATAATTCAATTGTGCCTTTTGGTAAGCTACTAACGTATTCGCTAACGAGACGAGCAGGCAAGGTAATGTCGCCTTGCTTTACGATTTTTGCGCCAACATAGCACGTCGCTGCAATTTCAAGATTCGTTGCTGCCACTAATAGCCGCGTGCCATCAGTGCGCAACAAAATATTGCCGAGAATCGGTAAGCCGGTTCGATTACTTGCAACGCGGCCAACAATCGACAATGCGCGTGCGAAATTTTCTTGTGTGACTGAAAGTTCCATAATATTATCCTTTTATTATATTTAATTGGTGATGACATATAGTAGGCTCTGTGGAAATGGTGGAAAAAGTGCTTATTTCTAGAGGTCGTTCGTGATTATTGTGCAGGGGAAATATGGTGCGGATAATGCGAAGAATCCAGTGGACAATTAGGGCATTTATCCACGCAGCACTTCTCGCTGCACTCATGCGAAGCAGGACAGGGGATATGCGAACACATGTTTTACTCACAGGTATTCGCTGATAATTCACTTGTTTTCCACACGCATTAGGCATACAACTTCTCCCGAATTTCAACGACTTGCTCGCGAATCAAGAAATCAAGTTTAATTGCCCGCTCAATTTTGTCGACTGAATGAATTGCAGTGGTATGATCTTTACGCCCGAGCTCTTGGGCGATGCGCGGAAAACTCATATGCAACTCGCTGCGGAGTAGGTACATTGCAATTTGCCGCGGTACGACGATGTGTTTATCGCGCTTGCTTGAACACATTTCTTTGCTGTCAATTTGGAAATGGCGTGCTGTTTTGTCAATAATTTGCCGGGCGGTAAGATGCTGCGGACGGCTTTGGCGGACATTACCGAGTAGCCCTTCGGCGGTAGCTGTGTCGGGCGGTACGCCGCGCATCTCGGCGTAGGCGAGTAGCTGATTGAGCGCGCCTTCAAGTTCTCGTACATTCGTTTTAATATTTTGCGCTAGATATTCAATTGTTCCGCGTTCTAGTTGAATACCGGATAACGCCGCCTTTGTTTCAATGATAACGCAGCGCGTTTCAAAATCAGGCATCTGAATGTCAATTGCCATGCCCCATTCAAATCGACTGCGTAGACGCTCGGTAAGTGTCGGAATGCTACGCGGCGGCTTGTCGCTGCTGATGATAATTTGTCTATTTGCCTGATGAAGTGTATTAAATGTATGAAAAAACTCCTCCTGTGTTTTTTCTCTGCCGGCGATAAACTGAATATCGTCGACAATTAAGACATCCATCTTGCGGTATTTATCGGAAAAGCCGGCTTTCTTGAACCGAACCGCCTCTAAGAACTCTTTCATGAAGGTCTCAGTACTAATGTAAGCAACTTTCATGTTCGGGTCATTTTTGATGATTTCGTTACCGACCGCTTGAATCAGGTGCGTTTTGCCTAAACCGACGCCGCCGTAAATAAAGAGCGGGTTGTACTTTGTGCCGGGGGAGACGGCTGCTGCTTGGCAGGCGGTGTAAGCGAGGTCGTTGCATGAGCCAACAACAAACGACTCAAAGGTGTAGCGCGGATTCAGCGTTTCATGAGCGTGTGAGGTTTTGCCGCGTGTTGACGAAGGCGTAGCAACGAGTTCACGTAAACGATTATTTTTCGCGGTGTCGTGTGTCGTTTCACGGCTTAGTATTTTCTTTTTTTCCTTCTTTACTTTGTATTGGATTGTTGGTGCAGTTAAATTATTATGTGCAAGCACTTCGCGGATCTGTTTGTCGAACCTTTTCTCAAGTTGTGTTTTACAAAAGACATTAATAACGCCTATAGTAACAACCTTATCGTTGTACTCAAGCAATTCGGTGTCTTTAAACCATGTTTCAAAGCTTGCGTGTGGCACCGACAGCTCTATCTCGCCGAGTACGCTTTGCCATAATGAATCTCTCATACAACCAGTAATCTACCCTCTCTGCTGTCACTCCACATATGTACTTCATCATAGCGAAAAAAATAGTTTTCCACAACTGGTTATGCATACAAAAATAGACGCATGAATAGGCGGGTACGTACAGAGGTAAGATTTATCCACATTTTACAATTACCTCTGTAAAGTTGTGGATAACTATACGAAAAATGTGGATAAGAATCAATAACTGTGCGATATTTTCGACAACAAAGCAAGCCTATATTGAACTGAGCGATAATTTTTGCTATAATACCGATAATATGCCAAAGCGAACATATCAACCACACACTCGCCACCGCGCGAAAACACACGGTTATCGTGCGCGCCGGGCGACTAAAGCTGGACGCGCCGTTCTCAAACGCCGCCAGGCGAAAGGTCGCGCTCGGATCGCGCTCTAAAGAGGGTAATAACGCCGCTAGCAAAGAAGCGGCGTTATTATTGCTATAATACTTTAGTATGCTTGCAGCAACCTATCGATTTCACGGGCACGGCAGCCTCGGTTACCTTTACCGCAACGGGAGAGCAATTCGTTCGCGTTGTTTAACGGTGAAATATATTGCTAATCCGCGTCGAAAATATCCGCGGTTTGCGGTGGTAGTAAGTAAGAAAATATATAAATCGGCTGTTCGGCGCAACCGAATCCGCCGCCGCATATACGAATGTATCCGCCGGGAATTGCCGAATTTGTCAAACGCTGGCGATCTGGCAGTGATTGTTACAAGCGCCGAGGTGCTAACGATGCCCGCCGTCGAGCTTGATTCGCTCGTCGTGCAGCTGCTTCGCCAGGCGTGTCCTCGATAATGGAGCGATAAATAGGTAAAGCGGCGAAAAGATGGTATACTTACACTAGATAATACGACGAGGAGAGATGTTTTGTTTGAGACGATCGTAGTAAATCCGATTTTCAATGCGCTGATGCTCATTTACAGTGCCGTGCCTGGCGGCGATTTCGGTGTTGCGCTCATTATTTTTACAATTATCGTACGTCTGTTAATGTATCCGCTCGTGAAAAACCAGTTGCACCAAACAAAAGCAATGCGCAAATTGCAGCCGGAACTAGCGAAAATTAAGAAAAACGCCCAGGGCAATAAACAAATTGAAGCGTTGCAGCAGATGGAGTTGTACAAGCGCTACGGTATTAAACCGCTGCGCTCCATTCTCATTTTAATTATTCAGCTGCCGATTTTTATCGCATTGTTCCAAGTGATACGCGTTATTACCCTGCACCGCGATCAGGTGGCGCAACATATTTACGAGCCGTTTAAGCACATTGATGCAATTAAGGCAGTGATTGAGCATCCCGAGAACTTTAATCACACAATGCTTGGGTTTATTGATTTGACGAAAACAACGTTTAGTAACGGCGGCGTTGATGTGGTACTTCTTGCTCTAGCGGTGGTTTCGGCGCTGACGCAGTATGTTATGTCGAAACAAACCATGCCGACGGATAATAAAGGTAGGAAATTCCGCGATCTTATGGCGGAGGCGGCAGCTGGCAAACAAGCTGATCCGAGCGAAATGAGTAGTGTAATGACGCGCGGCATGATGAAATTTATGCCAATTATGATGTTTATGATTATGGTGGGGCTGCCGGGCGCGCTCGCTCTCTATTACACGATTTCAAACTTATCGGCAGTAGCACAGCAGCACTACCTCTTGAAAAAAGATGTTGGCGAACTTGATGAAATTGCCGACGAAGCAATTAAAACCAAAAAAAGCTCGACGAAAGGGGTAAAAAGTCAGCGCAAAAAAACAGGCGCCGAACGCGCAAAACAGGCGCGCGAGGGTCATGTTACGCGGATAAAAGCGAAAGGATAGGAGAAGCTATGGATCGAGAAGAATCAGTTGAATTTGCACGCAAGCTCGTTGAGGATATTGTGTCGTTTTTCGGCGAAAATATTGCCGTTGAAGCACGCGTTGAAGGTGATATGATTACGCTCGCCGTTGAAAGCAGTGATTTGAACAGTATTTTGATCGGGCGTAATGCTGAAACGCTGCGCAGTCTTCAATATATCGTGATGACAGCACTTCATAATAAAGGCGCGGCACTTACGCACGCTATCGTTGATGTTGCAAACTACAAAAAGCAGCGCGAAGAAAAAATTGCCGAAAAAGCGCGCGGTTGGATTGAAGAAGTGCGCCGCAGCGGCGATTCGCATGTCGCGCACATCAATGCCGCCGACCGCCGAATCGTGCATCGCGTTGCTACTGAATATAATGACATTCGCACCTATTCTGAAGGCGAAGGGCGTAGCCGTTACATTGTAATTGCGCAAGCTGGTTCATGATATACTACATATGTAACCTAGCGTAAGAAAGGATAATAAGTATGACAGGTGTATTGTTAGTAGTTTTGCTCATTGTTATCGTGGCGGTTGTAGCGATTGCCGGCGCATTGATCGCGATGTATAACGGACTCGTTAAGCTTAATATTAAAGTTGAAGAAGCGTGGAGCGGCATCACGGTGCAACTGAAGCGCCGCGCTGATCTGATTCCAAACTTAGTAGAAACTGTTAAAGGTTACGCTGCACACGAAAAAGGCGTATTTGAAAAAGTTACCGAAGCGCGCGCGTCAATTATGAACGCAACGACGCCGCATGATGCTGCTAAAGCAGACGGCGAGCTAACAAGTGCCCTTAAGAGCCTGTTTGCGGTCTCGGAAAATTACCCAGAGTTGAAAGCGTCGCAGAACTTCACGGATCTGCAAAATCAGATTACAGACACGGAAGATAAAATTGCGGCATCACGCCGGTTTTACAATGCGGTCGTTACGCAATTTAACACTAAACGCAAAGTGTTCCCAACAAATATCTTTGCCGGTATGCTCGGATTTCATGCCGATAAAGAGTTCTTTGATGTCAGTGAGAGTGAACGTGCTGCAGTTGAGCAGCCGGTCAACGTAAAGTTTTAGTAAAAGCAGAGGAAAAGCTCAATGGTTCAGACTATATTTGTAGCCCTTGAGCTTTTTGCGCGTGCAGGCGGCGGCGGGTCTGGCGGCGGTGGCTCTTCAGGAGGCGGCGGAGATGGCGATGGAATCGTCTTTCTTGCGCTAGTCGGTTACGTGCCGACGCACGGACTTGGCGCATTTTTACGCCGCAAATTACCATCAGAGTCTGGCGCTGCATCGTTGCTCGCTCATGTGATTACGTGGCCACTGTCTATTATATGGGCGATTGCGTGTTTCGCGATGTTTGGCGGCGGCTTCTTTGGCTCGATTGTTGCATTAGGGGCAATTATTGGCGCGCCAGCTGGTTTATTTAATTGGTTTAGCGAAGTACTGAAGCAGTCGGCAGAGGTTAAGCAGCGGCTCAAGCGAGCAGCGGCGAATGACCCAATGTGGGACGAGGCGCAGCTTGTTGATTTTGCTAAACAAGCATTTATGCGCTATCAATACGATTGGTCGCGCCAAGATACCGAATCAATGAAGCAATACATGACCGAGGGCTATCACTACCACGCATCGCTCTTTATATACACGTTGCAACTAATGCAGCGCACAAACACGATGGAGGATATCGTAATTGATGAAGCAGTTGTTATGCAGGTTCACGATGACCAAAATGACGCAAATGACCGAGTGACAATAGGTATTACGGCGCGCGCTAAAGATACGCTTATCAACACGGCGGCGAACACGGCGATTTTCACGGACAACAATTCATTCACGGAATATTGGACGTTTGCGCGCAGCAGCTCAACGTGGCTGCTTGCTGATATTGGTCAGGCAACAGCGGATATGGCTGCCTATAATAATGAGCTGGCGGCATTCGCGGCGCAGAATAATTACTGTTATAGCGTTGATATGGGTTGGTTATTTATACCGGAGTGCGGACAATTGTTTGGACAGGCGAAGTTTGGCGTCTCAGATATTAACAACCACGCTGTGGGGCTATATAAAGAGTCACTGTTAGTGCAATTGTATACATACGCTGCATTTAATGGTGCGCGGCCGCGGGTAATTGCACAGGTGAATGTGCCGAAAACGTATGGCAATATCGTCGTTCACCGCAAACAGAGTTCAAGTATTAACACGCGTGGACTAGAACGTATCGAAACCGAGTGGATTCAATTTAACCAGCAGTATGAAGTGTATGCGTCAAACGCTGAGCAGGCGACAAGTTTTGAGCTGCTTAACCCAACGTATATGGAGCAGCTCGCGGCGCTGCCGTTCGCGGTGACGATTGAAGTGGTAGACAACGTAATCTATCTCTATACCGATGAGCGTGGCACCGATGTTGCGACCTACGGCATAATGCTTGATTTGGTGCATAAAGCATTCAAAGAACTACGGCTGTAGCACTTTCATATACACCGCATGCGTTTCTTCCGCCATACGCCGCCAGGAATACTTGGCGACTTGCGCTGTGCCTTTTTTAATGAGCGCGCGGCGTCTTTTTGGATTAGTAATGACACGTTCAATTGCAGCGGCCATATCGTCGGTATCAAGCGGATCGAAATATTCGGCGGCATCGCCTAAAATCTCGGGCATACATGACGCATTGCTGCTAACGACTGGCGTACCGTATGCCATCGCTTCAAGTGGCGGCAAGCCAAACCCTTCCATGAGCGATGGAAAAACATATGCAGCAGTTTTCGTGAGTAGCCAGTCGCGTTGTTCGTCGGGCAAGAATCCTGTGAAATGAATATTGTGATAGCTTTGTTTTTCATAAAATGCCTTATTAATCTTCGTGTCGCGATTCATGCGCCCAACAAACACCAGTCCCAGATCAGAGTATTTTTTCAGTAATTGCTGATGTGCGGCCGCTAAACGTCGTAAATTTTTATAGTCTGGTTGTTGCCCGATATACATAATAAAGTCATGAAACGGCAATTCGCGATACGGTTTAAGCGTCCCCTTATGAATTTCGCCCGACTCATAAATCACCGTGATATTGTCGTCGGGAATGTTCGTAAACGCTTGAAATTCACGCTTAGTCGTCTCAGAGATTGTGATAATATGGTCGCTTGTATGCGCCACACGCTTAAACACGAAGCGTCCAACGAGCTGCTTAGCATGGTATAGCAACCAATTTTTGTCGGAATTGTAGGTTTTGAATAACGTCATATCATGCACAGTTGTAACGTGCTTGCCGCGGTATAGGATCGGTTGTTGCGGCATGCAAAAGTGCACTAAATCCGGTTTGAGCGTATCAAGATAACGCTTGAAGCCGATCTGCTCGGCAAATGAATAGTTGTCAAACTCCGCTACACGCACGGTGAAATGAGGATTCACTGGTTTCCAGTAGTGCTTATCCTTGGCGCGTACGAGTACGCTATAGGAATTTTCATGGTCAATTTGCTGCAAATATTCCAGTAACTTGACGACGTATGTGCCTGTGCCAGAGTTAATAACGCGCGCGTCAATTGCAATATGCATTACGTGATATCCTTTCGAAATACTAATATATCATACGTGAGATAATTCCAGGTAAGCGATACGATTGTACCGGCGAGTTTTGCAGCGAGAAGCGCAAGCGATTCGTTATGCAGCAACGCGGCGCATAACGGTGAGATTAACCAGATAACGCCGTTTTGCAATACCCATAGCCCGAACAGTGTCACGATAGTGAATAGCACTATCTCGCGTTTAATATTACCGCTGCTTGAACGAAAGGTATATTTTTTGTTGGCGAAAAAACTAAAAATAAAGGCTATCCCGGTCGACAGGGTGTTGCTGGCGATTTTCGGTAGCCCAAGATGTGTAAACAAGAGCAGCAGCCCAAAATCAAGCGCAGTATTGATTGCGCCGACGATACCGAAGCGAACAACTTTACTGTTTTTTATCATGCGCTTGGTGGTACTCCTCAATGAGGTAGAGCGGGCGTTGTTTTGTCTCGTTGAAAATCCGGCCGATGTATTCGCCGATAATGCCGAGAAAGATCATTTGCACGCCGCCCATGAATAAAATTACTGCCATCAGCGATGAATAGCCGGCGCCAGTTGGCACGCCAAATAATGGACGAATCACGAGGTATAATATGTAGCAAAACGCCAAGCACGATACGATTAGTCCGAAAACCGAAGCGATGCGCAACGGCGCGGTCGTGAAGCTAGTAATACCGTCGATTGCTAAATTAATAAGTTTGCGGTAATTCCACTTCGTTTCGCCGGCGATGCGCGGATCGCGGTCATAAAAAATCTCTTTCTTTTTATAACCGATCCAACTAAACATGGCTTTGGTATTGCGCTGCGATTCGCGAAATTGTTTAAGCGCATCAATGCAGCGGCGATCAAGCAGGCGAAAATCGCCGGTGTCGATTTGAATCGGAATCGTGGTTGATGATTGCAGAAGTTTATAGTACCACTGCGAGGTTTTCTTTTTGAGCCAGGTTTCGCCATCGCGGCTTTTGCGGCGCGCGTAGACGTCGTCGTAGCCCTGCTCCCATAGCTTAATCATATCAGGGATTAACTCGGGCGGGTCTTGCAAGTCGGCGTCAATGATGACGAGTGCATCGCCTTGTACGTGGTCAATGCCGGCGATCATAGCAATCTCTTTACCAAAATTGCGTGATAGATTGATATATGACACGCGACGGTTAGTTTTGGCGTACCGCTTGATGATTTCAAGCGTTTCATCGCGGCTGCCGTCGTTGACAAAAAGGAATTCGAAATAATAGCCCTTGACCGATGCTGTAAGCGCATCAAGCCGCTCAAAAAGCGCCGCGAGCACAGCTTGCTCGTTATAGGCAGGAATGAGGACAGAGATAGTCTTTTTCATGGGATTATTATATCATTTTACACGTGCTATTAGTTTGTCGATTGATGTCGCAGTTACAGCACCGGCGGCTTGTAAACGAATTGTCTTTGCGGCGGCAGATTCAAGCTCGTTTGTGCCGAGAATTGCTCCGGCGTGCCCAAGCTGTACACCGCGTGGTGCATGATGCCCGGCAATATACGCATACACCGGTTTGCTGATGTGTTGCTTAATATGATCGGCGGCAGTAATCTCGCTCGTGCCGCCAATTTCACCAATCATGATGATACGCGCAACATCTGAGTCGTGCTCAAAGAGATCAAGGCAGTCTGTGAAGCTTATGCCGCGCACCATATCGCCGCCGATCCCGATGATATATTTTTGCCCGAAGCCGCGTTGGGTGAGTAGGCTCATCGCTTCGTACGTAAGCGTGCCGCTGCGGCTGATAATCGCCGTGTCGCCTAGTGTCGCGAGCGTTGCGGGTATAATACCGAGGCTATGGACGCCGGGAATTAGTACACCTGGACAATTTGGGCCAACGAGCACTGACGACGAGCATGCTAATCGTTGCGTAATATACAACATGTCGTGAACGGGAATATTCTCGGTGATACAAATAATGAGCGGAATATGCGCGTCAATTGCTTCAAGGACTGCGGCTTTGGCGTGCGGTGCGGGAACAAAAATTATTGAGATATCAACATCATGCTTGGTTCGGATGTCGGCAATCGTACGGTAGACTGGTACGCCGTGGACATCTTTGATCTGTTGATTTGGCGACGTACCGCCAATGATCCGCGTGCCGTACGCGAGCATATTTTTGGTGTGTACTGTGCCGCTACTGCCAGTAATACCCTGAATGATGACATTCCGATGGGTGAATAGCTCTGGTGTCATGAAAGTGTCTCCAGTGCATCAGTGAGAGTGCTGTGTAGCGGTATATTGGCATTGGCGAGCAGTTGCTTTGCTCTGTCGGCGCGGTTACCGACGAGGCGGACGTGCAGCGGTGGTAAGTTCGGGAATGTTTCTCTTGCGTCCAGAATAGCTTGCGCAACGTCGTCGCAGCGGACGATTCCACCGAAAATATTGATAACAATTGCCGTTACATGCGGTAGCGTGTCAATACGCCGAAAACAGTCCATAATTTTTTGCGGCGTAGCATTGCCGCCAATATCTAAAAAATTCGCGGGTGTAAAGCCGGCATCTGCAACCGCGTCAACCGTTGCCATCGCAAGCCCAGCGCCGTTAGCGATTGTTGCAATCGTACCGTTTGGGTCAAGCATAACGAAGTTATTACCTTCGGGCGTTTCGTTAAAATGCCACTCAGGGTGGCGAAAAAGTGCTGCATCGTCAAGCGTAATTTTGGCGTCGCCTGCAACTAGTGTTCCATCCGTAGTCAAAATTAGCGGGTTGATTTCAAGTAGTAAACAGTCGTTGTTTATAAAACAATGATACGTATTGACGATAATATCTTGCAACAAGAAAGCCTTATCAGGGATATCAAGACAATCAGCCAGTTCGTCGCTTAATGTCTCAAATGAGCGCGGATCAACTGAATGGCGGAAGAAGGCTTCGCTGTCTCGCTCTTCAACTTCAATACCGCCGTTTGTGTTGGCGAGTAGCTCAATCTGGCTAGTCTCACGATTGATGATAAGCGAGAAATAGAACTCGCGTTTGATGTCAATTAGCTCCTCGGCAAGAAGCTTCTGCGGCGTGAACCCGTGAATTGTACGACCAAATAATATGGCAATAGTAGGCTGTAGGTCGCTCGGTTCGCGTACAATAATGACGCCGCCTGCTTTACCACGCCTGCCGGTCGGCACTTGTGACTTCAGCACAACAGGGACGGTGATGTTTGCTTGCAGGTCGTTTACTTCAATAATCACGCCGTACGGAATAGGGACACTGTACGTTGATAGGATTTTTTTAGCTTCGTACTCAAGCAGGCGCATATTACTTACCGGTAAAAAATTTCCTAAATTTAAGCAATCCTGTCTGATTCGGCAGCGGTCCATCGTGGATAAGGCTGCGGATATATTTGATTGAAGCCTTACGGTTACGCTGAATTTTAACGCGATGTACCCAGGCGCGCGGTTGGCGAATGAGCGATGTAAAAATACCTCTGAGCGCCGGCCAGCCGTTGCCGTGTCGGATAGCGCTCGCAAAAATCAGCCAATACGTTAGGAAAAAGCGCGCGCCAATCGTCCAGAATAGCCGTCCTGGGACGTTTTTGATGAGTACGAGCGGCAGGTTTTTGAACGTGTTAAACACGGCGAGACCTGGAACCTTTTGGCTACTTGCGCCAACTTTATGGTATGCGATTGCTTTTGGCGTATAACGCACCTTCCAGCCGGCGAGCTGCGCACGAAAGCTGAGATCAACATCCTCGTAGTACATGAAAAAATCCTCGTCAAACAACCCGATGTCGCTAAGCATTGTTGTGCGATACAGCGCACCGCCGCCTGTCGCACCGAAAATTTCACCTGGCTGATTTGGCGCATTAACTGTCGGTTCGTCGCGGTTTCGCGGCCCAGGAAGACCCCAGGTGGTATAAAAGTCGCCAGATGTATCAATTGTGTTACCGTCGCGGCGCAATAATAGCCCAGTTGCGATACCTGCGCTGGGGTGTGAAGTAAGTTCTGTGTAGAGTGATTTCAGCCAGTGTTTATCGGCAATAGCATCGGGGTTGAGAACGCCGACGTACTCAAAATGGTGATCTTTTGCGTAGCGTAAACCGGTGTTAATGCCGCCGGCAAAGCCGAGATTACGTTTATTCTCAAGTAGCGTAATAGTCGCCTTTGGATGAGCGTTTATATATTTCCTGAAGCGCTCGACAGAATCGTCGTGCGAATGGTTATCGATGATGATAAGTTTAGGTTGTAGTGATTGCGCCAATAACGATTCGGCGCATTCTAATGCATCATCGGCGCCGTTCCAGTTGAGAATGATAATCGCGGGCTTATTTAGTGCACTACTCATAAATCTTCTTTTATATTATACTAGACCCAGTATGATAAATGTGCCGGGTGTTTTCAATAAACGCAACCGCGTTTTGCTGCGCGAGCTGGTGGTGACGGATTTCAAGTTGCGGTATCAGGGGTCAGTATTGGGGTATCTGTGGTCTATTCTCAAGCCGCTTTTCTTATTCGCTATCATGTATGTCGTGTTTGGCATGCTTGTTAAGTTGGGTAGCGTTGAGCATTATTCTGTATATTTACTATTTGGGATTGTGTTGTGGAACTTCTTCGCAGAGGCAACGGGGCAAGGGCTGAATTCAATTGTTATGCGCGGTGATGTGATACGAAAGATTAGCTTTCCTAAATATATTATTGTAATATCTACAAGTATCTCGGCTCTTGTAAACCTTGCGTTTAATCTCGTTATTGTCGCTATTCTCGCTGTAGTAAATGGCGTGGCGATTCATTGGTCTGCGCTTCTGACGCCGATCTTTATTCTGGAGATATATTTATTCGCGCTCGGTATTGCTTTTTTCTTGTCGGCGCTCAATGTAAAATACCGCGACACGGGGCATATTTGGGAGATTATCATGCAGGCTGCCTTTTACGGCACGCCGATAATTTATCCGCTTAGTATTGTCATTGCAAAAAGCGAGGCTATAGCAAAACTCATCATGATGAACCCTGTTGCACAGGCGATTCAGGATGCGCGCTACACTCTCATTACAAAAGAAACTATTACGACTAGCAGCCTTGTCGGGGTAAAATCAATGGCGATACCGCTGATTATTGTATTTATTGTTTTTATTGGGGGAATCCTGTATTTTAATAAACATTCAAAGTGTTTTGCGGAGAAAATTTGATATGCCTCAGTCGTGTAGTGATGCCATTGTCGTGAAGAATCTAAAAAAGTCATTTAGTATTCCGCTCGAAGCTTCGTCTGGGATAAAACAAAAACTTATCAATGCGTTAAAAGGTAGGAAGGGGTATCGAGAATTTACACCGCTAGACAGTATATCGTTTACAGTCAAGAAGGGTGAATTCTACGGTATCGTTGGCAAAAACGGTAGCGGTAAGAGTACGCTACTCAAGACATTGGCGGGCATATACAGTCCTCAAGCGGGATCGGTTGCGACAAAAGGTACGCTAGTGCCGTTCATTGAACTTGGCGTCGGGTTTAATCCTGAATTGTCGGGACGAGAAAATGTATACCTAAACGGCGCGTTGCTTGGTTTTAGCCATGCGGAAGTTGATACAATGTACGAAGAAATCGTTGAGTTTGCTGAGCTTGAAGATTTTATGGAGGAGCGCCTCAAGAATTACTCAAGCGGTATGCAGGTGCGCCTGGCTTTTTCTATTGCAATTAAAGCCCATGGCGATATTTTATTACTCGATGAAGTTCTCGCGGTGGGCGATGCGGCTTTCCAGCAAAAATGCTACGACTATTTTGAGACATTGCGACAAGAGAAACAGACGGTTGTACTCGTGACGCACGACATGAATGCGGTCAAGCGGTTTTGCTCGAAAGCGATGATCATTTCTGAAGGTAAAATTGAAAAAATCGGTACGCCGGAAGAGATCGCTGAGATATATACAGAGAAAAATATTGAGCAAAAGAAAGAAACTAAAAAGGAAAAACGAAAAGATTTGTTTGAGTATGAGATATTGGACGCTAAAAAAGCCTATTCAGTTGGCGATACGGTTTCGTTGCGCGTGCGCTGTCCAAAGCTTGTATCGCCAGCATTCGTGAACTTCTCGCTAGTATATAACGGCTTTGTTATCGCCGACAGAAGCTCAAAGTATAACGACAAAAAAGATAGCCTGAAGCAAGGTAAATGGTTTATTTTTAAGACCAAACTTGAGGGGCTTAACGGCGGGCGCTATGATGTACATTTGACACTGCATCGAACACGCGACAATAAGCTATTAGAACATAAGCCACGTGTGTTTTCATTTATGGTTAAAGGCCATGATCCTTCGCGCGATGGACCGATGCGGCTTGAGGGACAATGGTCAAATCAGCAGGTAAAGGAGTGATATGAGGCATCGAATAAAAATCGCATTAAAATCAGTAGCTAATCCGCGCTACGGTATGACGATGGCGCGTTTGCACCGTATACGCAAGCAGATCGACATGGAGCGCGGAAAGTCGTATGCCGACTGGTTTGAACGCCAAAAGCTATCCGATGAACAGCTAGCTGTACAACGTGATGAGGCAGCGAAATTGAGCGAGCGCCCATTGATTAGTATTTTGCTGCCAACATACAATACCGATCCAGCGTATTTGACGAAATGCATTGAGTCGGTGCTGGCGCAGACATACGACAACTGGGAGTTATGTATTTCAGACGATGCATCACCGAGCCAAGAGACGCGTGATGTTATTAAACGATTTGTAAAAAAATATAGCAACATCAACGCGACATTCAACAAAACAAACGGGCATATTTCTGTATCATCTAATGTTGCGCTCAAGATGGCAAAAGGTGAATTTATTTCGCTGCTTGACCATGATGATATTTTGCCGCCAAGTGCGTTATTTGAAGCGGTTAAGGTTATCAATGAGCGACCAGACGTTGACCTAATCTATACCGATGAAGATAAGGTTGACGGCGACGGTAATCACATTGAGCCGTTCTTCAAGCCTGACTGGAGTCCGAATTTCCTTAACTCGTGTAATGTGATTACGCATTTTGCGACGATTCGTGCTACAGTGATGAAACGCATCGGAGGCTTTACTATTGGTACGCATGGTGCGCAGGATTGGGATCTATTCTTGCGTATTACGCAACAAACGCAAAATGTCTACCACATTCCAAAGATTCTGTACCATTGGCGCAAGTCGGAAACATCAACTGCGATGAATGCCGACAGTAAGCCGTATGCATATATCAACCAAAAGCGCGTGTTGCGTGAGAGTGTCGTAGCGCGAAAAGAGAATGCTTACATTGAAGAGCATATGGCGCTTGGTTTTTGGCGCAAGCGTTATGTTATTGAGCAGACGCCACTGGTTTCGATCATTATTCCGACGAAAGACAACCATAAGCTTATCAAGCAGTGCATCGACTCAATCATCGAGAAAACGACATATCCGTATTTTGAGATTGTCGTGGTTGATACGGGCAGCAGTGATAAGAAAGTGGCAGAATATTATCAAAAGCTTGCGAAAGAAAAGCAGCCGGTGAATGTTGTTGAGTTTGTCGAACAGCCGTTTAACTTTTCGAAAGCATGTAACTACGGCGCGAAGAAAGCAAAGGGAGAGTACTTCTTGTTCCTCAATAATGACACGGAAGTTATCACCTTGGAATGGATTCAGGCAATGCTGGAGCATGCTCAACGTCCAGAGATTGGTATGGTCGGTGCAAAACTACTGTTCCCGAATGAAGAAGTGCAGCATGCTGGTATTGTGCTGAGTGAGCGCGATATTGCATTCCACCCGTTCTATATGCGCAATCCACTGCTTGATATCTTTACATACATATTTATTAGTAATATTCGTGAGGTGTCGGCCGTAACAGCAGCATGTAGTATGGTGGCGCGCTCAAAATTTGAAGAGGTTGGCGGATTTGATGCAAAGTTGCGTGTGACCTATAATGATGTTGACCTTAACTTGAAACTGCGAAAAGCCGGGTATAACAATCTTTACACGCCGTATGCTGAGCTATTTCACCACGAGTCAGTGAGCGTCGGTCGCGTCAATACGAGCAACCGCGATCAGACTGAACTTAAATCGGCGCAAGAGTTAATGCGTAAACGTTGGGGCAAATACTTGAAGCGAGATCCATTTTATAATGATAACTTTGAGCAATTTGGACCGGGGTATCGATTGCCGAAAGAGTAACGGAAGGACCAAGAGGTTAAACGTTGTACTGCACTCGGCTACGTTTCTGGCCGGACGGCAGTTTATGTATTGTGAAAATACCCTCACAGGTTTTGTGAGGGTATTTTCAGTCTGCTAATCAGCAAGCTAGTAACTGCCTGATGATGTAGCGATATGGCTTATCCATGATTCCTGGCCGTCCGTCCAACCGTGGACCTCTAGCCGTCCACTTGCGGTATTTGAATATTTTACGTAGTAGATAGTATCTTTACCGCGACCACTAAGATCTGCGGCGACAACTTCATTGACATCTGGGTTGACGTCGTAGCCGGCTTCTGGGTAATTACTTGCAGTGTGGCGCACCCAATGCTGTAGGCTACTGTCCCATACGTGGAATTCAACGCGCCCGCTTGAAGTCTTGCCGAAACGCACGAAAACGAACTCGTCTTTCTTGTCGCCGTTGAGGTCGGCGGCAATGACGCGTCCCTCCTGCATGCTGACGCTCGGGTGATTGGTTGCAGTGTGGCGGAACCAGTTATTGCCGCCGTTGCTCCAGCCATGAACCTCAATCATGCCAGAGTTTGTTTGCTGATAATTGACGAGGTAATACTCATCGCGTCCATCCCCGTCGGTATCAGCCGTTATAACTTCCGACAAGAGCGGATCAATAGGACCGGCTGTTGTAGCGGTGTGGGCGATCCATTGGAGGTTATTCTGCGTCCACGTGTGGAATTCAACGCGCCCGCTGGCGGTGCCGGAGTAGTCGACTTTGGTGAGCAGCGAGTTTTTTGCGTCCGTTTTGTACGAGACCACTTTGCTGTATTTTTGGTTGAAAGTGTACGAGTTTGACGCAGTATGTTTACCCCATGTTTGTAAACCTGCGTTCGCCCAAGTGTGAAACTCGGCGCATTTTGTGCCGGTGTTGTTCGGTGCTGAAATGGTGAGGTTGTCGTTTTCGGCATTGGTACGGCTTGGTACGACACGAGCGCCAGTCGCAACGCCAGCTAAATTTGCTCCATCTCTACAAACGTATGCAGTTTCTGGCGTAGCGTGCGGATCTCCAAACCAGGCGGTAAAGATCCGCTCAAAACTATTGAAATGAGGCGTGTAGTTATAAAGCGCAGCGGTTGCGCCATTGGCGAGCTTGAATGATTTCCCGCCGATTGCAATAACGCCGTCGTAATATACGGCAGGTTCTCCTTGTCTACGGGAGCGAAGTCCTTCTGTCATACGTCCGTAATAGTATACGTTCCCGTCACCCCCCCAGCTTAGGTTGCCGTAGGCGCGCTCCTGATCAAATCGTAATTGCCAGGCAGCTCGGTTGACCTGGCGAGCGAAGCCGGCATTTCCAGGGTTCTTAACACAGGTTCTATAGATACCTAAATCGGGATAATCTTTAAGTGAATTCTCACTGCCGTCTGGACAGTTGTATCCCATCGCTGAATTGTAGCGCCATGATGCGCAGCCTTGACTGCCAGACACTAAGGCCTGTTCTTTCTCAAGAGTTGTCAAGATAACTTGCGGGTTAAGGTGGTAATACTTCGACATTTTATTAATAATACGCGCAGCTGATGTTTGCTGCGAACCGTGATCGAAATAATTATTTGGTTCGATAAATGAGATTGGGCTTAAGTCTTGCGGATAATTTCGCGGCAGTAGGCAGCTTTTTGGAAATTTATTGATGAAAGCAGCGATTTGCCCCTCGTCCATGGCGTTTTCGTTGATAAAATTTGCATCACTAATGATATTATCGACTGAAGCTAATGCTTTATCTTGGTTTAAGAATACAGTCGCTGATGTCGCAACAAGTGTAAGTGCTATCGCCGTGAGAAAAGCTCGTTTCATTTATTTCACCTCCAAATTTATCTGGTCAACGGCTGTTGAAGTGTACTTGCCGTTGGCCGCTTTTACAGTGATTGTCCAGGTTCCGGTAGTAAGCCCAAGTTCTTTTATGTCCCAGTCCCAGCTAGTGTTACCATTTGCATCGGTTTGTTTAGCGGGTAGTGAGCGCGTCGTCGACCCCTGGCTGAAAGTAATTGTGCATTTCGCGCCAGGCGAAGTATGGCATACTGAATTCTGCGACGTGTAAGAGGTTAGATTTACAAAGTGGTTGCTAACGAACGTGCCGCTTGGTGTTTCTGGCGGGGTAGCGTTAGACGATGGCGAAGTATTGTTAGTAGCGGGCTCTTTTGAGCTGCCGATTGGTGAGCTTGGCGCTGTCTCTGTGGCGTTTTTTGTATTATTTTTATTGTTGTCGTTTGATTTCGAGTGGATTTTTTCCGAATGGGTTTGCTCGGTTGTTTTTTCAGGGACAACCGGTCCTGGATTTCGTAAAACAAACCACCAATACAACGCGCCTCCGATTAAGACGACTAGGATAACTATGGTTATAGTAATTTTCTTTGGTATTCTTTTTTTATTTTTTATTTTCATAACTGAACCTCTTGCCTAATAATTATATCAAGATGAAATTATGATGTCTATGCTTGTTTAGCTTTCTTGTAGAAGAAGTATGTTCCGCTGCCGACCGTCGTTTCGCCAGTTAGCTGGTAGCAAGGTAAATTCATGCGGTGAGCAGTTAAAACATGCGTGACGGTTTTGCCGATGTGGTTTGTACATGAAAGCTTAGCAATGAAAACGTCTGGCTGTATGAGTGCAAGCTCTTCTTGCACGGAATCGGACACGAGCACATGTGCGTAGCGGTTGTAAGTTTTTTTATTTGATGAAACTTGGCTCCAAAATGCTAGATCAGGGTATGGATGTACGCCGGAAATCGTTTTTCGGTTGGCAAGCCATGGATAATTTTCGAGTACAACAGTATCAGCAACCGCCCAAACAGACGCCTTATCCGAAATAGCAGCGATCTTATTTACTATTGTATTGTTGCGATAGCCGACCCCAAGTCCTGAGTATAGCGGCTGTACAAATACGACTGAGCCTATGGATAGCGCGACGATAAGCGATAATCCTGTGTTGTAGCGATGCTTCGTCGCTACTAGTACGAGCCCGGCGGCTAGTGTGATGGCTGCAATTAATGCGACACGAATGTCGCCGCTAAAACCGCTTGTCTTCACGGAAAATATTATAGCTGCCGCTATGTAGAACAGTACGATGGCACCACTGTATATGTAAAGGTACGGCGTGAATTTTAACGGCAGAATTCGCATTCGTTTGATGACATAGATAAGCGACATAATACCAAGTAACCCAACCCCAATTTGTAGGCGGGGAATTGGAATAAGGTAAAGTCCAAGTGGTTTGAAAATAACAGTAACAGAGAAATTCGGTATGAATATATGAGCCATGAAAATGATATTACATAGGATAATAGCGCTACCGAGCCAGTCAACCTTGCGTTTGCTACGCCAGCGAGCCCATATAAAGAATATAATTTGCGGTAGTAGAATAAACGGAATAACGATATACGATGACAGTTCACTCTGGTTGATACTGGAAGCTTTTGGGTTGTGCTCGTATTTTTTTCCGAGGCTGGATACCGCTGCTAGATCTTGCAGACGGTATTGATTAAACCCAGCCTGTCTCAGCAGATCGACACTAGAATAGTTGCCGGACGCAACGACGCGGGAGCCTGGATATGAAGTTTGAGTAAGTGCTTTAACGGCATCAAGCCGAGTGAGTAGAAATATTGTTACGATAAGTATTGCTGCTATTGCTGAGCCAGCTAGCATGAATAAGCTTTTGTACAGCGCGCGTCGCGCTTGTGATTTTTTGTGGGTAGAGAATACTGCGTTAAGAAACCAGCCGGTAAATATAAGTCCGATAACGATAAGTACTGGTATTTGAAAGGCTGGATAGAGCAGAAGTAGGAATGCAGTAATCGTGTAGGTAAGCAGCGAGCTGAGTAGAATCTGGGTGAATAGCAGGCTGCGCTTTTTTGCTGAAAAAATGGAAAGTGATCTCATCTCGACGATGCGCATAGCTAGAACTAGCGCAAAGCAGCCCCATGCAACCGAAAGTACGGTAATGCTTTGATACCACCAGAATATAAACGGGGCAAAGCCTCCAATAATTGAAATAAGTGAAGCAGTTAGATATTTATCCGGTAGAAACCGTAAAGTTAGAAAATAGATAGCAAGTAATAGCGCCGCAAGCAAAAACCACCATTTAAACGCAAAAGCATTCTCAAAAGGCATAGCAAAAAATGCTAAATTTTGTGGCTTAAATATTACCGACCATTCTTTGTACGGCGCATCTGTTACTAGGCTCATATTTTTGCCGGATCCTAGGTTGTGATTAATAAGCGGGTAGCCAGCCTTTTCCTGAGCAATTGTAAACTGCGTCACCACTAACCATTCGTCGCTACGTATTGGTTGAGTTGAACCTGCGATTAAGCGTGGAGTCGCACTTCCTGTCAAAAAAGTGTCATAATACGGTCCAAATGACGACCCTGAAAGCTTACCGACTGTTGCTGCACCGAGGCATACAGTAATAATTATCGGAAAAATCCAAACTGGCTTAACGCGCTTTACGAGAGATTTAAGCTTATGCATTGTTCCATACAGTATAGCATAAAATAATATTGCATAATAATGATAACTTGAGGTGGTAGCTTAATTTTAAAATTATCAAAAACAGCTATTAGCTTGTGGCTTAATGAGTGCTATAATAGAGTTAATTGATAAGGAGGGTATTTATGATATCAATCGCATCGCCAATTGTAGAGAGCGAGGAAATAAAAGCCGTTAATGACGTGCTTGAGTCGGGGATGTTGGCTCAGGGGCCAAAGACTGCTCAGTTGGAAGAAGATTGGGCGAAATACTGCGGTACAAAATACGCGCTCGCGGTAAATAGCGGTACGGCTGCAATCCATTCCGCGCTGTATGCAGCTGGCGTGCGCGAGGGTGATGAGGTCATTACGACGCCGTACAGCTTCATTGCGACGATTAACCCGATTTTGATGCTTGGAGCCCGTCCAATACTAGTTGATATTGATCCGGCGACGTTTAACATTGACGTGACAAAAATTGAAGCAGCGGTAACATCAAAAACGAAGGCGATCGTGCCGGTTGATTTGTACGGTCAACCGTGCGAGTGGGACGAATTGCGCGCGGTTGCTGATAAGCACAATTTGATGATTATAGAAGACGCCTGTCAGGCGATTGGTGCTGATTATAAGGGTAAAAAAGCAGGTGCGCTCGGTGATTTAGGCTGCTTCTCGCTGTATGCTACTAAAAATATTATGTGCGGCGAAGGCGGCATTGTCACAACTAACAGCGACGAGCAGGCTGCGGCAATCCGATCGTTCCGCCAGCATGGTATGGTCGCGCCGTATGAATACGCTGAACTTGGTTATAACTACCGGATGTCAGATTTGCATGCCGCAATTGCTGTCGAGCAGCTGAAGAAAGTTGATAACTTTACAGCGCGCCGCCAGCATGTTGCGAGCGAGTTGAATAAAGCGCTCAGTGATATAAAGGGGATTCAACTGCCGAGCGTTGCCCCGGGTCGTTCGCATGTATACCATCAATATACGGTTGTGCTGACTGATGACGCGGACGTTTCGCGCGATGAGTTTGTTGCCGGTTTGCGCGAGCGCGGCGTTGGTGCTGGGATCTACTATCCAAAGCCGCTGCATGTTTATCCGCACATCGCAAAACTTGGCTATAAAGTCGGCGATTTCCCTGTAGCAGAAGATTTGGCGGCTCGAGTTGTATCGCTGCCAGTTCATCCAAAAGTGTCGGATGAGGATGTTATTACTATTGCTAAGGCGGTCAAGGAGGTGCTTACAAATGGCTAGTCAGCAAAAAGAAGGAAGGTTGCGCACTGCCGTCATCGGTACGGGCAACATGGGTAAGAATCATGTACGAAATTATTTTATGCTTCCGGAAGCTGAGCTAGTGGGTATTGCTGACGTAAACTCCGCAGCAAAGGCGCTTGCTGACGAATACCGTACAAATTTCTTCACTGATTATAAAAAGATGCTTGACGAGGTTCGTCCTGACGCAGTATCGGTTGTCGTGCCGACGCCATTTCACCTTGAAGTTGCGCGCGAAGTGATGTGTCGAGGCATTCATTGTATGCTTGAAAAGCCAATCGCATCGTCTGTTGAAGAGGCGGACGAGCTTATTAAATGCGCGGAAAAGAACAAAGCCGTCTTCACAGTCGGGCATATTGAGCGCTTTAATCCTGTAATTCGTAAGCTGAAGCAGATGCTTGATGAGAAAGCCATTGGTGATATTACATCAGTTGTGTGTAAGCGTGTAGGGGGTTTTCCTGCGGTAGAGCCAAAAACGGATGTTGTTATTGATTTAGCGGTGCATGATATTGACCTTGTGAGCTATCTGCTCGGTGCTAAGCCGAAAAGTATTACAAGCCACGGTTCGCGGACGCGTCACAGTAAGAATATTGATTCGGCAGAAATCTTGATGGATTATGGTCGTGCGTCTGGTTTTATTCAGGCAAACTGGCTGACGCCGGTGAAAATCCGAACGATTGCGCTAACCGGTTCCGAAGGCTATCTTGAAGCGAACTATATCACGCAAGAACTCCAATTCTATAAACATAACATGAAAAAAAATACAAAAGATGGCTTTACGAATTTTGTACTTCAAGTCGGTGAGCCTGAGAAGAAAGTTATAAAGGTTGATTTTGAAGAGCCGCTTGCCGTGGAATTGAAAACATTTTTGGCGAGGGCGCTTGGGCGCACCGTCTCAGTGGTTGATCCAAGGGATGCCCAAGAGGCGCTGAGAATTGCACTTGAGGCGGTGAAACCATTTGAGCATAATGAATAAAAGAAGGAGGAGAATAAATGAAACGTATTTTAGTGACGGGTGCTGGCGGATCGCCGTCGGCGAACTTTATTCGTTCACTGCGGGCGGCAGATGAGGAATATTGTATCATTGGTACTGATGCAGATAAATATTACCTGCAGCGTGCAGAGGTTGATAGGCGTTATTTGGCGCCACTTGCCAACGATCCAAAATATATTGATTTTTTGAACTATATTATTGAAAAAGAAGAAGTTGAGTTTGTGCACGCTCAAAATGATGTTGAAGTTAGTTTTTTGAGCGAAAACCGCGAAAAAATTAAAGCGAAGACATTCTTCCCGGCAAAAGAAACTGTTAAAATTCTACAAGATAAATTTGAGTCATTTAAACTCTGGGAAAAGGCTGGCATTAAGGTACCAAAAACTAAGCTAATAGAAGGCCGGGACACTGACCTAGGTGCTCTTTTAGAGGAGATGGGCGGATCAATGTGGATTCGAGCAATATCAGGTGCTGGTGGGCGTGGATCGCTTCCAGTTCATGACGTTAAGAGTGCTAAAAACTGGCTTGATTTTCAAGAGAAGAACGGTTCGTGGTCTGGTAACTTTACGGTTTCTGAATTACTCGAGCCGGAAACAGTGACTTGGATGTCCCTATGGAAAGATGGTGAGCTGGTTGTTGCTCAAGGTCGTAAACGATTATACTGGGAGTTGGCAAAAATTTCTCCATCTGGTGTTACTGGTGCGACAGGCACGGGGTTGACTTATTCTGATACCGAACTTGATGATATTGCGCGCCGAGCGGTGTTGGCAGTTGATGATAAACCGGATGGTTTGTTTGGTGTTGATATGGCTTATGACAAAAATGGCGTACCAAATCCAACAGAGATTAATATTGGACGCTTCTTTACTACACATGAATTCTTTACTCAGGCTGGTTTGAATATGCCCGAGCTATTTGTCAAGCTCGGTTATGGTGAGACTGTGCCAAAAATTGATAACAATACCAACCCCCTGCCGGACGGATTGGTATGGATTCGGGGTATGGATTTTCGACCAGTTCTATCTAATATGAAGATCGTTGAAGAGAGTGTTGCTGAACGTGATCGTATTCTTCAGGAGCTGTAGTGAAACTTCTTGTTACAGGAGCCTCAGGGTTTGTTGGTAGACGTTTCTTAGAAATGGCACCGACTGATTGGGAAATTGTCTGTTTGGGTCGATCTCAACCAGCCAATCTCACTGAGCGCTGGATTCAGTGTGATTTATCAGATCAAGAAAGCGTAGAATTGGCAGCCAAAAAGGTGAGCGATGAGACATTTGATGCCGTTGTTCATTTGGCAGCTTTTGTACCAAAAACAGCTGCCGATGACACACTTGAGAATGCAAGACTAGGCAATATAGATGCAACAATTAATCTATTAACTTATTTTGGTGAGAAATCTGAAAAGATTATTATCGGTAGTACAGCAGAGGTATATGATCAATCAAAAATCCACGGCCCAATCACAGAGGATAATGTTGTCGCCGGCGGCTCGTATTACGGTTCTACTAAAATGGCTAGCGAACTCATCGCTCAGTCATACGTAAAAAAAATGAATAAAGAACTAACTGTTTTGCGGTTCTCGGTGATGTATGGTGGATATGACCCTATCGCTCGAGCTATACCGAACTTTATTCGAGCGGCCAAAGCTGGTGAAGATTTGACGATTCGTGGTGCAAAAGTACTGCGTGATTATGTACATATTGACGATGTGGCTCGCAGCATTATATGCGCGGTTAATGCAAGTGGAGTTGGCATAGTTAATATTGGAACAGGTAGGGGTGTTTCTATTGGGGAGACAGCCCAGTCAATTGTTGATAATATAAAGTCAACAAGTCGTATTGCTATTTTGTCTGAGGAGGGTGGCTGTGATATAATTGTCGATATATCTCGAGCGGAGAAATTGCTCAATTATCATCCGGAGGTATTTTTCCCAGATAAACTTAAAGGGATGGAGGAACTGTATGAATAATAAGAATATCTTTGTTGATTTTGACGGTACATTGGTTGATATTGCGCCGCGACATTATCGGGTGTATGAAAAATGTGTTAAGGCGCTGGGCGGGACTGCGCTTGGTAAGGAAGAATATTGGGAAATGAAGCGCGCTAACGTGTCTTGGGACAAGCTACTACCACTGAGTGGTCTGAGTATTGATGAAAAAGATGCATATCTCAAGCTGTTTATTGACCGGATCGAGTCGCAAGAAGAATTGGGTGCAGATGAACTCTTTAAGGATAGTTTGCGCACACTAGAACAGTTACGGGCAAACGATAACAAGTTGTATCTATTAAGCTTGAGGCGAAATGCAAATGCTCTTGATTGGCAGATTGAACATTTGGGAATTCAGCATTTGTTTGAAAAGATTTTGTCGGGTCATAGTGACACAAAAGAGGGAACGCTGCTGAAAAAGGCGGATATCGTCAGGCAAACAGTGGACAATCCAAGTGAAGTCGTTATCATTGGCGACACCGAAGCAGACGTCGCGGCGGCTCAGCAGCTCGGTGCTACCAGCATTGCCCTTATGAGCGGTATTCGTAACGAGGAATTCTTATCAGCCATGCATCCAAACCATCTCGTTGATGGTATTGGCGATGTAGACGATATCGAGCTGTAGTTTATTTCTTAAAATTGTTGTTCTCATTAGAGACATCAATGGTGAGCGCTGTTAAAACTAGCTGTACGCTTAAGATGAATGGTAGTACAGCTAGCATAACGCTGCCAGCGGTCGGTGATTGATGAGCGAATAATTTAACATACAACAAGAATGCTGCGATTAACAGCGAGATAATCAAGAAAAACATACCAGTAAACAAGAACAGGGCTACGGGATGAAATCCGTACAGGACGTATTTATAGTAAATTCGTCGCCAAAAGCCCTTCCATACGGCCCTGAGGTTGCGCCAAGCTGTTGGGATTAGTTTAATAGTTGATTTCTCATCACCGTAGTGAGCTGGCACGGCGTGGTCAATGACTTTAGCATTGACTATGGATAGGGCGGTCAGCATGCTGGTTTCATAGTCATAGCGCTTTTCAACTATGGAGAAATCGACCTTTTCAATTATGTCGCGGCGTAGCCAACCGCAGCCATTAGTGATGTCTGTGATGGAATAATATCCAGTCGAGAATTTTGTGAGTAATGATATGAAAATATTACCGAATTGGCGGTATTTTGGCATAGCCTTAAAGGCTTCTCGGTGGAAGAAGCGGCTAGCTTTCACGTAATCTGCTGATTGGTCAATGAAGTCATCAAGCATTGCCTCGAGGTACGATGAGTCAAATTGATCGTCTCCCGCCACGATCCCGATAGCAGTTGCCTTAGTGTGCTTGATAGCGTAATCATATCCTGCGATGAGAGCGCCACCGACACCTTGATTTGTTTCGTTGTCAACGACAATCAGTCGATCATTTTGCTTTTTTAATTTATTTAGAACGCCAATGGTGTCATCAGTGCTGGCATCATTAACGGCTATAACATGGTCAATGTACTTTGGTAATTTCTTGATCGTTTGAGTGATCATTTTTTCTTCGTTATAGCATGGAATCACAACGGAAGTCTCTAATTTTCTGTACATACCCTAAATTGTATCATGGGTGTGTGAAATCATGAAATCGTGATATGATGACACAGAAGCTATGAAAAAACTTATACAGCAGCTGGTATTATTCGGCGTGGTGGGCGTGGTGACGCTTATAATTGATACTTCGGTAACGTATATGTTATATAATTTCGTCCATTTACAGGCTTTTTTAGCTAGTGGAATCGGATTTTTGTCGGGTTTTTTCTTTAATTTTCCGATGAATCGCAAAAGAGTGTTTAATCATAGTACAGATGATCGTTTTTCACTGCGTACGCAGATAGCTCTGTATGCGGCGCTGAGTGCTTTTAACCTTATTGCTACTTCTGCTGCTGTCGCTGGGCTCGTAAATCTCAATTTGCTAAAAATTCAGCACGCAAAAATAATCATTACAGCTGCATGTGCAGTTTGGAATTTCTTGGCATTTAGGTTAGTTATCTTCTCTAAGAAGTAATAACGCTTAGTACTGCTCGGATGGTTCATTTGCTTTTTATATCTATGATGGTATAATTTTGGTACACATGAAGCTTTTAGGCGACCTTAAGCATACTGTTCTTGATAAACGCAACCGACCATTTTTGCTCATCTTTGTAGTATGTACGGCGGTGTTTTTTATCATGTCATTGAAAACTGTTTTTCGCGATGATGATATCTGGTTTGCAGCAAAGACGGTTGAGTTTAGCTTGTTTGACTGGATTATCTATCGTTGGAGCAGCTGGAGCAGCCGAGTTTTTCCAGAGATGATGCTTTGGCTATTGGCACCTCGACCAGCTATTTGGGCACTGTTAAATACTGTTGCGTATATGGTCGGCACTGTTTATCTTTTTAAATTTTACCGCTCAATCCGTACAGTAAATAATCATAAAACTGATATAGCGGCATTTACAGCTAGCTGTGCATTTGTATGGCTGCTGTCGCAAGGCGTAGCGACAGAATCGGTTTTTTGGTTAACTGGTTCAGTAAACTATTTCTGGGTAGGGGCATTATTCTTAATAGCGATTTATTTGCCTTGTGTTATATTTTTACGGCGCAAGATTTCGGTCTCACAGACAGTTGTATCGTCTATCGCCAGCGTTGCTACAGTTTTATCGCACGAGCAGTTTGGCTTTATTTTGACACTGATATATCTAGCAACACTTGCCTGGTATTTGCACCAGAAAAGCCGGTCGAAAAAAGTTGCAGTGCTATTAGCTGCCATGACCGTGTTATTGTCTATCGGTGTGTTATGTGTTGTTCGTGCGTCTGGTAATGTTTTGAGAATCCAGCAGGAGATTAACAACTGGCTTCCTGACATGCTAACTGTGCCTACAGCGGTGCGAGCAGAATCTTCCATCCGATGGTTTATGGATATTATAATAAACCATACAGGAGCGTCATTGTCAATAGTATGGTGTTTGCTATGTATAATGCTTTGGCGGCTCCATAAAAAAGTCCTAGCTATCATGCTTGGTGGTTTCGCTAGTGTGTTCTTGCTAGCTAAAACTATCATGCTTGATGTGGAGCTTATGATGCTATTACGCAAAGTTCATTTTGGCGGTATTGTTAATTTTCATGCTTCATGGCGTTATGTCGGCGGGTTTACGCAATGGATTCCGGTGATATTTTGGCTGTGCGCGTTAGTTTTGACTGTCGCCGCAATTGCCGTTGTTTTTGGTATAAGATCCCGTCAAAAAGCAGCAATATGCATCACTGGCTGTCTCTTAGCAGCTACTGCAACAGCCATGCTGTGGGTCTCGCCAACGATGTATGCGAGCGGGTATAGAGTAGTGTATGTAGCGTCGCTGTTGTTAATGTTAGTTGTTTTGCTATTGATTGATAGACTTGGTGAACTAAACACCACCGGCTAAAGTGTGATATATTCTTTCTCTGGCAACCAACGTACCATAGATAAAACCCTCTTTATGATGATAGATCAGTTTCCAATAATATATTCAATAGCGAATGTTTCGTTCCGTAAGCCTATACTTGTCAATAATTTTAATAAATAAGAATAGCTATAGAGAAGATAGATAATTACCATAACCTGATTTCTTGAGCGGTTGCGCCAGTTCGTTAAGCTGCTCTCGGCTGATGAAGCCTTGTTCGTGGGCGACTTTTTCCGGTGAGCCAATAATTTGTCCGGTGCGGGTTTGGATGACGCGGACGAAGTCTTCGGCGTCAGTTAGGCTATTGATCGTGCCGGTGTCGAGCCATACATCGCCGCGTTCAAGTGTAGTAACATTCAGCTTGTTGCGTCGTAAATATTCAGCATTAATTGAAGTAATTTCTAATTCGCCGCGCGCTGATGGCTGGACGTTTTTCGCGATTTCTACGACATCGTTATCATAGAAATACAAGCCAACTACAGCGTAGTTTGATTTTGGCTGCTGCGGTTTTTCCTCGATTGACATTGCGTGGTTATGTTCGTCAAACTCTACGACGCCGTAGCGCTCGGGGTCGGATACTTTATAGGCGAACACCGTGCCGCCATCTGGATTGGTGCAGGCACGCAGGGAGTCATCAAGCGCGTCGCCGTAAAAGATATTATCGCCGAGTACTAGCGCTACCTTATCGTCACCGATAAATTCCTCACCGATGATAAATGCTTGGGCGAGTCCGTCTGGGCTTGGTTGAATGGCATAATGCAAATCAAGCCCCCACTGTGAACCATCGCCGAGCAGGCGTTTGAATCCAGCCTGGTCTTCTGGCGTGGTAATAACAAGAATCTCGCGGATACCCGCTTGCATCAGCGTTGTTAGCGGGTAGTAAATCATCGGCTTGTCATAAATTGGCATCAGCTGCTTGCTGATTGCTTTGGTAATTGGCCAGAGGCGCGTGCCAGATCCGCCAGCTAGAATTATTCCTTTCATAGTAATCCTCCTTGGAACAAACTTATTTTATCATCAGGCAATGCTCGAAATAACGTATCATTGAAATTACTTGGATTAACGACAGTATACTCGCTATTTGGGTATAATTTCGTGAACTCTGTAGGAACCTTAGGTTCTTTTTTACCATATTTTATTTCAAATGCCCGAACAACATCTTGTTCATCTTCAATAAGGTCAATTTCTTGCTTCTTGCTATTTCGCCAGTAATACGAACGAACAAGACGGTCTGTCGTAGAGAGGTATTTTCTACGTTCAAGGATGCAAAAATTTTCCCATAGAGATCCAGCGTCTTCACGAATATGCAGAGGGCGAAAATCATTAATTAGAGCGTTACGTATACCGAGATCTATAAAATATATTTTCCGAAGCCTACCAACCTCGGCTCGGAGATTTTTACGGTATTGATTGAGTCTGAAAACGATAAATGCTTTTTCCAGCAAATCAATGTAGCGTTCGACAGTTTCGCGGCTGACGCCTAGTTTTCGGCTGAGCTCGCTGTAGTTCACTTCGTTTCCTATCTGGTATGCAAGCAGTTGTAGCAAGTTGTTTAAGATAGTTTGGTCGTAAATAACAACAGGCGAGAAAGCATCGCGGAATATGTAATTGATAGCCATATTACGAAGACGTTTCGATGCTTCTTCTCCAGAAAGTGTCCACATACCAGGATAACCGCCGCGCACAGCTAGCGTACGGGCGTGAGCCAGCATTGATGGGGTATCTGTAGACACTTCTCGCACGCTAAGGGGATAAAGCTGGATTTCAATACTTCGTCCGGTAAGAGGTTCAGCGACGCGATTCGCTAAATCAAGGCTAGACGATCCAGTGACGAGCAGCGGGATGCTCGGGTAGCTGTCGTGTAGCAGCTTCAGCGATATTCCAATATTTTCGACCCGCTGCGCCTCATCAATGACGACAAAATCGGTGTCTCCGATATATGATTTTAGCTCCTGGGCGGATCGTCCTGTGAGGTTGGCGACAACTGTTGGATCATCGCAGTTGAGGTAGAGCGGTTTTTTATAGTTTGTGGCAACCTGTTTCGCAAGCGTTGTTTTACCGGTTTGTCGAGCGCCATAAATAATAGCGACAAGCCCTTGACTAAGAACGGGTTTTACTGTTGATTGAGCATCTCGCTGAATCATATATCGTAGCGTAACATAGTGATTAACGCAGGTCAACCGTCGAAAAAACGGTGATTAACGCAGGTCAACCGTCGAAAAAACGGTGATTAACGCAGGTTTGTCGTCTCTTTCTTGATATATTCAGATAGATCGTCTTGCCAATTGCGGCTAGTAAATCCTGTCGCATGCAGTTTGTCGAGGCTCATGTCCGATCCGAGCGGTCGCGGTGCGACACCAGGCTTATTGGCAAAGTATTCGACAGTGGTTGTGTCGGTGACAGTCAGGTCATCGCGACTGGCGAGCGTGAAGATTTGCCGGGTGATATCAGCCCAGCTTGCCAGCGGCCCGTCGTTGGTGACGTTATACGTACCATAATCAGCGTGCGTAGTGAGTAAATGATCAATTGCTCGTACGAGTTCCGATGTAAAGGTCAGCCGACCGATCTGGTCGGACACGACTGTTGGTGAAATATTCTTTTCGGCAAGCCCGAGCATGGTACGGACGAAGTTTTTACCTTCACCGATGACCCAGGTAGTGCGCAAGATGTAGTGCTTTGGTAATAGACTAATAACAATATCGCCCGCAGCTTTACTATCGCCGTAGACAGACAAGGGGCTGAAACTCTCAGTTTCAAGATGTGGTTCACGTGTGCCGTCAAACACATAATCGCTTGAAATGTGCACAAGCGTCATATCGTGTTTCAGACAAACACGCGTGAGATTTGCGACCGCTTCGGCGTTTACTTTCCATGCGGCGACACGACCCTCCGGCGTTTCGGCGGCATCAACATTTGTGAATGCGGCGGCATTGAGAATTATTTCAATCTGAGACCAGTCAAAATTTTCAACAGAATCACGGTCTGTGATATCAAGCTCGGTTATATCGGCAAACCTGCTATTAGGATATTGCGCGCGCAATGCCGTGCCAAGTTGCCCGTTTGCGCCAACGATAAAGATTTTATTGTCGTCCATAGTTAAACCTCCAGAGGAATTACATTTGCTAATAACGGATGAGCAGCGTCTTTACTGGAAATAATCGCGTCTTTTTGCGAGATTGGCCAATCAATGCCAAGGGCTGGATCGAACAAATTGACAAAAGTGTATTTGGCGTCTGGCGACCAGTGAGCGTCAACTAGGTAGGTGTAGGCGATATTATCGTCAAGTGTCTGATAGCCGTTGGCAACGCCTTTGGGCACAAAGATTGCCGTGCCGGGATTGATTTCGTGCGTGAAAACCGTGCCGAAGCTGTCGCCTTTACGCAAATCACACCATGCGCCGAACACGCGGCCATTGGCGGTGGAAATGAATTTATTCCACGGCTCAGCATGCAGGCCACGGGTGGCGCCGGCTTTGTCGTTGAAGCTAATATTGTTTTGCACGATGGTAAATGACGGTAAACCTAGTGCTTCCATTTTTTCTTTTTGATAATTTTCTTTGAACCAGCCGCGGTTATCGCCGTGGACGGGTAACTTCACGACGAACAGGCCAGGAATAGGCGATTCAGTGACGGTTAATTCGTTGTATACTGACGGATCAAAACTCATATAATCTCCTTATTGCCCTTGCTTAGCATATGCTGTCTCAACCGCTTCTTTTTGTGGGCGCCACCAGTCTTCATGCGTACGGTACCAATCAATAGTCTGCAGCAGACCATCATGCATGCCGGTTTGATTGTCGGTGTAGCGCGGCTGCCAGCCCAGTTCGCGGCGCAACTTGCTTGAATCCATGGCGTAACGTTGATCGTGGCCCGGCCGGTCGTTGACGTGCTCATACCAATCCTTGCCCTTGCCCATTAGCTCGCAAATTTGCTCAATAACCATTTTGTTGTTGACGTGGTCGTTGTCGGCGCCGATGATATACGTCTCGCCGAGCGTGCCTTTTTCTAGAATGATATGGACGGCAGCATTGTGGTCATCGACGTGAATCCAGTCGCGAACTTGCTCGCCGGTGCCGTAGAGTTTCGGCTTGATGCCGGACAAGATGTTGGTGATTTGGCGCGGAATAAATTTCTCAATGTGCTGGTACGGTCCGTAGTTGTTAGAGCAGTTGGAGATAGTTGCTTTAACGCCGAAGCTGCGCATCCAGGCGCGCACCAGCATGTCGCTTGACGCTTTGGTGCTGGAGTAGGGGCTGGATGGATTGTACGGCGTGCTCTCAGTAAAGCGGTTCGGATCGTCTAATTCTAAGTCGCCAAACACTTCGTCGGTACTGATGTGATGGAGGCGCTTATCGTATTTGCGCACCGCCTCTAATATCGTATACGTGCCAACGATGTTGGTTTCGACGAACGGCCAGGGATTGCGCAAGCTATTGTCGTTATGACTCTCGGCGGCGAAGTGAACGATAATATCGTTTTTTGCTACGAGCCGATCCATTAACTCAGCGTTGCAGATATCGCCCTCAACAAATTCAATGCGGTCGTTGACAGATTCAAGATTAGCGCGGTTGCCGGCATACGTTAGTTTGTCAATTACCGTTACGTGATATTCGGGTTTGTGTTTCACGGTATATTGCACGAAGTTTGACCCGATAAACCCCGCACCTCCCGTGACAAGCAAGTTGGTCATGTATCTAGTATATCATCACGACGAATAGCCATTTGGGTTCTGCGATTGCCAGCGCCAACTGTCGCGGCACGCGTCTTTGACTGTTAACTCGGCGCGCCAGCCAAGCTCGCGTTCGGCTTTACTGCAATCAGCGTAGCAGGCGGCGATATCGCCTGCGCGGCGCGGTTTGATTTCGTATGGCAGGTCTTTGCCGCACGCTTCGCTAAACGCGTGAATGATTTCGAGAACTGACGTGCCGTGCCCTGTGCCGAGGTTGTATACGTGCGCGCCCGCTTGCATATGCTGCAAGGCAGCGACATGTCCGCGCGCCAAATCAACGACATGAATATAATCGCGTACGCCTGTACCATCTGGCGTATCGTAATCGTTGCCAAATACGCCGACGCTCGCTAACTTGCCAACGGCGACTTGCGCCACGTACGGCAATAAATTATTCGGAATACCGTTTGGATCTTCGCCGATCATACCGGATTCGTGGGCGCCAATCGGATTGAAGTAGCGCAAAATTGTTGCCTGAAAATCAGCATGAGCAGCGCTGTAATCACGTATAATTTGCTCAATCATGTATTTTGTCCAGCCGTACGGATTTGTGATACCGATGCCGGTTTGCGAGGTTTCGCGCAAGGGAAGCTCGTTCGGCGTGCCATACACGGTTGCTGAACTGGAGAAGACTAATTTATTCACGTTATGTTTGCGCATTGCGTCAAGTAGCGAGAGCGTTGAAACGAGATTATTATTGTAGTACTCAAGCGGCTTGGCGACCGATTCGCCGACTGCTTTGAGGCCCGCGAAGTGAATTACGGCGTCAATAGCATGCGTTGTGAAAATATCATCAAGTGCCGCTTGATTGCGAACATCTGCTTGAATGAATGGAATAGTTGTGTTTGCAATTTTCTCGACGCGCCGCAGGCTTTCGACATTAGCGTTTACGAGATTATCAATTACGACAACGTTAAAATTATGTGCGATAAGTTCTATGAGCGTATGGCTGCCAATGTAGCCGGCGGCGCCTGTAACAAGGATTGTTTTCATAATTCTATGATAAAATAAAGAGCGTTAGACAGCAAACGACGGAGGATTAGATAATGAAAATTGTGATTGTGAGCGGCTACTTTAATCCGCTGCACGGCGGACATCTTGATATGATTGAAGCAGCGGCGCAGATGGGCGATAAACTTATCGTGATCGTCAATAACGATAAGCAGCAGCTGCTAAAAAAAGGCAAGATTATTTTGGATGAAAATAACCGCCTGCGTTTGATGCGCGCACTTAAAGGCGTTGATCAGGTAGTGCTTTCAGTTGATGAAGATCCTACGATCATTAAAACGCTCGAAATGGTAGCAGGGCAATATCCGGGCGACGAATTGATTTTTGCAAACGGCGGTGATCGCGATACTGAAAAAGCAATTCCGGAGGCAGATGTGTGTAGAAAACACAACATCACGATGCGTTTTGACGCGGGCGCGGGTAAACCCGATTCATCGACGCGTATTAATCGGGCAACAGGCAACGAATAGTTATCGCCACTGGTCGTATACAACTTTGCGTAGTTTTGTGAGGAAGAGCGACTTGTCAAAGCGCCGTGCTGTGCGGTTGAGTTTACTCGGAAACCAACGAATTGTTTCGGCGCGTTTTATCGCTTCGGCGACATCGTCGACGGTTTGGCGGGCGAAGAGTACGCCAGTCTCTCCTTGGGTGACGATATCGCGCGTGCCGGCGCTATCATAGCCGATAACAGGTGCGCCGGCGGCGAGGGCCTCAACGCTTACAATGCCGAAATCTTCGTCGCTTGGGAAAACAAAACCTTTTGCGTGATTGAGCGCACGTTCAACGGCTTCGTCGGAGGCGTCGCCGAAGCGGTCGGTGTAAAACTCAATCGTTGGACCAGCGATTTTGCGCAGTTCGTCGTGCATTTCTCCTTTGCCGAATACTTTGAGCGGTACGCCTAATTCCGTGCATGCCGCCACCGCCAAATCAAATCGTTTATTCGGCAGCTGGCGTCCCAGCGTGACGTAGTAATCGCTGCGCGTACGGGCGGGCGTGAATCGATGTGTCTCAACTGGCGGGTGAATGACGGTTGCCTGCTTGCCGTAATAGGTTTTGATGCGCTTTTGCGTTTCGGTGCTGTTGGCAATCCAAACGTCCACGCGCTGCGCTGCTTCGTAGTCAAGTTTTCGCTGGTGCGGTACGAGAATCGGCATCAGCGCTCGTATGACTGGATTAAGCATGCCGAACCCGGGTTGCTTGCGGTATAAATCATAGTGGCTCCAGTAGTAGCGCGCGGGCGTATGGCAATACGAAATAATTTTTTGCCCGGGACGCGATTTTTTGATCTGGTTCGCATTCAAATAAGCGCTTGTAAGAATAATGTCAAACTCGCTTAAATCAAATTCTTGAAATGCCTTGACTGCGAGCGTTGGAAATAGCCGGTGTGTTTTGCGCAGGAATTTTGGTAATTTTTGTAATTTTGATGTGCGTACATCGGCGTGGTTGAACGCGGGCACAGCTTCGGGCTTGTATAGCGCGGTATAAATCGGCGCACTAGGGAAGGCTTCGTGCATCGCAAGCACGACATTCTCGGCGCCGCCCATCACGGTGAGAAATTCGCACACGATCGCAATTTTCGGAGTAGCCATAATGATAGTATACCGTTTTGTGGCGGTGTTCGGCTAGTTTTTTGCTTAGTAATTAGATATACTTAAAATAGTAATGGATATCATTGTCCTCATCAATCTAACAGGTATTGCAATAGGTATAGTACTGGCGAGTTTGGGTTTTAGTGTTCGGCGTGGCGTGCTGGCGGCAACGCAAAAAATAATGAGCGATTCTATGATTGATCAACAGATAAAACGCGATTTTCAAACGATAATAGGGCATACGACACGCACGGCGTATCTAATATATTACAGTGTTGTTGCGGCATTTATAGTAACGTCAATTATCGTGATGGTGCTGATTAGTGAGCTTTTGGCGCGCGGTGCGGCGTCGACGCTCATTGGCGCAGTCGTCTTTATTTCGGTATTTTGTTGCGCTGGGGTACTAGCGCCGGTGATCTGCCTCGGTTTTCTTTTTAAACAGTTGCGCTGTTCGCGACAAGTGTACTGTTATCTTTACGAAGCGAGCACAAATAATCCAGAGATAAAGTCATACACCTCGGCACTTGCTGACGTGCAACTGAGTGCGCCGGAGGCTGGTCTACGTGCTGCTGCGCTTGTTGGTATACTAAGCGGCGGCATTATGGGGCTTGTGTGGGTAGTTGTGTTATTTTTGATGACAAATCAAGCAGTTGCGTGTGCGCGAAGCTCGAAATGTCTATAGTGATAATTCTGCGGTATGGGCGCGTGTTATGGCAACTACTGCGCCCAAAAACAGCGACACTTTTGATTTTACAGACACTGCTTGTGTGGATGATAGTATGCGGCGACCTGCCTTCGTGGTGGCAATTAACGGTAATTGTTGTCTTGATCTCGTGTTGGTATATGCATGCAGTAGCAGTGAATGATTTGAGCGATTATGAAGTTGATATGATTAACTTAACGCATCGCGATGATGCATCCGACCGACCTCTTGTCAATCAGTCAAGCGATAGCAAAACGTTATGGACGATATTACACTTTTTAGAAATTATATTAATCGGGCTATGGGCGGCAATTGATATGCGATCTGTATGGTGTGCGGTAGTACTATTATTTTTGAATTACGCTTATTCAATGCGCCCGTTCCGTATATCGGCGCGTGGTGTGCTGGCATTATTACTACTACCGGTGGGATATGTATTGTATCCGGCTGGATTGGTGTATATGCTTGGGAAATCGCATATGACAGTAGAGATAATGATAAGTATCGCAGGTTTATTTATGCTGTTTATGGGGCGGCTGTTTTTGAAAGATTTTCGCGACGAAAAAGGCGACCGTGCAACGGGTAAACGAACGTTTCTGGTGTGTCATGGCCCAAAAGCAACGCTTATCATTTCAGGCGGATTGATGGCAATTGGTGTTGCCGCGATGTGGTTTGCTAGCCGTCATTTTCAAATTGGACTTGGGCTGATTGCTAGCTTCGTGATCGGTGGTGCGTGGTGGTGTTTATGGCGTTGTTGCTATGAACATGCGCTTGCAGACCGGTTAGTTTACATTGCGCTCGCTGGGCGGTTGATGAGCTGGTGGGTATTTATGTTATTGCTTGCTGGATTACTCTCTATTTATCACGTGCCGACAGTCCAATCAGTATATCTTTTGGCGGTAGCAGCAGCGATGTTCACAATGGCATTGTGGTGGCTGTATAGTTCAAAACATGGCAAAACGTGCATTGCGCCGAAACCTCACGTTAAGAGAAATGAATCGCATAATTCTTCAAACTGATGGTAAGCGCTGGCTGTATCGGTTGATATAATGCGGCTTGCGATAGACCTACCGCTTGTAATTTCTGCTTCAAGCTGAGCAGCTTGCGCCCGTGAACTATCACCGCGCATATGTAAGCGTTTACATAAAGTCTCCGTTCGTGCTTCAATTTGTATGACAAATGTATTAGGATAGAATGATAAAAATTGTGCTACGACGGGTGCGCGCAAAGCGACAAATACGAGCGATGCGTTTGCATAATTTATTGGCGTTAGTCCGTAGCGGTAACCTTCGTAAGGAAACATGCCAAGAAGATCTCCGTTATGAAACATATGCTCAAATGTAATGTCATCAACAAATATATGCGAATCGTCATTTAGTGATCGTGCAGGGCGTGTCGTAACGGTACGGTGAATGTGTGCGTACGGCCGGTGCGTAAGATACTGCTTGATAAGCGTGCTTTTACCGGCGCCCGATGGGCCAATAATAGCAATGAGCTGCTGATGTTTACGAGTCATGACTTACCGTGCGCCTGTCTTGCGCACAACGACGGCGATTGTTTTGAATAGGATGCGTAAATCGAGCCAAAAACTCCAGTTTTGCGCGTAGTATAGTTCTAGCTCAATTCGCTCGTCGAAACTCAGGTCGGATCGTCCTGACACTTGCCACAGTCCCGTGACGCCCGATTTAACGCTATGCAAGAGCGCGGTACGCGATTGACTGAACTTGACCTCTTGCGGCAAGATTGGGCGCGGCCCGACTAAACTTAGATCGCCGCGCAGCACATTAATAAACTGCGGAAATTCGTCAAGCGATGTGTCGCGCAATATTTTGCCGAAGCGCGTAATGCGCGGATCGTTTTCGACTTTGTGATTGCGCCGGTACTCGTCTGCTAAGTCTGGTCGCCCCATGTCCTCAAATTCTAAGCTGGCGTCTTTTTTGCCATATTGCGCGCCCATGGTGCGGAATTTATATAATTTAATCGGTTTAGAATACTGGCTGAGGCGCTTGGATCGATAAAAAACTGGACCGGGATTAAAAATTTTCTGGAAGATCGATAATATAAGTAAAACGCTGCCCCATAACGGCAGCGCCGCGACGACGAGAATAAAATCAAATAGGCGTTTGCAAACTGCCCCCCAGCCAATCAGCGGCGTCTGGCTAACGGTAATCATTGGATAGCCGAGGAATACGTCAATTGTGTTTTTTCCGGTATAGAACTCAGGCTCGCCAGGAATAAAATTATACTGAATATGTGCGATTTGCGCGGCGCTCAAGATTTTATGATTGCGCGTTCCGCTATCGTATAAATCGGTTTGGATGATGGTGGTAATATTCAGTTTATCAATGTCTTGCAGCGCGTCTTCAACGCGCGTGTAGTGATTAATGCCAAGATGCGGCGGCAATAATCGAGTTGGACCGGCGAACGCAACAATTTGGTAGCCAGACTTGTGCGTCGAACCAAGCGCTAACGCGATATCGGTCGTTGCGTCGGAGTTGCCGACAACAAGTACGCGGCTTACGCCGCGTCCATAACGAAACAGCTCATGGCGAATATCGCGTATTAATTCGCGCACGATAATAATCGCGGCGGTCGAACCAATGAACACGTACGATGCCACTAGCCGCGCCGGAAAGATATGAATGTTCGTGAAATACTCCCAGCCAATCACGAGCAGAATACCAATGAATGTACCGAGAATGATGCGGCTCCACTCGACGAGCCGGCGCGTGTAAATGCCTGCGCTATAAAGCCCAAGCGATGCGAAAATCAAAATCCAAACGGGCGCGATTACTAAAAAGCTGACGATATAATCGGTTGTGTAAACAGCGTGTAAAAGCGCGCGGTGGTCAAGCTGCGTACGCACATAATACGCCAAAGAGAATACGATAGCGAATATAATCGCGTCGACAATCATCAACAAAATGCTGTATGCTTTCGTATTTCTCGACGGCATAAGTACCACCATTATAACAATTCCGCTATAATAGCACTAGATGAAACGGGTTATTTTGCGATTGGCGCCGCCGCGGTATAGCGCTATCTTGGACCGTACGATTGCTGGACTGCTTGTTGTGATTATGGCGCTAATTGTAGTTCATGCGCCGCTGAGCGTCTTTATTGGCAGTAAGGCTCCGGCGGTTGCACTCGGTATAAAGGCTTGGAAAGAGATCCTAATGGTGATCGCCGCGCTTTTGATTATACTGCGGTACGGGCAGCGTTTAGCGCGTGATTTTCGCCGGGATCCGCTCGTGATTTTGTGCGGCTTGTATATCGTGCTGCACATTGTGTTAGCGCTACCGGCGGCAAATGGTGGACTAGCGGCAATCGCCGGACTGATGGTTGATTTGCGCTACATCGCTTATTTCATACTAATATATGTAGTTACGCGCTATAATCCGTGGTATCGCGCGTGGTTGTGGCATACGGCGGCGATTGGTGCAGCGGTTGTGCTAGGGTTTTTGTTGGTGCAATTTGTATTGCCGGTCGATTTTTTGAAGCATCTCGGTTACAACGAAGCGACAATTGCGCCGTACATGCTGGTCGACATGAATCCGGCGTTTGTGCGCTACAACAGCACGCTGCGCG
>CAJPLV010000006.1 GCA_905371715.1 Candidatus Saccharimonadota bacterium | reverse complement strand
ATTGTGTCCAGCGGAGCGGCTATTTAAGTTGAGGGAACAAGTATGCAAGAGCAAAAACCAAACACGCAAGACTTCTACTTGTAAATCCGCTCGTGGTGGCTAAAATCCAAAAAGGTGCAGCCTACGGCTGCCCCAAAAATTTCTCCCCCCTTTGGAATTTGGGTTTTGCTACGCAAAACACTAGAAAAACAGGCGCTGGCGCGCCTGAATTCTCTGAAAAATACTTTTTTGGTGGAATTTTACAACTCCGCTAGAACCTATTTTAGCACAAAATGTTAAAAACTGTGAGCCACGCCGCCTAGCACGGCAAGCCGTGCTGCGCTCCAGCCCAGAAAACCCTTTGCATATTTTTTGTAATTTCCCCCGCCGTGATTTTATTAGAAAAAAGGTAAAGGGTGTTCTGGGCGGGTGCGCTGTTGCTTTAGCAACATTGGCGGATTTCTTGCGTGTTTATTCTATGAGCATGCAAGAAATGATATAATAAAGAAGTCCAACCAACAATTAACATCTTAGGGATTTTCCCAGTATTTTGGTATTTGAACCAGAAAAACGGGCACTTGCTCGAAAAACTTTTGGTTCAAATCCCAATTGTTGGTTGGACGCCTAGAGTAGGTGTCCGTTTTTTATACGCGGACTTTACTCAAGATAAATCAACTTAAAACTCAAAGGCGTCCATGAGTAAAAAATTACTAGAAACCAACGTCGTACTACAAGGCGACTGCATAGAATTATTAAAAACACTGCCAGACAAGTCGATTGATCTTGTTTTTGCCGATCCGCCGTACAACTTGCAGCTCAAAGGCGATTTGTGGCGACCAAATAATACAAAAGTATCTGCGGTTGATGACGACTGGGATAAATATGATAGCTTTGCTGCTTATGATGATTTTACGACCAAATGGCTCACCGAGTGTCGCCGCGTCCTCAAGGACAACGGCTCGCTTTGGGTAATTGGTAGCTATCACAATATCTTTCGCGTTGGTAAAATCTTGCAAGACCTCGATTACTGGATTTTGAATGACACTCTTTGGGTTAAGACAAACCCCATGCCAAACTTCAAAGGCACGCGCTTTAACAATTCGCACGAAACGCTAATATGGGCTGGAAAATCTGAGAAATCAAAGCCGACTTTTAATTATAAAACTATGAAAGCCCACAACGAAGATAAGCAGATGCGCAGTGATTGGTTAATTCCGATTTGCAGCGGTAAAGAGCGGATTAAAATTAACGGTGAAAAAGCTCACTCGACACAAAAACCGCTTGCATTGCTTCGCCGAATTATCAATGCGACTACAAAGCCGGGCGACATTGTGCTTGACCCATTTCTCGGCAGCGGCACGACGGCAGTTGCCGCAAAAGAGCTCGGGCGTTCTTACATTGTTATTGAACGCGACAGCACCTACGTTAAAGTCGCCAAAAAGCGACTTACCGACACGACGCCTCTCGACGAAACGCTCATTACGAGCAAATTAGAAGCAAAAGCGCCGCGTGTTGCATTTGGTCTACTGGTTGATATTGGACTCATCAAAGCGGGTATTACACTCACCAGCAAAGACGGCAAATACTCCGCAGTTGTTACCGCCAACGGTTCGCTCAAAAGTGGCGATATCGAGGGTTCTATTCATAAAGTCGGCGCAGTCTTACAAAACCAACCGTCATGCAACGGCTGGACATTTTGGTATATCGACGGTGTGTTGATTGACGAAATTCGACAAAAGTATCTGGAGAAAAAGTATGCTTGACTACGAAGAATTCAAGGAAATTTTTGATGAGAAAATCTTTGCAAAATCAAAACCCGACCTCATAAGAAAAGTTGCCGAATATCCAGACAGGTACGTTGGTCTATTTCGCCCAACCAAGCCAGAAGCTAAATTACTGCAAAATCTTTTACAGTCAAATGAAATTCGTTTTGGCGACGCTTTTGAAGTGGCAATCAAGCAGTATCTTATCAGCGTGGGTTGGCAGCCTTTGCCACAAAAAATAATCTCTAAAGAGGGCGATGCACTCGACATTGACCAACTACTCATGAAAGACAACAAAGTGTTGTTCATCGAGCAAAAAGTGCGCGATGACCATGATTCGACCAAAAAGCGCGGACAGATTAGTAATTTTGAGAAAAAATTAGAGGCACTGGTCGATATTTACGGCAACAAGGTAACCTGGGGATTTTTCTATTTTATTGACCCAAGCCTTGTCAAAAACCGCAACTTTTATCAGCCGGAACTGCAAAAATTACAAGATTCTTGGGGTGTAAACTTATCAGTATCATACGGACAAGATATGTTCGAGCAACTCGGCTACCCGAATATTTGGCATGATATCATGACCAACTTGAAAAAGTGGCGGCACGACATACCCGACTTGCCAAATGTAAATTTTGACACCAACCCCAAAGAATCCGCCGAAGAAATAAAAGACCTGCCGCTTCGCATATTCCGCAAGCTGTTTGATGATGAACGGATTGTAAGCCAGATATTGCCTGTGTTGTTTCCGACTGGAGAGACGCTGGCAATACTTGAGCCGTATTTTCGTGGACAGGGTACTGTTGTTGCCAATAACATATCACGCAGCATGACAAATTACTTATATTCACAGCCTACCCATCTATCCTCTGTGGTAAATAAGTCAAATAATAACGCCATCTAACTCTGATTGTTGTATAATATATAGACATAGAATTGACGTTAATTTAGCTTGCGTTATGGTTATTAAGAAGTTTACAAAAATCAAAGATTTCGGAGTTTTTAGGGACTTCGTTGCCCCAATAGCTCTACCAGAATTTAAACGATACAATATCATATACGGCTGGAATGGGTCGGGCAAAACGACCCTATCAAAATTGTTTGCCAGCCTAAACTCAGGTGGTTGTGGGGAATTTTCGACTGCACTATATGAGATAAAAGATGACGCTGGTGCAACATGCTCACATGGTCAAATTTTTTCTACACCGATACGCGTATTCAATCAAGAGTATGTAGACGACAATGTGTCTTTTACAGCCAATAAAGCAAAGCCTATTCTTATATTAGGTGAGGAGAATCAAGAGGCCATCGCGCAAATTGAACGTGATGAAAAAGAGATATCCATAATTCGCACTAAGATTAACGAAGAGACTCGTCAGAAAAAAGAAAAATCAACGAGAAAAGATCGTTTATTTACCGATATAGAGCGTACCATTGGTCAGAATACCCGCGGAGCGATATCTCGCACATATAGAAGACCAGAGGCTGAGGCGGCTTTTGCGAAGCTCAGTGAAAAGCATATATTGCAAGACGAGCAGCTCACGCTGTTAGTACAAGAGATTTCACAAGAGTCAATGGAGAAACAACAAAAAATGTCCTTCACGAATAACCAACTTACGAAAAACTTCGAAAGGAGCCAGAAGCTAGCAAACGAAACCGTAGAGGCCAATGTGATTTCTCGACTGGTAGAGAATACTGACATAGCCGAGTGGGTCGAACGAGGTGCTGTTCTGCATGAAAAACATAAAAACGATAAGTGTGAATTCTGCGGTAGCAAGCTATCTCAAGAGCGCATAAAAGAGCTTGCTAATCACTTTAACGACGCAGACAAGAAGCTAAAAGAGCAAATCGACATAGTACTTAACGATTTACGCACGGACTATGCGCAAATACAACAGTTACAGCCAGTTGATAAAATGAACCTTTATCAAGAATTACGTGAAGAATACGAAACTCGCAGCATAGCTATGACTGACGCCCGCGACAAGCTACTCACCGAAATTGAGCATTTTGCAAAAACACTTGAATCAAAAAAGGCTCATACTACTGCCCAGCTCGACCTTGGCGACCAACCAAAACTAGACGATTTGCTATTGCGTATTGCAAAAATTAACGAGCAAATTGATTTACACAATAAAAAGACTGATGAGTTTGATGCGCATAAACTAAATGTCAGTAAACAAATAGAGACGCACTATTTAAGTACGATATATGATGATGTAGAAGCGCTAAAAACTGATATTTTGGCGCATGACAATAAAATAAAAGAGCTGACTGATGGTGTTGAAGGAGCTCCAGATAAGCCCGGGTTGCGCAAACTAACCGAGAGGGTAAATATGAATAAATCCAAGGTTTCATCTTCGCATAAGGCTTGCAGCATATTAAATGAATCTTTGAAAAATTTCTTAGGGCACGCCGAAATAACCTTTATTACCAACGATGATGGCAGTGGCTATACGCTTAAGCGAGGCAATACGGTTGCGAAAAGCCTAAGCGAGGGCGAAAGAACCGCTATTGCTTTTGTATATTTTACCGTACAGCTAAAAGATGAAAATTTTGACGTTGATAACAGTATTGTTGTTATCGACGACCCGGTGTCAAGCCTCGATGCAAACTCGCAATACCAAGCTTTTTCGTTCTTGAAAACTGCAACAAGTAGCGTAAAGCAACTTTTTGTTCTTACTCATAACTTTGATTTTCTAAAGTTACTCTTAAATTGGCAAAAAGGCAATAACGGTGGCAGAGAAGCGCAATACTTTATGATTAATAACAGATATTCTACATCTGACGGCTCAAGGAAAGCATTTTTAGATAAACTAGATACGGACCTGCAAAAATATGAGAGTGAATACCACTATCTGTTTAATATGATTTATAATTATCAGTCGGATGGTACAATAGCTAACGCATATAAAATGCCCAATATTGCACGCAAAGTTCTCGATAATTTCTTAATGTTCCGTATACCAAGTAGTGAAAGTACATACAAAAGGCTTGAGCGACTGAATTTTGACACCCAAAAGAAAGCTGCGATATATAAATTTGTGAATGATCAATCTCATATTACTGGATCAGGATTCGACCCTGCACTTGTGCCAGAAACGCAGAAAAATATTGGCTACCTCCTAGAGCTAATGCAATCTACATTCCCTGATCATTATGCAATTTTAGAAGAATCGTTATCGCAGTAAGTGCGCATAGCGCGTCGGCTTTGCCGACAAAAGCCGCGCCGCCTCTATCGTTTGCGGTAGGCGCACCCGCCCAGAACACCCTTTACCTTTTTTCTAATAAAATCACGGCGGGGGAAATTACAAAAAATATGCAAAGGGTTTTCTGGGCTGGAGCGCAGCACGGCTTGCCGTGCTAGGCGGCGTGGCTCACAGTTTTTAACATTTTGTGCTAAAATAGGTTCTAGCGGAGTTGTAAAATTCCACCATGAATTAGTATATTACGCGGGGTATTAGCTCATTTGGCTAGAGCGCTTCGCTGGCAGCGAAGAGGTGAGGAGTTCGAATCTCCTATACTCCACCAAATTATACGGACAAGTACCGTTGCTTGTCTTTTTTATTTTTCACATTGACTATTTCGCTCACGTTTGCTATACTAACACTAGGTCAATACGTTGTTTTCTGTTGCTCAAGCTGAGTCTATCGGCGTCTGAGAACGGAAAATGTAATGCGTGAAACACACCCCTAGTTGTACCGTTGCACGATAAAAAGCGCAACTTTTTTGTTGCTAAAAATAGTAAGTAAAGGAGAACATATGCCTCGCAACAAGCGTGAAGGATTGGTTTTTGGCGTCGCTATGGCGTTCACGATGTCATTATTTATGAATATATTTAACGCGTTTCGCCACAGCGGTATATCAGTTGAAGCGCTCGGGCACGCCTTGTTGCTGCAGCCGGTGATTTTTACTATCGTGATGATTGTCGAAAATGCAGTCGTATCAAAAGCAGCGCGCAAAGTCATGAGCGGTATGGTGCAAAAAAATGACAGTGCTTCGGCAAAAGCACTCGCTCAGACGGTGTGCATGGTGACGGGTATGTCTCTCGCGATGAGTGTGATCGGGCTGGCGCTGTCTGGTGCGCCGCTCGCTGCGATGCCGGTACAATTTGCACTGGCGTGGTCGGTAAATTTTTGTGCTGCGTTTTTCTGGCAAATATTTGCGGCAGCGCCTATTGCCCGCGGTGCGCTTCGACTTTTTCGCCGCTATAACCGAAATACGAATACTGCGGTCGTTGCTGAGTAGCATGGATGCAATGCATAGTTTTTCGCGCGGGTTATTTTGGTTAATGCAGATCATTATGATATAATAACTATAAGCAAGGTCTGTGCCGCCGCAGACCGTTTTTTATGAAATAAGCAGAAGCCTACGCGGTATTAAGGAACACTATGACTGATCCAAACTATATTCGAAATGTTGCAATTATTGCGCACGTTGACCATGGCAAAACGACGCTTGTTGACGGGCTGCTCAAACAATCAAATACGTTTCGCGACAATCAGGCGGAAATGGCGCAAGCGTTGATTATGGATTCGGGCGATCAGGAGCGCGAGCGCGGTATTACTATCACTGCCAAACAGACGACGGTGTACTACGGCGATTACAAAATCAATATTATTGACACGCCGGGGCATGCGGATTTTTCCGGCGAGGTTGAACGGACGCTTAATATGGCAGACGGCGTGTTGCTTATCGTCGACGCGCAGGAAGGACCGATGCCGCAAACGAAATTCGTTTTGAGCAAAGCGCTGGAGCTGGGCTTAAAGCCGGTAGTAGTGATCAATAAAATTGACAAGCCGGCGCGCCGCGTCGCTGAAGTTGAAGACGAACTGGCGGATTTATTTTTGGAGCTCGCGACCGACGAGTCGCAGCTAAAGTATCCGGTGTATTATGCGGCGGCGCGCGATGGCAAATCGTGGGTGCATATGCCGAGCGACCCAAGTGAGCCGGCCGATTTAACGCCGATTTTCGAGGCGATTGTTCAGCAAATTCCTGCGCCAAACGTGTCGGTAGACGGTTCGTTTCAGATGCTCGTAACGGCTCTGCAGTATGATAGCTTTTTGGGAAAGTATGCGATTGGGCGGATTAGCCGCGGCGTCGCTAAACGCGCAATGCCGATTGTGCTAATGAAAACTGACGGCGCGGCGCAAAACGCTAAAATTGATAAATTATTTATTAGCCGCGGGCTCGCCAAAGAAGAAGTCGACGAAGCGGTAGCGGGCGATATTGTTTATGTCGTTGGCGCGGCTGCAGCGCATATCGGCGAGACACTTGCCGACCGCGACAATCCTGAAGCGTTGCCGGTGATGGATGTCGAAGCGCCGACGATTAGCATGTACCTCGGGCCGAATACGAGCCCGATGAAAGGCCGCGAGGGCGAATTTACGACATCGCGGCAGATCGGTGATCGGTTGCAGCGCGAGCTAGAGACGAATGTGGCACTTCGTGTACGCGAGGACGGCATTGGATTTATCATTTCGGGTCGCGGCGAATTGCATTTAAGCGTGCTAATTGAAGCGATGCGGCGCGAGGGTTATGAGTTTGAAGTTGGGCGTCCGAAAGTTGTAACGATAAACGAAGACGGTGTCGAGAAAGAGCCGGTTGAAGAACTGTTGATTGAAATTGGTGCAGAGTTTGTCGGCGTTGTCAGCCAGGAGCTTGGCAAGCGTAAGGCGGAATTGGTTAAGCAAGAACAAACCGCGAGCGGTGCTGCGCGCATGACCTATCTCATCACGACGCGCGCGTTGATTGGATTGCGCAACACGCTATTGACCGACACGAAAGGTACGGTGATTATGTATAGCTTGCCGCATGGTTATCAGCCGGCGAGCAGCACGTTGCCGCGAACGCGCAATGGCGTGTTGATTGCTTTTGAAGCTGGTACAACGACGCCGTATGCGCTTGAAAACGCCGAAAGCCGCGGCGAATTATTTGTCGGACCGGGCGTGGAAGTGTATGCTGGTATGATCGTCGGGCTAAACAATCGTATGGACGACATGGAAATTAACGTTTGCAAAGCAAAGCACCTGACAAACATGCGTTCAAAATCAAGCGACGGCACAGTACAGTTGACGCCGCATACAGAACTTAGTTTAGAACAATCAATTGACTTTATCGAAGACGATGAGCTGCTTGAGGTGACGCCGAAAAGTTTGCGTTTGCGTAAAAAATATCTCGACGCTAACGAACGCAAACGCCATAATAAATCGTAAATAACAATCCCCCGCGCGGTAGGTCGGGGGATTATTATTGGCTTTAGCTATTAGCCGATGTACTGTACGGTGATTCGCTTTCGCTTCATAACTCTCCTTTTTATTTTTTAGTGATGTTTGTGTGATTAACCACTACATTTATATTAGCATAAGCATGATAAAAAGTCAATAGTATTTTTTAATATTCTTGTTGTAACAGGGGTAGATTTGGCGTATAATGCCATCTATGCGCAAACGATTATTAACAAAAAAATCCGAAGAGATTATCAAAAAAAGTTCCGATTCGCTCAAGACTGCAACAGTTCATACGGTCGGTTTGCTGAAGCCTGTCGCAAAAAGCCCAGATGAGTCGCTGCGTGATTTATTTGATGCCGTGCAGGCAGAGCGCGTGTATGCCGACGGTAAAACGTTTGTCGATATGGTGCCGTGCGATTCAGTTGCGGCGGTCGTACGCCGGTATATGAAAGAGCGCAAAAAGCCTGAGTTTGATTTAGCAGAGTTTGTTTCGCATAATTTTCAGCCGGTAAAACACAACGTGCCGCAATACGAGCCGGACGAAACGACAACGGCGCGCCAGCATGTATCGAATTTGTGGCGCGTGCTAGAACGGCGTAATCGGCGTAATCGCGGTTCATTAATTGCGTTGCCATACAAATATATTACGCCGGGCGGGCGATTTGAAGAACAATTTTATTGGGATAGCTATTTTATTATGCTCGGGCTTGCGGCGGACGGCAGGTGGCGCGCTGTGCATGATATGATGCGTAACTATACATATATGCTGCGTAAATTTAATATGATTCCGACCGCAAATCGTACCTATTTTTTGAGCCGGTCGCAGCCGCCGTTCTTCGCGCGTATGGTGCAGTTGTTGGCGCAGCAGCGCGGTGCGCGGCGCACGTATATTGAGTTTTTGCCTAGCATGCTCGCTGAATATCGATTTTGGATGGATGGGCGGCGGCGCCTCGCGACGAGACCGGATTGTACTGCGCACCGCCGTGTCGTGCGTATGCCGCATGGCGAAATTCTTAACCGGTTTTACGATGATCAATCGACGCCACGCCCGGAATCACAGCGCGAAGACATTGAAACGGCTGGAGTCGCTGACCAGAAAGAGCAAGTTTATATTGATTTGCGAGCAGCGGCGGAAAGCGGCTGGGATTTCAGTAGCCGTTGGTTTCGCGATACTTGCGACATCAAAACGATCGAAACGACGAAAATTGTGCCGGTTGATCTGAATTGTTTGATGTATGATTTGGAATGTGCGATCGCCGAATCGTACCGGTTCCTCAAACAAAAGCGTTTAGCGCGGCGGTTTGAGCAGGCTGCTGCTTACCGTGCCAAAGCAATTCAGCGATACTGTTGGAATGAGTCAAGTCAATTTTTTGAGGATTTTCATACCGTTCGACAAACGTTGAATGACCGTTTAACACTCGCGGGGGTGTTTCCGCTGTACGCCGGTATCGCGACGCCTGAACAAGCGGCAGCTGTAGCTGAGCGGATTAGAACGGACTTTTTGCATGCGGGCGGCGTTGCAGCGACGCTCGTCAATAACGGCCAGCAGTGGGATTTTCCAAATGGCTGGGCGCCGTTGCAGTGGGTAACAATCAAAGGATTAGGTTCATATGGCTATGACGAATTAGCGGTAGAAATCCGCGACCGCTGGCTTGCGCTGAATGAATCGGTGTTTATGAGCGAACGAAAAATGGTTGAGAAATACGATGTCGTCGCAGCGGCGCCAGGCGGCGGTGGCGAGTACGAGTTGCAAGACGGTTTTGGCTGGACGAACGGCGTATATGCTGCGCTCAAAGACGAACAGGAGAAAGAGTATGGCACGTAAACGCTGGGCAAATGTAAATGCTCTGTATCAAATTTATCCGCGATCATTTATGGATTCAAATGGCGATGGTATTGGTGATTTGCGTGGTGTAATTGACAAGCTAGTCTATATAAAAAGCGGTGAAAAATCGCTTGGCATCGACGCGATTTGGTTTTCTCCGTTCTATCCATCACCGCAAGCTGACATGGGCTATGACGTGTCGGAGTATTGCGACATTGACCCGATGTTTGGTTCGCTTGATGATTTTCGCGAACTGGTCGAAAAAGCGCACGCAAGCGGTATTAAAGTCATGGTTGATTTTGTGCCGAATCATACAAGCGATCAGCATCCGTGGTTTTTGGAATCGCAATCGTCGCGCGATAACGATAGAAGTGATTTTTACACGTGGCGCGATGCGCGCGCGGATGGTTCGCCGCCGAATAATTGGTTGAGTATTTTTGGTGGTTCGGCGTGGCAGTGGAATGAATCGCGGCAGCAATATTATTTACATACGTTCTTGAAAGAGCAGCCCGATTTGAATTGGGACAATCCGGCGGTGCGCCAAGAAATGAAGCGCGTTCTGAGATTTTGGCTTGATTTAGGCGTTGATGGATTTCGCGCTGACGCAGTGCGGTGGATTAGTAAAGATCCGCAGTTGCGTGACGATCCGCTCGCGGCGCATTGTTCTGACGAGCAATCAGTGCAGTCGTTTGATGATTTGCAGCATAAATATAGCCGTTTTTGGGAAAATCTGTTTCCATATTTGCGCGAGCTGACGGATGTTGTGGCATCGTATGACGATAGAATCATGATTTTCGAAGACTATCCCGATGGAAATTACGGTACGCAAGAACAGTATCTCGGATTTTACGGCGTCAACCCTGACGTGTCGATGCCATTTAATTTTGAAGGCTTGAGTGCGAAGTTTTCAGCGGAATCGTTTAGCACGATGGTGAATGAATTTCAGGGCATGATTAATCCTGATATTCATACGCCGGTGTACTGTTTTAGTAATCACGACCAATCGCGAATTGCGACGCGTTATGGCGGTATAGAACAGGCGCGGCTCGTTGCGCTGATGCAATTGACACTGCCGGGCCTGCCGGTGGTGTACTACGGCGATGAAATCGGTATGACGAACGCGCCGATCCAATTTGATGAAATTCAAGACAAGTCAGTATTTAGCCACGGTAACGACGAGTCGGTCGGGCGCGATCCCGAGCGTACGCCTATGCAATGGACGGGTGAAAAAAATGCCGGTTTTAGCCAAGTAAAACCGTGGTTACCCGTTGATCCTATAAGTAAAAAAGTGAATGTTAATGTTGAGCAGCACGACCCCGATTCGTTTTTTGCCTTATATCAGCGGCTACTGAAACTACGTAGTCGGTATGAGATTCTGCGATTGGGCGAATACGAGCCGATCGGTGATGCGGGCGACGACATATTTGCGTATGCCCGGTGGATCGGCAAGGAGCAGCACGTGTTTGTGGCGCTCAATTTTAGCAAAGAGACGCGCCGTGTTACGTTGCCGCACGCTGGATTTATTTTATGCTCAACGCATCCGGTTGACTATCCGGCAATTGGTGCAAACGGCGTTGTAACGCTCCGACCGTATGAGGGTGTCTTGGTTGAATGTAGCGAGCACCGATTGCAGTGCGACAACTAAGCGAAGAGCTGCACAATTAAAAACGTATGTGCAGCTAATTGATCAGCAGCTTGACTTGATTTCGTCGGGTAAAAACCCTTTCTCGTGCCGAAAGCCTGCTTGCCATTTGTAATCTTTGCCGTAACCGAGATCTTTCATCAACTTCGTCGGCGCGTTACGGATATGGAGCGGTACAGGCGCGTCGGGAAATCGTTTTGCTAAATCTTTGGCGGCATGCATTAGGTCAGTGATTTCGCGCGATTTCGGGCTGCGCGCCAAAGCGACAGCGCAGTGGTATAAATTATAGTTCGCTTCCGGCAGCCCGACGCGTTCAACCGCTTGGAATGTTGCCGCCGCGAGCGCAAGCGCGCCATTGCCCGCTAGCCCAATGTCTTCAGAAGCGAAAATTATCATGCGCCGCGCGATAAACTTTGGATCTTCGCCGGCATCAATCATTCGGCTGAGATAATAGAGCGCCGCTTGCACATCGCTGCCGCGCAGCGACTTGATGAACGCTGAAATCACGTCGTAGTGTGTGTCGCCTTTTTTGTCATAGCCAGGAATTTTCTTTTGTGCTGCCGCCTTTACGATATCGGGTGTAATTTTTTCACCAAACCCGAGTGCTAATTCAAGATTTCCGAGTGCTATGCGTGCGTCGCCGCTAGATAATTCTGCGAGATAGTCTAGCGCTTTCGGTGTGATTTGCTTTGATTTGCCAAGCGTTTTTAGCGCGCGCTTCAGAATTGCAATAATTTCATCTTTTGCAAGCGGCTGCAATACAAGCACGCGCGTACGGCTTAATAGAGCGGGAATGACCTCAAAGCTGGGGTTCTCGGTCGTGGCGCCAATCAGGGTAATCAACCCTGACTCAACGTGCGGCAAGAACGCGTCTTGCTGCGCTTTGTTGAAGCGGTGAATCTCGTCGACAAACAAAATCGTGCGCAAACCTAAATTCCAATTTTGCCGCGCGTGCTCAATTACTTTTTCAACGTCTTTTTTACCGCTTGTGACGGCGCTGAGTTCAATAAATTCCGCGTTCACTTCGCACGCGATAATACGCGCTAGCGTCGTTTTGCCTGTGCCTGGCGGACCCCAAAAAATCAAACTGACCGGTTCGCCCTGTGCAACGATTCGGCGCAGCAACTCGCCGTCGCCGAGCAGTTGCCCTTGTCCAATCACCTCGTCTAAGCTCTTTGGTCGCATTCGTTCTGCGAGCGGTATTCTCTCCATATTTGTATTATACCGCGATACGTGGTGTAAAAATAGAGCGCCGCACCATTTATATTTGTGCTTTTGATTGAACCGTGCGATAATTATAAGCAATAAAAGGAGGGGTTGTATGGAAATTCTTATCATCATATGCGTACTTGTATTCATTGCGATGTTGAGCGGTATACGGGTGGTGAATCAATACCAGCGCGGCGTAGTGCTGACGCTTGGCAAGTTTTCTGGCGTGCGCGAACCAGGGCTTCGTATCGTTTTGCCGGTCATTCAAACGATGACGCTAGTTGATATACGCTCGACGCCGATTGACGTGCCGAAGCAAGAGGTAATTACTAGAGACAATGTAACGGTTGGCGTTGATGCGGTTGTTTATTTTCGCGTCGTTAATGCGCCGAAAGCTGTGCTTGAGACGACGAATTATATCTATGCTACTAGCCAGTTTGCGCAGGCTGCTTTGCGTGATGTGACCGGTAATGTCGACATGGACGATCTGCTCGCTAAACGCGAAGAGATTTCGCAACAAATAAAAGAGATTGTCGACGCCGAGACAGACAAATGGGGTATTGATGTCGAAAATGTAAAAATTCAAAACATTGAATTACCGGGCGACATGAAACGGGCGATGGCGAAGCAGGCAGAAGCTGAGCGCGAACGTCGCAGCAACATCATAAATGCTGATGGTGAAAAACAAGCCGCTAAGACTTTGGCGGAGGCCGCTGAAATTTTAGCAACAACGCCAGGCGCAATTAACTTACGCACATTGAATACCTTGGAACGCATCTCGACAGAGCCGTCGCAGAAAACAATGATGCTGTTCCCGGTTGAGTTGATTGATGCGCTGCGCGGCGGAAAGAAGTAGGCGTTGCCGCTCTTAACTAAATTAAGACTTGGGTGTCCACACTATATTTAGATCTATGCGGCTAAGCGTAGCGTGACTTTACCTAAATAAGAATTCTTTACAATTTTATTATTGTTGTTGGCATGACGTTTGTAAGCAAAAAGGCGCCTAAGCGCCGAAGTGATGTGGTGCGGGTTAGGAGACTCTAACTCCTGGCCTCTTCCATGGCAAGGAAGCGCTCTAACAACTGAGCTAAACCCGCGTAGGACTTCTGCAGACTATTATAACGAACTTGCTGATTGATTTCAACACCCCGGCGCTATATAATAAAAGGTACTCGCGGGTATCGTATAACGGCTATTATGCATGCTTCCCAAGCATGAGACGAGGGTTCGACTCCCTCTACCCGCACCAGACCATTGATAGTAGCTGTAATCTAAGTGAAAAACATAGTTCGCTACTGTTTTGTGACAGTAGTTTTATTTTCGTATATTTCATTGATGAAAGTATATATTCTATATTTATACACTCGGTGTATATTTTTTGTATAAAATAGCTTGCATAAACTAATAACTGGGTGTATAGTTAAATTATGAATGCACAATATGTATTGCTCGGATTTTTGACAGAAGGGTCAAATTACGGGTATGAGTTAAAGAAGAGGTACGATGGGTATTTTGGCAAGGACAAGCCAATTCTGGCAGGTCAAGTTTATTCGACACTCGCGCGGCTGAAGCGCGATAATAAGGTAGAAGAAATTGCAGACACGAGCGAATCGGGCGGTCCTGACAGGGTTCGCTACGCTATTACTGAGCAAGGTAAAAGGGATTTGCAGTCCTGGCTAGAATCGCCCGAAGCGCCATCTCCGCAGTTGCAAGCGACGATGTATGTCAAAACAGTATTAGCAATCTTGAAAGACGGCGATGCTGCGCCATACCTCGACAACCAGCGGAAAGCGCATGTTCAGCGAATGCGCGAGCTGACAAACCGGCGCCGCGACAGTAGTTTATCAGACATGCTATTGATTGATTATGCGCTATATCATTTAGAAGCAGACCTGCGTTGGATCGAGTTGACGATTTCGCGCTTAATGAAATTAAAGGAGGAAATATTATATGAATCAACCAATAATTAGTGCTAAACACATCAAAAAGTCGTATGGGCAAACCCACGCATTGCGCGGCGTATCCCTTGATGTGCTTCCGGGCGAAGTGCTGGCAATTATGGGTCCAAGCGGCTCTGGCAAGTCGACGTTACTTCATAGCTTGGCGGCAATCATCAGTGTGGATAGCGGTGAAATTATGCTTGATAGAAAACGCATTGATAAACTAAGTGACGATAAGCGCTCTAAATTGCGCCGTACGTGCTTTGGGTTTGTATTTCAGTTCGGACAGCTTGTGCCGGAACTGACAGTTCATGATAACGTGGCGTTGCCGCTGTTGCTGAACGGCGTTGACCGTAAAGAGGCGTATCGGCGTGCTAATACGTGGATTGATAAGGTTGGATTGAATGGTAAAGAGGAGAGTTTGCCGGGCGAATTGTCGGGCGGGCAAGCGCAACGGGCGGCGATTGCGCGGGCGATGGTGATTGAGCCGAAAGTATTGTTTGCTGATGAGCCAACTGGTTCGCTTGATTCGCTCAATTCCGAGAAGGTGATGGAGTTGTTTATCAAAACCGCGAAAGATAATGGCACGACGGTCATTATGGTGACGCATGAGCCGACGATTGCCGCCTATGCCGATCGCGAGATTATTGTTCGCGACGGGCAAATTGCTGGAGGGCGAAAATGAGTATCAGTTGGCTGTTGTTCAAAAAATCTGGCCGCCAATCAATTGGGCGCCTCAGTTTGACGGCGGCGGCAGTCGCGCTTGGTCTTTTTGTTCTATTGGCACTGACGGCAGGTACGAACGGCTTGATGGGTCGTGCGCAGCATGTCGACTGGCGTTTTGCGGTATTTAATGCTAAGCAGAATAATCAAAAACCAATTCCTGGTGTGTCGCCGTTAAAGGCGTCGTTGTATATGCCTGGTAATCTCAACAAATGGCACGACAAAGAGTTTGATGTAATGTCAGTCTATGCGGCAGGAGATCATGCGCTGAAGTTGCCAGGCGGAATAAAGACGCCGGCGCCGGGCGAGTATTATTTGTCGGAAGCGTTGGCAAAAATCGCCAAAGAGCGTCCGGAGGATCGTATCGGTGAACGCTATGGTACAAAGTATTTGGGAACGATTCCGGCATCGCTTGAATCGTCGCCCGACTCGTTGTCTGTCATTCGCGGGGCGAATGCCGATGAAGCAGCCGCAAAAGATGATTATGGACAGAGCATGTTTGTTGACATGTATAAATTTGACACGAGCGGTATGAGAGCGGGGTTTGGCGCGGTAGGATTAGCGCTTATTGCAGTTGGCGGTACGGTTTTACTCTTTCCGATCGTGATGTTTGTAGCGGTTGCGACGCAGCTCGGAAGTGCGCAGCGCGAGCAGCGTTACGCAGCAATTCGACTAATCGGCGGTACGCGGCGCCAAGTGACGAAGATTCTCTTGTTTGAATCATTTATCGCAACGCTCGCCGGAGTCGTTGTCGGCTCGTTGGCGTATCTAGCAACATTGCCTCTCTTGCAGCAATATAAATTTGACGATATGCGTTTTATGTCGCAGGACATGGTCGTTGGCTGGGGGCAATACGCGTTGATTGTCGGTCTGACACTCGTGCTTAGCCTGGCGGCAAACTGGTGGGGTATGCGCTACGTGCAAACGTCGCCGCTTGGTGTGGCGCGCAAGCAGAAAGTCGCGAAAAAACCGCGGTTATGGCGCGTCATTCCATTGCTCGCTGGACTCGGTATCTTTGTCTGGATGATGCTGCCGGAGGGTATAAAATGGGTAAAAAGTGCAGATGATGCTATGATGCCAATGCTGGCGTTGATGGGCGGTATTGTACTTGTGATGTTTGGTTTGGTTCTGGCAGGATCGTGGCTAACATATATATTGTCTCGCGTTGCCGCCCGCTTCACGGCACGTCCGTCGACACTTATCGCAGGCAAGCGAATTTCCGGTCAATCAAAACAGGTGTTCCGTAGTGTGAGCGGCGTGGTTTTAGCACTCTTTGCGGGTAGTTTTTACCTCACAGCAGTTGGCGGTGTCGATAAACTAAATGCCGACGCCGTGAACGATAACGGTTATTCACAGCTTAAAAAAGATACGGCGCTCGTTATGGTTGAGCCGGTAGGAAATGATTTGGCTGAGGCACTACGTTCGCAGAGTTATGTAAGGTCGGTCGAAAAAGTGTATCGTAAAGATGACAACTCATACATTCCGTGCCAAGCATTGCCCGCGTATACGCGCCACATTTGCCCAGATAATAAAGAGTACGCGGTGGTGAATTTTAACAACAAGGTGGTTAAAACGGTTGCAACGGTCGATGCTGTTGATAAAGGCGCGACACTGCCAACGTATATGGTGGCATTGAATAGCAACGACAATATCGACGCGCTGCGTACGCTTATTGCAGAGAATAGTTCGCAAACCGCGAATCGTTATGTTATCAGCGGCACGTACGCGCAGCAGCCGCATATTAGTCCGGTGGTTAAAAGTTTTGCCGAAATGGCATATGTTGGTATCGGCTTGACTATGTCGGTAGCGGTTTGCAGTATGATCGTATCGACAATTGGCGGATTGCTGGAGCGCCGGCGTTCGCTCTTGACACTGCGCCTCGGCGGCATGACGATTGGACAATTAAAGCAGATTGTGATGATTGAGTCGCTTATCCCGCTCGTGAGCGTATCGCTCGTGGCAGCTGGTTTGGGGGTATGGGTCTCAACCGTATTCTTGTCGTCGCTTTCAGACACAGTTAGACCAACGCTTACGTCGACATATTACTGTATCGTTGGCGGATTGCTTGCGGCGGCAGCCGTTGGCGTTTATCTTGTGCTGCCGATGATTAAGAAGATAACATCGCTTGAGGAAAACCGGACAGAATAATGGCACGCTCTCCTCTATTGTGCAAACGAAGAGAGTTTAGTAGAATAGAGGAGGTGTGGCTCTTTAGCTCAGTTGGTAGAGCAGAGGCCTGAAGAGCCTTGTGTCACTAGTTCGAGTCTAGTAGGAGCCACCAGAAAAGCACGCTCTAGGATGGTATAGAGGGTGTTTTTCTTTTGCCTCTATTTTCGTATTTTTACCACATACGGTATCATAAGTATATGTTCAAAAAATATGTCCTGAAGAAAATGAAGCGATACGTCATTGACTATTTTGCGTATCACCCCGAAATCAAACTCATTGTTGTTGCCGGCAGCGTTGGCAAGACGAGTACGAAGCGCGCACTTGGCGATCTGCTCGTACAGCGTTACCGCGTACGCATGCACGAAGGCAATCATAACTCTGAAGTGTCGGTGCCACTCGCGATTCTCGGTATTGCTTTGCCAACGAAGTTAAAAAATCCATTTTCGTGGTTCGGCGTATTTCGTGCGGCGCGGCGGCGGATTCGGCAGCCAACTGATGTTGATGTTATTATTCAAGAACTTGGCGTTGATCATCCGGGCGATATGGCAGCGTTTGGCGAATACTTGCGTCCGGATATTGCGCTTGTGACCGCGGTGACGCCAGAGCATATGGAGTTTTTCGGCACGATTGAAGCAGTGGCGCAAGAAGAATTGTCGGTGTTGTCGTTTTCGAAAGTCGGACTCATCAACCGCGATGATATCGACGGGCGATTTGCGGATCTCATCAATAATCCAAATTTCAGTACGTACGGTACGTCTGGCAGCGCTGAATTTCGGTTTGAGCCGCAGCGATTTGATGCTGATGTCGGCTATGGTGGTACGATTATCGCGTCGGAGTACGGTTCGTTTCCGGCGACGATCAAAGTTGCGGGCGAGCACAGCCTGCGTCCGATTATGGGCGCGGTTGCTGCTGCAATTATGTTTGGGTTTGCGCCTGAAGAAGTTGTGCGCGGCTTGAGTATGATCAAGCCTGTGCCGGGGCGCATGAATATTCTGCACGGGATCGGCGGTGTTACGGTGATTGATGATACATATAATTCAAGTCCAGCCGCTGCCGCCGCAGCACTCCAGACACTCTATTCGTTTGACGATGCTGCCGAACGTATTGTTGTGCTCGGCGATATGCGCGAACTTGGCGCAAGCAGCCAAATGGAGCACGAAAAGCTCGGTTCAATGTGCGATCCGAATTTACTTGCCTGGGTAGTTACCGTTGGTCCGGAGTCTGAACGTTATATTGCTCCCGCGGCGCGGCGGCGCGGTTGCCAAGTTCATATTGCGCGGAATGCGATTGAAGCAGGTGAGTTCGTGCGTTCGGTGACGCAGGGAAATGCGATTGTGCTCGTGAAGGGGTCGCAGGACACGATTTATCTGGAAGAATGCGTAAAAGTATTGTGTAATATGACAGAAGATGTTAAACTTGTCCGCCAAGATGCGCAGTGGATGGCGAAAAAAGAAGCGTTTTTCCAGCAATTTAAGTAAGAGGAGCAAACACTATGGCGAAAGAGAAAGAACCGAAACCGAAGCAGAAACGCGCGAAAAAGAAAGAGGTAGAACAATCAACTGCCAGCACGAACGCAGAACAGGCGATAGCTAACGCGGAATCGCCGGAAACCGCGGCGCCCGCTCAGCCGGCGCCGCAGCCATTGCAGCCGACATTACCGCAGCAACCCATACCATATATGCCGCGCACATCGTCGTCGCAGTTAGTACTTATTGTTATTGGCTGTATCGCGGGTGGCGTGCTGTTCTTACTCGCGATTTGCGGCGGCGTGCTGGCGTACTCAATATATCAGCGCCCCGAAAATGTCGTGCTTGACGCGATTACGAAACTGCAATCAGCGAAAAAGTTTTCGACACATACAGAGATCACTATGGACTATAAATATGATGCAGGCGCGAAAGATATTTCGTTCAAAAAGTTAACGCTTGATACCGGCATGAATTCGTCGCCAAGCGTTGATGCTAACGCTACGCTACAAATGAGTATTGATGGTCGTGATATTTCAGTGAAAGCGTCTGCACTCATGACTGACGACGGCACGATATATTTCAAAGTTAAAAATCTCGCAGAAGCGCTGAGTGCATTTACGGGCGGTAAAGAATTGCCGGCGTCCGCTAAAAATCAGCTTGAAAAAGTGAGCAATAAGTGGGTGAAATACGAGATTAATGATTTATACAAGAATAATCAGCGCGCGGCAGAACGGGCGCGGTGCGTACAAAATGTTTATAAGCGTAGCCTTAAAGACAGTAAAAAACGTAGGGAAATCGTGAGTACTTACCGCAAATATCCATTTGTGATGATTGAAAGTATGGCACAGCCAAAGGACGGTAATGTCGGGTATACGGTATGGATTGAACCAGTGACATGGCGGCAATTCAACAAGGCATTCGCGCATACGGCAATTGCGCAGGATATAAAAGCTTGCGGCCCATCAACGCACGATAATTCCTCTGTAGTGCCGGACGATACAGATGATAACTACGCCAATCCTGCACCTTCACATTCGGTGCTCGGACACAGTAAAACGAAATTTACAATGTGGATATCGCCATGGTCGCACGAGCTGCGCGCGCTTGATATTGAAGGCGGGTCTGACGCACGGTTCTCGCCGAAGAGCCACACTAAATTTGATTTCTCGAAAGGCGTGGCGACTACGAAGCCGAATGACTCGGAAGTGATACGTGCCGACGAATGGAATAAACGTCTTAACGAGGCAATGAATATAAGCAGTTCTTCGGCGTCGTCAAGCGATGGCAGTTAGCTCTATCCTCTGCTGATCGGCGCAAAATCTGATATACTATAGCTAATGAAACGCTATAATCCATCTGAAATTGAGCCAAAGTGGCAGCAAATCTGGGCGAATGATGCCCGCTACCGCGCTGTTGATTTTGGCGATAAACCAAAATACTACATTACGGGTATGTTCCCGTATCCAAGCGGCGCAGGTATGCATGCAGGGCATTTTTTGGAGCACTCCATTGTTGATGCGGTTGCGCGGTTTCGCCGGGCGCTTGGGTATAACGTATTATATCCGATGGGTTGGGACAGCTTCGGGTTGCCGGCGGAAAATTATGCGATTAAAACAGGCAGGTCGCCGAAACAAACTGTACCCGAAAATATTGCGAACTTCAAGAATCAGCTGCAGCGCGTTGGTGCAAGTATTGATTGGACGCGCGAAATCAATACCAGCGACCCAGCGTATTATAAGTGGACGCAGTGGATTTTTACGAAGTTATTTGAGTGCGGGCTTGCGTATCAAAAAGACTCGTTGCAATGGTGGTGTCCAAAAGACAAAACAGTGCTTGCGAATGAACAGGTGATTGACGGCAAGTGCTGGCGCTGTGATTCTGTGGTTATCAAGAAGCCGATGAAGCAATGGTTCTTCAAAATTACAGCATACGCTGATGAATTACTCGCCGAGTTGCCCGAAATGGATTGGCCGGACAAAATTAAAATAGCGCAGCGAAACTGGATCGGCAAAAGCGAGGGTGCGGAGGTAAATTTCCTGATTGACTGCAAGCCGTCTGATTCGCTGAAATTTACGCCTGAGCTAGCAGAGAAAATCAAGGCTGGCGCTAAGACGAATACGATTCGCTTAGGAGTAAAAAATCTTGCAGCGGGCGATGTCGCTGAACTTATGACGCGCGACGGCGATACCGTAGAATCGTTTGGTTATGCGAAAATTACGAATACTCAGAAACTACCGCTTAAAAAAGTACCGAATAATATGCCCGGACATGAGAGTTATCGCGATGATAATGAAAAGCTTGCTGATTTTCAGAAATTTTACGGTAATGATGTGACGCTAGATAGCGTAGTTGCGGTATATGATTTTGAGTATATTCCGCCAATTACCGTCTTCACGACGCGCCCCGACACGATTTTTGGTGCGACGTATCTAGTGCTTGCGCCCGAACATCCTCTAGCTCGAATATTGGCGGCCGACGATACTCAGGCAGCGGTAAACGCATACATTGACGAAGCGGTGAAAAAAACTGAAATTGATCGCACAAATGATACTAAGGAAAAGACGGGCGTTTTCACCGGCAGCTACGCGGTCAATCCGGCGAATGGCGAAAAAATGCCTATCTGGGTGGCTGATTATGTGCTCGGTGGTTACGGTACGGGTGCAGTGATGGGCGTGCCGGCACATGATGAACGCGATTTTGCATTTGCAGAGAAATTTGAGCTGCCGGTCGTTGAAGTCATTGAGCGTCCCGAGGACGACGCGAGTGCTAAGCAGTGTTATCATGGCGAGGGGATTCTCGTAAACTCTAGCGCGTTTGACGGCGCACGGAGTGAAGACGCGCGCGAGCAGATCGTTGCGTGGTTGGAGCAAGAAGGTGTTGGCCGCGCTAAGACAACATATAAGATGCGTGATTGGCTAATTAGCCGCCAGCGTTATTGGGGTGCGCCAATCCCGATCGTTCATTGTCCGATTGACGGTGCAGTAGCTGTACCGGAACATGATTTGCCGGTGCTACTTCCAGATGTTGACGATTTTGTGCCGCGCGGCGACGGTAAATCTGTATTGGCGGCGCAAGAAGATTGGGCGCATACGACTTGCCCAAAGTGCGGCGGTCCAGCAATGCGAGAAACAGATACGATGGATGGTTATGCGTGCAGTTCGTGGTATCTATTACGCTACGCAGATCCGCACAATGATCAATGCGCATGGGGCACGAAACAAGTTAACTACTGGGCGCCGGTCGACATGTATGTCGGCGGCGACCATGCAACGGCGCACTTGCTCTATGTTCGTTTTTGGACGCACGTATTCCGCGATCTCGGGCTGACAGAATTTGCCGAGCCGGTTAAGCGGCTTGTATATCATGGGCTAATTCAAGCTGAGGATGGACGCAAAATGAGCAAAAGCCTCGGCAATGTTGTTGACCCGCTTGATGTTATTGATCAAGGCTATGGCGCCGATGCACTTCGTACATTCGAGCTGTTTCTCGGGCCGATTACCGAAAACTCCAGTTGGTCGAGCCGCGGCATCGCTGGCGTGTATCGATTCTTGAATCGTTTGTGGACGCTTGTACAAGAATACGACGAAAGCGATAAATCAGCGCAAGTAAACGTAAAAAAGCTTGATAGTTTGACGCACGCAACAATTAAAAAGGTTACCGACGATATTTACCGCTTAAGCTTCAATACGGCGATTGCCGCTCTGATGGAGTATGTGAATGATCTGTACAAACTAAAAACTGAGGGCTTTTCACTTGCGTGGCGGTCGGCGCTTGAGACGCTCGTGCAGCTCGTGCAGCCTTTTGCGCCGCATATGGCTGCTGAGCTGTGGCGGCAACTTGGGCATGATTCGCAGCTTGATTTTGTTGATTGGCCCGATTTTGACGATGCAAAAATTATGCAGGACACGATGACGATTGTCGTACAAGTCAATGGTAAAGTACGCGCCAAATTACAGGTAGCAACCAGCGCGGGCGAAGATAAAATTAAACAGCTCGCCCTGAGCGATGAAAGTGTCAAACGCTATGTCGTGGGCGAGCCGAAGAAAGTGATTTATGTGAAAGGCAAACTAATTAGCGTAGTAATTTAGCCTAATCCTCAGCCTTTCGCTCTAATCGTAAATTCGCGACATCTATGAGTTCGTCACCATTTATGCGTCCGACGGCTACGTAAGCTGTATCTCCAGGGTGCATAGCGCCTTTGCCGTCACTTTCTATGCTTCTTGATAGATTTATTGACGTAGCGGCTGAAGTACTTCGTGCATTATTAGCATCAGCGCTAGAAAAATTGCCCGATTTTCGTTGCTCAGCTATGACCCTTTCACCGGCGCTTTGGGAGCCATCGCCATCCTTTATAGTTACTTCTACGATCTCAACACCCTCGGGCAACGGGTTGTTGTCGGGGTCTTTAATGTAATTATCAACAATTTGAGCAACCTGTGTCTCTGGTGATAGCGGCTCTTTTGCTTCAACTTCTGTCTCGCTACTACACGCTCCTAACCCTGTTGCCAGCGTGGCGAGAACAGCAATCTCAGCACTTGTCTTTTTCGCGAGCGCTAGGACGCGGTTTGCGGTTGATTTTGATTTTTCTGTGTTGGATAGTTCATGTGATGTATTCATAGGTATTATAATAACACAAGCATAATGAAAAGTCAATATTTTATAATAAAAATGGCAATTTAGTCAAGTAACTTGAGAAAAACATCATTTTCGCGTATAATACAGTTCAAGTTTATACAAGAAATCCGAGAGAAGGAGAATATTTCATGGCACAGCCAAAGAAGCAATCAAGTCCTCGCAAGACTGGTCTGCGTCGCAGCCACTTGGTCGAGAAACTCGCGAAGCGCGTTAACCGCACCTCGCCGGTGCGAGTGTATATCGGCAAGAATAAACGGGCAACCGCACAGGTGGCACAACCAGCAAACAGCCAAACGAGCAAGCCGGCAAGAGCAGCGGAGTCAAAATCTGCGAAGTAAGTTAACAGAGTCTTATTTTAAGAGGAAAAATACTAAATAAGGAACTGACGCGTATGGCATCAAACCGGCATCTGGGTAGAATTGTCGCATTGCAGGCACTGTATGAATATGAAGTCCGCACGCAAGCGGGCGACACATCGGATACGCTTGAGGCTATTGTTGCGCGCGATATTGTTCGGTACGAATCAGCGATTGACGACGTTACGTTTGTAAAAGAGCTTGCAGATGGTGTCGTCGATAAGCAGGCGGAGCTTGACGCGGCGCTGCAGCCGATTGCGCCAGATTGGCCGATTTCGCAGATAGCGCGTGTTGACCGCACGGTGCTGCGAATCGGCCTGTACGAATTACTATACCGCAGCGATGTCGTGCCGCCAAAAGTAGCAATCAACGAAGCGGTTGAGCTTGCGAAAGCGTTTGGTTCCGATAATTCAAGCCGGTTCGTGAACGGTGTGCTTGGTACGGCATACCGCACGCTGGTAAAGGGGGCATCGGATAATGACGAAACCGCCAAAGAAACAACAAAGCAAAAATAGATTTGATCATATCCGCAAGTACTTGACGCGTTCGCGTTCGACATCGATTCAAGAAATTGTACGCGAGCCAACAAGCGGCGGCGTGATTTTTCGCCATGGCGTAAATGGGCTGGAAATCTTATTGATTCAAGACGCCAAAGATCGTTGGACGATCCCGAAAGGGCATATTGAAGAGGGTGAGACTGCAGTGCAAACAGCGCGCCGCGAAATTGGCGAAGAAGCAGGATTGCATGATGTTGATATGCTCGGATGGCTCGGTAAAATTCATTTTCGGTACCGCCGAATTGATAAGCTCGTACTGATGACGACGCAAATTTATCTAGTGCGCGTCCGTACGAGCGGCGATGAAATTCAGAAGGAGGATTGGATGAAAGGTATCAAGTGGTTCCCGTTCAATGAAGCTCTCGATTTAATTGAATATGAGGATATCGCAAAACTAATGTTAAAAGCAAAAACACGCATACGAGAGGAGAAATTATAAATGTCAGGCATGCCAACGGGGCCATATCAGGACTGGGCAAAGCAGAAATTAGGATTTGAATATAGTGATATTCAACTTCTGATTACTGCTTTGACGCATCGCAGCTATGTAAACGAGCACCGTAAATCGGTGAGCGAGCATAATGAGCGGCTTGAGTTCTTGGGCGACGCCGTACTTGAACTGGTCGTGACCGATTATCTGTTTCAGCACTACAGCGAACCGGAGGGAATTTTGACAAGCTGGCGTGCAGCATTAGTGAATACGATTAGCAATGCGGAATCTGGTAAAGAATTGAGATACGAGGCGCTAATTCGCATGAGTAAGGGTGAGAAGCATGGTTCAGATCGGGCGCGGCGTCAGATTCTAGCAAACGCATACGAAGCGGTGATAGGCTCGATCTATCTAGAGCGCGGCTACGATGACGCAGCGGCATTTATACAAAAGCATACGATCGTGAAGCTTGATAAAATCCTTGCCGAGGGTTCATGGCGCGACCCAAAAAGCCATTTACAAGAAATTAGCCAGCAGGTTGACGGCGCGACGCCGGTTTATAAGGTTCTCTCTGAGGAGGGGCCAGACCATGATAAAGTATTCACGCTCGGCGCATATGTCAACGATAAGCTGATAGGCAAGGGGGTTGGGTCAAGCAAGCAGTCGGCGCAGCAAGAAGCGGCAAAAGCAGCGCTCAAAGCCTATGCGAAGCAAAAAAGCGCTAAGTCAGATTGACTTTTACCGCAAAATCCGGTAGAATGTCTAAGAAGTAAAAGAGTAAACCTGTAAAGTGAAGTAAAGGAATATTACATTTATGCTCGCAATTCGTTTGCAACGCCTCGGTCGCAAAGCTTATCCAGTATACCGGTTGGCGGTACAAGAAGCTCAGCGCCATCCGTCAAGCGGCCGCGTGGTCGCGTATGTCGGCAACTACAATCCGCACACTAAAGATTCAAATATTAATGTCGAATTGGCACAAAAATATTTGGATAATGGCGCACAGCCGACGCCGCGTGTCGTCAAGCTGCTTAAAAGTGCTGGCGTGAAGCTGCCGGGTTGGGTAAAAGAGTTTGAAGGCAATAAAACGAAAGCGGTGAAAAACGCCGAGAAGTTGCGTAAGAATCAGCCAAAAGAAGACGCTGCGGAAGAGTCTGAGGTCGCCGAAGCCTAACTTAGAGAGTTGAAGTGCGAAAAGCTCGCCCAAAGTTTACAGCGGCGAGCTTTTTATTTTGCTTGTGTTCCGTGGTATACTGAAAAAGTACGATAACCTGTAAGACCGAAAAGGAGGCATGAGGGCATATGTCGACAATAGACCAGCAATTTGTAGAATATATCGTAAAATCTTTGGTGGAACACCCAGACGATGTATCGGTTGACCGTATCGTTGATGAGAAGGGTGTGCTATTGACGCTGACGGTTAATCCTGGAGATTTAGGTCGTGTAATTGGCCGTCGCGGCGGTACAGCGCAAAGCTTGCGGACACTACTGCGGGCGCTCGGAACGAAGAATAGCGCGCGCTACAACCTGAAAATTGTCAACAACGACAACCCGGACGAAGCAGTAGCGAATGTATCAAGCGAAGAACCTGTGGACAGCGCAACTACTGATACTGTGGAAAACAGTGCTGATGAACCAAGTGAATTCGCAAAAAAGTCGCGCGAAGAGCTTGCGGAACTAGACGACCTTGATATATAATCATAAGTAAGTTCATGCGAGAACCTTGAACTGCGAGAAAACATACAAATTGCTCTTATTGCGAGCAAACCAACAAATGGTTTGAGAGACTTATTTGTGCAAGAAAGCCACTTTTGCTATCTAGCGGAGTGGCTTTTTTGTTGGTTGCGTGAAAAAAGAGTATAGTATTTTATTTTTGGCGGCGCAGCTTGCAAGAGATGTAAGGATTATTTGATGAAAGTAGCAATGTATAATTTATAATATTACGTATATTTTTACAAACATAGCTATAAAATAAATTATACAAATAATGCTACTTATATATAACAATGAAGTAAGCGTATACGCAAGTACACTGAAAATATAAATAGACGCTTTAGTCAAATATTGCTATACTATAAATTATGAGAAAATTCCAAATTGTCACCTTATTCCCTGAGATGTTTACTGGTGTCTTTGGCAGTTCTATGATGTGGAAAGCGCAAAAGGACGGTTATGTTGAGTTATCGACGATTAATTTGCGCGAGTTTGGACTTGGTCCGCGTCGAACGGTTGATGATACACCGTATGGCGGCGGCGATGGTATGCTTCTGATGGTCGAGCCGTTATGGCGGGCGGTTGAGCAGGCGAAAGAAAACGATCCAACTGCAAAAGTTGTCATCATGACGCCGCGTGGTATGCGTTGGAAGCAGGCGCTTGCGCAAGAATATAGCGAGCAAGATCACGGGTATATCTTTATCTGCGGACGGTACGAAGGATATGATGAACGGATTATGGCGCTTGTCGATCAAGAGCTGAGCGTCGGCGATTATGTGTTAACAGGCGGCGAGCTGCCAGCGATGACGATTATTGATAGCATTGTGCGGCTTATTCCGGGCGTACTTGGCGGCGAAAACAGCGCAGCAATTGAAAGCTTCAGTGATGGCGAAACGCTTGAGTTTCCGCAGTACACGCGCCCCGAAGAATGGCGCGGCATGAAAGTTCCCGAGGTACTGCTGAGCGGTCATCATGGTAATATCGCCACGTGGCGTGCAGCACATAGCCGCAAGGTAGACTAGGAATCGCTCGGTTTCGGGGTGTATCTCGCCCGAGTTTTGCAGGCTGTGGCATTTTCAGAAACCTAAATACCCTGCAAAAGCAGGGCGTTTAGGATGTTGTGGTGGATATATCGGAGAGCGATCGATACAAGTTTTGGTGTTTGTTTTTGTAACTTCGCTATCTGTAGAATACACGGAATTACGGTATGTGGCAAGTATTTTTTGGACAAATTTGAAAAAATCATGTGGAAAAACGGTATACTAAAGATATGAAACAGTTTATAGCTAGTATTTTTCCAAAAGAATTTTTTACAACACGGGCGAATTATGCCGCGTTTGGTTTGGCGTGGTGGACGGTCGCGGTACTTGTACTGCAATTGTTTGCGTTTGAAAAGTTTCCCGGCACATTTGGCGGCTTGCCGAGCGATGTACAAACCTGGCTCGCGGCCGCAATCGTCGCTGTCGAGCTGATGTCGCTGCCTTTTTTGCTGTCGATGGATTTGCCGCGTGCTGTTCGGCGGTTCTCTGGCGTGCTGGCGGTGGTTGCGCCTACATTATGGTTTGTCGCTAGCATGTATGCATTGCTCTCTGGGGAGTCGATTGCCTTGTTTGGTGCGCTTGTTTCGCGACTGCCGTCTAGTGTTTATGCCGTGCTAAGTGTCGTATGGTTGAGTATTCTGGCGGTTTGTTCGCGCGCGCTAGTCTTCAATAGAAATAGAAAGTAGCACACGCGATCTACTAACCTAAAAAGCGTAGCGCAAAATTCTGTTTTTCATCATATTTCACTTGGCTGGGGATGAGGGATTCGAACCCCCGAATGCCGGGACCAGAACCCGGTGCCTTACCACTTGGCGAATCCCCAATACGCTGGCTCGAAATGCCAAATGAAATACGACGAGCACTTTAGACTATAGCACCTTCGGGTCAAAAACTCAACTTTTTGCCTAAAGGGTTCAATTGAGATACAGTTTTAGGGTTTGGACTTCACTGCTTTTTTCTTACAGCGTTTCTGCACGTATACACTCCAGTTTTGCTCAATAGCTTCTCGACACTTATCATACCATTGCTGCAACTCATCTGCCTTAGCCTCGTCTAAACCTTCTTTGGCGCGTTTCACCATAGAGTCAGCTTTATGCGGGTGAACTGGAATACTACGGCTTTGAGCGTCACGACGGACAAAACCATCTAACATCGCCCCCTTCCTCTTCTCGCTCTCCCGCTTTGTATTTACTCGTCGGATATACCCCGAATTATCAAGCGTAACTCTCAATTCATCGTCGCCATAGCCCTCATAATACACAATCTTTTCGAAATTACCCTCGTCGTCATAATAAGCCGTCGGCGTCATTCGACGCTCGCGTACTTCGGCGTAATCATCCAGTATCTGTTGCGCTTCCGCCTCGGTCATATTGTTTGCATTAACAGCAAACTGAAGCGCAGCGCTCACCTCTTCGGGCGAAGCAAATCTGAAGCTACTAGCCTCGTCAAGTATTCTATAATCCGAGTTTGACAATAAATACTGCTCGCCGCCGTATACAATTGCAAGTAATTTCTGGTCATCGTCTGTGCTACGATCGACTCTATCTTCGCCCAGTTTATTCTCCTGTAGAATTTCTACCACCGGCAAACCCAACCGTTCGGCATGCATCCGCATCTGCTGCGCAATCACTAAATCAACCGGTTCGCCCTTGGAAGTAACCTTATAGAAAAACCCTATCGTCTCTAGTTTACTACCGTCGTTGTCCGCCAAAGCTACAACTTCGTTATACTGCCGCGGCGACGTAGTAGCCAACAATTGATCCGCCGACATTACGCCGTGCCTAGCACCTTGCTCCAAGAGAAAGTTCTTGTCGTTATTGTGCGAACCAGCATCAGTCCTCGAAGCCAAAACGATATTTTCTTCGGGTGCCGAGATTATTAAGCCTCCACCCCCCCCAGGTGGCGGTGTGGTCTTGATCAATTAGCGACATACTCAAAGAGACGCGTTCTGCCACTCTCTCTGGCTGGTCGTACATGTTTATTGATTGGTCGCCGTGCGAAGAATCGATGTGATCGCTAAAATCAACCGCTATACGCATAGCGCTCATCTTTGCGCCCGGATTCAAAGCATGAACTAAATACCTAAAATTCGTCGGGTCATGCTGAGATGGGTCGGTAGTATCGCCCTGAAAGCGCGATTGGTTGTCATAAGCACACTCCGACTCTGTCGTGTTTACGTACGCGGAGCTTGATAGCGTCTCGCGAAAAGAATGAATGATTGCCATAGCGGACATCGCCCCGTATGCTCTTTTCTCTCTTGTGGCTTCTGCACTAGAATTTTCATCGATATCTACCTCTCCTATCGTAGAATTCGCTGCTTCGCTCGAAAAATGAGGCTGCCCCAAAGCATATTCGTGCGCATCACTAGTTAATCTACTGGAGTATTCGTCTCGCTCATGTGTCATATCTTTTTATAATAACACACTTTGCTGATATAGTCAAGTTATGCGCGTCGGATTCGTTCAACTAACTACCGGCTTTGATTTTTTGCTTTTAGAAGCAAGTTATGGTATTATTAGCGTTATGTCTATAGAGGATTTTGTAGAGAAACGTAGTTTTGAGATTAACAGAGTAGACTTATACGACCCCGATAAGTATGAGCTATCGTCAGACTCACCCTTAAGCCGACGTGCTGCATTCGATGACTTTATCAAGGGTTTCCCTGAATTTTTGCGGCATGAAGCCGGTGCGGAGCGGAATCGTCGCGCCAAGGAAGCTAAAGAATTGTTAGCTGCTCTTGACAGGCTCCCTAATAGTCATCTGGCTGATATCATTTCTTTGTCTTCGTCAAGTGATTGGACGGACGCAACTGAAATTGGCGATGTTGAGTCGCTGTTTGATGTGCTAAAAGAGCTAGAAGGAGTGATGGATAATCCGCCACTCTCGAACAAACGTGCCGCCGAGGCGTTTTGCTACGACCCTGACAGCCCTGACGACCTATATATTTCATCGTCATTAGAAACCTATACTCGATGGTTATTTCAAGACAAGACTTTGACTAACTGGCATGGTTATTTGTGGGGGCAATTCATTTCAGAAGATCTCGCAGCCAAGTATGTTAAAGAGCGTGGAATGGATACTCCTGAAGTGGTGAAATGCTTCTGGGAGTACGCCTCTAGTTTGTATAATGAAGGTTTTCGACGGGCTGAAAACGGAGAAGATAGCCGGTCAGTTGGTGTTGAGCAGCTGGTAGGTATGATGATTGGAGAACTCGATATTTTAGAGCTTGGCGATCCTCGCTATGACTATCGACGTCGGCAGCAAATCGCTAGTGAAATCAGCGACAGTGTGGCGCGCGAAGATACTGAAGAAGTGCTGACAATTCTGCTCAAGTATATCAAGCCCAAGGGCATTAACTCCGAGGAGATTCAGGGCGCACTATTCAAGCCAGCTGTTATCAAAGACCAGGCTGGAGAAACTTTGTTGGCTGAGTGGCAGCCCGCTGATTCATTTTGGTTCAAGCCTCCGTTTGACGAAAATCAGCCGGACGAGCAAATTAGTTTGTTTCCTAATAATCCACAGATTATCAGGGAATATGATCATACCGGTCAATCGAGTGATGCGCGCGTCGTTCCGCACAAAGACCCGTCGTATTTTCGACCAGATGGCACAAAGGTGTACTGGGGCGATCTCTCGCGCGAAGATATTGAAATAATACGAGGCAACTACTACTGCGTAGCGCAAGGCGAGTCGTATTATAATGTTCCCGAGTGGGCAATCATTATGGCTAGTCCGTTTGATAACGACGATCCAAATCGACCCGCTGAGTCTCTTGTGAATACCGAGGAAGGGCAGGTCTTTCAGCCCGATAACCCAGTGTATTTACACCCAGACTACATCAGGGCAATCGCCATCGGCGCGATAGCGGATGGACGGTTCATTCGTAACAAACGCGGTATTCAGCTAGAATTTGTTCCAGATGACCAGCCTGAGAATATGACGAGATAGATAATGTAATTCATCCTTTGACAAATCGCCCTAACCTCGACATAATAGAGGTATGAGTAAGATTACGACGCCGCGTTTGCCGAGCGGGTTTAATGAATATTTGCCGGCGGAACAGATTGAGTTTAACCGATTGCTGGGGATTATCCGCACGGTGTATGAGCGCTATGGTTTCGCGCCGCTTGATACGCCAGACATCGAACTGAGCGAGGTGTTGCTCGCCAAAGGCGGCGGCGAGACCGAAAAGCAGATTTATCGGTTTGAACGCGGTAAAAACGATTTAAGCCTGCGATTTGATTTAACGGTACCGCTTGCGCGCTATGTTGCGCAGCATCAGGGCGAGCTGGCGTTTCCGTTTCGACGCTATCAGATTGGCAAAGTGCACCGCGCGGAGCGGGCGCAGGCGGGGCGGTTCCGCGAGTTTTATCAGTGCGATATTGATGTAATCGGCAGCGATAGTTCGGTGGTAGATGCGGAATTTCCGGCGATTATCAATGAGATTTTCGAGCAGTTTGATTTTGGCGAGTTTACGATCCGTATCAATAATCGTAAAGTGCTAAATGGATTTTTTGAGGAACTTGGCTTGAGTGCGGCGGCGACTGACGTGCTGCGGATTATCGACAAAATTGAAAAAATCAGCCGCGGCGATTTGGTGGCTGAGTTGCACGATGCTGGTTGCAGCGGCGAGCAAGTTGCGCGCTTGTTAGAGTTTATTACGATTCAGGGCGAGAATGACGAAATTCTGCACAAACTTGAAATGGTTGGCATCAATAACAAACAATTCCAGGCGGGCGCGCGTGAATTGCATGAGGTGCTGACAGCGCTGCGTGCAATGCATGTGCCGGAGCACCGCGTGAAGCTTGATTTGACAATTACGCGCGGTTTGGACTATTACACCGGTACGGTGTACGAAACAAATTTGAACGACCACCCGGAGGTCGGCAGCGTGTGTTCGGGCGGGCGGTATGATAATCTGACGGCGAATTATTCCAAGCGGTCGTTGCCGGGTGTGGGGATCTCGATCGGCTTGTCGCGGTTGTTCTATAAATTGCGCGAAGCGGGGATTGTTAAGACGGCGCAGCAAACGCTTGCGCGTGTGATGGTGGCGCCGCTTAGTCCCGTACAGTTGACGCGTGCGCTTGATGTGGCACATGAACTGCGCACGGTGTGCCCGGTGATAACGTACGTTGATGATGTCGCAATCGGTAAAAAGTTGAAATATGCCGATAAACTTGGCGTTCGCTACGCAGTGCTGATCGGCGAAGATGAAGCAGCGGCGGGCGACGTAACGCTAAAAGATATGCAGACGGGCGAGAATCGCCGCATGACGGTGCGTGATGTCTGCGATCTGCTGCAAGCGTAAGACGCTTATGCTTGAGTTTTGCTAAAAATCTGTTGCAAAAACCACTTTCTTTTCACGCGTTTTCACGTAGTATACTTGAGGTGTGAGCAAAGCTCATGCTAAAAACGAAAGGAGGACGACAACATGAAAATGTCCACCAAGACAATTGCATCACTAATGGTGGTGACGGCGGTTGCTTCTGCGATGCCTGGGGCAAGCCAGCTTGGCGTACCGCGGCAGCGTCGCAAATCACAATTTGATAAATTACTAGCGGTTCATGATCGCAAAGGTGAATTACGCGCAGAGATTTTGGGGATTAGCGCGCTCACGTTTCGCCAGATGAGCCGTACGCGTTCATTTGCGCAGATCGTGCGCGAGTGCGGTATTGGATCGACGCGTGCGTTTCGCTTGGCATTATTCGGGCGATTACGCGATGAATTGTTGCGCCGCGGCTGGTCGCGAGCGAAAATTGACGCGTATATGGCGGCGCGCGTAGTCCGCGCGGCGGCGTAGTTCTCTTAGTAAAAAATCTGCTCGGAAATTGATGGTTTCGGGCAGATTTTTCGTGCATTAACGGCATAAATAGCGTATATAAACATGAATGGGACACTATCGCTAGTGTTATGCTACTAAAATTATTAATTTCAAGAATTGACATAAGCATATATAGTATACTATCATGAAATACATACGCTATATATAGCGTTTCGCTGTATCTCTGGAGGGCGATCGGCGGTATTATAATAAACAAATAATAAGTAGGAGCGCGCTGACGTTGTTGGTGTTTCGTTTTGCGCGCTTAAAATTATACAAGGAGGGGTATGTATAACTACATCAAAAAACGCGACGGCCGAAAGGTCAAATTCAACGACCGCAAGATTATGTCGGCGATTGAGCGCGCCGGGCTTGAGACGGGCGAGTTTGCAGAAGCCGAAGCAGACAAGCTGGCAAAAAAAGTATTGGCGCGCGCCGAAAAAGAGTTGACGGAAAAAGTGCCGGGTGTCGAGCAAATTCAAGATATTGTCGAAGAAGTTCTGCTCAGCAGCCGCTACAAAAAAACCGCCAAAGCATATATTATTTATCGCGATCAGCATAAGAAACTGCGCGAAATTACCGATGCGGCGCACCTTGACTTGATGGATCAGTACTTATCGCGGCTTGACTGGCGCGTGAACGAAAATTCAAATATGGGGTATAGTTTGCAAGGCTTAAACAACTATATCGCGAGCGAAGTTAGTAAAACATATTGGCTTAATAAGGTTTATACACCGGAAATCGGCCGGCTGCACCGCTCGGGCGATATGCATATTCACGATTTGAATTTGCTGAGCGTGTACTGTGTGGGCTGGGATTTGCAGGATTTGCTGCGCAGCGGATTCACAGGCGTGCAAAACAAGATTTCTAGCAAACCGGCGAAACACTTTCGCGCGATTCTCGGGCAAGTTGTCAACTTTTTCTATACGCTGCAAGGCGAGGCGGCGGGTGCGCAAGCATTTAGTAACTTTGATACGCTGCTTGCGCCATTCATCAAATACGACAAGTTGTCGTACGACGAGGTGAAGCAGTCGCTGCAGGAATTCGTGTTTAATGTAAATGTGCCGACGCGCGTTGGTTTTCAGACGCCGTTTACAAACATTACGCTTGACCTGGAGTGTCCGAGCTATATGCAGGGGCAGCCTGTGGTGATTGGCGGCGAATTGCAAGACACGAATTACGGCGATCACCAAGAAGAGATGAATATGTTTAACCGCGCGCTGCTTGAGGTTTTGACCGAAGGCGACGCAAGCGGGCGCGTGTTCACATTCCCGATTCCAACCTATAATATTACAAAGGATTTTAACTGGGATAATCCAGTGATTGAGAATTTGTGGGAAGCAAGCGCAAAGTATGGCATTCCATACTTTAGCAATTTCGTCAATAGCGATATGAGTCCGGAAGATGCGCGCAGTATGTGCTGCCGCCTGCGCATTGATAATCGCCAGTTGGAATATCGTGGCGGCGGATTGTTTGGCAGCAATCCGATGACCGGTTCGGTTGGCGTGGTGACGATTAATTTGCCGCGCTTGGCGCTGAAATCAAAAGATGAAGCAGAATTTCGCAAGGGTCTTGACTATCTGATGGAGAAGGCGAAGGAGTCGCTTGAAGTGAAGCGCAAAACGCTTGAAGTTCTGACTGATAAGAATCTCTATCCGTACACGAAGTTTTATTTGCGCGATATAAAAAAGCGGTTTGGCGTATACTGGAAAAACCACTTCTCGACAATCGGGCTGATCGGCATGAATGAGGCGGCGCTGAATTTACTCGGCGCGGACATTGGCAGCGATACGGGCAGAGAATTTGCGGAGCGCACGCTTGATTATATGCGCAATCGTTTGGTTGAATTTCAGAAAGAGACGGGTAATAACTATAATTTGGAAGCGACGCCAGCTGAAGGCACGACGTACCGTTTGGCGCGAATTGATAAAGCGGACTTTCCAGAAACGGCGCATTTTGCGAACGGTATCGGTGCGGCGGTTGAGCATCCGTTCTATACTAACTCGACGCATTTACCGGTTAATTATACTGACGACCTGTTTGAATTACTTGATTTGCAGGATGAGTTGCAAACGAAGTATACAGGCGGCACGGTGATTCACTTCTTCTTGGGTGAGCGCATGGCAAATGCAAAAACGCTTAAAGGACTCGTGAAGAAGATTTGCGATAATTACCGTTTGCCGTATTTTACCTTTAGTCCAAGTTTCAGCATTTGCCGCAATCACGGATATTTGCTTGGCGAGCAGGCGCATTGTCCGAAGTGTAACGAGCCATGCGAAGTATATTCGCGCGTGGTTGGTTTCTTGCGCCCGGTCGAGCAATGGAACAAGGGTAAGCAGGCTGAGTTTGCGATGCGCGAACACTATGATAAGGTGGTTGAAGTAGTAAAAAAGTAGGAGAGGCGGTGTCTCGGAATACGGTTTAGTTACCGCATTCCGAGACGCTATACAGGTAGCGGAAATGGTAATCGGTGGCGTACAGAAATTTAGCACAGTAGACGACCCGGGCTATGTAGTAGCGGGATTGTTCACTGTTGGCTGTAATATGCGCTGCGGCTACTGCCATAATCCCGAGTTAGTGTTGCCAGAGCAATATGCGGGCGGTATTCCCGAAGATGAGATTTTTGAGTTTTTGGAGTCGCGGCGCGGCAAACTGGACGGTGTATTTATCAGCGGCGGCGAGCCGACAATGCACGATGACCTACCAGATTTAATACGTCGTTGCAAAAACATGGGCTTTCGGGTGAAGCTAGACACGAATGGCACGCATCCGGATATGCTGCGCGATATTTTGGCGGAAGGTTTGGTTGATTTTATCGCGATGGATATAAAAGGTCCGCTGAGCAAGTATTCGCAAATCGCCGCTCGACCAGTGAATTTGGATGCGATCAAAGAATCAATCCGGCTGATAAAAACAATTGATCATGAATTTCGGACGACGATCGTGAAAGGGCAGTTGGAGGTTGATGATTTTGAGGCGGTCGGCGAACTGGTAGATGGCGCGCAGCGGTTTGCATTGCAATATTTTTTGACTGGTCCGACGCTTGCTAGTCCGCAGTTTCGCGACCGCGTGAGTTTTTCGCCGGACGAAATGGAACAAGCGAAACAAATTATGCTGCGGCACGTGGCGGAATGCGTGGTGCGCTGATGGAGTGGCTAACGGCAAAGGTTTTACGCGTTCGGCGCGAAACGGACGACATAGCGACGATTTTTTTCACGGTGCCGGGGCGGAATTTTCATTATATAGCGGGACAGTACATCACGGTATTTTTCGAACAAAGCAGTACGCCGGAAGGCAAAGCGTATAGCTTGTCGAGCGCGCCGTATGAAAAATTACTGAGCATTACGGTAAAAAAGGTTGGCGAGTATTCTGGGCGATTGCATGCGCTCCGTGAGGGCGATTCGTTCATGATTTCCGAAGCATACGGGACATTTAATCCGCAGACGACGAAACCGCTGGTATGCATTAGCGCAGGCTGCGGGCTTGCCCCGATATGGAGTGTGGTAAAAGACGAATTACGCTGCAATACGAACCGGCGGGTACAGCTCTTTTTTAGCAATAAAACGGTCGATTCTATTCCGTTTTTTGACGATCTGGACGCGTGCCAGTCAGCGCACCGCAGCGTAAAGATCTACCATTACATTACGAGGCAGCACGACGTGCCGGCGAATATGAAAAAGGGTCGGATCGACCTAGACCAATGCGTGAGCGCGGTGCCAAATGAAGTCGCGTATTTGGTCTGCGGATCTGCGGACTTTGTGCGTGATATGTGGCGCGGGCTAGTTGAGCGCGGCGTGGATGGCGGCAGTATTAGCACGGAGACATTTTTTGAATGAAACAGAACTTTGAAAAAATAAAAACAAAGAAGCGTCCGCGGGTCAATCCGCGGGTGGCGGTAAATATGGGGAAATGCGCTGCTTGCCCGCTCGTTAATTTATGCCAGGCGGCACGCTTGAAGCGTCCAGATATTGTGAATGACGACAATTGCCAAGCGGTCGTTGAGCACATGGAGAGCGATTTGGGCGGCGGGGAATATTTGCCGAGTACGAAAGAACAGTTTAACGATAATTCGCGAAACATGGTTTTCGCGACTGATTTGCACCGCGTGCCATCGCAGAAGCAAAACGTAGAGAAACAAAAGCAATTAGAACGAATCGCAGCAGAAAAAAAACACCGCGCCGAACAGCAGCGTGATTTGCAGCTCAAACGCCAGCGCGAGCAGCAGGCAAACGTGCGCGCGCGGCAGAAAATGCATCAAAATAAATTGCAGCAGGAGAAAGCGCGATCAGTGAAAAGAAATCAGTCCCGCGGGAAGGAAAATTCTTTTCTCGGAGAAATGGTTCGCGTTCTTGTTGAGCCGTTTTGCCGCACGCTCGGCAAGCGCGCCACGCAAGCTGCGGGCGTAGTGGCAAAACGTTCGTAAGCGCGCTATACTATAGCCATGCAGTTTCTTGTCCGCTTTGTTGCTGATTGGCTGATGATTCCGGTCGTGCTTGTATCACTCTATGCGCTTGTTTGGCGCGTGCCGAACCGGCTGCGGTATGCGCGGTATTGTTATATTTTGATGGCGGGCGCGACGGCGTATACGTTGGCAAAGGTAGCGGGGCTGTTGTGGCAGCCTGAACAACTGCGCCCGTTCGAACTGATTGGCGCGGAGCCGGGCGCGGCATATTTGAATAATCCAGGATTTCCGTCGGATCACGCGCTTTTCACGATGTTTTTAGCGCTCGCTGTTTGGTACGGTACGCGCAACCGCCGGCTTGGGATAACGTTGGTCGTTTTAGCGGCGGTAATTAGCGTGGGGCGCGTGGCGGCGCTTGTACATACGCCGCTTGATGTAGCGGGCGGTGTAATTATTGCGTGCGTCGGGTCGTTGTGGTACGGCGTTGATAAAATTATGAATAGATCTAGTAAAATACGCAAAAATGTAGTAAAATAGCATAAAGTTAACCGAGCGGAGCAATATAGTAATGAGTGAAACGGCGAGCGAAACGAGATCAAACCTTGTGCCGATGACGTGGCGCGAGTTGGCGCGAATCGGTGCGATTGGTGCGGTGATAGGCGCGTTGAGCGTTGGTTTGTACGTGTTGTTCCATACGTACATATTCCAAGCGGTGCTGTGCCGCGATCAGGCGAACGCGGCGTGCGGGCAGGCGGCGACGTATGCGGCGATCACGACAGCATTTATTGCATCGTTTGTTGCCGTGGTAGTGTTGGCTCATATTCGCGTGTATCGTCCGCTATTGATTATTCTCGCGGCGATTTTGGCGCTGTGGGGCATCCAGTCGATTGTGGTAGTACTGCCGTGGTATTGGGCGCTTGCCGGCATGATAGCGGTCGGCGCTTTGGCGTACAGTTTGTTCGCGTGGATTGCGCGCATTCGTTCGTTTATTCTGTCGGCAGTGGTGGCGATTGTGATCGCGGTGATTATCCGCTGCATCATCGTATTATAGCCTTGAGTGCTATAATAAGGTCATGGAACTTATTCTTATTGTTTTGCTTATCGTTATCATTGTCGGCTTGGCGTGCGGCTTAATAATTCTGGCGCAAAAGATTAACAAACTTACGCAGCAAAGCGCGGTCGAATTAGTAAAGAGCGATGTCGTGGAGCTGTCGCGGTCGATTGCGGCGCTGCAGCAGACCATGGGCGACAAGCTAGAGCGTTCGCAGCTCGCAACGCAGCAATCGGTGCAAAAGCAGCTGAGCGAAAGCGCAAAATTAGTCGCAGATGTCACGCAGCGCCTGACGAAATTAGACGAAACAAACAAGCGCGTCGTCGATGTGGCGACTGATTTGAAGACGCTGCAGAATGTTTTGCAAAATCCAAAGCAGCGCGGCGTATTTGGCGAATATTATTTATCAAGCGTGCTCGAAAATGTGCTTGCGCCCGGGCAGTATCAGACGCAGTATAAGTTTAAGGACGGTGAAATTGTTGACGCGGTGATTCTGCTTGACAAAGGGCGGATTTTGCCGATTGACAGCAAGTTCAGTTTGGAAAATTACAATCGTATGATTAACGCCAGCGGCAAGGAGCGCGAGCAATTGCTCGTGAAAGTAAAAGCCGATTTGAAAGGGCGTATTGACGAAACGAGCAAGTATATCCGCCCGGGCGAGCGTACGATGGATTTTGCGTTTATGTTTATCCCAAGCGAATCGCTGTATTATGATTTGCTGATCAATAGCGTCGGCAATGGCGGCAGCTCGCGCGATTTGATTGAATACGCGTTTCGCGATAAGCATGTCATCATTGTTAGCCCGACGAGCTTTATGGCGTATTTGCAAACAGTGCTACAGGGCTTGCGCAGCTTGCAGATTGAAGAGCAGGCGAAGGATATTCAAGTGCGTGTCGGCAAATTAGGACAGCATATTGCGAAGTACGACGAGTATATGAATAAGCTCGGCAACTCGCTTGGTACGACGGTGAATCATTACAATAATGCTTATAAAGAATTCGGCAAAGTTGATAAGGACGTCGTGAAGATTACCGGACGAGACACGGCGGTTGAGCCGCTATTGATTGATCGCCCGAGTGCGCGTGATTGATAAAAATAAAAAATCCCTCCGGCTAAGCGAAGGGATTTTTATTTTATGGTAAGGTGTAGCAACAGCTAGTCGTTCTTTTTGCTGTTTGCAATAAGTAAGTATAAATTGCTGCCAACCATCGCACCAATCAATGCGCCAAGCAGTGATTCAAGCGTGAAGCGCGATTTGCTGACTTCACCTGCCGACGCGGAACTATTTGTTAATTCGGCTTTCGTGTGATCAGTCATCGCGAGCGCAATAGCTGGGTTCAGGCTTGCACTTTTGACGTATGCTGAATGCGGAATTTCAACGTCTTTGCTGCTGTTCGCCGATTGCGAAGCCTTTTGGTAGTCGGCGACCGCTTGCGTTTTCGTTTTATTTAACAAATAGTTTGAGCTAAGCAACCCGACGGTGAGCGCCAAACCAATTGTTAGCGCGCGCAACCCTACGCTCAGTTGCTCGCGGGTGACTGCGGCGGTCAGCGCGAATAAGAATACCGCCGTACCGACTAGCTCAATGCCGAAAATCGACCAGTCCATGCTGGTAAAGTTGTCAAAACTGAAGTTGATAGAATTGTGCGCGATAGTGTTCGTCAGAATGACAGCCAGCATCGCGCCGAGGAACTGCGACCCCCAGTAGAATGGCAGTAAAATTGGCTTTAATTTACGAACCGACCACAAACCGAGCGTTACTGCCGGGTTGACATGCGCGCCTGATACGGCGCCGACCGTCATGACAATAATACTGAGCGCAAAACCAATCGCGATTGCGCCGATACTGCCATCATTAAACGATGTCAGCGCGACGAGCGTCAGAATAAACGTGCCGACCAGCTCGGCGAAAATAACGTTGATAATATTTTTCGGCAGCGTGGTTGTTTTTTCACGCTTAGCAACGGTGACGACTGGCTCTGTATTCACAGCGGGCGCTTTCTTTTTGGGAGCGCTTGCACTCACAGTGCGCACAGTCGTTTTGCTTGCCTTGGCTGCGGCCGGCTTTTTGGCGGTCGCTTTTTTGGTAGAAGCGGCTTTTCTAGTAGCCATGTATATCCCTCCTTTACTGAAATATATGATAAGTATACCACATGCGCTCATCTGTGCGCTATAGAGATAGAGTGGTATAATACGTGCATGGGACGATATCTAGAACAACACGAAGGGCGAAGCGAACTGCAGCAGCGAATCGCGGCGGAACTTCGCGCCAAAGCTGAGGCGAAATCAAAGCAGACGTCAGACAGCGACGACGATAATTATTATCGTGAGCGCGACGGCGTGGACGATACAGCATATTTGCAGGGTACGAAATTAACGACGACATTAGCGCCGGCGTGGATACTCGTCGGTTTGATGGCGGCTGGCGTGTTTGGATATTTCGTGTATTTGGTGAGCCGGTAGGTAGCGTATGGATATAGAAACAATTGCAAAGACCTTGACCGACCGAGCGCTCGCCTCAAACGCACCGCGCGAAGTTTTGCGTGCGCCAGAGTTAAAAGCATTGTACGAGCATATCAAAACGCTGCCATCTGACGAGCGCGGCAGCTTTGGCAAGCGCGTTAACGAGTTGAAGCAGGCGCTTGAGCTAGCAGTGTCGGCGCGCCAGGCGGAATTAGAGAAAGTCGATTTGCCGCCGATTGACGTTACTGCGCCAATGGATGTCAATACTGACATACCGCCGCTTTTGCCAAGCGATCAGGGTACGATACACCCTTTAAGTGCCGAGATTGAACGCATCAGCGGTATATTTAACCGCATGGGATATTGCATTGAAGAGTCGCGTGAGATTGACGATCAGTTTCATATGTTTGAAAGTTTGAATTTCCCGAAGGGCCACCCGGCACGCGACGATTACGATACATTTATGACCGAACAGACGGACGTAAACGGCGACCGTCTGATTGCGCCGGCACATACCAGCACCATGCAGAACCGCGTCTTGCAAAAGTATCGCGCGCAGCTGGAGCGAGGCGAAGCTATTGCTGCTATCGTCCCCGACCGCGTCTTCCGTAACGAAGACCTGGATGCGCGGCACGAACATACGTTTTATCAAGTCGAAGGCGTCTATGTTGGCAAGGGTGTCGCTGTCGGTAACCTGATTGCCACGCTACAGGCATTTTTGCAGGAATATTACGGTAAAAAACTTGACGTGCGTGTCAATCCATTTTATTTCCCATTTACTGAGCCAAGTTTTGAATTTGCCTTGAGCTGCCCATTTTGCGAGGGTAAAGATCCGTCTTGTAAAGTTTGCTCCGGCGAGGGTTGGATTGAATTATTGGGCTGCGGCATGATTCACCCGAACGTATTGCGCGCCGCCAACATCAACCCGGATGAGTACACCGGCTTTGCGTTCGGCTGCGGTATTGACCGCCTGGTCATGATGCGCTACGGCATTGAGGACGTACGGCATTTTGAGAGTGGGAAGTTGGATTTTTTGCGGCAGTTTTAGAGTTATGTTAAAAGCTCACTTCGTCCGAAAATTTAAGAGTGTGATTATAAAATTTGATAAATACCTTTATTATTGTATAATATTTTCATGAATACAGATACTATTATATCTATGTGTAGAGAGTCATTCTCGGCATATGACGAACTGTGGCTTGTATCTGCGCGGCGTGACCACTGTGATAATCTTATCGACCTGGGTATAGTTTGTGAAGACGATTTCACTGTAGTGCATACTCATAATGATCTAGGATGTAAGTTTAAAAACTCTAAAATATTAACTCCGCCTAAAATTAGCTCAAAGAGTTTTGATGGAATATTTAGCGTAGTAGATGATCGCATTTTCGATGAAGTGGATAGGGTTATCCGAGATGACCTTAGGGTGGCTATATTGGCGTCTTCGCCGAACAAACCCCTGTCTGATTATATCAAAAAGAGGAGTGCGTGGGAGAAATTTACGATAACATCACCCGTGGACGATTTTGATAAATATATTGACCTAGAGAATAAGACTCTACTTGAAGATATACTTTCTGGGATTGAGTCAAAATTAGGCTACCGCATTTTAGCAGAATCAAAGAACATGTCGCTAGATAAGAATTATCATTATATTCAAAAATTATTTAACGCCGAAGCGGGAGAATCTTTTTTCGTTCAGGAGGCGGTGTCTGCTGCTGGTGGTGGAACATATAAAATTAGCAACCAAAGTGATTTTAATAGGGTTCAAAAGATTCTGCCTAAAGGTATGAGAGTAAAAGTAAGTACTGAAATTGCAAATGCCTATTCTGCCAATGGATCGCTATGTATCGTTCCAAGGGGTGCAGAATGTATGGTGTTTGTAGATCCGCTATCTCACAAAGTGCTTGACGCAGATTGTCGTAGTAACGGTACTTATTGTAGTGTTGGTAATGACTGGGGGATTAATTGGCCGAAGGCCGTTAATAGTTTGTATATGGAGATTGCAAAAAGTATCGGCGAAATTCTTTACAAGAAGTATGGTTATTCTGGTATCGTTGGTGTTGATTTCTTGGTGAAACGAGAAAAAAATGAATACAGGCTGTATGTTACGGAAATAAATCCGCGGTGGCAGGGTACTACGCTATATCAAACCTATAATGCTATTTTATCGAATAGGATACCGCTGGAGTTGATTCATTATATATTAAAATTATCTAAAGGAGGCGCAAATAATAAGGTGCTTGGGACGATTGGAAGTAGCGAAGACCATAATGTGAAAAGCGTCAGCAGCCCAGGTGTTTACTATTTGAAGTTATATGCTCCGCGTGAACCAAAGCTTATTAAGAGTGACATGAATGGTAGGTGGAATTTCAAAGACGGGAACATATTAAACAGGCAACAATTGAATATACTTGAAGACATAAAGAAAGACGGCGGAGGCTGTGTAGTTTATATAAAATCACCATCGCTTGGCAGTGTTGCGTACGGTGAGTTTTCGCCTATAGGTTACATTTTCGGTAAGAATTTACACGTTTTTAAACGGGACAAGCCTGGGGCTACTTCTGACTATAGCCGGCTAATAAATACTGTCTCTAGAAAGTTATATGGATCCTTATGAAAATATTAATTTTAGCCGGTCAATTTTATCCTGATTTAGCAGGCAGTGGTATAGCGACATGCTTGATAGCGCGATTTATGGCAGAAAGAGGTCATAACGTAACTGTCTGCGTGGATGAAGACAATCGATATTTAAGTGAGGTTAATGGTCATCCTGACTTCAAAATTATACATATTCCTGAATACAAAGATTTTATGACAGGTTTAGCAGGCTTCGGTAAGCCTGCGCGGGCAATAGCAAAAGAGCTAAGAAAAAACTATGACGTTGTCCATGTATATAGCTACATGCCTATGCTACTACTATCCACTCTTGGTGATATTATCGGTGATACAAAAGTGTTTTTTACGTTCTGGAATGCTCCTGATATTGGAAAAGAGCATTAGGTTTTTATGACGATTCACCTCTCGATTTGTCCTTAGCTAGATTCATCATAGAGTCTGGGAGGTATCATAAAATGGTTCTCGGTAGCAAGGCTAGTTATAATTCCGCTCTTCATCTTGGGGCAAAAAGCGAGTTAACCTCTTTTTGCTATCATGGGATTGACTTGAAAGCTTTTAGGGAGTCGCTATACAGAGATATTGATGTCTTTAGTAAGTATTTTAACAGGCGACCTACCGCAAATAGATTAATTTTGCTTCCAGGGCGTATTACACAACGAAAAGGCGTCGAGGAGGCAATATATGCGTTATCTGAAGTAAGCAGAAAATACGATGCACAGCTGCTATTAACAAGTGATGGACGTGGAGGCCGATATGAGGAGGCAGTGAAAAGGTTGGCTACTTTACTTAATGTCAACGATAGAATCCTGATTTCGAATAAGCCAGTCTCGCAGGAGGACATGGGAGCACTGTATAAAAGCGTTAATATATCTATTATACCGTCATATTATGAAGGTCTGGGGTTTACTGCCATCGAGTCGCTAGCAGCTTCGCTTCCAACAATTGTGTCTAATACTTCTGGGTTGGATGAAATAGGTATTAATGGCTACAATTGCTTAACTGTAGAGCCTCGCAACTCGCGGTCGCTAGCAGATGCTATTATAAGATTGCTTGGAGATGATAAATTACAAGATAAGTTAATGAATAACGCAACCAGTTCCATTGAGAAATTTGATATGAGGTTTTTTTGTTGACTATATAGAAGATGAGTATAAAAAGGTTGCAAGATTATGTTAAGAGGGCTTAGGTCAATAATACCAGCCGCTGGTGAAGCAACACGCTTAAGACCGCATACACTAGTAAAGCAAAAGCCTATGTTGCCCATGGGGTCTGATGGCAAGAAAATAATAGATTGGTCGCTGAATATTGCTAGTCAAACAGAGTCTACGACGGTTACTCTACATTTTGATGAGTCTAAAACTAAAGACCTTGAAAATCACTTGGAGTCAAAAAAAGATAAAGTTGCTGCGTTGCGAGACAGTAGACGTATGGGCGCAGCCTCATTAATTGCTTTTTCATACGACCTGTTTGAACCTTATCCCGAAGGCAATTCATTGATATTACCCGCAGACCACGTAGTAGAGAATATTAACTTGAGTGAGTTTTACGAAAAGCACTTAGAAATGGACGCGGATGTTACTATACTGGGTGTTGATATTAAACCTTATGGTCAGTACATACATGCGCATAATGGTACGGTTGGTGAAATAAGTGACCACCCAGGAGGGTCCGAATATATGAGTTCATCCGGGATTTATATAATAAGTAACATAAAGTTGCTAGAATGGATAGCTCGCAATAAGCGCAATGGTTGGAATGGCGAACATCGAAGTTTAATGAGAGATTTTATCACGCCGTTAATCTATACTGGTAACGTTGTTTCACATAGACTGCCAGACGAAGGCTATTGGGACGATGCTGGCACTATAAAAAGGTACTATGATAACAACATGAGACTGAGTTTATCAAATAATGTTTTGGATGATGAAGCTACGATAGGTGGTGAAGCGACCGTCTCTAGATCGGTTCTTATAGGGTCGACTGCTATTAAGTCTGGTATTATAGATGCTGAAATTATTTCTTCTGATGGATTGAATCAATACAGTACAAAGATATATAATAGAAGGCAATGACTATGGCTATACAAAAATGGCGAAAAATAAGCTCTCGGCATATACTCGACCATCCGCGAATGCAGTTGGTAGAGGATGAGGTTGAGCTACCGAGCGGCAAAAAGATTCAGTATCTGCGGCAAGAATATAGCGGTCGCGGCGGGGTGATTGTGATTTGCCGAAAGGGCGATAAAATACTGGTTCAGCGCGAATATTCGTACCCGGTGGATGAGATTTTATGGCAGTTTCCGGGCGGGAAGATTGAGGCTGACGAGACGCCCGAACAGGCGGCGACGCGGGAGCTGGCTGAAGAATCGGGGATTAAGGCGGAAAATGCGAAGTGTATCGGCTGGTTTTACCCCGATAATCGCCGAACTAATGCAAGGTTATTTGTGGTTGAGTGTGATTACGTGACTGATGACGAAAAAGCTCGACCGGACGACACGGAGTTTATCGAGTCTGAGTGGATTGAGAATGGTCAAATTAGCCAAATGATTCGTCGTGGTGAAGTGCGCAATTACGCTATGTTGGCGGCGTGGGGAATGCTTCAGAGTAGGTGAGCAGTTTTATCTCGTCGGCGGCTGTAGTTAGTGCGCGAGAAACATATAACCTGTACTCACACCTTTATGTTGGCGGTTGGTGTAAAATTGGTAATATGGCTAAGCCAGTGCAAATTTACACTATATTCACCACCCACACCCCACAAACCCTGCCAATTCAGTCGCTAGATTTATTGCCGGCTAGCCGACTGTATTTATGTGGCGAGATTCATGGCGCGCGGCAAAATGCCGATGCTGTTTGGACTTTGTGTTATTCACTCGGCATTAAACAGTTGGCGCTGGAGTATAGCGCTTCGGTTGACGTTTTTGTGCAGCGGGCGGTGCGCGGCGATGTGGATATTTCGCTTCTAAACCCTGCGATGTTTGACAGCAGCGTTTTGTCGATTGAGATGCTAAAAACCGTGGTGGAATTGCTGCGAACTGGCGCGATAGACCAGGTGGCGTACATCGACGAAACGTTTGATTACACGATTGATCAGTGGCGGCAAATTACCGACCCAGACTGGCGCGAGGTGGTGATGGCACGTAATATTGAGCGGCTGGATTTGTCGCAGCCGACGCTTTGCGTGATGGGTAATTGGCATACGCGTCCGCGCAAAACTAGCCGCCACATTTCGGCGCTTCGCCGCGTGAGTGAGACGATGCCTGAAGCCGTGCTGATTCAAAATGTTTATCGCTCCGGAACGGTTTACAATGCTGGCAAAATAATTGCTCTAACACCACGATTGGACTTACCTGAGCAGTATAAAATTATCCAGCGAACGAAGCGGAATTTTGATTTGGCGGTGCCGTTGGCACAGGAGATAAATTCAGTAACTTTTTCTCCGGATGCGGATGTGTCAAATTAACTCATGATAACTAAGAATGCAATTTCTTCATCAACTCAACCATTTCACCCCACTTCCCAGACGCCTCAACCTCCGCCAAACTCATCGTTTCGATTTCCTTCGTTAAGTCTCATGTTTTATGCAGCGTGTGGTCGCTTCCGCTGATATCGTAGTACGCCATCAGGTTGACGATTTTGTAGGTGATTTCGTGGGTAGATCAAATTTTGTACAGTCGTCTGATAGTGCTAAGGCGGCTGATGTGAACGTGAGTATGATTAGAAAGCACCCGCCTTCGCGATTAAACATGATGTTTTGCGACTTGTGCAATGCATTTACCGATCGCATTACCATATCGTGCAGCGATTGTATGATTGCTCGGAGTAGACTGCGGCGAGACTTTATGCGCAATATTATGATTTAACCACGTGCCAATATGCAGTGCCGCGCGATAGATATATGCATCAATCGCCCACCACGGCGACATCGGACCAAACACGAGCTTAGCGGTAGCGTGAGTCCATACGTAATATATGTCGCCGGCGCTGTCTTGGGTGTGGATGCCGTCGTATTGTTTAAGCGCGGCAACAGATTTATACCACGAGATCATTCGCCGCCTGGCGGTAGGTGCAGGGTCGTTCCGGAACCCAACAATTGCTTCACCATCATACCAGCGTGCGTATTGTCGAGTCGTAACGAGCAGAATCCATAGAGCCTCTACAGGGTCGTTAGTCATTTCTGCGGCTATATGAAATTGCTCAGCTATAGTAACTGGACGCGATGAAAGTCGGTACTGCTTGGCAATTCGCCGATGGAGAGCTGCTATGTCGGTGGCGTCCGCACGAAAATACGGACGGATTGTTGGCAGATACATCGTAAATTGCATCAGTGCCGCAAATAACCCGAGACGCTCCTTGGCTGAAATTGCATGAACAGTAAATTGCACGGGTAGGATAGAGCGGATTTGCTTGAGCGTTTCTGCGAGCGAGGGATTCGTTGGCTGGGCTACGTGCAGAAGCGCTTGATTAACATCTCGGTGTATGATTCTGTTTTCGTGAGGCGGTGTCCAGATTACGGTCTTGATCGCTTGTAAACAGCCAATCAATGTTGCTTTCGTTGTTTGACCTGTTGGATGTGAAAAGCGATTCGAATACTTCATATAGTTGAAAATTAGTACCTATTACAATATTATAACAGCTATGGAACACAGTATTGAACATGCTCCTGCGGCTAAAAGTACCGAAAGAGTCATGCGTTGTTTTGGAAAAAAGTGCGTTTACGCTGTTCTATACACCATCACACGAAACGCTGCATGTTGATAGCGAAAGGTTGTCTTGCGGCAACTATCAACCGATGATGCCGTCGATTCAGGAGATGACGGAAGAGCTTCACGCATTACTATTGCAGCGGGAACCGTTAGTAGTGGCGAATTGTTAGGTAAGGCTGATATGATGATGCTTAGTAGTGTCCTTATGCAGTTCAGCGATCATTCAGGAATCACTTCAAATGACCTGGAAGTAGTTCCTGACTTCAGTAGCATTGCACAGCTGAAAGATATGTTTGTCGCACGTTCAGCCAAGGATGGCTGCTTAAACGCGGTTCAGCAGTTTGACGAAGCGTTGCGGTTTGCAGGAGATGATATTAGACGAGCGCTCATGCTTTTGTGGGCAGCTTCTCGTCAATATGCGCGGTGGCTTGATAGCAGTATACTGTTAAACGAACTGACAACAAAAAATGATCGGCTTCATGAAATGCAAGAGTGGCGGCGTACATTGCGGGCGTATAAAACTATTGATAGAGGACCACAAGATCCGGCGGGTGACACGTATTACATGTGGACGCATGCACTGGCTCATTATGCTTGGTGCGAGATGGCAGCAGGTGACTCCTTATTTAATAATGCTGCGGCTAAAATTTTCTGGCATGGCACGGAGATGATGCACGGTATTGTCCACCGATTAAATCGCCAGAGTGTTGATAGCGACCATAGGATAGCAGCTTGCTATGGAAACTATTTCGGTGAAGCTATTGTCGCACATGTACAGGCTGGAGTATAAGGGCGGTTTTCTGTGGTGGCGCGGTCTATAAACCTAAGCGGAGCGTCGTTGCGCGGATATGCGGCGCGCGATATAATTATCGTATGCCGCATGAAGTCATCAAAGTCGAGCAGTTGAGTAAGACGTACGGGTCGGGCGATAGTGCGGCGCAGGCGCTGAAAAAGGTGAGTTTTTCGATTTTTCACGGCGATTTTTTGATGATCACGGGGCGTAATGGTTCGGGAAAATCGACGTTTATGCACCAGGTGGCGATACTGGATTATCCCACAAAAGGCAAGATTTTATTTAATTTGAAAAATAACAGTGCCGATGCGGTGAACGTTGCGGCGTTGCCGGAAAAGCAGCGGATCGAAATGCGCCTGCGCGAAATCGGCTATATTTTTCAGGAGTATGCGTTAATTCGCGAGCTGACGGCGCTTGAAAATGTGATGTTGCCGCGGTTGATGTGGTGCTCGGTGCGAGTGGCGCGCGAAAAGGCGCTGCGGGAATTGAACCGCGTCGGTCTGAAGAAAAAGGCGCGGCACCTCCCGTCTGAATTGTCGGGCGGCGAGCAGCAGCGCGTTGCGATTGCGCGCGCACTAGTGAACGACCCGCACATTATTTTCGCTGACGAGCCGACGGCTAACCTTGATACGGTTGCATCGAAAAATGTAATGGAGACGCTAAAAAAGATTAATGCCGACGGTATTACGGTGGTGATGATTTCGCACGAAGCGGATGAATTGCAATATGCCAAGCGGCAAATCGTGTTTGAAAACGGCATGGTAAAAGCCGAGCGTGCGCCGGCGGCAGGGGAATTGCTATGAATATTCCAAAAAATAACTTATGGCGCGAGTTTTTGCTTGGCTGGCGGCTGATGCGGCAATATATCGTGCGCGGACGGAAATGGACGTTGGCGCTGACGACATTGCTGGTAGCGGTGGCGTTTATCAATTTAGCATTTGCATCGTCGCTGCTGACTGGTATTACGCATGCGATTGAGTATCAAGTCAAAAGCTTAATGGTCGGTGAGATATATCTCGACGCTAAAGAGCCGGGCAAATTTATTGCCAACGCCGATGAAAAGGTTGCTGCGATTAAGCGAATCGACGGCGTACGCATGGCGGATAAGGTTCTGAGTTTCGATACGCTGCTGGTGTCTGGCGACGCCTATACGCGCGCGGCGGTGAATGTCGTTGATCCGAAAACATTTGGCGAGACGCTTGATATTGAAAAACATATCGAGAGCGGCGCGTTTCTGAAGAATGACGATGAAATTGTTTTGGGCAGCCGGCTGCTCGTACGGACAGCGCTTGATGGCGCAAAAGTGGGCGATACAATTTCGATGAAGATTAACGGCAAGGACATAAAAGTTAAGGTTGGCGGTATTTCTAACACGAAATATATTTATGCCGACGATGCGGCGTACGTTTCCTGTGCGCTGTGGCAAAAGATTTCTGGTGAAGCGAATAGTACTGCTGCGACTATGATTATCGTGCGCGCCGCGAACGGCAAAGACAATGAGATAAAGAAGGCGCTTGAAAATCTAAAATACCCTGACGTGCGGATACACGACTGGCGCGATGCGGCGTCGTATATGGATACGATTTCCGGCAGCTTTATATCGCTTGATGCAATTATGCTGCTTGTGGGGATTATCATCGCGGCAGTGACGATTTTTATCGTAATTTATGTTGATATCATCAATAAGCGCCGCCAGATTGGGATTCAGCGGGCGATCGGCGTGAAGCCGCGCGTGATTGTGTTTAGCTATGTTTTACTATCGTTATTTTATGCGGTTTGCGGCGTGGCGGCGGGGCTGGCGATATTTTTCGGCGGGCTCGTGCCGTTCTTTCTGGCGCATCCATTTCGGTTGCCGATTGCCGATGTGACATTGTATGTGTCGCCGCCGCAGTTAGTGTTCCGAGCAGAAATCGTTTTAGTCGTGGCAATTATCAGCGGCGCGATCCCAGCAGTTATGGCATCGCGCATGAAAATGCTGGACGCGATTTTGGGGCGCGGGTAACTATTCTGCGGTTAATTGCAGCTAAGCGGCTTGCCGGCTTTTAAAATGCTCCAGATATGGCGTATAATTGAGATAGTATGAAAGTCAGTCTGAATATCGTTAAAAGTTTAGTTAATTTTGAGTTGCCATCGGTAGATGAGCTGGTGGCGCGGGTGAATGCGCAGTTAGGCAGCATCGAGAAGGTCATTGACCTGGGTGCTCAGTATAAAGACGCGTGGATCGTACATGTTGTACAGTGCGAGCCGCACCCAAATGCCGATCGGCTGCACGTGTGTTTAATAGATGATGGCGGCGCTGTTGCTAATGTGCCGCGCGATGATAAAGGCTACGTGCAAGTGGTCTGCGGCGCGCCAAATGTCCATGCTGACATGTGGGCGGTGTGGCTGCCGCCGAATAGTACGGTGCCAGCGAGCTTTGACGACGCGGAGCCGTTTGTACTGGACGCGCGCAAGCTGCGCGGCGTGTTGAGTCAAGGAATGCTGGCGGCGGCAGATGAATTAGCGATCGGCACGGATCATGACGGTATTGTTGAAATCAG
>CAJPLV010000005.1 GCA_905371715.1 Candidatus Saccharimonadota bacterium | reverse complement strand
CTATATGGACCACTCTATGCTGTGTCGCTGTTTATCTCAATGCCAGATGCACCGATCGTACGGTTTTTGAGCCTCTTTCCGCTAACCTCGCCGATCCCCCTGCTCATGCGTAACGCCGCCGGCAACCTACAGCCATGGGAAATTGCTGCAGGCGCACTCATTTTACTTGCCTCATCAATATTTGTACTAATACTCGCCGTACGCGTATTCCGCTTCGGTGCACTTGAGTACAGCCGTAAGGTGTCGCTTAAAGAAATGTTCGCGCGGCGGTAAGCAGGTTTAGTCATGCTACAAAAATAATACGCGAGCAAGCCTCGCGTATTATTCATGGCGGAGAGGGAGGGATTCGAACCCTCGATGAGTTGCCCCATACCGCTTTTCGAGAGCGGCCAGTTCAACCACTCCTGCACCTCTCCATGTTGCCTACGTATTATACCAGATGCACGGTGTATAATATAGGTATGGAAGATTCAATTTTTACTAAAATTATTAAAGGCGAACTGCCTTGCCACAAGATCTACGAAGATGACAAAACGATTGCATTTCTTGACATTCATCCGCAAGTTGAGGGACATACGCTCGTTATTCCAAAAAAACAAGTTGATAGCTTGTGGGACTTAGACGACGACACGTACGCTCACCTCTGGAACGTTGCAAAGCGTCTTGCGAAACACATTGAGCGCCTCAAGATTCGCCCGCGCGTTGCCTCGGTCGTGATGGGATATGGTGTGCCGCATGCGCATATCCATCTGATTCCGATCGGCAGCGAAGCGGAATTAAAGCAGCCACAGGATACAGAATCGCCAGTTGACCATGACGCGCTTGCTGCTATGGCAGAAAAACTGCGAACTAATGCTTAAAATCATTGCTATCGGTAAAAAACACGAGCCCTGGGTTGCTGCTGGCATAGAGCGTTATCAAAAACGCTTGCAACGTCCGTGGAATATCACGTGGGAATTATTGTCGCACAGTCCGCTTGATGACAATAAGGCTCGCCGCGATGAATCTGAACGCATATTGTCTCGTTGCCGATCAGATGATTTCGTTATCGTCCTTGATGAACGCGGGAAACTGCTTAACTCCCCCGTCCTGTCGCGATCTCTTGACCGGGCATTCACAAGCAACCGCACACCCACCTTTGTTATCGGCGGCGCATATGGCGTTACCGATGCATTGCGTGCTCGTGCTAATCTAGTATGGTCGCTCAGTCCGCTCGTATTTCCTCACCAGTTGGTGCGGCTTATCCTTATTGAGCAATTATATCGCGCACAAGAAATCGCCCGAGGCGGAAAATATCACCACGAGTAGTTCTCTAGATTTTTATAATTACTCTCATTCGCTAAATTAGCAGAGATTTCCAGCTCGCTCAGTATCTCCGTCATGATCTCATAAGCAACCGCTAAAAGTTTCCGCATATATTATAAGAAAAGTAGTCAGTTTTAACGCATGACCAGGTGTATAGCAGACCACCAGCGCGTGCGACTATATCTGTGGGCTTTTGCCGAGTAGTTGTTAATATACAAAGGGATACTTAAGTCGCTCGTACCACTGTATATTGTATTTAACAAGAGTTTATTGCTAATTTAAAGTGCCCCATCAAAAAAACTGATGGGGCACTTTGACGCGGACACTCTGCGACAAGTCAACAAAGAAGCCAATAAGTCCTGTAGACTAGTTGCGTGTCTCCACGATGATCTGAGGACCGCCGGGAATGTCGTGCCAGAGCCACGCTCCGGCAGGGCAACGAACCACAGCGACCTGACCTTGGTTAACCCACGGACTGTACTGTGTGAAACCGTAGCCAAGAGTAAGGATCGATTTGCAAGGGATTCCAGCACGGAATTGACCAGTCCCGTAGCTGCATTCTGTACGAGCGACACCATCGCTCGCCCAGCCCGACATGCAGTGGGACGGAGCTGCATGAGCAACCCCGGACATGATTGGGATCATGCCGATAGAGCTGACCCCAATAGTCAGGACCAGAGTGATAAGACGCTTGATCTTCTTCGTAGGCACAATTGACCTTTCTGTGTAGAATATGCCGTGTCAAAGCTCTTTGCGGAGCAATAACACGTCTGAGATGTAAGTCTCAGGTGTTACGTTTTGCTCAACGCAACATCTTTAGATACGAAGCTTAAAGAATATTTTCAAGCTTTTCATATGTTATAGATCCTAGAATTGACTAAAATTATCTACTAAAGTATGCGGGCATAAAATGCTAATTTAAGCTTCTCCTTGATTGCATAGGGTATTGTGGAAGCTGCTAGCTACTCAACGCGCACGCCTTCTTTCGTTATCCGAGCTAAAATAGGTATCGTGATAAGTGATAAACTGACACACAAGAGATTGGCGGCAAATAACGCAACCCAGAAGTGGGTGCCGGGAAATGTAAAAGTGAGCTGGTTGTTGTGGAATGCGTCTATCGTCGATAACAGGAAATAACATGAGAAAATACCAAGTGAAACCGCTACAACCGATAACATTATGAGCGGCATGGCGATTTCTGCCGCTAACGAACAGATTAAATTTGATAAGTTTGCGCCGAGGATACGAAGCTGAATAAAGGTTCTTTTGCGTTCATAAATGTTGCCTACGATGCTGACAAATATACTTAGTCCGCCAGTGGCGATGACAACGGCGAGTATGGTTACAATCAGTTTACTTAGGTTCTTGATTTGTGCAGCTGAATTCATTGTGTCGAGACTACTATACCCAACAGTAACGACAGCCCCAGTTTTGCGTCGATAAGAGCTTGCTATATTCTCGACTAACTCAATCATCTGGGCATATACGGCTTGATTCTTTGCAACTATCACATAGCTACTCGTGGAAATTTCTCCGTTAACGGTGTTAGCATCAACGATTCGCGTTTGCGCGCGCATCGCACCTGAACTATCTACAGTGATTTGTTGTACGGTAATGATCGGTTTTCCGGAAAAGCTATCGGGACACAGCATCTGAGTGCGTCGCTGTAATTGCTGGCACGAATCGTAGTAGTTTCCCCGCAGAGTGTTCTCTTCATCTCCTTTTGCTTGAAAATACTTTTGAATATACGTTTGAGTCGCTAAATCTGCGAGTGCGGTATTATTTTCTAATTTGCTTATAAGTGCTTCGTCAATCTCTTTTGAAGACTCGGTAATTTTTATCTGCAAGGGACGTTGTAATTTATCAATAGGCAACAAGCTGACAATAGGTACTGTTTCACTTCGTTTCTCGCTTGAATGTTGCACTATTGCGAGAAATGTCACAAGCAATGATCCGACGAAAAGAGCAATAACAATTCCGCTGATGCTACGAAATGTATTTCTTGATGTCAGTCGTAGCCTATATGTGGTCAGTATGCCGCTTGCTCGCTGTGAAATTTTTTCCATAGCAAAAGATAATAAGTAGGTTAGATAAGGACCGCACATTACTATGCCTATGATAATTAGCAGTAAAAGCGAAGCGATAACGATACTCCCAGTTGCTGTATTGTCTGCATACCAGGATTTGCCGTATCCAGACAGAAGGTAGAGGCCACCAATTCCTGCTATGAGCGGAATCGCTGAGAGCATTGAAGGATGTTTTTTCACGCCATTACTTCGCGACACTATGAGCGGCGACAATTTTATTCGCCGCACAACTTGGAGATTTGATAAGAGAATGCATGCTACTATCAAAACTCCGATAATGCTGTAGATAGGCTGGGGGAGATTCAGATCGCTCATCCAGAACGCGTTTCCATTCAAAGATATCTGAGATAATATAGGTATCCCAAATTGCGTAAACAACAGCAGTCCTAGCGCAGTACCGACTAGACCCAGCGGCAAAGCTTCTAAAGTGATTATTAATCCTATTTGATGCGTCGTTGCACCCACGAGGCTGAGTGTTGCATATCTCCTTTCGCGCTGGGTTATATTGATGCGAGCTACTTCGGTAACGAGGACGAGAACAGGTGTAATGAGTATTACTCCGATTGCTATGATAATCGTATAGAATAGCTGGTTTTGTGAATTGTTTTTCATTTTTTGGTTGGCTCGAATTTTTTCAATGTCGCTTGCGCTAATAGCACCTAATCGTGCTTGCGGATTTTTCAGCGCAGCATCAGAGATGCGAAATAGTAGCATAAGAGAATCTGGCGATGGCGCAAGCGACTCTGGAAATTTACTTTTAATAGTGAGTTCCTGATATCGCTCTTTTAGGAGCTGATGTTCATCAATGAGCCTCTTAAGCGCTGGAGTCACCCATATCTCGTTATCCGCAGGCATTTCGTTAAATCCTACTGGTAATTTATTGGTCTGGTGAGCTGTTCGTGCGCCAATTTCTTTGATTGAAAGTGTACGAAACCGTGTGTCATATGAAGAGATGTATGTCAAGTCATGTGATTTTGCTTGTTCTGTTGTTGGTTTCGATTCGGTGGATAACAGCGCCGAGAGAAAATCGTCCTTTTCCTGGCGCAATAGCCATCCTTGCCCTAGGGAGACTACAGTCGTAAGAATGAGAGTTGCTAGAATAACTGATAGTATCGTGGTGATAACACGAAATTTTGATTGTCTATTTGATAGCCTTAATAAAACTAAAAAATTGTTCATGGTGAAATACGTGTTACACCCGATTCTATCAAGCCGTCTTTTAATAGTACGTGCCTATCTGCATAGACTGCTACTTCTTCTGAGTGCGTGACAATAATAACAGTCTTACGATATTTGCTTGCTAACCAGACGAATAACTCCATAACCTTTTTCGCATTTACTGAATCCAAAGATCCTGTTGGTTCGTCTGCGAAAATTACTTCAGGATTTATCGCCATAGCTCGCGCAATTGCCGTTCGCTGCATCTCTCCGCCAGAGAGCGTGTGCGGCAAAGCAGAAATGACGTTCTGAACACCGACGAGAGAAGCCCATTCGTCCGCGGTCTTATACGCTTGCTTTTTTCTTACGCCTCGTAGCAACAGCGGTAGGGCGATATTGTCGCGGACCGGAAGTTCGGAAATTAGTTCGCCGAATTGAAAAATAAAACCAAAACTTGTCTTGCGTAATGCAATAAGACTGTTTGCGCTATAATGCGCAAGATTCTTGCCGTTGAAAAATACTTCGCCTTTGTCAGCTGCAAGGATTCCCGCCATACAATACAGCAATGTTGATTTTCCCGAGCCACTTGGCCCCATTACAGATAGAATATCCCCTGCGCGCACATCAAGATTGATTCCCCGAAGAACCTCTCTAGGGCCAAAGTTTTTATGAAGTCCACGAACTTTGATAACGCAACACGAAGTAGTGTCTGTTTTATTTGACTGCATAATACTTAGGTAAAATTATATCATGTTCAACTAAAGCGCACTTTTCTTTACTATTTTGTGTTATTTAATAGCGCTATTTTACCTGGTAAATTTAGGTCAAGCAAACCAACGCTGCTTCTAGTAATAAAACTTATATGGGCTATATTATTGACTTTTAATAAAGTTTATGCTAAATTAAGTAGCACGATACTACTAAACACAAACAATAGACAATGACATATTTTGACTACCTAGCCCGAATATTCATCGCCACACTGAGCCTGTGTATCACTAGCGGCGTTGCAGTGCACGATAGCCATGTTGAGCACGTGATTGAAACGGCGAAGCAGGCAAAGATAAGCAAGCTGACTTCGCTGGATGTGAAAGCGATTAGCGAGGCGCGCACGCCGCATACGCATTCCGACCACGATGCGAGCAATTCAATGTTGTCGCATAGCTTCACGTACCAGTCGCCGAGCATGGCGCCGGATCGCCGCCACCACCACAAGCGTATTCTTGCCGTTCTTGAAGAAGGTGGACGCCACGCGTTTGATAACGCTAATTTACCAATCCTTGACTAACTGCGCGCAATAACTTGCAACTCAGTTTGCAAGCGTTTCACAAGCGCCCGCTCTTCCGCCAATTGGCGGCGTGATTCTTCCACTAGATGAGCCGGCGCTTTCGCTATGTAGTTTTCATTTGCCAAACGCGTTTCAAGCGTTTTCACCTGTTGGCGCACGTTCGCTAAACGCTTTTCGAGATTTGTTTGATGCTCGTACAGCGTGTTGTCGTCTAGGTCAAGCCAGGCGTCGCGTCCGCTTGCTGCTAAGCGCAATCCCCTTGCTTGGTCAACATGCTTAACTGACTTCACGCGCGCAAGCTTTTGAATCAACTCAGCATTATCCGCTACGAGCGAATCGTCCATATACAGCATGCCGTACCGCTTATTGCCCGGCAGCTCGCTCATCACATAGCGTGCTTCGCTTACCAAATCTTTCAGCCGGCCGAATTGCCCAGCAGCGATATCATCGTATTCGGCGGGTTTTATCCACGCTTCGCCCGCCAGGATCGTGTCATGCCACGGCAGTGCTTGCCAAATTGTCTCAGTTACGAACGGCGCAAATGGGTGCGATAAACGCAGAATAGTGTCAAGAACATACGCGTTCATGCTGATATTCTGCTCAACTTTGCTCACTTCGACGAACCAATCGGCGACATCATCCCATACAACATGGTAAATCGTTTCAGCGGCTTCAGCAAAATGATAGCTTTCGAGTTGTTTTTCAACCTGCTGCTGCGCCTCATTAAGTTGGCTTAAAATCCAATGATCTGCCAGCGACTGCGGAATCGGCTCAGCCGCGGGCGTTTCGTCCGCAACAGATGCTTCAATGTAGCGTGCAATGTTCCATAGCTTATTGCAGAAATTACGCGCCGCGATAACTTTACCAGTGTTAAAGGCTTGCGGCTGCGCAGCAGAGCGACTCGAAATCACACCCATACGCAGCGCGTCAGAGCCATACTCTGATACGTATTCCATCGGGTTGATAACATTACCCTTGCTTTTGCTCATCTTCACGCCCTTTTCGTCAAGCACAAGCCCGTGCAAGTACACGTGGCGGAACGGTACCTTATCGGTGCGATACAGACCCATCATAATCATGCGCGCCACCCAGACGAACAAAATATCACCCGCCGTCTCCATGACTGCCGTCGGGTAAAAACGGCTTAAGTCGCCATTTGCTAGGTAGTCGGTGGTGATATACGGCCATTGGTTGCTGCTAAACCACGTGTCAAGCGTGTCTTCTTCGCGACGATATGTTGTACTATCTACAACAATATGTTTTTGATCAACGCGGCGATCAAAGCGCCAATCATCTAGATTATCCTGCGATTGAAACATCGGAATTGGAATTCCCCACGGGATTTGGCGGCTAATATTCCAGTCCTTAATGTCTTTCAGATAATTAATGACGACTGCGCCTTTATTTTCTGGCGTAAAAGTAACATCGCCGTTTTGGATTGCCGCGATTGCCCGATCGGCCAACCCGCGCATTTTCACGAACCACTGCTCTTTGACGAGCGGCTCAATCACTGTGCCGCACTTATAACAGTGCCCGACTTGGTGCTCAATATTTTCTTCGCCGCGCCGCAGCTCGTCAATATCAAGCGCTGTTAGTACGCGTTTACGCGCCTCTTCAACGGTTAGTCCTTTAAACTGCGCCGGTACGTTTACCATGGTGCCGTCAAAATTAATTACTTGCACTGTCTTGAGATTATGGCGCTGCCCAATCTCAAAGTCGTTCGGGTCATGCGCCGGCGTAATCTTCACCGCGCCCGTCCCGTAAGTACGGTCGACGTATTCGTCGGCGATGATCGGAATTTCGCGATGTACGATTGGCAACTGTACTTTGCTGCCAATTAGATCTTTATAGCGCTCATCATCCGGATGAACCGCCACTGCCACATCGCCTAATAATGTTTCGGGGCGTGTTGTCGCGATGATAATCTCCCCTACCCTGTCAATGAGTGGATAAGCAATTTTCCAAAGCTTGCTCTTTTCGTTTTTATGGACAACTTCATAATCTGAAAAACTCGTCTGGTGTTTGGTGCAGTAATTCACAATGCGCTCGCCGCGATAGATAAGCCCATCGCGCCACATCGCTTCAAACGTGTCATATACCGTATCAATCACCTTTTCGTCCAGCGTAAACACGAGATGGTCCCAGTCGGCGCTCACGCCAATTGCGCGCAGCTGCAACTCCATGTCGCCGCGCCGCGCCGCCACAAAATCCCATACTTGAGCGTACAAATCTTCGCGGTCAAAATTAAACCGCGTTTTTCCTTGCTTTTCGAGCTCGCGCTCATACACAACCCACGTTTCAAAGCCTGCGTGGTCTGCCCCAGGAATATACACAGCATCATAGCCGCGCATTCGGTGATAACGTACTAAAATATCCTGGATCGCCGACCCGAGCGCGTGCCCAACGTGCAAATTGCCATTCGCATTTGGTGGCGGCATGACGATCGCATACGGCTCGCCCTCGCCTTTGGGCGCAAAAACACCCGATTTCTCCCACATCGCATAGATTGTTGGTTCGTAGTCATTCGGTGTATAAGCTTTTGCTAAATTCATATCGGCTCTTCTTATTCATTAGGTTATTCACGTGAAAACTAAAAATCAAAAAGATAACCCAGGAATCGCTCAGCATAAGCGCCCTCACCTCTGTTATCCTTGCACCTTTTATTTTCTCACGTGTTTGTATTCCTTTTCATTATACCATAACTCCGTGTATACTGAGTGTATGTTACAAGGGAATGAATGCACCGAATCAACGGTGTGGAACGAAGTGATATACGATTTAGGCGGACACCCGCTTCAGCTGTGGGGGTGGGGAGAGGTAAAATCGGCGCACAACTGGCACGCGCACCGCGTATTGTTTACCGATCAGCAGGGCGGAGTTGCCGGTGCCGCACAGATTTTAGAACGGACACTACCAAAACCTTTTCGCCGCCTCTGTTATGTGCCGCGTGGTCCAGTCTGTAGGGAGGGGGACGCCGCAGCGGTATACGAGGCGCTCGCAGCGTACGTGTCGCAGCATTTACCCGGTACGCTGCTAACTGTCGAACCCGATACAGAGTTAGCTCCAACGGCAGCGGGGTGGCGGCGATCGCCAAATACGATTCTCATACCAAAAACGTTAATTTTAGATTTACACCACAGCGAAGAGGGGCTGCTTGCCGCAATGGCGAAAAAAACACGCCAGTATATCCGTAAATCAGAACGGGCAGGTATCACGTTGCGCCGTGTCAAAGCAATGGACAACATCGAAAAATTACTCGAAATTTATCATCAGACAGCAGAACGTGCTGGTTTTGCTCTTCACGACGATCAATATTACCGTGACGTCCACATCAACCTGGGCGACTCGTCGCTTATTTTTGCCGCCTATGAAGGCAGCGAGCCGATCGCATTCGTCTGGCTCGCCGCCAGTCAGGAAACTTCTTTTGAGTTATATGGCGGCATGAACGAGCGCGGGCAGGCGCTACGAGCAAACTACGCGCTGAAGTGGTTTGCTATCCGCAAGTGCAAAGAGTGGGGGATTAGTCGTTACGACATGAACGGGCTGCTTAATGACGGTATTAGTAATTTCAAACGCGGTTTTGCTAATCATGAGGATATGCTCGCTGGTACGTACGACTATCCGCTCAGTCCGCTTTATGGCGTCTGGACAAGATTGCTGCCAGCCGCTAAAAAAATAATCCGATATATCAAACACTAAGCACCAGCAAGCGACTGCACTGGCACAGCACCTTCACGCAGTACTGTTATAACTCCATGAGCATCCACCGTGATAATCGTTGAAGGCGGGCGGTTACTCAAATCGCCGCCGTCAACGTAAAAATCAACGGAATCGCCAAAAATATGCTGCGCCGCCGAGATTGTTGCCGCTGTCTTTTCACCGTGTTTATTCGCGCTTGTCGTCATGAGCGGACCAGTCTTTTGTAGCAGCGACCGTAGCGTCTTGTCCTCTGGTATCCTGACCGCGAGACTATCACGTTCCTCGCGCAAAAACTTAGGAACATGCTGCGCCGCAATCACCATGCTCAGAGGTGCCGGCCACAAATGTGAGACATACCGCAAAGCTGCCTCATCAAGCCCAAGTGCGATCAAATCATCAACCGACGATGCGATAACCGTACCGGCATGCGACTGGCGCGGCTTCGCCGCATAGAGGCGCTTAACCGGCTCGGGGGCAATAACCGACACCAAGCCATACACCGTATCGGTTGGCAATATGCCAATTGCGCCACCGTGCAGCAATGCAGCTAATTTCTTGTCAGCAACAGAGGTAAATAGTTGTGCCATTTACAACACCTTTGCAACATTCCAGGCTGTATTTACCATGGATAAGCTCGGAATGACATCAAGGGTATACGGATCAGCAGGTGTGCCGCATTGAGCATGAAAAAACCCGAGCGTAGCAATCATCGCTGCATTATCCGTGCAAAACTGCATCGGCGCATATTCAATCGCAATCGGCAGACGAACCGATAGCTGGCGCCGCAATTCTTGATTCGCCGCCACGCCGCCAGCAATCACGACTGACCGCGGTGCAAAGTCGCTATATGCACGTAATGTGCGCTCTACTAATGTCTCGACCGCCACGCGCTGAAAGCTCGCCGCGAAATCTGCCCGCTGAACATCATTTATGAGCTTTGACAGCTCGTGCGATGGAAATGTGAAGTCTTTACCTACTGCATACTGCACCGCCCGCAGAACGGCTGTTTTAAGCCCAGAGAATGAAAAATTATACGGATTATCAAGCTTAGCCTTTGGCAAATGATATTTTTCGGGGTCGCCATGCTTAGCAGCTGCGGCGATTGACGGACCGCCAGGGTAGGGGAGTCCGAGGATTTTCGCGACCTTATCAAAAGCTTCGCCAACGGCGTCGTCTTGCGTTTGCCCGAGCAATTCATAATCGCCGTGACCGTGGAACAGCACCAGCTGCGTATGTCCGCCCGATACAATAAGCGCAAGCAGGGGGAATTCTGGTTGCTTTGACGGCAGTTGTAGTGCCGAGCTATTGCTTTCGGTAATAAAATTCGCATACACATGCGCCTCGACATGGTGAATCGCGTAGAGCGGCTTATTGCGTAAAATTGCGAGCGTCCGCGCGGCAAGCGTACCGACCAGCAACGAACCAACCAAACCGGGCGCGTAGGTGGCGGCAATCGCATCAATATCATCCCAACTACACTGTGCCCGCGTTAGCGCCTCGCGGATAACCGGATTTATCACCTCAATATGGCTGCGCGCGGCTATTTCTGGCACAACACCGCCGTATTGCGCGTGAATATCAATTTGCGAATTTACCACGCTTGACAATACGCGGAAGCCATCCTCAACGACCGCCGCCGCTGTCTCATCGCAACTCGACTCAATTCCCAAAATTTTCATCAACTTTATTATACCACCCAGGGAGCACGCCTAGATACTAGCCGGTTTGCCGCAAAAAGTGGTACGATAGAATATATGAAGCAGCTGTTAGTGAGAGGCGTGCGAGCAATACTGCCTGTTCGTTTAGTGCATCAGCTAGAGGAGCGGTACCGCAAAATGCGCGTTCGGCTGGTGCGTATGCGGTATGGTAATCCAGCGAAGCATCTTCGCGTCATCGCTGTAACCGGCACGAACGGCAAAACAACGACAGTTAATTACCTGAACGAAATTCTCAAAGAGGCTGGCTACACAACAGCGATGTTTAGTACCGCAACGATTGAGATTGCCGGGCAAACAAGACGCAACGACTTAAATGCCACTGTCGCGAGCACAGCAATAATGCAGCGATTCTTCCGCCGTGCCAAGAAAGCGCATGTTGATTTTGTAGTGATGGAATTTCCGAGCCATGCGATTCACCAGCATAAACTTGAAGGCGTGCCGGTCGAGATGGCAATTATGACCAATCTGACGCAAGATCATTTAGATTACCATAAAACGATGGAGGCATACGCCGAGGTAAAAAGCCGCCTGTTTGCGCAAAATCCAAAATATATCGTCCTGAACCGCGACGATGAATGGTTTGAGTATTTTAACAAATTTCCCGCGCAAGCTCAGAAAATTACTTACGGCGAACATGCCGACGCCGAAGCGCATATTGACCGCGTAAAATTGTACCGCAAGGGAACAGAGGCGTCCATCACGATTGACCATCAAACTAAGCTGGATCTGGCCACAAATTTGCCGGGCAAATTTAATGTATACAACATGACTGCTGCGGTGTGTGCCGCGTATCTGCTTGGCGTATCGCTGAAGGACATTGTTGAGGGCGCCGCGAATCTTGAAAGCGTGCCGGGGCGATTTGAGCGCGTCAACACTAACACGCCGTATGATGTGATCGTTGATTATGCGCATACGCCAGACGGGCTTGAGAAAATCCTCACTGCTGTCAAAGCAATCACAAAAAACCGTGTGCTGCTCGTTTTCGGCGCGACGGGCGACCGCGATAAAGAAAAGCGCCCGATTATGGGCGAAATCGCTGCGCGCCTTGCTAATCGTATCTTTTTGACCGACGAAGAAAGCTATAATGAAGATCCGGCAGCAATTCGTAAAATGGTTTACGACGGTATAGAACGCGTAAGAAGCGGCGCAGTAAAAACAACTGAAATCCCCGACCGGCGCGATGCAATCGCAAAAGCGCTTCGTCTTGCCGCGAAAGGCGATACAGTACTTATCACCGGCATGGGGCACGAAGTCTACCGCATTATCAACGGCGAGCGCGTCCCGTGGAATGATGCCGAGGTCGTGAAAGAATTACTCAAGAAAACCTAATACCATGCCTGGCGCTTCAGGCGATAATATATAGCGCGCACGATTTTTTCAACGAAACGCTGCCATAACTTCGCCCGCCATGGACGCACCGGCAACAAGTACGTACCAGCATAATTGGTGACATGGTCGTTGAATCCCACTTTGAATTGTCCGATGCCGTATAGCGGGTGGCTTTTATCTTTGATGTGCGCTGAATGCGGCGCGCCGCAGAGGTCGTAGTCGGTGATGCCGCGCTTTTTCAGTTCGCGAATCGTTTCGAGAATCAAAAGGGCGGGAATGCCGCGTGTAGTTTTACGGCGCGTGCTGCCAGCGTCTTTGCGGCTAGCTTTGCGTCCGAGCGTCATAACGAAATCTGCCGATGCGAGTTGTCCGCCATCGTAGGCGAATATGATAAATCCATGCCCGCTCTCGCAGTATTCGCTCCAAAACTTCCGGTAGTATTCGTACGGACGAATCACGAAACGCCCGTTTGCTGTTTCGGTAAATAATTCATAGAACGCTCGGTACGTCGATTCCTCTGCCGGCATAACGCGGCAGCACACCTCGCCCTTGCGCGCTTGGCGAATATTATAGCGAACCTTACTGTTGAAACGTGCTTCAATAACCGCTAATTCCGGGCGGATATCAAGCCAAATCGTCGACATTGTCGGCTGCACATCAGCGGAACGCTGCAAGCCCGCTTGTAGCAGCGCCTGGCGTGTTTCCGGCGTGTCGATGAGCTGCGGCTCACATTTCACCGCAAACACGCCTTGTGCGCGCGCAAACGCTTGTAAATCATGCAAAATCATTGCCGTATCCTCAGCGTTCGCAGCACCCACGCCTTGCGGACAATACCACAACTTACCGAAACCGGCCACACGCTTTTCGAGTGCTAACAGTGCTGCGCGATCTGTCACGATATACCGCGGTGTCCACCCGCGCTGCTGTTTGATGTGCGCAAAGGCTGCCAACTGAAAAAAATCACCGCCGTTTGGATTCTTGCTCACTAATTCGTCCCACTGGCTAATTTCAGCGGGCGCCGCGAAATGTATCATAGGTAAATTATAGCAAACCTGTTCGAAATCGTCGCTGCTCTCAAAGAAATAGTTTAACTCAGTAACCAAATACACATTATCAACGTATACTTGGAATGCTGTACGTTTATAGCCTAACTTTGCGGGTTTGAAAGATAGTCAATTTCTTTAATAATGTCGAGTAATGCTTGGGCGCGCCGTCCTTCGTCGGGGATCGCTTTGGCGGCTTCGTGTGCGGGTGCGATGAGCGAACGGTCATCAGTAGAACGAATTAGCAGGAGATACGTATCGAATTTTTCGTCGGGAGCGATATTGAGCTTATCAACAAGCGGGCGCAGCTCAGTGATGGCGTCTTTCTTGACAGCGTCAAGCGAGGCGTCGCCTGATGAAGCAGGTGCTGCCGGGGCTTTTGCTGAAGCCGCGGTCTTAGCAGGAACACTTGCTGGCGCAGTATCATCTGCCGGCGCTGGCGGCATCGGCGGCGGCGTTGGAGGTAGGGCGGCTTGCGGCTGCGCGGCAGCGGCATCATCGTTTACGCCGGCCAATACCTTTGCGAGCTCTTGGTCGTCACTGATTGGTTGTGTCGTTTGCGGTTTTATATTCATTCCCACCTCATTACTATCATTCTTGTTATGCTTTCTCATATACTGTATCATAGATAAAGAATGTATCGCAAGTGGAAAAGGTGGTTTTAATAATGCTTGATGACGCACAGATTTTGAAACAGCGTGACCGTTTAGGGGCGCTTGATGTTGCGGCAGAGCTGCATGCGCAAATTTCTCGCGAGATTCCAATAGTAAATGAAGATCACGACGGGCGGGAATTGCGCCACGTAATTGTTGCTGGCATGGGCGGCTCGGCGCTTGCTGCCGACGCCGCAAAAGTACTGCTGCGCGATACGCTGCCAATTCCGCTTGAAGTCGTGAAAGACTATACGTTGCCCGCCTACGCTGCTGAGCATACATTAGTAATTGCGAGCAGCCACTCTGGTAATACTGAAGAAACCGTGTCGTGCCTGCGCCAGGCAATCAAGCGCGGCTGCCAAATCGCCGTTATCGCGACGGGCGGGGAAGTCGTGCGCATCGCCGAGCAACACCAGATCGCGTTTGCGCACATTCCGAACGATACGCAGCCGCGTATGGGTATGTTGTATAATTTACGCGGATTATTCACGTTACTGCACAATTTTAATCTATTATCAAGCTCGTGGCTCAAGCAACTTGACGATGCCGAGCCGTGGATCGCGCGCGAAAGTGCTCTCTGGTGCAAAGACATTCCGACCAAACGCAATTACGCCAAGCAGCTAGCTCTTATCGCCGTCGGTAAAACGCCAGTATTCTATGCGGGCAGCTTGATGGCGCCAGTTGCCTATAAGTGGAAAATTAGCTGGAACGAAAATGCAAAAAACGTGGCATTTTGGAATTATTTTCCGGAGTTTAGCCACAATGAATTCATCGGCTGGACAAGCCACCCGGTTGAGAAGCCGTTTGCGGTATTTGACTTGATTAGCAATCTGGAAAATCCGCGGATTCTCAAGCGGTTTGCGCTAAGCGATAAAATGCTATCAGGTAAACGCCCCAAGTCTACTGTCGTGCCGCTGCAAGGCGAGACTATTCTTGAGCAGATGCTATGGGGGAGCGTCCTTGCCGATTTCGTTAGTATTTACGTTGGAATTTTGAATAACGTCGATCCGACGCGCGTTGATTTGATTGAGAAATTCAAAAAAGCACTAGCAGAGTAGAAATAACTGAAAATTTGCCGCGAAAGTTGCGCGTAAATGTATAAGAACGACTATTAAACAACAAAACAAGAACGGTAATTACGACCGCTCCTGCTACTTGAAATATAATAAAATAAACCGCTCCTAATGATATTGCCGCAGCGACTCAATTGTATCCTTGCGCGCCGCCTTAACTGCTGGATATGTGCCAAACACGACACCGACGCCGATTGTCATCAGCACTGCCATTAGCGCTGTCTGCAATGTGAATGCCGGCGAGAAATATAGGAATGTACTAGTGATAAACGCGATAATATAGCCGCCAACATAGCCAATAGCACCGCCAAGAATGCTAATCATCAGCGATTCCACCATGAATTGCCCGATGATATTGCGATGGCTCGCACCGACTGCTTTGCGGATACCGATTTCGCGCGTACGCTCAGCCACGCCGACAAGCATAATATTCATAATACCGATGCCGCCAACGACAAGCGAGATTGCAGCAATCGCCGCCATCGTTGCGATGAGTGCCGTAAAGAGCTGATTCGTCGGGCGGCCAATTTCCGGTCCGGTGAGTACCGAAAAGTCTTCTTCGCCTAGATGCAATTTGCTTAACTTATCTTTTAGCTCTGTTACAACATTATTGCTCGACTTCGCATCGTCGACTAATACGTCAATTTGCTGGATTTGCGTGCTGCCTTTTAGCAGCTGTTTGCCCTGATCGTATGAAACAATCACTGCATTACCATAGTCAATGTTGTTGTAATTGACCGCGCTTGTTTTTTGCTTCATCACGCCAATCACCGTAAAACGCTGCCCATGCATAGTAAAGACCTGCCCGACAGAGCTGTCGGTATTGAATAGTTTAATCGACAGCTGGTCGCCTATTACCGCTGTTGTATCTTTCGTCTCTTCGCCTAAAAACTGTCCAGCGGTAATATCGGCATCAGCTATTTTTGCAAATCCAGGCGTTGTTGCAAGCACAACGTTATTTTTTGCCGTTTGTCCTTTCGCTGTAATTGTTGCGTTCAGCGTCATTAGCGGTGCAACGGACTGCACGTGCTGCGTTTTTGCCACTGCGTCAACGTCGGCGTCGGTTAGAGTGCTTGCACCAAACATCTGCTGGGACATAGCGCTCAAAAGCATATTCGGATCGCGCGATTGCATACCCGGGCGCACCACGACGAGGCGGCCGTTGTAATGCGATATTTGCTTATCAAACATGCGCGTGACGCCGTCGCTGATCGCCAAAATACACGTCACGCTTGCGACGCCGATCGCGATACCAAGCGTCGTTAAAACGGTGCGCGCCCGCGTTCGGCGTAAAGTGCGGTACGCGCCACTGATATGTTCGGAAAGTAAACTCATGATTCTGCCTTCTTTCGTTCGGTTTGGTCTGACGGTTGACCGGAAGATGATGCTTCGGCGCTGTCTGGCTCAGATGGCTCAGGGTCGTTTGCAGCAGGCTGATCGTCGTTTTTTGCCTCTTTCGCCGGCTTCTTTTTTGCGGAGCGCGTTTCGCTCTTTTCTTCTTTGGCGGCGCGGCGCGCGTTGAGCGAGACTTTTACCGGTTTCTCGCTTTCATTGCCGCTCGCGATACGTATTTTGGTGTCGCTCGCGATTTTACCATCAAGCATATTGATAACGCGGCTAGCGTAACTCGTGAGATTCGGATTGTGCGTCACCATGATAATGGTGTTGCCTTGCTTGTGAAGCTGCGCCAATTCTTCCATGATGACGTGGCTGGAACGGCTGTCTAGGTTGCCTGTCGGTTCGTCTGCGAGGATAATGCTCGGTTTGCTGACGAGTGCCCGCGCGATCGCAACGCGCTGCATTTGTCCGCCAGACAATTGCCACGGCATGTAGTACTCGCGTTCTTGCAGATGAAACGTCTTCAAAATTTCACTTGCGCGCTCCAATCGTTTTACGCGGGAAACGCCTTGATAGGTGAGGGGAAGCGCAACGTTTTCGAGTACCGTCAGGCGGTTTATTAAATTAAAACTTTGAAAGACGATGCCGATTTGCGTCGCTCGCGCCCGCGCACGCTGTGCACCCGACAACCGCGCCGCCGATGTGCCGTTCAAAGAATATTCGCCGCTATCAGGCCTGTCAAGTAAGCCGATAACATTAAGTAATGTCGTCTTGCCGCACCCAGATGGACCCATAACGGCGATAAATTCGCCCTGCTCAATTTTCAGGTTCACCGAGTCGAGAACATCGCGCGCCGTGTCGCCGATACCGTAACGCTTAGTGAGCCCTTTCAACTGAATGACGGGCGCTGTGCCAGTTTTCGCAATCATCTCCTTTATTATAAAAGCGTCATGCAAGATAAGGCAACCGTTAAATAATGTATAAAATACAACTTTACGCGGAGAACGGGCGATCCATAGCGTAATGCGTTATACTAAAAATACGCGGAGAGGTGACCGAGCGGTTGAAGGTGCACGCCTGGAACGCGTGTGTGCGAGCAATCGTACCCAGGGTTCGAATCCCTGTCTCTCCGCCAGGGTCTTTATTTGCGCGCTCAATTCATAGCTTAAATTAGCTAGTTATCATTATTTCTTAATTTCTTAGCAATTATTGGTTTTACTATGAACGCGAAAAAATATGATACTATTGACAAACGATGTGTTTCGCAGTATAATACGCGACGGCTATGTGCGAGGTGAGCGTAATAGGCAAAACGTAGGTTGCATGTAATTGTTACTATTGCGGGATGGTGAACATACGCTGGGGCAGCAATTATTAATAAATATAGCGTTTGGTTGGATTGCTGGCGATTCTAGAGGCCGGCAACCTGATCAAGACTAGTCTTATCAGGAAAAGCGATCTCGCGCACCGCAAAGAGTAGCTTTCGGGGCTTCTGAAAGTACTTTGCGGAGTTATGCGCGCTCACCCTTGAAGGGAGGGAAATGGAGATCGTAAATCTCACCCCGCACGAGGTGAAGGTCCTCGATGACGACGATAACGTCATCGCGACTTTCCCGAGTGTCGGAGTGGCTCGGGCTCGCCAGCACGACGTGCCGGCGGGCGAGATCGAGTCGATCCCGGTCGTTAAGACTGAGTTCGGCGAGGTCTCAGGTCTGCCCGAGCCTACCGAGGACGCCGTTTTCATCGTGAGTCGTATCACGGTGGAGGCAGCGCGCGCCCAAGGTCGTACGACGGATGACCTGCTCACTACGAGCGGGGCTGTCCGCGACGACCAGGGTCGGATCGTCGGCTGCCGCGCGTTCGCGCGGCTCTGATGCCCTCGGCGCCAACTGAACGGGCAGTAAACCCGGACATGATAGACTTTGGTATTTGCCAAAGCCTATCCGCCTGTATCTAGGCTAAAGTCGTTGAACGCATGCGAAGTAGCTCGCTACTTATAAGCATTGCGCCACTGGCATGATTCACCCAGTTTCCCCGCGCTGGTCTCTCAAAGCGGGGAATATTCCTTGAATATTTGTGTTTGCCGACAAGGTATTGTTGACAGACACAAGCAGTTAAGATATTAGAGATAAAAAAGAGCAGCTAGGCGTTTAAGTAAGATACTTTTATGAATTTAATCTCAAAACTTATACTGATCTTGCTAGCCCCTCTTTTTTAAGGTGCGTTAGGCCAAACGGAGTACCCAATAAAGGCGCATACGTACAACAGCTAATTCGAGAAGAGATGGTCCGTCTTAACTTGTTGTATAAAGAACAAGGCGCTCGAAAATGGGTATGACGTAGCGGAGCGATACTTGCAAAACCTACGTACATTTGACCTGCATCCATACGACAGCAGCTCAGAGGATGTTACCGTTGAAGAACTATACGAAGGGCTGTTACGGACGGTTTATGATTTCGATATGTCGGACGGTGCACGCTACTCGCTTGATAGAGGCCGTCGGACGGCGCGATTAACTCACAGAATTGGCGATTATGCATCCCGGCATGCGTAGATAAAATGATATAATACGATCATGAAACATGCGTTTAAGCCGCAACGGATTTTGTGGGTTGATTTGGAAATGACGGGACTTGATCCGGTACACGATGAGATTTTAGAGGTGGCGGCGATTGCAACTGATTGGGATTTTCGTGAGATTGCAACGTTTGAGGGCGTTGTGTGGCATGAACCGACAAAATTAAAGCGATTGCTTGACCGCAATGCGGCGTTCTGGGATGCGAACCCTAAGGCGCGGCGCGGGCTTGAGGCGCAAAATGATAGCGGCAAAGCGCTCGCGGCGGTTGAGCAGGATTTGCTAGCATTCTGTGATGAACATTTTGCAAATGAACCGAAAATTTTGCTTGGCGGTAATTCAATCCACCAGGATCGGCGATTTATTGACCAATGGTGGCCGGCAGTGTCAAGGCGATTGCACTACCGGATGCTTGATGTAAGCGCATGGAAAGTGGTGTTTGAAGGAAAATTTGGGAAGAAGTTTGCGAAGCCAGAAGAGCATCGAGCGCTTGACGATATTCGCGGTAGTATTCAGGAATTACAATATTACTTAAAGAAAGTGAAAATGTAGGCGATGGAGACAACGGCACTTAGCGATATATGGCGCGATATAGAAACGACTGAGCCGAGCGATCGACGCAAGCTAGCCAAAGAGCTGGAGCTGCCAGACTTGCAAGCGCGCGTGCTAGTGCAGGATCGGCAGTTATCTCAGGCGATTGAGGGCGACGATTGGCTGTTGATTCAATTGGAGTTGCCGGAGGTAAAGCGGCGCGATGTGGCGCTGCGCAATTTGACGCTATTGCTTGGCAAGTCGCAAATTGTGACAATTCACGCCGGTGCGCTTGATGCGGAGATCACTGAGCGGGTGCAGACGCGCCACCGCGAGTCGTTGACGCCGTCGCTGATTACATCAATCATCTTGCAGTACACCGTGGAGCAATTCACGCCGATTCTAAACAAAATTGATGATGTGACCGACCAGCTGGAAGATACAATGATTCGCACGCCGCAGCGCAAGCAGGTGCAGCAGCTATTTATGTACAAGCGGCAGCTGGCGGATTTGCGTAAAGTAGTATTGTCGCTGATGAATACGCTCAACGGTTTGAGCAGTGGGCGTTATGAGCTGTTTGAGGAGCGCTATGAATTGTACGCGCGTGATAGCTACGACTATGCCTGGCGTACGCACGAGCTGATTGATACGATGCGCGATTTGCTAACGAGTGCGCTTGATATGTATTTGTCGGTGGTATCAAACCGTATGAACGACGTTATGAAACGCTTAACGCTGGTGACAACGATTTTTATGCCGATCTCGTTCTTGACTGGGCTTGGCGGCATGAATTTTTCGCAGCTGCCGTTTCATGATGATACAGCGTTTGTAATTATCATGGTACTGATTGTTGTCATGCCGCTCTTGATGGTGTGGTATTTCGTATGGAAAAAATGGCTATGACACATAAAGACTTAGAGACGTTTTTGTTAAGCCTGCCAGGCGCATGGCTTGATTATCCGTTTGGTGAATCACCGGCGGTGTATAAGGTTGGGCATAATGATGCACCAGGGCAGCGTGAAAAGATGTTTGCGCTCATTGCCGAGGGCTCTCAGCCGCTGCGCGTGAGTCTGAAATGCGATCCGCAGTTGTCGTTGCATTTACAACAGAAATACGAAACGGTGCAGCCAGGATACCACCTGAACAAAAAACACTGGATCACGATAATCTGCAGCGGGCAATTAAGCAATGATGAAATCAAAGATTTAGTGCGGTTGAGCTATCGGTTGGTGACTGAGTAGCTATTGTTTGGATGCGCTGAATTTGCTGTAAGACGCGAGAATCGTGTCAATGCTCGTGATCGACGAGTTGCAAAACGCAGCGATTGATTTATTGTTGCCGCTACTGCGTTTGAGTTTGTTGACTTGGCTTTTGAGGATTGATAGTTCGTAGGTCATTGCGGTAGTATAGGTGCGGTCAAGCGTGCCTTTTTGGTGGGCGTCGTCGAGCTTTTTCTGCAACTTTTCGAGATACGCTTTTTCTTCCTTTTTAACAGAGCCTGAAGATTTGAGTTTGCGCTCTTTTATGATAGCGTCAAGCTGCGATTTCATAGAAGTGAGCGTGGAGGATAATGATGCGTTGGCTTCAGAGATTTCAAGCTGGGTGAGCTTGGTAGTTTCGTTTTTCGAGATGCTAGACAGAGTGTTGATACGATCGGAGATAGTTGGGATTTGCCCGTTGGCATCCGGTCCTTGGCTGCTTACCATCACGACAAGCAGCACGATCGCGGATACGATCGCGGCGCCAATCAACCCGAAAACAGCAAACCGGTTGACAGTACGCTCCTCAAGCGGGGCAATCCGGTTGAGATAGTCGACAGTCGTGTAATCGTCGGGCGTCGCTGCTGGAGAGTTGAAATTATTTGGCGCTGGATTGGAAAATGGCGCTGAGTTTGAGCTTACGCTTGGATTCGGATTTGGGTTTAGGCTTTGCGCCGGCTGCGATTGATGCGGTGTTTGCAATGGCTGCGGACGGTATGAAGTTTGTGCTGGCTGCGGTATTTGCTGTGCTGGCTGCGGCCGCGGCTGAAGTGATTGCAACTGTGGATAGCCTGCCCGAGACCGGGGCGTCAATTCTGGTATTGGCTGCGGCGCTGAGCTGCTCGGTGCAGCGTATAGGTTCTGATTTGAGTTTTGGCTCGGCACTGGATTGAGTGGCGGCAGCGATGAAGATCCCTGCGGCTGTTGAGGGTTTTGTAGTGAACGATAGGGATCTTGCGGATTCATATGACTCCATTTAACCATAATCGATAACAGAGGTAAAGGGTGATATAATAAATTCTATGGATGCCAAAGAGGAGGTGCGCGCGCGGCTGAATATTGAAGATGTAATCGGCGAGTATGTACAGCTAAAGCGGGCGGGGCGCAGCTTCAAGGGACTAAGTCCATTTACAAGCGAAAAGACGCCAAGTTTTTTCGTTAGTCCCGACAAAAATATTTGGCATGATTTTAGCAGCAACAAGGGCGGCGATGTGTTTGCGTTTGTGATGGAAGCTGAGGGTATGGACTTTCGTCAAGCTCTGGAGTTTTTAGCGAAAAAAGCGGGCGTTGAGCTGAGCGACTACGAACCAGCGCACGCTAAAGAACGCGCAGCGCGTAAGAAACGCTTGCTTATAGCAAATCAATTAGCGGCACGATTTTATCAGCAGTGCTTGCTACATAATCAACACGCGATTGAATATGTATTTCGCGTGCGCAGCCTATCTAAACAGGTTGTGGCAGATTTCCAAATTGGTTATGCGCCCGATAGCGGCGAAGCGCTCGTACGTGCTCTGGATAAAAAAGGGTTTTCGCGGCGCGAGCTTAATGATGCCGGTCTGCTCAATCGCTTCGGCGGCGATATGTTCCGCGGACGTATGATGGTACCGCTAATGGACTCAAGCGGTCAGGTGATTGGCTTTACCGGGCGAATTATCGGTGATGTACCGAACGCGCCAAAATATTTGAACACGCCGCAGACGTTGCTTTATGATAAGGGACGGCATATTTTTGCGCTCAGCCAGGCAAAACAGGCGATTCGCCAAGCGGGATTCATCGTGATGGTTGAGGGGAATCTTGATGTCGTGAGTAGCCATCAAGTAGGTGTTAAAAATGTCGTCGCAACCGCTGGTACAGCAATGACCGAGCAGCACATTCGCGCCGTGAAGCGGCTAACGGGCGACGTGCGGTTGGCGTACGATGGCGACAAAGCGGGTGTAGCAGCGACGGAGCGTGCGATTACGCTGGCGTCGCAGGCGGGCGTCGAGCTGACGATTATTAGTTTGCCGGAGCAGTATAAAGACCCTGACGAGCTAATTCAGACAGGCGTAAGCTTGTGGCAGCGGGCGATCGACACAGCAGAACCAGCGGTCGACTGGATACTGCGACAGTATGCAGCGCGGTTGGATTTGGACACGGCGGCGGGCAAACGTAATTTTACCACGGCAGCACTTGGCGTGATTCGCCTCTTGAACGACCCGGTGGAGCAAGAATACTATCTAACCCGGACGGCAGAACTGGCGCAAACGAGCGTTGAGACGGTGCGCGCAAAATTCGCAGGCAGCAAGACGCGCGAGAAGCCACTTAAGCCAGTTGCGCAGTCGACGCAAGCGGTGGGCGATGACGCATATATTAAAGAGGATAATGCGCTTGCATTGGCGTGCTGCGATCTACGTTGCCGCGACATGCTGTGCCGCATTAATGCCGAACATTGGCATGAGGCGTCTCGGCGTGTGCTTGCTCTATACTTGCAGTCGCATGACGAGATTATTCAGGCAGTGCCGAAGGAGTTGCAAGAATATGACATCTATGTAAAAATAGTACTATTACGCGCCGAAGAGCGGTATGCAGCCTGGAGCGGTGAGGATCGCCGGCTTGCGATGAGGCAATTGCTGCAGCAGATAGAATATGAACACGCGAAACAAACACAGGACAGCTTACTCGCGCAGTTGCGAGATGCCGAAGCAGCCGGCGATGAACCGGCGGCGGAGCGTTTGCGAACTGCGCTCAACAATATAATCAAGGAGAGAGCACGTGGCAAACGATGACAATCAAGCGCAAGTAAAAAAAACAATTCCCGCAGCACCGGCGGATGATTTTTCAAACCAGGATTTTGACGGGCCGGCTGCTGATGAATTAATGGACGAAGATACGCCGGAAGATGTTTTGAATGCGCACCAGTATTTTGATGACATCTCAGATGATTCGGTGCGCCTGCACCTGCGGGAAATTGGTAAAATTCCATTGCTTAGCGCCGAGGAAGAACTGGCGCTTGCTCAGCGCGTGAAAGATGGCGACAAAAAAGCGAAGGATAAAATGGCGGAAGCAAACATGCGCCTCGTCGTGTCGATTGCGAAGCGCTATAGCGGCCGCGGACTTGATTTTCTTGATTTGATTCAGGAAGGACACACGGGATTATTGCGCGCTGTCGAGAAATTTGATCCGGATAAAGGATTCAAATTTAGCACCTACGCTACCTGGTGGATCCGCCAAGCGATTACACGTGCCATTGCCGATCAGGCGCGTACAATTCGTATCCCCGTCCACATGGTTGAAACGATAAATAAGCTGTTGCGCACGCAGCGTCGTATGACGCAAGATCTGAACCGCGAGCCAACGATTGAGGAGCTCGCCAAAGAGCTTGACATGGAGCCGGATAAGGTTGAATATGTCATGAAGATTAAGCAGGATATTTCCAGTCTTGATGCGGGCGTTGGGCGCGACGGCGAAGAAGACGGCGAGTCGGTGTTGGGCGATTTCATTGAAGACGAAGACACGATTAGTCCGGAAGAAGCAGCATCAAACGAGCTATTAAAAGAGCAAGTGCAAGACTTGCTCGGCACGCTGAGCGACCGCGAACAAAAAATCATCCGTATGCGTTTTGGGCTAGATAATGGCAAAAGCCACACGCTAGAGGAAGTCGGGCAAGAGTTTGCGGTGACGCGCGAGCGCATTCGCCAAATTGAAGCGAAAGCTCTCGCTAAACTACGCAAGCACAAAGATGCGAAAAAATTATTTGAGTATTTGCGCTAAGAGCACTGCGCCCGCCGCTTAACAATCCGGAGCGCCCTTTAGTGAGAGCGCTCCGTTTTTTGTAATTCGTCTGGTGTCTAATCTAAGCAATCTACTAGTACAACGTAGACGACGTATTAGCAGGCGCAATCGACGGATCGCTAAGCGCGATAATAAAAGCAATAATAAAGATAATCCCTGCAATAAAACCAATCACGACCTCAATAATTCCCCAAACCAAACTCACCGTGCCAATCGTGGTAGGCATACCGGCTTCGCGTGATTTATTGCGCGATAAAATGCCGAGAATGAGCCCGCCGATCCCGATGCCAAGCACGTTAAGAACGATACCGATAATACCGAGGTTCTGCCCTGGATTTTCGTATGCGTATCCTGGCTGTGCATAGGGTTGTTGATACGGCTGGCCGGCGCTAGGCATTTGATACTGCTGGTAGGGCTGTCCTGCCGGCGGAGCATAAGCTGGCTGCGGCGGCACAGGCGGAGCTGGCTGCGGCGGGGTTTGCTGCGCATTTTGTTGTGTTTCATTACTCATACTAATTCTCCTTTACGTCGTATTATATTCAATTATAGCGTACCGGCGGCTAAAAATGGATAATGGTGCAAATCTGGTCAAGCTGTTGGTGCAAATTATCAATCGTGCCGTCATTATGGACATAGTAATCGGCGATAGCAATCGGGCCGCCCTTTTCGAGATTCTCAATCTCCGCCCAGTCGCGTGAGCTTGCTTCTTCAGCAGTAAGCGGGCGAACGGGGCGCGCTGTTAGGCGGTGGTGGCGCAAGCGTTTGGGAGCAACGATCGCCACAACGGTGAGGGCGCTGGAAAATTCGCGTTTTAAGGCTTTATACTCCGTCCACGTATATAATCCATCAGCGACGATGTGCCGCTGTCCAGCGTTAATGAGATTGTGAATTTCGCGAATAATGCGCTTCACGACGAAGTCTTTACCTTCGCGCGCGCGAATGTCCTCGCGAAAAGCGCGCTCGTTAGCTTCGCTCCAGTCGATACCGGCTTCTTTCATAGCGCTTAAGATAACGCCGCCGAAGTACACGCGCGGGTAACCTTTGTTGATAACGTAGCTTGCGGCTTCGGACTTGCCGCTGCCCGTTAGCCCAACGAACGCGATAATTTTGATGTTTGCGGGAATTTCACTCATAACTTTATCATATCAGATATAATAAGAGTTATGGCGAAACGCTTCGTAATCATTGACGGCAAAAGCGTGTTTTATCGCGGCTACTATGCGATGCCGAATTTATCAACAGCAGACGGTACGCCGACAGGCGGCGTGTACGGATTTGCGGCGCTGAGCCTTGAGCTTATCCGGCAAATCCAGCCCGATTACGTATGCGTGGCATGGGATAAGCCGAAAACAAATATTCGTAAGCGCCTCGCAATCTACCCCGAGTATAAAGCTGGACGCAAACCAGCGCCGCCGGATTTTTACGCGCAAATTCCGATTTTGCACGAGCTGCTTGACGCGTTTGGCTGGCCGCTCTACGAGTTTGACGATTACGAGGCGGACGATATCATGGCGACGCTTGACCGCCAGGCAGAGGCGCGCGGCAACATTGAGACCTATTTGATCACGAGCGATTTAGATGCACTGCAAATTTTGGACAGTAATACGTTTTTGTACGCGCTAAAAAAAGGCGTGTCAAATATTGATAAATTTGATGTGGCGGAATTTGAAGCGCGCTACAAGATTCGAATCGATCAATTCCTTGATTTGAAGAGTTTGAAAGGCGACTCAAGCGACAATATTCCCGGTGTCGCGGGCATTGGTGAAAAAACGGCAACGCAGCTGCTGCAGCAATTTGATACGCTTGACGGCATTTACGAGCATCTTGATGACGTGAAGGAAAGTGTGCGCAAAAAATTAATTGCAGGCAAAGACTCGGCATATATGAGTAAACGGCTTGCGGCGCTGATGTTTGACGCGCCGGTGGCGCTGGATCTGCCGGCGATGGATATCGCGCGGCTCGACACGGCGAAACTGAAGGCAATGCTGGTGAAGTTGGAGTTTCGCAGCCTGCTGCGCAAATTGCCGGACGCAATGAAAGACGACGCACCGGCAGTAGCAGCACTCGACACGAATGATGTTGAAGAAATCGAACCAGGCACAGCGCAGGCGGTTTTGATGATGGCGCCGGAATTAGTAGTTTGGGCTGACGGCGACGACGTGTGGCTTAGCCACGAGCGTGCTAAAGCTGCGCGTCTCCCTCGCGCCGATGCGGCAAAAATCCTTACTCGCGTACCAATAGTCGGACATGATGTAAAAAAGTTTTTGAAGCAGTTGCTTGCCGACGGAATCACAACGTTGCCAGAAGTACAACATGATACGGCGCAGGGCTCGTTTCTCCTTAATCCGTTGCGAAAATCACGTCGGTTGGAGGATTTAGTTGGGCTGGAGTCAATTGATAGTCCCAAAAATGCCGTTCGCGCAATTTGGGCGTTGTATGATGAACAGCGGCAAGCATTTGAAGCGCTGCCCGACTTGTCGCGCGTGGCACACGATATGGATTTTCCACTGATTGCAATCTTGGCGCGCATGGAGCATCAGGGGATTCGCTTGGACGCGGGCGTGCTTGATGCGATGAACACAAAATTAACTCGCGAAATTGCGGACGTGCAGGCGCAGGTGTACGATATGGTCGGCTACGAATTCAACGTTTCCAGCCCGATGCAGCTGTCTGAAGCGTTATTTACTAAGCTCCAATTGCCGACCGCTGGAATCAAAAAAGGACGCACGGGATATAGCACCGGACAAAAAGAATTGGATAAATTGCGCGGGCAGCATCCAATTATTGAGCTGGTTGAGCGCTACCGCGAGCTAACGAAATTACAAAATACGTATGTCGCGACGTTGCCGCAGCAAGCCGACGAGCGCGGCTACGTGCATACGACATTTAATCAAGATGTTGTGGCGACGGGGCGGCTGAGCAGCACCGATCCGAACCTGCAGAATATTCCAATCCGTACGGCGCTTGGGCGGCATATTCGCGATGCATTTGTGCCGGCAGATGGAAATATGTTCGTAAACGCCGATTATTCGCAGTTTGAGCTGCGTCTTGCGGCGGTGATGGCGGGTGAGCAGGGCATGATTGACGATTTCAATAGCGATACCGATATTCACGCTAAAACAGCCGCTGAAGTGTACGGCGTGCCGCTTGACGACGTGACGCCCGCGCAGCGCCGGCGTGCCAAAGTAGTGAATTTTGGCGTGTTGTACGGCATGAGCCAGCATGGGCTAGCGGCTGCGGCGCATATGAATTACGCTGAAGCGCAGCATTTTATTGATGAATATTACCGTATGCATCCAAGCCTGAAAGCGTATATGGCGAATACGATTCGAAAGGCGCACGACGACGGTTTTGTTGAGACGCTGTTTGGGCGCCGCCGCTGGACGCCCGACGTGAAGTCGAGTAATTTTGCTGTGCGCAATGCGGCAGAGCGTGCTGCCGCAAATATGCCGATTCAGGGCACGGAAGCTGATCTTATGAAACTTGCGATGATAAAAGTACAACAGTTGCTTGACCGCGATTACCCCGAGGCGCGGCAAATCCTGCAAATTCACGATAGTATCTTGGTTGAGTGCCCGCGCGCTGAGGCGAAGGCAATTGCGGCGCTTCTGGTCGACGCGATGGAGCAAGTCTATCCCAAACTTGGCGTTCGCTTGCGGGTTGATGTGAAAATCGGCGAGCATTGGGGCGATGTGTGACATTTGCACGATAATACCCGCAAAAACTATAAAACTATGGACTTTTTGCCAGGAAAGGCGTATGATGTAGGTGTCATTTTAACATAAGACAAAAGAGGCATTGGTATGTATAGCTCACCAGAAAACCCATTCAGCAACGGTAACACGCTAGGGGAGGGTGATGATGCATACGCCGAAGCAATAGCGTCGACAGAGCTATTGTCGCGCGAACGGCAGAATAGCTTAACACTTGACTATGCGGATGTATTGCGGCAAAATGGCACACTTGATCATCATATTGAAGCTTTTGCTGTGTATATCGCCGAGCGCGAAACAACGGGCGAATCGCTTGGCTTCTCATTTGGACAGTTCGTAGCAAAAGATGGCAGCATTGTTGAAGTGCGAAACGATGGAAGCAGGAAAGATGAGCCGGACGGCTCTGGTTGGTGTATTACCCGCACTCGGGAAGGTGATGACGGATCGGTTCGTATCGGGGTAGATACTGTCGTAAGCAAGCAGACAAATACCCTTTTGCCACCGCCATTGGGGCCGAATGATGTCGCGTCAATCGAGACGCTAAACTGTGAAGGCGGTACGACATATGAAATTATATCGCTAAAAGATGAGCGCGGGTTTGTCGTTACCGATTCAAGCGGCAGCTTATATCTGCCGCTTGATACCGTCATGTCGCGTATTGATGATTATAAGAATATTGACGCGGCACTGAGTGCTGTTTGTACTAAACCGGAAGTGAGCCGGTACGCGCCGATAGGCTGGCGGCATACAATCTGATTGACTTTTTACCATAAGAATGTAAATATATTGATATGTATCGAGGATCGCGGCCGAGAATTTTACCTGTGTTTATCACGATCGTTGTGGTTGTGATTGTGATTGCTGTCGCTGTGACGCTTGTGCGCTCCATGCTGCAGGGCGGCACGCCAAATGATAACCAGCAGTCTGATCAGGCGCAAAAGCAAACACTGCAAATGGCGGCGGTTAGCCAAGATGCAACACGCAGTGTGCGCTGGACGGTACGCGGGCCGATTGTCGCCGATGAGAAGTTCAAAAGCTATCAAATTGCTATTACGCCAACTGCCCGAACCTACACGGTTTATAACGGCTATCTCGACAAGGTTGAGAGCCAAAAAACCTACGACAACAATGCGACGGCGTATGAACAATTTACGTATGCGCTTGATAAAGCAAACATTGGCGTAGTGCGCGGCAAAGAAGACGATTCAGATATCCGCGGCGTGTGTGCTACGAACGGTATCGTGTATAAATTTGAAACGGTCAACGGCGCGACTGCCGACCACACGGTGTGGGGCTCAACCTGCAAGGATTCGCCGGGTACGCTTGGCGCCGATCCCTTGAAAATCCATGCGCTTTTTGTGAACCAAATTCCTGAATTCAAGTCGAGCTTTAACAACATTTATTAAAAGAAAGGCGGGCATGCGCGGCGTTATTTTCGATTGTTTTGGAGTATTGTGCGGCAGTAGTTTTGAGGTATTGGCGGCGAAATGCCAGCCGGAGCGCGTGAAGGAGTTGCGCGATCTGAACACGCAGGCAGACTACGGATATATTTCGAGTGCGGAGTATGTACGGGGTGTAGCAGCAGTGCTTGGCTGGACGATTGACGAGGTGAGAGCAACGCTTAAGCAAGCGCGCGTACGCAACGAACCGCTTATTACGTATGTAAAGCAATTGCATGCCGATGGCATACCGCTCGCACTTTTAAGCAACGTGAGCAGCGGCACGCTAGATGGACTATTTGCACCAGGCGAGCTTGATGATATGTTTGATGTAAAAATCCTATCGTTTGCCGAGGGCTTAGCGAAGCCGAATCCAGCGGTATTTACGCTTGCGGTGGAGCGGCTCGGTATGCCGGCGGGCGATTGCGTCATGGTTGATGATAAGCCAGAGAACTGCGATAGCGCCGAGGTAGCGGGGCTTGCATCAATCTTGCATACATCAAACGTCCAGACGATGGCGGCGGTTCGCGTATGGCTTGAGGCGGCGCATGCCTGAACTGCCCGAAGTTGAAACAATTCGCCGCGGGCTTGACCGGCTCATTGTTGGCAAGACGATCGCGCGGGCGCGCCACTGCGATTCACCGAAGAGTTTCCCGAACGATCCGACAGCGGTCGCGCACTTTTTGCATAACGCTCGCGTCACAGCGGTACGGCGGCGCGCAAAAGTTTTGCTCATTGAGCTAAATACGTGCTATACGCTTGTCGTCCATCTGAAAATGACAGGGCAATTGGTGTTTGTTGGTGCGGAGCGTTGGGGCGGCGGGCATCCAACGGATAGTTTGGTTCACGAGCTGCCCGATCGCCATACGCGCGTTATTATTGATTTTACTGACGGCGCGCGGCTCTTTTTTAACGATCTGCGCAAGTTTGGCTGGATGAAATTGTATCCGACGGCAGAAGTGCCGAATATGCCATTTATGCGCCGCGTTGGTCCGGAGCCGCTCGGTGATTCTTGCGACTCGGCGGCGTTTATTTCGCGCATTCGCCGCCGCAATAATACGACCGTTAAAGCCGCAATTCTCGACCAGTCGGTTATTGCCGGCGTTGGTAATATTTACGCCGATGAATCGCTATGGCAAGCGCGTATTCATCCGGCGATGCGCGTACATGCGCTGAGCGGCGAGCAGCTTGCTGTATTACTCACGAGCATCAAAAAAGTTTTAGCGCTTGGTATTGAAATGGGCGGCAGTACCGATAAAAATTATGTTGATGCCGAAGGGAATAGGGGCAACTATTTGCAGTTTGCGCATGTTTTCCGCCGCGAAGGTCAGCCCTGTCAGCGCCATCCCGACAGTACTATTCAAAAGATTCGCGTCGCCGGGCGCGGTACGCATGTATGTCCAGCGTGCCAAGTGTTGTCGCCGGAGTAAGCAGATGACGAAAAGCTATCTCGTTTATGCATGCAGCGAGGTGCTCTTAACGGCAAGCGCTAGCCGGCGGTCTATACGAACGGGGCGCCGCAGCGGTATACTAAAATAGTGATTTATCTGATACTAGGTACAAATGAATACCGCGTGCGGCAAGAGATCGCGGCGCTTACGAAACGGCTTGGCGTGCGAGCAGAGACGATTGACGCGGATCGGCTTGACATGAATAGTTTGGCGGATATTGTGCGCGGAGTGAGTTTATTCCGGGAGACGCGGCTCGTTGTGCTAAGACAGCTATCGGAGCATAAGGAGTTGTGGGCGAAGCTTGGCGAGTGGGCGCGCGACGTTAGCGCCGATACGACGCTTGTGCTGGTTGAAGCAAAGCCTGATAAACGCACAAAGGCATACAAAACACTTGTGCGCGCAGGTGAAGTCATCGCCGCCGAGCCGTTGACGGAGCGTACGCGCTCAGCAGCGGAGACGTGGTTGCGGGATTTAGCGCGTGCGCAGGGCGTGGGGATATCGCGGGCGCAAGCGGCTAATATGGTCTCACGGGCGCTCATATCGAATGAAGCATCGCGGGTAGCAGAAGTCGACCAATTACAGCTGGCGCACGCCGTGAAAGCGCTTGTAAACGTTGATACGGTGACAGATGAAGCTATTGCGGCAGTACTGCCGCCGGCGCGGGAATTCTCGGTGTTTGACATATTGGAATTAGCCGCGCGGCGCGATGTGCGGGCGGTGCAAAAAGCACTTAGCGAATTGCGCGCAACTGACGATCCGTACAAAGTGATGGCGTTATTATGGGTACAGTGGGCGCAGCTTGCGGCAGTGATGATGGCAGAGGGCGCTTCGTCCGCGCAGATCGCTCACGATCTGGCGATCCACCCGTTTGTCGCCAAGAAACTTCAGGCGCTTGCGCCGTACTTTAGCGCGGCAAGCGTACGCGAGTTGACGCAGTTGGCGGCAGAATTAGATTACCAATCAAAAACATTAGCGGCAGCGCCGTGGGATATTATTGATCGATTCGTGCTTACCGTTTCCACGCGAAACTCGCCCCAGGAAAGCGAATAGTTCCTCGGGCGAGTTGTTGACTGGCGCTGCGACTCATGCGTTGCGCCAATAAAACGTATACTATTTCTTCGTAGCGGTTTTTTTAGCTGCCGTCTTCTTTGCAGCTGGTTTAGCGGTTGTTGTCTTTGCTTTTGCCGCTGGTTTCTTTGCGGCGGGTTTAGTAGCGGGCGCTGCTTTCGCTGTCTTTTTCGCCGTTAGCTTTACGCCGGCAGCTTTTGCAGCCTTAGCGAGCGCAGCTTTACGCCGGCTTGCGGTACCTTTCTTCAGCAGGCCCTTTTTGACAGCGGTATCAAGTTCGCTCTGTGCTTTACTCAGGCTCTCGGCGCTCGGGTTAGCGAGAAACGCTTTGGTTGCCAACTTAACGTCGCGCTTGATAGCGAGATTACGCTCGCGGCGCTTGGCAGTCTGTTTCATGCGTTTAATGGCTGATTTGATGAGTGGCATAGGACTCCTTTACCTCTGTTGTTGCTTGCTATTTACGATCAATGTTAGATTATATCGCAAGTACCTCTGTTTGTAAAGTGGCAGCAACCACTTGACTATTGCAAACCACTTATGGTATAGTGGCAAATGAGTAACCGTATAAAACATAAAAATAGGAAACACTAATGGCAGATGCGCTCACACAGATCGTCGAAAAGCTGGAAGAAAACAGCAATATTCTCGTGACGGTCAACACAAATCCGACGGTCGACGAGCTTAGCGCGGCGCTCGGTATCACGCTGCTGCTGAATAAACTTGATAAACACGCGACAGCAGTGTTTAGCGGTCATGTGCCGCCGGCGTTAGAGTTTTTGCAGCCCGAAAAAACATTTGAAGGCACCGTTGACAGCCTGCGGGATTTCATCATTGCACTGGATAAAGAGAAGGCCGACCACTTGCGCTATAAAGTCGTCGATGATATGGTTAAGATTTTTATTACGCCGTACCGCACGACGATTAACGAAAAGGATTTGGATTTTAGCCAAGGCGATTATAACGTTGAGGCAGTGCTGGCGATTGGCGTGCGTAGTACGGCAGATTTAGATCACGCGCTTGAGAGCCATGGGCGGATTTTGCACGACGCTGCCGTGACGTCGATTTCGCTGGACGAGCCGTCGCACCTGGGCGGGATTGAGTGGAATAATCCGCGCGCGAGCGGTTATAGCGAACTGTTGTATGCGCTTGCCGATGTGCTGGTCGGCGAGAACAAGAAAATGATTGACGAGCAGATTGCGACGGCATTTCTGACAGGCATTGTGGCGGCAACGGAACGGTTTAGCAATAGCAAGACCAGTTCGGCGGTAATGCGGATCGCCGCGTCGCTGATGGGGGCGGGCGCAAACCAGCAGCTGATCGCGACTAAACTAGAAGAGGGCGAGAAAAAAGCTCAGGCTGATGAGACTGCTCCGCGCAGCAAAGATGCGCAAGAAGGCGAATCGGTGCGCGTCTCAGAGATGACGAATGGCAGCAAAACAAAAGCGCCGCAAGAAGCTGCGCAAGAATCCGGTGTCGGGACGCTTGCGATTTCGCACGAGCCGGAGGGCGATGTCGATGAAGTGAAGCGGGCGATCGACGAGAAGAATAGCCAAGCGGCTCTGAGCGCCGCCGAAGCAGTGCTGGCTAAGCACGCGCAGCAAGTCGCTGAATTAAATAAAAAAGACGCCATAGCGGCGGAAGAAAAACTTGCTGAGCAATTAGCGACTGCGACGCCGGCAGCTGTGCCTGTCAGTAAATCTGCTGCGCCATCGGTTGAAGATATTCAACGTGATATTGCGCGCGCAAACGAAACGCTTGACGAAGCGGCAGCGCAGCCGGTTATCCAAGAGAGAATTGAGACGCCGAAAACGCAATTGCCGGATGTCGTTGAACCGGCGCTCGGCGGTACGCTTAATGCAACGACCGAACAAGCCGCCGAAGATGCGCGCCGCGCAGCCGAAGACGACCGCAACAAAGTAATCTTGAGCCATGACGGCAAAAGCAAATATGCATCCGACGCGCCGAGTACACAAGCGCCGCTTAATGCTGTGATAGCGCACGCTGACGCCGAACCATCGGTGCCTGATGTGCTTGCGCAGGGCGCCGTGACTGCGCCGACCGATCACGCGGCGGCAGTACAGCCGCCTGCGCCGGTCGCGCCAAGTGCGGTCGCGCCGCAGCCCACGCAAGATGATGCGCGCGCCGCTGTAAACGCAGCGCTCGCGGGCGCGCCAAGCGGAGTGTCAGCAACAGACGGGGCGTTACCGCCACCGCCGCCATTGCCGCCAATGCCGGACTTCTCGACATTGCCACCGATGCCGTCAACGAACGATAGCACGTCTGGCGCCGCTGTGCCGGACACGCTTGAGACCGCGTTGCCGCCGCTTCCGCAGCAAGCAGTACAGGCGGCAGCGCCATCGGCGCCCGCCGATCCAGCGCAGTTCCGGATTCCCGGGCAATAAAGGGCAAATATGTTCAAAGGAAAATCCCCGCCACTGGTTGTGGCGGGGTTCCTTAACAAGAGAGGGAGGAACTAAGATGAACGTCCGCTCTCAAGCTGAGCGCGATCTTGTTCGCTCAGCGTAATAACCGGAGTAACGTCCGGTCCAGTGATGGCGAGCGTAAGCCCTACGCACCCGCCATAACTCTCCGCTTCGTCATAGAGTACGCCAGCAAAGTGACGCGCTTTTACCCCGCTCGGGGCGTTCTTATAGATTAAGAACGTAACCGATGAAGCATAAGGTGTCATATCGCGGTCGCGGTCAATCTCCCTGCTCTGCACTGGAATTGTGCAGGTGAGAGCACTACCGCCCTGCGGCGGGCGTACGTGAAGGCCCATCTTCACAGCGTGCCCATCATACGTCGACGGGTCAATGACAGCCCAGACGGGCTGGTCGCCGCCGTGATTAGCCCCGACGAACAGAGGATAGCTCTGTCTGGGTTCGACGCCTGATACCGCCAGCGACTGCGCCACAGTGGGCGCGGTCAAACGCAAAGAAACAAGGTTGGCACAACCGTACAGGACTGCGCTCAGAACTACACACCAAATAGAAAGCATGGTGTGCGAACTTCGCCGAAAAGTACGGAACATCGTTACCCAAAAGGCAACGATGATTGCGGCGGTGATGACGGTGATAGCGATAGCAATGACCATGGGAGTCATGATACCTTTCCCTCCGGATAGGCGTTGTTAAGGAGCAAGCTTATAATATCATATTTTACAATATAGCAACTATAGTATACTGGTAGCATGCATGATGGTATTATCTTGATTGACAAACCGGCTGGCATGACAAGCTTCGGCGTGGTAGCGCGCTTGCGGCGGGTGTTGTCAGAGCGGGCGGGTAAAAAAGTAAAAGTCGGGCATACAGGCACGCTCGACCCGTTTGCGACAGGTTTAATGATCATCGTGACAGGTAAGGCGTGCAAAGATGCTATGCGCTATACAAAACTTGATAAAGTGTACAAAGCAACAATAAGGCTTGGACAAACGAGCACGACAGGCGATCCAGAAGGAGAAATTTCGGCGTATGATGGCGCTATAGACGATGCAGGCGAGGCTTCCTCTAAACCAACTACACGCCAGACGGACGAGTTTTCCCAAGCCTCAGATTATTCCGTCAAAAAAACCGCCACGCCGTCTCTCATGCAGGTTCAAACGGTACTCGCACAATTTACCGGCGAAATCAAGCAACGTCCGCCGATCTTTAGCGCAATCAAAATTAATGGTCAGCGGGCTTATAAACTCGCCCGCGATGGCAAGGAAGTTGAAATCCCTGAACGAACCGTGCAGATTTACGCGCTTGAGCTACTGTCGTACAATTATCCGGAGCTTGTAATTCGCGCGCATGTGTCGAGCGGCACGTATATTCGCAGTCTAGCGGTCGACATTGGCGCGGCACTCGGGACGGGCGCATATTGCCGGCAGCTGCGGCGGACGCGAATCGCTAATTACGACGTCGCAGCGGCGCAGCAATTGCGCGACTTTGGCATTACAGATTGAAAAGGCGTGGATACCCTTATTATCAGGCGGAGCAGATTAGCGTAATACGTCTTTCGAGTAGACAAATGATGGCGTGCTTACAGCGCCGCCCACTGGCTCCATGCCGCCTGCTCGCTTGTAGAGAGCGAGCTCGCCCGGGCAACAGCGTCCGCAATAGTCTTTGCGTTAATTACAACGGTTTGTCCGACCTCAAGCGACGGTGCGCCGGCCGCGCTAACTATATACGATTCAGCAGCGGCGCGTTGCTCGGGCGATAACGCCTGCTTGTTTGCCTGTAGGTATTTTGCGATAGCAGCGCGGGCGTGAAGCGTGTACGAGTCGCCAGGGTTTGCGGCCGCGCTATAATCGGCGCTCGCCGTGGCAGCTTGCGGGTTTGAGCCGTGAGAATCCTGCGTTTTTTGCGCGTCTATTTTCACGCCGGCATGCTGCAGTGCTGCGATAACATCTGTGCGAGAAATTGTGACAGCCTGTCCAATGTCTAATAGAGGCGAGCCAGCATTATTGGTCAGCTCTACCTCAGCCTGCAGTGTTTGTGTGGTGCTAGCCTGAAGTTGCTGGTTGGCAACGACAGACGAGACCGCTTCACGCGCAAAGAGCGTGTACGAGCTGCCTGCGCTCGCTGTATATGCGAACGTATCGCCTGTTTTTTTGGCTGCGTTAGTATCGGTCGTCTTTTCTGCCAGTTTTTTATTATCCGCTTGCGCTGTTTGCGTTTGTTTGGCTGCTGGCGCGGTTGTATTTGCGGTTGACTGCTTTGTTTCTGCTGCTTGCTTAGGCTGCTCCGGTTGCGGTTCGCTTGCTTTCTTCTCGCTTGCCGGCGCAACAGACGCTTCTGGCTTCGCTTGCAATACAGGCGAATTTTGCGTCTTGCCGGTAGCTGGCTCTACCTTTTTCTTTGGCTGCGGCTCAGTAGCGCGCTTCTTTGCCGGCTCGGCATGCGCGTTGGCGCTACTGTTTTGCCCGGTACTAAACAACACGCCTTTCTGGCGCAACACCGTTACCGTTGATAATCCCACCAATATGACAGCGCATATTATAGCCACCCGACGCTGATTCAATCGAAACTTCCGCATCGTTTTTCCTTATACCCCACTAACTTTTTATAAAAGTAAGTAGTTTCATAGTAGCACTAACGGCAGGGCATTTTCAATAAGCTTTGACGATTTGGCAGAATAATGAACCTGGATATTTACAAAACATATGTATTGTGATATAATGAAAAAGAGTAATACAAAAGGAAGTGACCGTGGAAGAGATAAATCTGTACGACCTATTGAGGTTTTATATTAAAAAATGGCTAACGATAGCGATTTTCGTCATGATCGGCGGAATCGTCGGTATCGCGTATACGTACTACATTCAAACGCCGCAATACGAAAGCAAAGCGACGCTGCTATTGGTAGGGACGGATCATACGTCGGGCAACCAGGAATCAGTGGCGCTGAACAACTACGTGGAGCTATTTAAATCGCGGCGCGTGCTTGATACGGTCATTGCCGACCAGGGGTACGATAAAGATTACGACACGCTCGTATCAAACGTAACGGCGCGGGGCACGAAAAGCACGGATATTATAAATGTATCGATCAAGACGCCCGACGCGAAGCAAAGCAAAGCGCTGCTTGAAAGCGCAATTGAATCATTCCGCAATGAAGCCAAAGAGCTGTACGGCAATAGCAGCATCAAAATCAACACGGTCGATGCCGCCAGCACGCCGAAGTCGCCGTCAAACGTACGCCCGGCGATTCAAATCGGGCTTGCTACCGCTGCTGGATTTATGCTCGCGATCATCGGACTTTTCTTCGTCTACGATTACCGCCACTCGCAGCCAAAGGCAGCGAAAGCAGACGAGCTGCGCAGTAATGAGCCAGCGCAGCCAAAAGATCAAACAGACGACGAACCGGAGACCGATACCGCAAAGGAAGACACTCGCTGCACCACGATTTCGCATTTTTACACCGGTGGAGCGTACGAAAAAGAGTAGAGCGGGAGAGGGATAATCCAATTATGTACGCACGTTTTATAAAAAGAGCCTTAGATTTTATCGGGGCGAGTTTTCTATTGCTTCTTTCAAGTCCGCTATTTATCATTGTGGCGATTATCGTCAAACTGACAAGCCGCGGTCCAGTATTTTTCAGGCAAGAGCGAACAGGATTGCACGGCAAAACGTTTACAATGTGCAAGTTCCGCAGTATGGCAAAAGATAATGATGTCAACGACATGAAAAGCGGCGACAAAGTAACGAAAGTCGGTAAAATTCTCCGCGCAACTTCGCTTGATGAGCTGCCGCAGTTTATCAATGTTATCCGCGGCGACATGTCATTTATCGGTCCGCGCCCATGGATTCCAGCATATTATCAGCATATGAATGATAAGCAGCGCCACCGCAACGACGTTCGACCAGGAATTACCGGCCTAGCTCAAGCGTATGGCCGCAATAACTTGAATATTTATGAGAAAATAAATTACGACCTTGAGTATGTTCGTAATGTATCTTTTCGCAGTGATATAAAAGTCATTTTTGTTACTATCAAGATGTTATTTAATCGTGAGGCATGCGAACTCGGCAAAGAGGGGATTCATGAGGAATTGGATATGCTAAAAAAGCAAAGCCTAAACTAGGGGAACGATTTATGCGTAATAAGATATTGTTTACTTCGCATGTAGCGAACTTCCAGAAATTCAACCGCCCATTCATGCGCATGTTGCGTAAAGATGATTGGGAAGTACACTACGCGTCAATGGGAGAGGAAGAAATTTTAGATGCCGATAAATCGTTCACCGTCTCGTTTACGCGCAATCCGTTCACCATCAGCAATATTCGCGCATACAAGCAGCTAAAACAAATTATTGACCGCGAAAACTACGACATTATTCATACGCACACCCCTGTCGGGAGCGTAGTGACCCGCTTGGCGGCACGACGTGCCCGTAGCCGAGGAACGCGCGTTATCTATACAGCGCATGGCTTTCATTTTTTTACAGGTGCGCCGCTGCTGAATTGGCTAATTTATTATCCGGTTGAACGGTTTATGGCACGACATACCGACACGCTCATCACGATTAACGACGAGGATTATAAACGGGCGAAACGTACGTTTAAGACAGATGTCCGCTACGTGCCTGGAGTAGGGGTAGATCCAGAACGATTCAAGCCGCGCCTCACGAAAAAACAACGCAATGACTTGCGCCGGTCGCTCGGACTTAAGCCGAACGATTTCGTGATGATTTATCCAGCGGAGCTTAATAAAAATAAAAACCAAACCATGCTCATAATGGCGATGGAAAAACTTACCGCTACAAATCCACATATTCATTTACTCCTGCCTGGTCAGGATAGCATGAATGGTTTTCATTCAAAACTCATTAAAGAAAAGGGTTTGCAAGATAATATTCACTTGCTGGGTTATAGAGCTGATATACCGCAGTTACTGATGGCATCGGACTTATCGGTATCGGCGAGTTATCGCGAGGGCTTGCCAGTACATATTATGGAAGCGATGACAGCAGGCTTGCCGATAATCTCGACGAAGTGCCGAGGTGCTACTGAACTCGTCGAAGAGGGCAAAAATGGCTACTTGGTGGATTTTGATGATGTAGAAGCGATGGCCAATAGAATCATTGCGGCTACTAATAATAGTAATAGTGCAATGAAATTATCAAAAAATAGTACTAAAAAAAGCAGAAAATACCATATAAAGAATATTGCAATTGAAATGCAGAAGATATATAAAGTATGAAATATGCAAAAATATTGTTTCTGATTTTTTTAGTACTAAAGCCTTTTTATATATTTGATTCGGGAGGTATTCAATTTGCTGATATTTTTCTCATACTATCAGCGTTCATAGCACTTCCGCTATTGTTTCTCAATCGTAATAAAAACGGTCTGATGAAAGAGATATTTTATGAAAATAAGCTATTTATACTATTCACAGCTTTAGCTACGCTCGTAAACCTGTACTATTTCTCGACTTTAGGTAAAGTAAGTTTTGTACTATCGCTGCTGTACCTAGTATTCAACCTTATTGCAGTAATGCTGTTTTCATATCTGGGTAAGAGCAGGCAATTTTTAGCAAAGATATCAATAATACTAGAAATTCATCTCATGCTACAGGCAGTAATATTTTTCCTTGGTGTCGGTAGAATGTATGATGATGTGCGATATATGGGGATAATGAATGACCCGAATCAGTTTGGATTTTTCGTATTTATAGCATTCCTTTATATTTACGTGATTCATCGTTCACTTAATATCAATTCATTGCGCACAGGTTTGTCACTCGCCTTAACGGTGTTTCTCGTGTTTTTAAGCGGCTCAACCGGAATGGTACTGGGTCTTGGCGTATTCGTTGCAGCTATCCTATGTTATAAACTGCTGCAGATTGGACATACTAGGTATGTTGTTATCCAGAAAACTATGTACGCTCTCGCAATCTTTGTCGTGACTTTTATGCTTATAATTATACCAGCAGGATTGCTCGTAGGGGGTGAGTCTGTAGAAAAGATGATGTCAAACCAAGTGCTTGTTGAACGCGTGTCTAACAAGGTATCTAGTGGAGGCACGACAAACGATCTTACTTTCTGGGAAGACCGAGGGTATGATAAACTATATTTTTACCCACAGTATGCGATATTTGGTGCTGGCCAAGGTGAATACTATAGATTTAGTAAAGCTGCAACAGATATAGAAATTCATGCTACGCTTCCTGAAGTCCTTTTTGTTTACGGAATCGTACCTTGTTGTATTCTCCTCTTATGGATGTATCAACGTACAAAGCGTGCTCCTATGTATGCTAAAATTGCACTTCTAGCGTTATTGGTAGAAAGCTTTACGCTGCTAAATCAAAGACAAGCGCTCTTCTGGATGTTTATCGTGTTAATGGGAGCGATCGCTGTTCCTGCGCCAAGCAAGGGCAACTTGACAATTGAGGGGCTAGTTGTTCATAGTGCGAGGGGTAGAGGCGGGCATAAAAAGATGGAGGTGCGTTATGAGTAAGAGAACGCCAAAGGTTTCAGTGATTATGACTGAATATAACACTAGGCAGTGCGATCTTGAAAATTCAATTAGAAGTATATTAAAACAATCTTTTCAAGATTTTGAGTTTATTATCGTTGACGATTGCGGGAAAAACGATCTTGACGCCATAAATAAAAAATTTAACGATAGGCGTATAAAAATTATAAAAAATGTATGCAATAAGGGACTAGAGTACTCTCTTAATAGGGCAATAAAAAGTGCAAAAGCAGATTTTCTAGTAAGAATGGACACCGACGATATCGCGAAGCCTGCGAGAATAAAAAAGTTGTACTCATATATCACTCGACATCCCGAATTCGCTGCGGTTGGCAGTAGGGCTGTTGAGTTTACAGATAATGTAGAGATTGGCGTGTTGGGGAGATGCGGAGAAAAAACTGCAAAAGAGCTAGTATATGGACATGCGCCCGTTCACTCGAGTGTTATAATGAGAAAATCAGCCGTAGCAGACGTGGGGGGGTACGTGGACTATTATAAACGAGCTGAAGATTTTTCTTTGTGGTGTGAGCTTCTGTTAAAAGGGTATCGTTTATATGTTATTAACGACATCTTACTTAAGTATCGTGTTAATCCAGAAGATTATAATAAACGGAGACTGAAAAATCGCATAGGAGAGGTTAGGGCAAGATTACATTACTACCCGAAACTAAAAGCTCCTTTTCTCGGCTATTTTGTTATCGTCAAAAGTATATTTTCTGGTTTGTTTCCTATTAAATTTGTGCGGTTATATAGAAAAAATATTGTGGTGAGAAGAAATAAATAAGTTATGTCAAAACAAACTATACTCATAAAAAATACACTTATAATAGCGTTTGGTAGAATATCAACGCAGTTTTTAACATTTCTTTTATTGCCTTTATACACAGCATATTTAGCGACGGCTGAATTTGGTACTGTCGATTTGATAATGACGTATGTTTCTTTGCTTGCTCCAATAATTACAATATCACTGGAGGCGGGCGTATTTCGTTTTCTGATTGATGCTCGTGGAGACACTAAAGAACAAAAGAGGATCATATCGTCTGTACTGCAATTTGTATCTTTGACAGTACAGGCCGCGGTATTTGTATATCTATTTATTCAATCATTTTTAGACATACCGTATAGCCTGTATATACTGGGTGTAGTCGTCGCTGTTATAATATCAAACGTATTTTTACAGATTACTCGTGGGTTTGGCAATAATCTTAAGTTCGCAGTTGGCGGTGTGGCGTCTGGTGTAACTGCTATTTTAGCAAATATATATTTTGTGGTTGTATTAAAGTCCGGAGTGCAGGGCATGCTAATTGCTACTATTTTGTCGAATATTGCTTGTGCGACATATTTGTTTATATCACAGAAATTATACCGATATATAGATTTTCGTATTCATGATAAAAAGTTAATGAGACAATTACTTAGCTACTCTATTCCCTTGATACCGAACAATGCTTCGTGGTGGATAACTAACGTAGCTGATCGTACGATCATATCAATAAATTTAGGGGTGTCTGCTAATGGTATCTATGCGGCTGCGTATCGATTTCCATGGATTCTGACTGGACTATTTTCATTTTTTGATATGTCGTGGACTGAGTCAGCATCAGTACATATCAATAGTTCAGATCGCGATACATTTTTCTCAAGAACGATGAATGCGAGTGTGAAATTATTTGGGTCGCTAGGTTTGGTGATGATTGCTGGACTGCCGATCGTATTTAACTTATTTGTCGGCGCGTCGTTTCGTGAGGCGTATATGTATATTCCTGCGCTTATCGTCGGTTCATCCTTTAATTCTATTGCCGGTCTTTATGTTGCGTTATATATTGCAAAAAAGATGACAAAACAAATAATGATCACCTCTGTTATTGCAGCCGTAGCGAGTATAATAGTGTCACTTGCAGGAGTTCATCTCATCGGACTATTTGCACCCGCAGCAGCAATGATATCAGCATCTTTGGTGACAATAGCGTATCGCCATTACAATATAAAAAAATATATCACAATTCGGTATGAAGCGAAGACGTTTGTAGTGTTGATGTTGTTGTATGCGGCGGCGATTACGCTGTATTATATGAATACGCTGGCTGGCAACATTGCAAATGTTGTTATCATTGGCGCAGCGGCGCTTGCGCTAAATCGCTCCGTCGTGGCAGTGCTGTGGAAGAGTGTGTTGAGCAAGGGGCGGGTGTTGGCGAGGACTTGGCGAAGATAGCTGTTAATTTATTTCTAGCCCGTGATCAACGTGATTATACTATGGTTGGACGCGGTTGATGATTTATTTATCACCTTTGTTATTGCTACTCGCAGGCGTTTCTTTAGACTTATTATTGATACTTCTAAATAATACTAGGGACTTTGCTAGACCAACGGCAGCTCCTATGACAAAACCCTCAAGCGTTTTGTTTGTCGAGAGTAGGTATACTGCACTAGCAATACATAATAAATACATAATCAACGTGCCAATGGATCCTACTCTTACAACGAAAGAGTCAGAGTCAACCACCTTGTTCTCAATATTATGGCGGTGCTCCATCTGAGTTCGGGCGTCTTCCACTATCGCTTTTTGAACTTCTGCTGGATACTTATTAAACTCATCAGGGGGAGGCAGGGGACCAGAGAAAAAAGTGCCCTTAACAACTCTCCTGTCGTCTTTTTGGGCTAAATTACCGACCACTTCACCTTCTACGGAATCAACCTCTACGGGTCGATTATTCAGTTTGGTTTTTTCTCTTGTTGTTTTTCTTCGAGACATTCTCTTTTTTGCCCATTTTAGCGAGGGATATTGAATAATTTTTATAGACAGCAGCGTAATCGCCTGAGATAGCTTTACTGTCGCTGACGTTTAGTATGTCAATTGACCTTACTCTATTGTAAGATTCACCTAAAATAATACTATTGACGTAAGCAAGTGATTTAGAGACACTATTCTGTTGCATTAAGTAATGCTCTTCCATCGGCTATATTATAGCTCGTTGTTAGGGGTGCAGTCAATAGCAAGTAGTTGACTACATCCCCTAGGTAAGCTCTTGGAAACAGGGGTTCATTTTATGTTATAATAAAGTACCAATGAAGCTAACTCTTCGTAAGAGGTTAAGATTGATTCTGTTTATCGCTATCGTTCTATGGATGGCGCTAATTTTTTGGTTTTCGAGTGCTGGGCATGAAGTGTCGAGCGGACAGAGCGAGCGCGTGGTGCGAAGCGTGCAATATATTACGAATATCTCGTTTTCCGAGACGGTAGTGCGCAAGGCAGCGCATGTGTTTTTGTATTTCGTGTTGGGAATATTGCTGACTTTGCTGGTGCGCACGTATGATGTACGCTGGCGTAGTGCTGTATTATGGGCGGTTGGCGTTGCGTGCGCGTATGCAGCGACAGATGAAACCCATCAGCTGCTTGTCGGCGGGCGAAGCGGGCAGGTGAGCGACGTGCTGCTTGATACGGCGGCGGCCTGTGCTGGCGCAGTGGTTATCGCCGGCGGATATAAATTGATCTGTAAGTTGCATAATAATCAAAAATGTGATAAAATTTAGCAGTGAAAGTGAGTAAAGAACAGAAAACGTCGCTGTTTGCGTGGCTGCAGCGGTTGGTTGGCGCGGGTATCATTGTGACGGCGATCCCTGCAGGAATTAACCTATTTGCGATGGGCGTGATCCCCGACAAGTATTTATATATTATTGCGCCGTTGTATGCAGCGGTGGCGGGCGTTGTGCTGTGGCAGTTGATGCGCCGGTCGAAAGCGGTATGGCGCGGCGTGCTATTCATGGCGATTGGCATGGTGATGATCGCTGCTAATGTTGCCGTGTACAAAAGCGGGCACTCGGTGAACTCGTTTTTGAGTGCAGTGCAGCCGCCGCAGGTTAATTATGTAGAATACACGGTTATCGCGAAGAAAGACCGCAGCATAGCGCTTGATTCTGCTCGGTCGGTCGGTATGATTGAGGCGGATACGCTGCATGATAAGGCGGCGAAAGCACTTGCTGACGTAACGCCGGCGGCGCAGAGCAGCTACGACAGTTTGATGGCGCTGACGGAGCAGCTTAACACTGGCGCGGTTGAATTGGCATCAATCCGAACGGCGAATATGGGCGTATTGCAAGAAAATTACCGTGAATTTTATGACAGCGTGGCGACGCTTGCGACTTACAAGGTGCGGGACGATGAGCGCCGAGCTGCGCCGAAAACTGACGTAACGAAGCCGTTTGTGCTGTACATCAGCGGCATCGATACGTATGGTGATGTGGGCGAGGTGTCGCGGAGCGATGTGAATATGCTAGCGGTAATGAATCCGGCGAAGCGGACGATGCTGCTCGTAAACACGCCGCGGGATTATTATGTGCAGCTGCACGGTGTGGCGAGTATGCCGGATAAGTTGACGCATGCGGGCATTTACGGCATTGACATGTCGCGGCAAACGCTTGGTGATTTGTATGGTGTTGAGATCCCGTACTATGTGCGGTTGAACTTTACGTCGCTCGTGAAGATGGTTGATGTGGTGGGCGACATTACGGTTGATTCTGATTATGCGTTTCATTCATTCCAAGTGGGTAAGAATACGCTTGATAGCAAGCGAACGCTTGAGTTTGCACGCGAGCGTTATAGCTTTGGCGACGGTGATCGGCAGCGGGGGCGCAACCAGCAGAAGGTGATTGAGGCGATCGTCGCGAAGATGAGCGAGCCGCGCAACCTGACGCGGTATAACGCAATTTTGTCGACGTTGCAAAGTTCGTTGCAAACAAACATGAGTCAGGAGACGATTGCATCGTTGATAAAAATGCAGCTCAATGATTTTAAGGGCTGGAAAGTCGAGTCAATGAGCGTCGACGGTGCAGGCGCAACCCGCCAAACGTATAGCATGGGTGCGATGCCGCTGTACGTGATGATTCCTGACAGCGCGTCGGTAGAGCGGGCGAAAGAGCGGATTGGAGAGTATTTGCAGTCGTAGGTTTTCGGCGGCGACGCGTCTTTCGCAATCGCTCTCTAGCAGCTGGGTAGTCTTCGTAGTGTTCAGATTCAGAGATGGTGCGCGGGGTGTTACTGTAGATTTATTCGCGTAGAGCAAGGCTACGGCAGGCTTATGCCGCTGATCCTTGTGCTAGATCCGGAAACTTTGCTTCAACCAGGCGCAGGCGCTTATCGAGAGATTTGTACTTCTCATCTTGGTCGTCCAAAAGAGCTGCATCTGCCGTCTCGCGCGAGCCTTCTTCAATGAACAAATCATGACGAAGACCAGCGATGTCTGCACGGATGGCTGATTGTCCTGCTTCCAATCCGCTGAATCGCTCATCAACCTTTGCAAAGCGTTCATCGATGCGCAACTCCATGTCCTTCACAGTATCCGTGAGGTTCTTGTGGTCTTTGCGGATGGCGGAGAGCTGGGTGTCAATTGATTCGAAGCGTTGGTCGATCTGATTAAAACGTTCATCAATTTGTTCAAACCTCTTGTCGATCTGTTCAAACTTAGCATTCATTGTTTCAGCTAGTGTTTTAACGGCACTTGCGAGGTCTTGAACCTGAACAGTTAGATCTTTTACTTGCGCAGCGAGTTCTTCGTTCGTCATGGTTATATTTAATCATAGGTAGGAGGGCGGAGCAAGGAGTAGGTTAATTTACGTAGCGTGCTCAAAAAACTCCCATCCATGACGGATGGGAATCTAATGTTACTCTGCAAACCACAGAAAACAGACTCTCAGGTCCAGGGTTTGTATGACGAAATCGTGGTACACCCGATACGATTCGAACGTACGACCTCTTGCTCCGCAAGCAAACGCTCTATCCAGCTGAGCTACGGGTGCATACCATCTTAAATCATAGCACGATACTGGCAGGTGTGCAAGAGGAGCTCGGCATTACAAACGGAGTTTTGCGAGTAGTTTATCAATAATGTCCGGGCTTGTCTCCTTCATTGGCAAACGTGCCGCCAACATATCGACAAGTTTTTCACCGATTTCAGTTGGGAAATAGATATTTTGTCCTAGCTGAAAGCGTTTACGCGGTATAAGGACAACATGATTCGTCGTTTCCTGCCTCACAACACTGAACGACTTGAATTGATCAAACGTATATAATCGATCGTTGACGTGAATTCCTTTGCGGCTCACCGTGTAGTCAATCGTCGCGGGCGGGCGGCGAACGTATAACGCTAATGCGACCGCCATTACCGGCACGAGTACTGCAAATGTTGGCGATTTGAACACAAAAATCGCCACCGCAATGAGTATAAGTACGGTAGCGCCAAATCCGATATACCAAATCGGCTCGTGCTGGTGCTGCATATACTCAAGCGCCTGCCAACGGATGAGAATCTCGTCGTCAGGAAGACCGTCAGCCGTCATGTCATCCGTAGTGTCGGGCTGATCTGGTGATTCTTGAGCGGGTGATTCGGTAGCTTGCTGCGCTACTGCCGTAGCGGTAGGATCGGAAAATTCAGGAGAAGACGGAGAAGCCGCGGATACTTCGGGAGTAGTGGGCTGTGAAGCTGTTTGCGTTTCTGGTAGAGATACAGGCGTTGTCGCCAGTGCCTCCGGCGCTGCAGGAGACTCGGCGGATGGAATTGGCGCTGGAGACACCTCGGACACCGCCGCAGGTCCAGCAAATGACGACAAGGTTTGAGGCGATGGCACCGTATTTGTTGCCTGTGTCGTATCTTGAATTGGCTGGTACGCTCCGTGCGCAGTTGATTGCGCTGGTTGCTGCCAATCTTGGGTTTGCGGCTCTTGGTCTTGCATATCTTCATTGTACCATGAGCAGGTTTGATTCGTATACCCACGGCTATCACATCAAAAAATGACCTGACTTAGGTCATTCTCTTGCTCCTGGCGGAGGAGGGGAGATTCGAACTCCCGCTGCAGGTCTCCCCACACTAACGATTTAGCAAACCGTCCCCTTCAGCCACTTGGGTACTCCTCCATTTGGAAAACAAAATACTCTATTAGTGTAGCATAATCTTAGGCTGTTGCCTAGAGTGAATGCGTTAAGGCGATTTATATAACTGCTTATGCTGAGGCGCCTAGTCCGTTGCTGATTAGTCGTGTATACTCTGAAAGAGAAGCGAGTGAAAAAGGAGCGACTGTTATGGCATTTGGACCAATCATGAAGTTAACAACCGAATCTAGGCTACAGCTGGAGCTTGCACCGTTTACGCGCGAGGAAGCGACGACGTTTGCGGATGGTTTTGCGCATCACTCAGTTATTCAATATGTGACGAACCGCGTGCAGACGAAAGAAACTGAGGAAGAGTGGTATGACAAGATGATTAAGGACAAGACCTCGCGCGTGTGGGGGATTTGGGTGGTTGAAAGCGGTGAGCGCCGGCTTATCGGCAATAGCGCATTGACGGATATGGGGCTTCGTAAACATATTCGCCAGGCGGTTAGTGGTTCAGTGATCTGTGATGCAAGCTACTGGGGCAGGGGAATCGCGAGTGCGTGCCACAAAGCACGGACATATTTCGCATTTGAGCAATTGGGGCTGCATCGTATAAAATCGGCAGTGCTACAGCCGAATGGCGGTAGCCGTAAAGCACTGGAACGCAGCGGCTATACACTTGTTTACACTGAACGCAATGAGACGTTTGTTAATGGCACGCTCGTCCATATGGATTGTTTAGAATGTCTTAATCCGGCAGACTGGGCATGGCGGCAGTGGTGGGGCAGTGACCGTCCAACTCAGAAAAGCCTGGAGGCGCGCAAGAGAACCGAGGCGGCGTTAGAGTGGGCGCGGGAGAATGTTGAATTAGTATAAGTTTGCGGCTGTATTAGCGCGCGTACCTTAAAATGCCGGCGGAAAGAGGGCTTTGCTAGTTTTTATGTATTTCATGCAAATTATCAATAACAAGTGCTGGACGGTCGTTATTGATATAATCCACAAGATCAATTGACTGCAAAAACTCGGGATAGAGCGTGACACTAGCAGGATCGACGAATTCGCACACGGCGAGTTCTTCAGCGCCGTGGCTGGTGGTTTCGAGGTCAATATTAGTGAAGTCATCAGGGTTTTTGACGGTAAAGAAAAATTCTAACTCTTCGGCGTAGCCGGCGCGCGCGGATGGGAATTGCTGAATAAATAATAGATTGCCAATGACGGCGTTTATGCCTGTTTCTTCGCGCAGCTCGCGTGCTAATCCGTCGACTAGCGATTCGTGCGGATCAAGTCCGCCGCCGGGCACAGCGTAATAGTGCGATATATCCTCGCCGTGCTTGTGCTTAACGGCAAGTAGTTTACCATTTTTGTAAATGATAGCGCGCACATTAACGCGCCGTCCGGTGTAGTATTCCATAGATTCTCCTTGGTTTTTTTAGTGATGATAACCAGAGGAACAGATGTTCATTCGTTACGACTCATTGTAGCAGATACGCGGCGGGTGCGGTATAATAGGAGTACAATAATTAGCAGAAAGTGATGGATATAAATTTTACTCTTTGCCTAATAGGCAAATCGCGTAAAGTTTGTACCTGTTACTCTTCTGCTGCAAGAAAGGAGCTCTGAATATGAGTATTATTAACCCGAGCGGCAAAGAAATTTTCTCTGTCACGACTGATTTTTGCGGCCGTCCGCTCACGCTAGAAGTTAACCGCGTCGGTTTTCGTACGACGGGCAGCGTGTTGGTGCGCTACGGCGATACGGTGGTGCTGGGCAGCGCGCAAGTTGGTTCGCGCCCAGTGACGCTGGATTATTTCCCTTTGAGTATTGATTATGAAGAAAAATTTTATGCAGCCGGCAAGATATCAGGCAGCCGATTTATTAAGCGCGAAGGCCGTCCGAGCGACGATGCAGTGCTGGTCGGGCGGTTGATTGATCGCCCGATTCGCCCGCTATTTCCGAAAGGCTATCGCCAGGAGGTGCAGGTGGTAGCAACGGTGCTAAGCATGGATCCGGCATTCCGTCCTGATGTAATCGCAATGATTGCGGCGTCAAGCGCACTTATGCTAACCGGCACGCCATTTGACGGACCAGTGGTGGGTCTGCGTGTTGGGCGCGTGAACGGCGAGTTTAAAGCGTTCTTAACACCAGAAGAGCGTGCAGCGAGTGACTTAGATCTGGTAGTCGCTGGTATTGAGCACGGCATCACGATGGTGGAAGCAGGTGCTAAAGAGGTATCGGAAACTGTGATTGTCGATGCGATGACATGGGCGCACCAGATGATGCAGCCGGCAATTCGCTTGCAGAAAGAGCTGGCAGAAAAAGTTGCGCCTGTTCGGCAGGAGTATGAGTTAGTATTGCCTAATGAAACCGTTCAGGCAACGGCTGACGCGTGGGTTGACGGCAAGCTGGGCGAGAAAATCCGCCGTCCGTACCCAGAGCGTAATGAAGTCGTCAACGAAATTCGTTGGCAGTTCCACGAGGAGATGGCAAAAGCCCTTGACGATGAGGTTGATTACGATGAGGTTCGCGATGAATACGACGAGGCCTTCACGATGGCGCTGCATAAAGATGTGCGCCGCGGTATTGTTGAAGACGGCAAGCGTCCTGATGGCCGTGCGCTGACGGAAATCCGCCCGTTGTCAAGCGAGGTTGGAATTTTGCCGCGCGCCCACGGCTCAAGCTTGTTCACGCGCGGTGTGACGCAAGGCATGAATATCGTGACGCTTGCACCGCTCAGTTACGCGCAGCTGGTTGATACGATGGAGCGGACTGACGACGAGCGGCGCTACATGCACCACTATAATGCACCGGGCTATACCGTTGGCGAAGTCAAGCGTATGGGCAGCCCGGGGCGTCGCGAAATCGGACATGGCTATCTGGCAGAACGTGCGCTTACGGCGGTTTTGCCGAGCGTTGAGGACTTTCCGTACGCGATTCGCAGCGTAACGGAAATTATGTCGCAGAACGGCTCAACGTCAATGGCGGCAACGTGTTCAAGCTGTCTCGCATTGATGGATGCTGGCGTGCCGCTGACGGCACCAGTAAGCGGTATCGCGATGGGTTTGATGATGGATGGCGAGACGCCGTATGTGCTAAGCGATATTGCTGATGCTGAGGACTTTGCAGGTGACATGGACTTTAAAGTGACCGGTACAAGCAAGGGTATCACTGCCTTACAGATGGATATGAAAGTGCATGGTTTGCCGGTTGACGTGCTGCGCCAGGCACTTGAGCAGTCAAAGTCGGGGCGCGCCTTTATCTTGGAGCATATGCTGAGTATTTTGCCAGCGCCGCGTGAAACCCTCAGCCCGTATGCGCCGCGCATTGAAAAGCTTAAGATCAATCCGGAAAAAATCGGTGCGGTTATCGGCAAGGGCGGCGAGGTGATCAACAAGATTACTGCCGAGACAGGTGCTGAGGTCGATATTAAAGAAGACGGCTTAATTACGGTGGCAAGCCCGGATGGCGAGTCAATTGCGAAAGCGGTTGCGTGGATTAAACGTTTGGTTGAGGAGCCAGAGGTTGGTAAAACGTATAGTGGTACGGTTGTTACGATTAAAGATTTTGGCGCATTCGTAAACATCTTGCCGGGTGTCGATGGCATGCTCCATATTTCACAGCTATCAAATAAACGCGTCGGCAAAGTGACGGATATATTGAAAGAGGGGCAGCACGTGCGCGTGAAGCTAACAGATATCGATGACCGCGGGCGTTTAAGCTTAACGATGAAAAATGTCGAACAGTAGGGTATAATAAACTCTATAGCAATGTAAGCGAGGAAATAGGGATATGAATAAACAACCAACACCACCAACGCCTCCGAAGCCAACGGCGCCTACTGTGCCGCTTCAGCCTGCGATGGCGCCTGCCGGTATGGGCATGCCGCCGGTTCGTCCAAACGGCGGCAACAAGACAGGTTTGATCGTCGGAATTATCAGCGGCGTAATTGCACTTATTCTGCTAATTGTCGGGATTGTCGTGGCGTTTGTTGTTTTAAGCAAGCCAAGCACGAAAGATTACGCGGCGGCAGCTCAAGAACTAAATAAAGTGACGGAATCGTATAACAAGGCGTCGTCGGCATTTACATACTATTCAACATCGACAAGCGCTGCGCAGTCGCGAGTAAAGGCTGAGACGCTTAATGAGACTCGCAAAGTGTTTAACGATGGTCTTGAGAAGCTGTCAAAAATGAAAGCAGTCACAGGCGATAGTGACGTAAAAGAACGTTTTGAAAAGCTAAAAAGCAAACAGGCGGCGTTTAATGAAGCAATTGATGGGCTGGCTGAGGCATATAGCAAGATTGCTCCAGCATTCGACACGAGCTTGCTCCGCTTGTCGTCGTCAGAGGACGCGCTTTCACCCGTTCGGGAGATGCGCACAAAGCTTGAAAGTGCTAAGAATGGTATCAAGAACCAGTATAATAAGCAGTTCGTAATAGATATCACTGCAGCACTGAAATCATACGAAAGCGCGATCGAAAAATACGTTGCGATGCGCAGCTCAGGACATTATGATAGCAGTGCGTATAGCGAGTATAGTACTGCATATCGCAAGATTAGTACCATCGCGAATGAGTGGACGTCAAACATGAAAGCGCTTGGTGAGCGCGGTGAAGTCCGCACTGAACTTAATAGCGTAGTGAGTATTTTGAATCGCAAACAGTTCCAGCGCTAGTAAAGACTTTTATACGGCTACGCGGCCTAAATATCTCTGCAGGTGGCAATCTGCAGAGATATTTTACGTGGCTGTTTAAGCGCAATTGACTCTATAGCGCTGATTTGTTATACTAAAAATAGTTAGCAAGCGGTAGGTGTTTCTCTTTATGCATAATGAATGCCGCTGCACTCTGAGTTTTGAATTTTATACTATGATAATCAAAAGGAGTACTATCTATGGGTCAGCAACGACTCGCAAAACCACAGGCGGATGACGCATCTAAGCGTCCGCAACAACGTAAAAAAACCAATAACACCGTGCTTGACGCTACGACGACACGTAAAGGGGAAGTTTTTCGAGCACAACGCCGTACGAGCGAGGGCGTGCAAGCGCAGGCGTCGCAGCATGTGATTAACGTACCGGTGAATAAATCTGTGTATAACGGCTATGGCGGCAAACAATTTAGCTTGACAATGCAGCCGAAAAAACCGCGCGCACCGCGTCCAACGCTTAAAATTATTCCGATCGGCGGCGTTGGCGAGATGGGTATCGGTAAAAATATGACCGCGATTGAATACGATAACGATATCATCGTGATTGACATGGGTTTTTTGTTTCCAGGCAGCGATTACCCAGGCGTTAACTACATTACGCCGGACATCACCTGGCTTGAGGAGAATAAACACCGTATCCGCGCGCATATTTTTACACACGGACACTTAGATCATATTGGTTCATTCCGGCATTTTATTC
>CAJPLV010000004.1 GCA_905371715.1 Candidatus Saccharimonadota bacterium | reverse complement strand
TTTCTGGTTAATTGACTTTCCAAAAATCCATTAAACCACGGGGCTAAAATTGAAAAGCAAGTCTCCTCGCAGGAGTATGTACTCGGTACATTCTCCTTTTTTTGGGAGTATTACGTTTACTCCCAATGACACCTTGCGCGAGCGTCTCGCGCATTCGGGCATTCGCCCCGAGGAAATACATCACATACTCGGGCAGCTCGGTCTCGCCATTGTGCGCGAGTGCGAGCGGAGAGCGGAGTCCGATACTCCCGTCATCGCCCCATGACAGTTGAGCCGCCCCAGACATAAGCTGTCTGTTCACGCTCCTGTCTGGGGCAGCTTTTCTTTTGGAATAGGATTTGCACTCGTTTTATATTCGTCGTACACTGGAATTGACGGTAATTTCATGAGGGAACGGATGAGAACGCAAGAACATGCATATCTTGATTTGCTGCGCGATGTGCGTGATAACGGCGAGAGTAAGGATGACCGCACCGGTACGGGCACGCGCAGCGTGTTCGGGCGGCAGATACGGTTCGATCTGTCGAGCGGCGAGTTTCCCGCACTCACAACGAAACGGCTCTATTTTGACACTTGCAAGCGCGAGTTGTTATGGTTTTTAAGCGGCGACCGCAATCTAGAAGCGCTCGCACGGCAGAATGTACACATTTGGGACAGCTGGCCGTACCGGCATTACGTAGAGGCGACAGAGGGGCGCCAGGTGTCTCCAGAAGAAACGTCTACACCGGAGTGGCGTAACGGTATGAAAGCGTTTGTCGGACGCATTGCGACAGACCACGCTTTTGCTGAGCAATGGGGCGATTTAGGTCCGGTTTACGGCTATCAATGGCGGCATTGGCCAGATGGAAAGGGCGGCGAAATCGACCAAATCCAGCGCGCTGTCGACACGATCAAAACGAACCCAGCTAGCCGGCGCAACATTGTGAGCGCGTGGAATGCCGCCGATATTGACGAGATGGCAGTAGCGGGGCTGCCGCCATGCCATACAATGTTCCAGTTCAACGTGCGTGGCGATCGCCTAGATTGTCAATTATACCAGCGTAGCGCTGATATGTTTTTGGGTGTGCCGTTCAACATCGCTAGCTATGCGCTATTGCTCTGCATGATGGCGCATGTCACCGAGCTCAAACCGGGCGAGTTTGTCCATACATTCGGTGACGCCCACATTTATAATAATCATGTTAAGCAAGTTAATGAACAACTTAGTCGTGAGCCGCTACCGCTGCCAGAACTGTGGTTAAACCCAGAAGTTGACAACATCTTTGAGTTTACACTGGATGACATCAAGCTTATTAACTATCAGTATTGCCCGAGCATCAAAGCACCGGTAGCGGTGTAGTAGGGTTTTAAGTGTGCAGCAAGACTGCATGTATTACGCGCGCATATATGTTACAAAACTATAGGCGTATTGATTCGCTTCGTCTGCCGGAAACGATTGGCGTCCGCACTCATGCCAGCTGTCGTCGAGTGATGGAAAGTAACGGTCGATGCCAGTAAACGAATGATCAACTTCAGTTGCATAAATAACGTCACAATCCGCCAGTGCTTGCTCATAGATACTCGCGCCGCCGATTACACACGGCTGATGCTGCGCGATTCTGTATGCTCGCGCTAGGCTGTCGACTGCTGTAATGCCTGCTGCGTCAAGCGTTCGGTGTGTTACTACGATATTTTCACGCTGCGGCAGCGCTCGCCCGATCGACTCAAACGTTGCGCGCCCCATGATGATTGATTTGCCTATTGTCAGCGCGCGAAAATGTTTCAAATCAGCCGGTAGTGCACGCCCCCACGGCAAATCACCGCGTGCGCCGATACCGCGGTTTTTATCGTACGCCACGACAATACATTTTTCCATACGTTCATGATACAATATTGGTAACGTTAGGGGAAATTGTGCAGGAATCAACGGCTATTTATAGCGACATTGAGATAAAAAAAGCGCTTGTGAGCGGGCATATTGTGTGCGATCCGGCACCCGCGCGAATCAACGGCTCAAGTATCGACGTGACGCTTGGCTATTATTTTTACTACGCTGGCGGCGCCAAAAACGGCGATGCGCTGTTCAACCCGTTCGACCAGGCGGACGTTAAGCGGTATTTTGGCGCGTACAACATCGCGAAACCATGGCGCGACGCGCGGAAACGTTTGGCGAGCTCAATTGCAAATATCGCAGAGATTACTAATATTTCCGCCGACCACCCCGTTATCGTTTTGCGGCCGAATGAACGGATTCTCGCGCATACGCATGAATTTATCGGTATTTTGCCGCCTGGCACAACCAGTATGCAGGCGCGCAGCACTACAGGGCGCATTGGCATATCGGCGTGCTATTGCGCAGGGTGGGGCGATCCAGGCTATATCAACCGTTGGACGATGGAAATCCACAATTTGAATGAGCGCGAGCATATTGTATTGCCCGTTGGCTATCGTATTGCGCAAATTGTTTTCAGCGCTACTGGTCCGGTTGAGACAGAATATTCGCGCGCTTCGGGCAACTATCAATCTGCGCCAAGCGCCGACCTTGCTGTCATCAAAGCTGCTTGGCGCCCTGATATGTTGCTGCCGCGCGCTTACGCATCGCCCGTTAAGTTGCCGCGGGTAGTTGAGGGGCTCGCTGAAGGATTACTATAATGATCACGCGCGGGCGCTATATCGTCATTGAGGGGAATGATGGCACGGGAAAATCAACGCAAGTCCGCCTTTTGCAAACATATTTTCATAAGCAGGGGTATAGCGTGGTAACTATTGAGGAGCCAGGCGGCGGCTCAGTGTTTACGACACCTGTTGCTCGTTATCTGCGCACGATTATCAAGAATGGACAGTTGCAGCGCGATCCAGAAATTAATCTGGCATTGTTCAGCGCGGCGCGGCGGGAACTATGGCAGCACAGCATTGCGCCGGCGCTTGAGCGGGGCGCGGTCGTACTGGCGGCGCGCAATTATCTTTCAACGCTTGCATACCAAGGTTACGGTGAAGGGCTTGACCTTGACCATATTCGCAAAACGACCGCGCTTTTCACTGGCGCGCGTTACATGGCGCCGGATCATATAGTTGTTCTGACTATGAACGACGACGCCGAGCGCAAACGCCGCCTCGCCGAACGTAGCAGTTCAGTGCGTCTTGACGCGTTTGAATCGCGCGCTGATGATTTTCAACATAGAGTGAATAACGGTTACGCTGCGCTCGCCCGCGATATGGTGCTGCCTGTCGTTGAGTGTGTCGCGCCGGATCATCGCAAGACGCCGGCAGAGATTCAGGCGGAGATTTTACAGATTGTTTCGTAGATAGGGGTTTAATTAGTCTGCGCTGCTTGCACTGCTGCCAGACGCAATCCTGCGTGCTTCTATAATTTCTGGGTATTTTTGACGAAACTCTTCATTATACGCCGCCCGCTCCGCTTCATGCCGGCGCTGCTGCTCTTGTCGAACGGTTTGGCTCACTGCGTAGAATGTCGTTGAAATTGGAATTGCTGCGTCGCTATCAATTGCTGCCGATATACGCGTATCTAAATCATCAACGTTTGCGAGCGTCTTAGCCCACACCTCAGTGCCGTGCGACCTGTCCGCCGATAAAACCTCCGCTCGAACATCTTTTGACAAATTCGCAAGCGGCAATACATATGATTCACGCAGCATAATTCGCGTATCAACCTCGCATGTCGCTACGTTCGTGCGGCGTGTCGCCAAAACTGCTTCCGGCGCTTTTTTCGCGTCTGTTATGTCTACATTGAATGCCCGGAATTTAATGCGTTCGCTTCGCTCGCACTGTTCATCCGCGCCAACCTCAGCAAAGGTTTCAGTTATCGCCGCGTGCATACGTTCAAGCAAATGCTCGTCGTTTCCCGTTACGCGCGCTAGCTCCACCGATCCCATGCCGATTGACCGCCGCAAGTGTAACAGTTCAGCTGGTGTCGCTAAACCGTCAAGCGCTTTAGCTTCGACCTGTTCAAGCTCTATGCCGGCAAGCGGCACTTCGCCCTCAATACATTCGTTCAAGCGGCTTTCGTAATTCTGCTGATTCTTCGTCGTATGCCGAGCACCGCGCGACAGCAGGTGCAGCTGCACGAAATCGCGGACGGCTGGCGATGTATCGGAATCCAAACAAGCAAGTACGCGCTCTGCCAGCGTATTTTGAACATCGCGCCATAAATCGCAGTTCTCTGATTTAATACGTAGCGGCGTCGCGCTGTAATCCAGCCAGTGCGCTAGCAATATATCACGCGGCGGCGGCTGATACTCCTCGCGCGCCGGCGTTAAACAACGAGATTTTATCATACCAAATGTGTATTTTACTAGAAAAATTACTATCTGTCAATACTATTCTTGTAATCTTGGCGTGTTTCTGCTACAATGCTAGCTAAGACATTGCCAAAGACCGTAGCGGGCGAGTCGCAAAAAGCGAAGCGCCGATAAGAATGCTACCGAGGGAATTACTCCGCTTTTCGTCTTTGCGCATGCAGGGGCGTTTTTTGTCAGTGTCGCACCTTAACAATGCGGTTTCATTTATCAAAGCAAACGAAAGGATTTTGTCTATGGCGATTAGCAAAGACAAGAAACAAGCTTTGGTCGCAGAAATGAGCGAGCTGTTCGCGAACGCGAAAAGCACGGCTGTCGCAAAATACCAGGGGATCAGCGTGGCTGAATTGCAGGAATTGCGTAAAAACGCACGCGAGGCTGGCGTTGTCATCAAAGTGGTGAAAAACCGCCTGGTGCGCGTTGCGATGAGTGAAAGCAGCATCTATAAGAACACCGATACATCGGCGCTCGCAGGACAGTTGCTTTATGCTGTATCGCAGGACGATGAAGTTATGCCTGCTAAGGTACTGAATGATTTTGCCAAAACTCATCCAGTGCTTGAGCTCGTCGCTGGCTTCAGTAGCGAAGGAGTAGCGCAAAGTACTGCTGAAGTAACGGCGCTTGCTGGCTTACCGAGCAAGAATCAGCTTATTGCCGAAACAGTGGCGCAATTGCTCTCACCGGTTCACGACGTTACGAATGCGCTTTCTGGTAATCTTCATGCGCTACTTGACGGTGTCGCCGATAAGGCTGCTGCGTAAAAACCAAAGTTTAGTATTAATGTTAGAAAATACCAAAGGAGAAATTCTATGGCAGATGTAAAGAAACTTGCCGAAGAGCTGACTAAATTGACAGTTCTAGAGGTGAATGAATTAAAAACCATTTTGAAAGAAGAATACGGCATTGAGCCGGCTGCTGCTGCGGTTGCGGTCGCTGAGCCGGCTGCTGACGCGGGCGCTGCTGCTGCCGACGAAAAAACCGAATTTACCGTCACACTAAAGGACGCTGGTTCGCAAAAAGTCGCCGTTATCAAAGCAGTGAAGGAATTAACTGGACTGGGTCTCGGCGAAGCTAAGGCGCTTGTTGACAATGCGCCAAGCCCGATCAAAGAAAAAGTCTCAAAAGACGAAGCTGAAGCTGCCAAGAAGTCTCTGGAAGACGCTGGCGCAACTGTTGAATTGGCGTAGGCTTACTTCTACATATCTACAGAGATCGCATTGTTATTACAAAATTACCTCGCTCTAAAATAGAGCGGGGTAATTTTAGTGATGATGCTCTCTCGCGGAATCTTTCTTGTTGCCGATAAATAATATGTGCTCCAGGTAAATTTTGTTATACTGGCCGTATGATTGCTGCTAAACTTTACACGTTCTACGATTTACCGTTTTCGCACGACGTGTGCCACTTATTTGAGCATATCGTCATTCGCCGGTTTTTGCTATCGTTGAGAGCAGCTGGCCGGTCGCGTGCGTTTATCGGCAACGTTGATGGCAATACGGTTGAATCAACAATATTCTTTCACGCTGAATTATACTCGGCTGAAGATATCGCACTTTTTGAGCAGTCGCTTTACGCGGAACAATCCAGCATTAACCAGCGCATTGTTGCAGAATCGCTCGCGCACATTGAAGCTGAATTGATGACTGTCGTCAATGTCCAGAGCGATGCTTTATTGATGAGCCAGCTCGCAGCATGTCAGCGCATTGTCGGTGGTGCAACCGGCGCACACGTCTCCGCTGACGACCCGCTTATTATCGCCGAGAGTCCTAAACTTTTTGATACCGCCGTACTCGCGATAGAGACAAGCGATGCAAGCGACGAGGCAACGAGATCATTTTTCTGTTTTTATCCGGCGCTACTAGATATTGCGCGCGATAGTGCGTTTGACGCGGCCGCTGCATATCCGCAGCAGAACGGCGTTTTCACTGCATATCAGGATGGCAATGTAGTGCTGCAGCAATTTACGGTCAAAAAACCGTTTGATTTCCGCGCGGCGGAAAAACGAATCGCGCACCATTTTCACGAAGCGCGCGTCACTAATGAAATACTTGAGCTGCTCGTCCGTGTACTCAAAACGCATCCAGCCTACACTGCTGTCCCAATGTATTTTTATGAAAAGACCCTCACGCGGACGACTCGCGATGAACTCGCGCAATCGATAACGCCGCAGGCTTTTCATGACATCGCAAAATCTGCCCGTATCTCTATACAGCCAGTGCCGCCTACAAAATAGCAGCCACGATACTGCACAAAAAATACAACGACTTTTCAGAAACTACTGTTATTCGTGTGGATAAATGATGCAATCCTTGACAGCGAACGATGAAAGCGTATAATGAAATTGATATCATCAAGAAACATACAAAGGAATGCGAGAACCAGTATGTCAGAATTACCAGAAAAACAAGTCAAACGGCTTAAGTCGCTGATTCAAGAAGCGGAAACAAATTTAGCCGCCGCTAAGGAATTGCTCATGAGTATCTTGGGCGATGACGGGCAAATTGTGACGCCGGTTAACAGCCGCGACGACGTTACCGGCAAAATTATTGAGGGCGTGTTCGACGGACAAACCATGGTTGGTCCGGACGGCAAGAATTATCCAGTGCCAGCTAACTATGCTAGCAAATCGAAACTAGTTGAAGGCGACATTCTCAAGCTAACCATTGCGAGCGACGGCGGCTTCATCTATAAACAAATCGGACCGGTTTCGCGCAAGCAAATCATTGGTACGCTTGTTCAGCATGACGGCGCATATTACGTTGAAGCGCAGGGTAAAGAGTATCGTATCTTGCTCGCGAGCGTCACTTACTTCCGTATCAATGTTGGCGACCAGGTTACTATCATCGTGCCGGAAGATAATCCGGACGCCAGTTGGGCGGCGGTAGAAGCTGCGTTGTAGCCGATAAAATGGCTCGTGAATTAGTTGATTTGCCGTTTGGAAAGTTTCTATTCACGAGAGTTAGCTTTGATAGTAAACGCAACGTTCCATATTTTCGGCTAATGGACGCCGGCGGTGTTTTTGTGTATGCTCGTCCCGCTGGCGACTTTACGCTGACATTTGATTTAAGCTACAAACGCTGTACTGGTTGGTATGATATACGAACTGGCGAGTGCTATGAGTGTCCAGGTAAGCGCTCTGTCTCTGAAAAATATGAACAGTGTCCTGAATGCCAACGGAAGACCGGCTTTAATCCAGCGTTCTACAACACGACAGAATTGAGCGTGCAACAAGCCGAGCTCAACAAAAAACCGCATTTGTTGTATCTTGCGTATTTTTCATCAGAGACTGTTAAAGTTGGTATCTCAAACGCCGAGCGCGGGTTGGCGCGGCTGCTTGAGCAAGGCGCGCGAAGTGCTGTAATCCTCGAAACGTTCCCGAGCGCCAATGTTGCGCGGCAGTATGAAGCGCAGATTGCTCGGCTGCCTGGATTGTGTGAAAGTGTCCAGTTACGCAAAAAAGCGCAAATTTTAGTCGAAAACTCGTACGACGAGGTAGTGGCGCGGCAAAAATTAGAGCAGGTGACTACGGCGATCCAGCGTGCACTGAACGTACAATTTTCTAACCCGCAATTTGCCGAATTATCAAGCATAATGATCAACGGCGCGGCGCTTTCGTCGTGTACTGCTATAGAGCTATGGAATCAACCGCGCCTTTCTGGCGCGTTTGTAGGACTACTCGGACAGTTGCTTATTATGGAACAGCAAAACCGGCTACTTGTAACGCCGATGAAACAGTATCTTGGTAATTATGTCACGATTACAGGCGATGTTGCGCCGCTTGATCTCACGCCGGTACAGGCGAGTTTATTTTAGTACTAATTCAGAATACTTACATAGTTCAGCGGCGTACTGTTTCGACGACACTTAGTATCTTGCCTCGATTTACATAACAGTCTGTAAATAGGGCCTTAAATTCTTCATCCAATACGAACAGCCACACCAAACAAATTATTACGCTCATCATATATCTTCACAAATCAACGCTCGTGCAAACGTTATCCATAGCGTATAATAGAGCTATATGAGCCAGGCATTATACCGGAAATACCGCTCGAAAAAATTGAGCGAGATTGTTGGGCAGGCGCACATTACGCGGCTGTTGGAGCGCGCGCTAAAGCGCGGCGCAGTAGCGCATGCATACCTGCTGACTGGACCGCGCGGCGTCGGTAAGACGTCGATTGCGCGGATTCTGGCGCACGAAATTAACAATTTACCATATACCGACGAATCAACGCACCTGGATATTATCGAAATTGACGCGGCAAGCAACAACTCCGTTGAGGATATTCGCGATTTACGCGACAAAGTACAGATCGCGCCAGTTAGCGCCCCGAAAAAAGTGTACATCATTGATGAAGTGCACATGCTCAGCAAGTCGGCATTCAATGCGCTTCTCAAAACGCTTGAAGAGCCGCCAGAGCACGTCGTTTTTATCCTCGCGACCACCGACGCCGATAAGCTGCCGGCAACGATTTTGAGCCGCGTGCAGCGATTTAATTTTCGGCTAATCGGCGAAGCAGACGTAGTAGCGCATCTGCGCGCAATTGCCGAAGCCGAGCGCATTGCGATTGACGATGATGCTTTGCGGCTTATTGCTGAGCAGGGGCAGGGGAGTTTTCGCGATAGTATCAGCCTCCTTGACCAATTACAGCATGTCGCAGATGGCGCGATTACCGCGCAGCTAATAGAAGAATCGCTCGGGCTCGCAAGCGCGCAGGACGTTGACGCATTGCTTGCAGCGGCGGCAGCAGGCGATATAGCTGCAATCGTACAACAGCTTGGCACAATGGAACACAATGGCGTACCGGCACCAATCGCCGCCGAGCAAATCGCGCGAAATATTCAACACAGTGCAATTTCGCACCCTGAGCGCTTAGCGTTGCTTGGTCCACTCGCGAAAGTAACACGCAGCCCGTGGCCGTACACATCACTATTGGTTGCGCTAACATCGCAGGCGAATATAGCAGCGCAGCCAGTTGCTACGGCTGCTGCACTTAGTGGAAATAGCGCGGTAAAGCCAGCCAATTCTCCGGTGCAGGCAAAAGAGCCTGCGTTACACGAAACACTGCAGGTATCCAAAAAATCGCCAGAAACACCTGCCGCGTCTCCGCGGACACATACGAGCGCGGCAGCAAACTCAGGTGTAACCTCTACACAAAAGCCCTCAGTATCAATAAAAGACGACAAGAGCAATGCTGCATCGTCCGCATCAACCGCAGCGCCGGCGCACAATAAGAAAAATAAGGAAGAAAAATCCTTTGCTTGGGATGATTTTCTCACGCCGCTCAAGGAATCTGCTGCGGGCGCGCACAGTATTCTTGCTAAATGTAAGTACTGCTACGACGGTGCGACTCTTACTATCTACGCTGGTAAAAAATTCGCCAAAACTCAAATCGATAAAGCGTTACCGGCACTCGCCGAATCGTTGCAAATGATCGACCTGTCCGACACCGAAATCACCGTACTTGCTACGCCGAAACCGCCAGAAGATAGCCAAACTGCCGCAATTATTGCTATGATGGGCGGTGGAGAGGAAGTTAGTTTATAATGCCTACAAAACAAGTTGATGCCAAGATCCCGCCACAAAATATTGATGCCGAAATGAGCTTACTTGGTGCAATCCTCATTGACGACGATGTACTCGCTGACGCGTCGGAAATTGTCAAACCGGCGGATTTTTACGATCAGCGCCATCAAACTGTTTTTGCTGCCATGATGCGTTTGTACGAACGCCACAAGCCGGTGGATTTGCTAACGTTAACTGATGAACTAAAAAAGAAAGATAAATTGGAGCTTGTTGGCGGCAGCAGCTACCTCACTGAGCTGACAAATTACGTACCAACCGCCGCGCATGCTAGCAGCTATGCCGACATTGTTGCACAAAAAGCTGTTCGCCGCCGTCTCATTAAAGCAAGTGCTGATATTGGCGAAATGGGATTTAACGAGGAAACATCTACTGCCGAGCTGCTCGAAAAAGCTGAAGCGGAATTATTTAATGTGTCTGATCAGTCGCTTAAACAGGACTTGGTGAGTATTGAAAATATTCTCGACGAAAGTTTCAGCCGTATTGAAGAATTGCACCGCAACAAAGGACAATTACGCGGCATTCGTACTGGCTATCAAGACCTTGATAATATGACAGCTGGATTACAGCGCAGCGACTTAATCATTCTCGCAGCACGTCCAGCGATGGGTAAAACGACGCTCGTGACAAACCTCGCCTATAATATTGCAACAATCGCGAAATTGCCCGTTCTATTTTTCAGTCTAGAGATGAGTAAAGAGCAACTGATCGACCGCATGCTTGCTGATGCCTCTGGTGTTGACAGCTGGAATATCCGCACCGGTAATTTGAGCGACGACGATTTCAGTAAAATCAGTGAAGCGATGGGGGAAATGGCAGAAGCGCCAATCTTCATCGATGATACGCCAGGACTCAGTGTGTTGGAGATGCGCACCAAAGCTCGCCGCGCTATGCATGACCAGCCACTCGGACTAATTGTTGTGGACTACCTCCAGCTCATGCAAGCAGCAAACAATCACAATGGCAATCGCGTGCAGGAGGTGAGCGAAATTTCGCGGGGGCTTAAACTTATAGCGCGCGAACTCAACGTGCCGCTCATCGCGCTCAGCCAGCTGAGCCGCTCGGTCGAAAGCCGCACGCCGCCAATCCCGCAGCTTGCCGATCTGCGCGAATCGGGAAGTATTGAGCAGGACGCCGACCTCGTATCGTTCATTTACCGTCCCGGCTACTATGAGCCGGATAATCCTGAAGTGCAAAATATCACTGATTTGATTATCGCCAAGCACCGTAATGGTCCGACAGGTAAAGTGCAATTATACTTCCATCCGGAACGCCTACGTTTCATGTCGCTTGACCGCCGCCACGAGTAAATATCTGGTATAATCAAGAAGTATGAAATCGCACGTCACAGATTACGTTCTTTATCGTTGGCGCTTTGGACTGGGGTTGTTGGTAATTGCAGTGATTATCGGCGTGATCGTATGGGGCGGTGCACTACAAACGCCAGGCGAATTGCGCCCTGAAGAAATCAAATCGGTATCAATAAGCAGCTCGCTCTCAAAAAACTCGCTTGACCCAGCGATGATCGTTAATTTCCCGTATCATTTGCTGCAGCGGCTAAGTATTTATGCGTTCGGCGCGACGACATTTGCAATTAAGCTGCCATCTCTTGTGCTAGCGACATTTACCATTCTTGGTATACTTGTACTAACGCAATCGTGGCTAAAGCGTAACGTCGCGATGATCACGACGATGGCGCTCGCTACAACAACGCAATTTTTGTTCATGGCGCAAGATGGCACACCGGCGATTACATTTAACGCAATCGCCGTCTGGCTACTCGTAGCAGGATTACGCGTGACCCGCGGTAAATATTTTCATACTTTTTGGAAGATTTTAGGCGGCGTTCTAATGGCGGTGGCATTGTATGTGCCGCTTGGAATTTACGTCGTCGTATCGCTGCTTATTACCTCGGTGCTGCATCCGCACATTCGCTACATCATGAAGCGGCTTGGCAAGACAAAGTTGCTGATGGCGGCAATACTGGGGCTAGCGAGCATGGCGCCGCTCGTCTACGCGATTGTCATTCAGCCGTCGACCGCGCTTGAGCTTGCCGGGCTGCCCAGCGGCATATCGTTTGCCCATATCCGCGCTACGGCGCCGCAAGCGGTTCTCGATCTAGCTGGATTTAGCGCGCACAGTTCGGGCGCGCTACTGCGGCCGGCGTATTCATTAACGCTTGCCCTCGTAGCACTCATTGGGTTATACCGCCTCATCACGACGCATTATACGGCGCGCAGTTACGTGACAATTATTTTGAGCGTCTTGCTCGTGCCGCTTATTCTGCTTACGCCGGCGCATATAAGCGCTCTTTTCTTCGTCATGACAATTCTTGTCGCGACTGGATTTGACTTCTTAATACGCTACTGGTACCGGCTATTTCCGCGCAATCCGTACGCACGGCTGGCAGGGCTGTTGCCGCTTGCCGTGCTGGTAATCGGCATTATTGCTACAAATGTCACGCATTATATGGATGGTTACCGTTACGCGCCAAGTGTGCTCGCGCATTATTCAAGCGACTTAAACCTTATACACGCTTACGCTAGTAAGCACGATCATATGGCACTCGTCGCAACCGAGCAAGAACGCGAATTCTACCATATCGTAGCAGAGCGCTCGCCTAAAATCACGCTACGCGATCAAGCCGACCAGTCGCCCGGTACCATCGTGCTCACACGAGATGCCCGCCGCGCTATGCCCGCCGCGCCAGAATCATGGCAGCTTGAGCGCATTATCACGAATGGGCGCGCTGAGCAGAGCGACCGATTATATGTCTACAAAATCCTACAATAATGCGATATAATATCACCATTACCGATTAGTTGTTATATGGAGGGACTGACCACATGGCGTTGAACCAAATGAAGATGTTGAACGATTTACGCAAGGCGCAGAAGGCGCTCGCAAAAGAAATTGTTGAGGTTGAGGCAGGTGATGGCGCGGTGATCGTGCAAATCACTGGCGAGCTAAAAATTAAATCAATTAAAATTGATCCGGCGTATGTTGATTTGGATGATATCCATCAGCTGGAGCACTGGATTGAGATTGCTATTCGCGACGGTATGGCAAAAGCTCAGGAAATTGCCGCCGAAAAGATGAAACCGCTCATGGGCGGCTTGGGCAATTTAGGATTGTAAGGCATAATGGCACAGCTGTTGCCAAACGCGCTAGAGCGTGCAATTAATGAACTCGGGCGATTGCCAGGCGTCGGTCCGCGTACCGCTGAGAGATATGCATATTTTTTGTTGCGTGCCGACGAACGTACTGCGCAGTCTATGGCGCGCGCTTTGACAGCATTGCATAGCGACGTTAAGACGTGCCCTGTCACATTCGCGCTTATCAACGCTGACGAAGATATTTCACCGCTTTATAGCGATACTGCGCGCGACAAGCATACGATTGCGGTGGTTGAGGAGCCGCTTGATATCGTTGCGTTAGAGCGTACCGGACAGTTCAAGGGAACGTACCATGTGCTTGGCGGTACGATTTCACCGATAGACGGCATTGGACCAGAACAGCTGCACATTCCAGAATTACTAAAGCGTATCCGCAATGATGTCGCCGAAGAAATTATTATTGCAACAAACGCGAGCGTTGAAGGTGAGTCGACAGCGTTATTTATTCAGCGCCACATTCAAGAAGCACGCCTCAATGTCAAGGTGTCGCGCCTGGCGCGCGGCATTCCCGTGGGCGTCGACCTAGAATATGCCGATCAAATCACCCTCAGTCATGCGCTTGAGGGGCGGCGGGTTCTATAGCTAGTGGATTGCAGTTTTACTAAAAGCGAGCGGTCAATGGGTGTGTAGTAATAATACTAGTTTTATTCTACACCAAAATATTTATTTTGTCAAGCAACTTTGCCTAGATCGGCAACTGCTGCAGCAATTCTTTTTGACTAGCCGAAATATCATCAAAGAAACCTGGATGAAAATCGTAAAACCATTCAAGCCTGGTTTGAAGCGCAAGGTATTTTTTATAGTTCACAATTGTATTATACGGAATTGCTAGCATTTACATATTTCAATTGCTACAATGATTCCATGGACGACGAAAAGGGGAGGGTAATTGCTGCGTTTCTGCGGTATTTTGACGGCGATCCGGAACGGGCGGTTGCAGCGATTCGGCAATACACGGCGCGCAATGCCACCGCGCAATCAAAATCCACTGTGCCGCTCGGCGGTGAAATCATCTCAGCCAAAAACGTCGTAAAAACATACAAAGTCGGGTGGCAAAAGATTAAGGTGCTGCGCGGCGTCAGTTTGAGCGTGCGCCAGCGGGAATTTGTAGCGCTCACCGGCGCAAGCGGCTCAGGGAAGTCAACGTTGCTACAGCTAATCGGCGGACTCGACAAACCGACAAGCGGGCTCATTGCCGTCAACGGACAAGCGCTTAGCGCGCTATCAGACCGAAAATTATCGCAATTCCGCGGGCGGACAATTGGATTCGTATTTCAGTCATTTTATTTACAGCCATTTTTGAATCTAGCGACTAATCTAGAAATCCCCGGTATGTTCGCGCGCACCAATCCGCGCGAGCGTAAACAGCGCGCCGCTGAACTCGCTGATATGGTTAATGTCGCAGAGCGCATGAAGCATTTGCCGAAGGAATTGTCTGGCGGGCAGATGCAGCGTGCCGCCATTGCGCGGGCATTACTAAATCAGCCGAAAGTCCTGCTTGCCGACGAACCGACGGGTAATCTCGATAGTGTTAATTCGCAGCGTGTCATTAACATTTTCGAGCAAATCCGCCGCCAGCTCGGCACAACGATTCTGATTGTTACGCACGACCACGAGATCGCTCGGCAGACCGACCGCGAGATTACGCTGCACGACGGGAGGGTGCTCTAGATGTTGCGGACGCTTGATGCCAGCAAACTTGCACTGACAAAACTGCGCACGCGCAAAATTCGGCTTGCGGCAACAATTATCGTAGCCGGGCTGCTGTTTGGCATTGTAGTGTTTGGTTTGACGGTGCTACGCGCCAGCATGGCGAGTATTGAACGGTTCGGCCGCGATACGATGTCGACGCGATATTTGTTGGCGTATAGCAATCACAATGAAAATCAATCTGACCTATTCTACAACCCGCCGCAAGACGCCAAAGACCGCATACTCGCATTGCATAAACAGCATATCGCCGACAAAAAAGCGGCGGCGAAAGCGCTCGGCGTCGAATACGACGAAAAATCCGAGGAAGAACCAATTACAAAAATAAATCAGGACGATTCAGGTTCGCTCAACCGCAATAGTTGGGCGGTAAAGACGTTTCTGAAACAATACACCGCCGAGAAGAATCCACTCAAACCGGAGCGCATTGACACAGCCGCCAAGCGATTTGGCTCAAGCGCGACATACCGCGTGCAGAATGTTGGCGGGCGCGACGACGGGTCGCTTGATGTAATGATCGGCGGACGCGAGGATTTTCAGCGCGATAAAGAAGCCGTACCAGAGCAGCTAAGCGAATTTGTAAGTGCGGCGGATTATCAAACGATTCTTGACGAGTCGCTGCTCAAGTATTATTTCTTACCGCACCGCGCGCGTGCCGCCAATAATGAAATTCCTGTCTTTATCAGCTACAATGACGCGGCGGCGCTGCTCGGCAAAAAGCCTCTACCGACGACCGCATCGCCGCAGCAGCATATTGAACGTATTCGGGAGCTGAGAAACGAGACGGGTAACATAACAATTCAGGTGTGCTATCGTAATAATGCGTCGTCTCATTTAATCCAGCAAGCGCTTGACCAGCAGCGCACAGCCGCCAATAAGACTAAAAACGAACCCGATGCCAAGCCAAGCATTGAATATGCCTTGCCGGCGGCAGATAGTTGTGGCGGCGCTATCGTGAAAAAAGATAATCGCAGCACCGACGAAAAAGCGATGGACGAAAAAATGCAGAAATTCAACCAGCAATTTTCAACAGAAAACGTAACGCCGCAGCAAGCGAAACTAACCTACCGCGTTGTCGGACTGCTGCCGGATGCGGCGTACGGCGACGACCTAAAAGGCAAGCTGGCTGGCGCGCTCAACGCCAACATGCCATCGCGCTGGATTATACCGAAACAGACGTTTGAGGCAGGCGCCGCGAAAACATATGTACCGAATATTCTCACCACGGAGCGTCGAGAACTTTCGGGCGGGCTATCAGATACGACTATCTACGAATTTACAGACGCCGAACACGCCCGCGCATTTTATCATGCCTCCATGTGCAATAACCAGCCGAAGAACAAGGATTTATGCGTGGATGGCGTATCAAACTTTACACGGCCGTTCGGAAGCAACTCGCTTGTTATTGAAGAGCTGCGGCAGCAACTCACGCCAATATTGTGGTACAGCTTGCTCGGCGTTATCGGCGTGGCGGCGTTCATTTTAATGTTAACAATTTCACGCACAGTCGCCGACAGCCGCAAAGAATCTGCTATATTTCGCGCGCTTGGCGCAACGCGGCTAGACATCGCGCAGATTTACATAATGTACACGCTGCTGCTCGCTGGACTAATTGCACTATTCGCAATCACCGCCGGACTGATCGGTGCAGGCGTTATCGACGCGCTCTATTCAGCCGACTTTTCGACCGCGGCGCGCTATATCATTATGCCGCGCGATTTGAATACGACGTTCCAGCTGTTCGCATTCGACCCGCGTATTATCGTGCTCGCCGCTGCAAGTATCGTTGCGGCGGCGCTCATTGGTAGTATACTACCGCTTGCGCGCAACACGCGCCGCAACCCGATGAAAGATATACGGGACGAATAATAGCGCACTCAATGGTATAATGAAGAAGTGCTCTAGATACGTCCAAAAACTTTTTTATATTTTTGAAGTATATACACCAAACGGAGACAGGTAATAATGTTCACTGAAGCAAAAAAAATAATCGACAACGCAACGAACATCGTCGTCATTCAAGCGGAAAATCCTGATGGCGATAGCGTTGGCTCGGCGTTAGCACTGGAGGAGATTCTTGGCGGCCTCGGCAAGAATGCCAGCCTATATTGCCCAGTCGCTATCCCAAAATATCTGCGTTATATTCGCGGCTGGGATCGTGTCTGCGCAGAGTTTGATACGAAAGCTGACGCGGCGATCATCGTCGATACGAGCGCCGATATTTTGCTTAGCAAAGTACTTGAGACTCCAGGCGCGCGGCATTTTTTAGAGACGCACCCCGTGCTCGTACTTGATCATCATACGACTGGCAGCACGCTCAGTTTTGACCACACGATAATCAGCCAAGATGTTGTCGCAACAGGCGAGCTAATCTACAATTTGGCGCAGGACGCTGGTTGGGCAATCAACCCGCAAGCTGCCGAGGATTTACTGATCGCTATTATGAGCGATAGCCTGGGACTGACCACGCAGAGTACGCACGCCGATTCATTCACGGTTGCAGGCGAGCTGACGCGGCTTGGCGCAAGCAACGCGGCAATTGAAGAACGCCGGCGAGATTTTATGAAAAAGTCGCCGGAAATTTTGGCGTATAAGGGACGGCTAATTGAGCGGATCGAATATCTGCTGGACGGAAAACTAGCGCTCGTGCATATTCCGTGGGAAGAAATCCAAGCGTACAGCGACCAGTATAACCCGAGCATGCTTGTTCTCGACGAGATGCGGCTCGTAGAAGGCGTCGAAGTTGCGTGCGCGATCAAAACTTACCCGGACGGCAAACTCACTGGCAAATTGCGCTGCAACGCCCCCGTTGGCGAGCAAATCGCCGGCTACTTCGGCGGCGGCGGCCACCCATACGCCGCAGGGTTTCGTATTTACGAGGCGTACGAAGCAACGGTGCGCGAGCTTGTTGATGCGGCAGATAAAGCACTAAAGGAGTATCACGATGCTGAAACTATATAACACCCTCACGCGCAGCCTTGACGAATTTACGCCAATGTCGCCAGACCGAGTAACGCTCTACACCTGTGGGCCAACGGTGTATGATTATCTTCACGTTGGCAACTGGGCAGCCTACGTTTATTGGGATACGCTGGTGCGCGTACTGAAATTTAACGGATACGAGGTTGAGCGCGTGATGAATATCACCGACGTCGGGCATTTAGTAAGCGACGCCGATGACGGCGAAGACAAACTAGAGAAGGGGGCGCGGCGCGACGGCAAAACCGCTTGGGAAATTGCCGAGCACTACACCGAGGCATTCGTGCGTGGTATGCACGAATTCGGATTAGTTCCACCGGAGCATATGGTGCGCGCAACAGATTTCATTCCACAGCAATTGGCACTCGTACGTACGCTAAAAGAGAAGGGCTATACGTATCAAACCAGCGACGGGATTTATTTTGATACGAGCAAGTTTCCGCGCTACGCAGATTTTGCACAATTAGATTTAGCGGCACAAAAAGCCGGCGCACGCGTTGAGGCTAACAGCGAGAAACGCCAGCCATGGGATTTTGCGCTGTGGAAATTTACCGAGCCAGGCAAACGCCGCGATATGGAGTGGGAGACTCCGGAAGATTTACTTGATTCACACGGGCGCGAAACGCTTAGAGTAGCAAATGAAGCAACCGGCACGGTCATGGGTTTCCCAGGCTGGCACCTAGAGTGCAGCGCTATGGCAATGGAGCTGCTTGGACAAACGATTGATATCCACACCGGCGGTATTGACCACATTCCCGTGCATCACACCAACGAGATTGCCCAAAGCGAAGCAGCGAGCGGCGTACAATTTGCGCGGTATTGGCTGCACTGCAACCACCTAAAAATTGACGGCGGCAAAATCAGCAAGTCGCTCGGCAACGGCTATACAATGACTCACCTAAAAGAGCGCGGCTTCACGGCGATGGATTTACGCATGTTTATTCTGCAAAGCCATTACCAAAGCGAAGGAAATTTCTCATTTGACATTCTAGCGGCTGCGCGCAACCGTTTGAAGAATTGGCGCGACGTCGCCTGCCTGCGCCATCAGATTCACGACCGCCTAAACGACGACACAGAGCGCAATGACGCGCCGCAGTATCTATCGCCACAGGCCGCGATCGGTGCAATGCGCGAAGCGCTCAACAATAACCTGAACACGCCAGAAGCGCTTAGTATTATCGACGAGTCGTTTTCGAGCATCAGCCAACGACCACTTGACGCAATTTACCGCACGGGATTAGTAGAACTATTACAAACAATTGACGATGTGCTCGGGCTCCAGTTGCTTGATTCAACACCGGACATCAGCGACGACGCCAAGCAGCTGCTAGTGGAGCGCCGGCGCGCCCGCGACGATAAAAACTGGGCGCGCTCTGATGAGTTGCGCGACCAGCTCAAAGTAATGGGAATCATCGTACGTGACACAGCGCACGACACGATTTGGACATACGCATAAACAATATTATTCTGATGGCGCAGCTTTTTTAAGCTTACTCGCCAGCTTGCCGAGCACTGGCTTGTCGTGTTTGCTTTCTTCGCGCTTAGCTTTGGCGCGCTCAAGATAATCGTCAAGAAACACTTTGATCGTGCCGGCAATCGGAATAGCAATGAAACCGCCGGCGACGCCTGCAACATACAAACCAACCGTCACCGCTGTCAGTACCATCAGGGCCGATAACTCGACTTTCTTCGATTGAATCGCTGGCGAGATAAAATTGTTCTCGATCTGCTGGTATACAACGAAAAATACCGCGTAAGCAATTCCCGCCGGCACATTATTAAACGCCAAAAGCAACGTGACGAGCACGCCGGCAATCGTCGCACCAAACATTGGAATCAGCGACAGTACAAACACGATCAAAATCGTCGGCATAACCAAATTTGCATCAATCGCCGGTACAAATAGGCTAATACCAAATACAAATGCGCCTGCCACCAACGAGCCGATACCAGAAACTGTCAACTGCCCGGCAACATAACCGGTAATAACATTATAAATGCGCCCAACGAGCCGTTTGTGATGTTCCATGCGCGCTTGGTTATCATACAAGCCCCAAACGCGCCGCATCCACTCCGGCCCCTCAAGCAGCATCAAAAACGACAAGACAATGACCAAAAACAGCGATGTCACGAACGACGCCAGCGAGCCGACGCTGCCGATAATACTGCCGCTCAGATCAGTCGCCCAGTGGGATGCTTGCGTTCTGATTGATTCCAAAACTGAATTTACTTGCTCGCGCATGCTATGTTCATCAATGAACCGGTTGACGCCGTGCCACTGCGTGCTCGCCTGATCAATAATCCCAGGTACTGACTCGGCAAATTTCGCCGTCTGCTGCACGATTGGCGGCACCACAAACCACACGACACAAAATAGAAACACGATGAGTAATGTGAATGCGAGCGCCGTGCCGCCTAGCCGGCTCTTGCCAGGAATGAACTTCGCCAGCCGCGCCACCGGACGATTGAGCGCAAGCGCCAAAAACAGCGCCGTGCCCAAAATAACCAGCGCTGTCTGCGCTAAATAAATTGTTAGCCCTGCTAGACCAAAACCAATTACTACAAGCCAAAAGCGAATAAACGTTTTTGTGTCAATTTCAATTTTTACCTTCATACTTATTAGTATAGCGCAATCGTTCAGATTGCGCACCCGATCTAGTATACTATGCTTATGGCTTTCTACACAAAATCAGTAAAACAAACACTCGACGATCTCCAAACAACAAGCGGCGGATTGTCGGCAATTGAATCAAAACAGCGGCTACGGCAATACGGGCCAAATTCAATAAAATTACGCACCGAGCCGCTCTGGCGCAAGCTGCTTGAACCATTTTTGTCGGTTTTTATGGCGGTACTTGTTGTAGCGATTGGCATCAGCCTGTGGCATCGGTCGTATTTCGACGCGGCAATTATCGGCACAATCATCTTGTTGAATGCGCTGATTTATTACGTACAGCGCTTTTCAACCGAGCGGATCTTGCGCTCGCTGCAAAAGCGGTCCACGGTAAAAGTCGAGGTACTGCGCAAAGGCAAGAGCGTTACGGTCGACGCTGTTAATATCGTGCCGGGCGACGTCATCGTGCTAGACGAAGGCGACAAAATCCCTGCCGACGCGCGCATTATTGAAGCGCGGTCGTTTCGCGTCGACGAATCCCAACTAACAGGCGAATCGCTGCCAATTTCGAAGCAGGTCGAAACGCTCGGCGCCGACCGGCAAATTTACGAACAATCAAACATGGTTTTCCAAGGTTCGTTCGTCATCGGCGGCGAAGCGCGCGCCGTCGTTGTAGCGACGGGCAACAACACTGAATTTGGGCGGCTGAGCGACTTATCGGCGACGAGCGAAGAAGTTAATCCAGTCGAAAGGAAAATCGACGCGCTTATCACGCAGATCGTTATCGTCATTAGCCTCATTGCGCTTGTCACAATGGGGCTAGCGCTGTGGCGCGGGATCGCGTGGGACGAAGCGCTCCGGTTTGTGATCGCACTGAGCGTGAGCGCTGTGCCCGAAAACTTGCCGATCGCAATTTCAATTATCTTGGTTCTCGCCATGCAGCGAATGGCACGGCGCAAAGCATTAGTGCGCACGATGGGATCAATTGAATCAATCGGCGCAATCACAACCATTGCTACCGATAAAACTGGTACGCTTACGCACAATAAACTATCAGTACAAGAATTATGGCATCCGCGCAACCAGCGCAAATACACGCTGCAAACGCTAGCAGATGCAATCGTACCGCACACGCGACACAGCGTCGCCGATCCGCTTGATACGGCATTTCGCTCGTTTATCGCGAAAAATCCGCCGGCAAACGTTCGCAAACCAATAAAAGCTTACCAATTTGAACACGCTTTAGCGCTGAGCGGCGCGCTGTATCACAACGGCACGCAATACATTCTGGCACTTAAAGGCGCGCCCGAGCAGATGGTTGAACGCTGCGATTTAGCAGAGGGCGAGCGCGAACGCGCCACTGTCGAGCTGCACCATCTGACGGGACTCGGATTCCGCGTCATTGCGCTCGGGCACGCAACGCTTAAGAAGCCGCTGGAATCACTTGAAGCACTATCGCCGCGTCAACATATCACGTTTGACGGATTCGTCGCGATCGCCGACACGCTCCGCACCGAAGCAAAAAGTGCTATTGCCACCGCGCAAGCTGCCGGCATTACTGTACGCATGATTACCGGCGACCATTTCGAAACGGCATATCATATTGGCAGGGAGCTAGGGCTCGTACATCATCGCAGCGAGGTGTTTGACAGCCGCCAAATGAGTATGATGTCCGACGACGACCTTGCTGAACGTCTCAAAACCATCCGTGTCTGCGCGCGCGTCCTGCCGGAATATAAGCACCGTATCTTAGAAATCCTCAAGCAGCGCGACATTACCGCCATGACGGGCGACGGCGTCAACGATATCCCCGCGCTCACGAACGCGCATGTCGGCGTCGCAATGGGCTCGGGCGCGCAAATCGCCAAAGACGCCGGCGACATCATTCTGCTCAATAATAACTTCCAGTCGATCGTATCGGCGATCCATGAAGGGCGCACCGTATATGCCAATATCAAACGCATGGTAACGTACTTATTGTCGACAAATCTAGGCGAGGTGCTCGTGTCGCTCGGATCGCTCATCGTTGGGTTGCCGCTGCCGCTCACGCCAGTACAGATCTTGTGGATAAACATTGTCACTGATAGCGCCATGGTTATTCCGATCGGTATGGAGCCAGGCGAAGCACGCAACATGAAGCAACCGCCTAAACCCGCCAACGCGCCACTGCTCAGTACGTTTATGATTTCGCGGATTATCATCATGGCGCTCCTGATGGCAGTGCTTGTGCTGACACTCTACGCGCTGTTTGACCATTGGCATGGCGCCGACTATGCGCGCACAGTCGCATTTTGCGCGCTTGCAACAGTGCAGTGGGCAGGCGCGTTTGAGGCTCGCAGCGATTACGAGTCGCTCTTCCGGCGCATTAAAAAGCGCAATACGCCGTTCCTCGTCGGGTTGCTCGTTGCGGTCGGGCTGCAGCTCATCGCGATCGCAAGCCCATTCGCTCCCTACCTGCACGTTGCACCGGTTACTGCTACCGACTTCGCAATCGTAACAACGGTTGCATTCGTCCTGCCGATTATCGTATTAGAGCTACATAAGTGGTTCGGACGCACGTTCCTCGGCAAGCGCCCGGAGTTAAATTGAGTATTAGGGAAGCGGAGTGGCACGATCGGCTTTAGGCGACAAGCGTGAATATATTAGCTCTTCGCGCAATCCCGCGCGGAGAGGTCGCTCTTTAGAGAAATGATAGCAGTGAATATGGTAAAGGGTAAAGGCTCTTATTGTTTTGCCGATAGACACTCGAAGGTGACGTTGCGCTTGTGGACGCATGCACTATTGTGACGCGGACAGTTATCTATTGCAAACGCCGCTTTGATCGCCGCGAGCGCAATAGCGTTATATCAGAAACATCTTTGCGCCGCCCGATGCGCCGCTTAGCGTCAATAAGCCGCTTGGTGGATACGCAAGGAATTTGCTCAATACGCTCGGCGTCGCGCTGCAATTGCCGCAGCGGCCAGCCCATCCACGTTTTCATAAGCGTATACTGCCCGCGTACGAGCACGCGCTTACCGCTTGTCCAAGTGGCTTCGTGCCAGGTTTTTTGCGCGCGGAATTGTTCGTAAATCTCGTTTGATACGACAATATCAACGTCATGCGTATCGCGCAAATGCAGCATATCAAGCACCGCGCCGCCGACCACAACATACTGCGCTGGGTCAAGGTTCAGATCTAAAATCATATCGCGCGCCGGCGGGCTCGCCGGATGAGCCAGCGCTTTCGTTAGCGTTGCGTATAAATTCCGCTCGCCGATGATATCTGTCATGCCGTAGATATCAAACTGCGCGCGCAGGCTCGGCGACATATGCGCAAAAGCAATAGCAATTCCATCTTCGCTCAGCTCGCGGTACAACCGTTTCAACTCTTCAATCGCCGTGTAGTCAATGTCGTCAATCGCACCGGCGTCAATCACCACGTAGCGCACCGCATGGCGCGCCCGCATAATCGCTCGCTTAAGCCGCGCTACAAAATAATTCACATTCTCAAAAAACAGCGATTCGTCGAATCCGTACACCAACACGTCGTGCGGTATTTTTTGCTCGCGGCCAAGACGCTCTTTCGCCCAATCCGATAGTACACCGTCGCGCAGCAAAATCGTATCGTGCGGGCGATATTGCCGGCGCAAGCGCTCCATTAGCGACACCGTTACTGCGATCAACACGCCGAGCTGCACGCCGAACAGCACCGTGCACGCCAGCGCAATCATCGCAACCACAAATTCCTCATAGCGCACCATCCACAAATTATGCAGTTCACGAAATCGAATCAGCTGGAACCCAATAACGCACACGATCGCCGCTAACGCCGCTTGCGGCACGTAGCGGAACAACGACCCGCCCCACAGCAGCAGCCCGCCAACCATAATACCGGACAGAATATTTGTCATTTGCGAGCGCATACCCGCATTGCTCGCTGCCTGCGTGCGCGATGGCGTCGCGTTCGCCAAAAATCCCTGGAACAATGACGTCGCAATCGACGACACGCCAAGCGCCACAAAATCGCGGTTCAGCGCCACCTCTTCATCGTGGTCGCTCGCTAGATTACGAATCATCGTTGTGGCTTGCACCAGCGATACCACAACGATCGACAGCGCTGTCGGCAGCAATACCGTTACCAAATCAAAATCAACATGCGGCAGGGCAAATCGCGGCAGTCCGCGCGGTAATTCTCCCGCAAACGCTACGCCGAAATCCTGTACGTGGAATATCATCGCAAATAACGCCGCTACGACTAATCCAACCAATTCGCCGGGCACGCGCGTGCGGTGAAACACTATCATCGTGCCAATGACAAGGATTGACACTGTCACCGTCATGCCGTTGATTGACGACGTTTGCGACATAATTGAGCCGATATAATGCCATACTTCACCGTGCCCCGCAACTTTCACGCCTAATAACGCCGCTAATTGCGTCACAACGATTTGCACGCCCACACCCGCCAAAAAACCAATCATCACTGGGCGCGAAATCAAATCTGACAAAAACCCGAACCGCGCCGCACCAAGCAGCATCAGTATCGCGCCGGCGATCAGCCCAAGCACAAACACTGCGTTCACATACTCAGCCGTACCCGCCGCCGCGACCAAGGCCGCACCAGATGCCACTAAAATCGCCGTCGGCGAGTTCGGACCAACCACCAGCCGCCGCGTATGCGCCAACAATCCAAACACAATCGGCGCGATCATCGCTGCATACAAACCCATTACCGGCGGCACGCCGACAATCGCAGCAAGCGCTAACGCACTCGGCACAGTCACTGCTGTCACTACGATTGCCGCAACTATATCGTACGGCAAATACTGCAGCTTATACCGGAACACGCTCGGCAATCTGTTACGCATATGGTTTTATGATACCGACCAAAGATAACGGTTGTCAATCAAAAGAGCGGAATATCCCGCGCTATTAGCCAATAATAGAGCAGCAGGTAAACCGCCTCCGAGATCATGCTATAATTGCCAATATGACGCATGATAATCCAGAGGTAGCACACCCCACGATTCTACTGGTTGAAGATGAACCGGCATTGCGCGAAGGCACAGGGCGATTTTTGCGTACACGCGGCTACCGAGTGTTAACAGCAGACGACGGACAATCAGCGCTCGCCCAAATCCAGCAAGCCGACGCCATCGTACTTGATATTATGCTGCCAGACATGACGGGATTAGAAGTGCTTGAGCAATTACGCCGAACAAGCAACATACCAGTCCTTATCGTAACCGCGCTTGGCGACGAGGCTACGCAAATCAGCAGTTTTAATCGGCTGGCGGACGATTATGTGACAAAACCATTTTCGCTCACTGTTTTAGACAAACGCCTGCAAGCTCTGCTGCGCCGCCGGCCGCCGCTGCCGAAACGCTGGCATTACGGTAAAGCAGAGGTTGATTTCGCAGCTTACACTAGCCAATATGCGGGGCAGGGCGCTGCCTTAACACCAAAAGAGATCCAATTACTAAAATTATTCGTTAGCCACCCTGGGCGCGTCTGGAGCCGGCAAGCGATACTAGATACGCTATGGGCAAACGACGAGTTGCCATTTGACCGCGTCATTGACGTATACGTTAAAAATCTACGCAAGCAACTGCACCTTGACTGCATCGTCACCGTAAAAGGAGTCGGCTACCGCTATGAAGCGCCTGACGTTGTTTCCTAAAACATTCCTGGCGTCAATCAGCATGCTCGCAGCAATGATTGTCATAGCGCACGGGTTGATTTATTTACTAATGCCAGCAGTCTACTTGCAGCAAAAACAGCAGACAGCCGAAGCCCAGGTAGCCGATTTAAGCCGCCAACTGCGCGGACAATCCGCTGATGATATGCGCCAAACTGCCCGTAGCTTTGCGCTGCGCCATAACGTTACTATCACGCTGACGATTGACGGACGAGACGAAACGTTTCAGGGTTTTCAGGCAGTTAATATCATCGCCGAACAACCAATTGACGCAAGCCTCGTGACAATCGCCGGCGAACAGATTGATCCAGCGTCAATTATCATTAAAACGACGACGGTGCGCGGGTCGGCGGGCATGGTGGGCGTCAAGCTCCTCACCGACGTCGAGTCCGTTAATCAGGCGAAGGCGGCAACGCTGCGGATTTTGCCATATACGATGACAGCGTCGCTGCTTGTGGCGCTCGTCTTTTCTTATTGCTATAGCCGGTTCATCACGCGCCCGATCCGCCGCATGGCAAAGGTTACCACGGCGATGCAGCAGCTGCAGCCCGGCGCGCACTACATAGGTAAAGGCCGAGACGAAATCGCTGTGCTAGGGAACAACGTCAACCGGCTCTATGATAATTTGCGCCGCACTATTCAATCGCTGGAGCGCGAAAACGCGCATATTACGCGCCTCGAAAAAGAAAAATTAGCTTTTTTGCACGCCGCCTCGCACGAGCTCAAAACGCCGCTGGCGAGCTTGCGAATTATGCTCGAAAATATGCAGCTTGGCGTCACGCCGGCAGCAGAACGAGAGCAGCAGCTAGCTGAATCGCTCGCGACAGTCGACCGGCTGGCTGCTATGGTACAGGATACGCTGCGCGCCAGCCAAACCGCCGAGCAAGCAGTCGCGCGCCAAAAAACGTTGCGGGTTGACCAGCTCGTAGAACGCGTCATTGACGATTACCGATTGTTAGCGTCGGCGCGAAGACTCGCCTTTGCAGTAGACCTTGCACCACTCAAAGTCTGCGCTAATCCCGACATGCTTCGGCGCGTTTTATCAAACGTAATCTCAAACGCCGTGCGCTACAGCGACCGCGGCAGCGCAATTAGCATACGCATTCAGCACGACGCGCTTTCCATTACAAACCAGTGCAAGCCGCTCAGTACGCACGAGTGCGCCCGCGCATTTGAACCATTTTACCGCTTGCGGCAAGGCAGGGGAGAGGCGAATGAGATTGGCAGCGGTATCGGCCTTTATACTGTTAAATTGCTCCTCGACGCCCGCGGCTGGCCGTATCAATTTACACCAATCAAAGACGGCATGTGTTTTACAATTGACTTTAGCCTTGAATATCAAGATGCCGCCGAACGCCGCGCTACTCGCACCAACAAATCGTAATCTCCATTTCACATTACTTTCATATTGGCGTGCTACACTCCGATGTGAAAGTAATGAAAGGAGATTTATGTCATTTATACACCGCGCCTGGCTGTACGTTGCCAGGAAAAAACTAAAAAGCCTCATCGTGCTGGCAATTTTGCTCGTGATGGCAACTATCATGCTGAGCGGATTTGCTATCAAGCATTCAACCGACCACGCAGCCAAAGAGTTAGACAAAACGCTCATGACCGGCGCTACCTTGGGCAATAATCGGCGGACAAATCCCGGGACGAACCGCGGGTCGGGCACGGTGTCTGGCAAAGATATTAACGCAGTCAAACGCCTGCCGAGCGTAACAAATTACGTAGTACGCCAGCAAGTCTTGAGCGACTTTCCCGACACCAAATTAGTATCGCTGCCAGACGGCACGAGCGGCTACGATACGAGCAAAGCAGCACAATTCGGCAACGCTGCCGATGTACTAGGCGTTAATACTTCAGAGCTAGAAAATAAATTCCGCGCCGGTTCAATTAAACTAACCTCTGGGCGGCACATCAAGCCAGACGACACGCATAAAATCCTCGTACACGAGAAATGGGCGCAGAAAAATGGGCGCAAGCTCGGCGATACCTTCACGCTCAAAGCTAACCCGCACGATACCGACAACCGGCACAACTCAACAGAGGAAACCACCGTACAAATCGTCGGGATATTCAGCGGTACCAACCCGCGCCAGGCTACCTACCAAGTCGAGTTGTTCGAAAACTTATTCTTCACTGACATCGCTACCACGCGCGCGCTCAGCAAAGATACCGAACAAACAGAGATTTACCAGGACGCCACGTTCTTCACCAAAGGCAGCACGCAGCTTGACGAACTATTGAAGCAGGCGGAAAAATTGCCGGTTAACTGGCGCATGTATCAGTTAACTAAAAATAGCCAAGAATTAGCAGGCGTAACGGGCGCAGTCAAGGGAGTATATAGCCTCATCGACGGCATGTTGATCGCAACCGGTTTCTTCAGCATCGTTATTATCAGTCTCGTGTTATTCCTCTGGATGAACGAACGGAAGCGCGAAGCAGGCGTACTACTTGCAACTGGCGTCTCAAAATCAAACATCATTCTGCAATATATCGCAGAGGTAGCCATGATCGCAGTCATCGCGTTTGGCGCTTCATTCTTCACAGCCGGATTGGTAGCGCAACATGTAGGCGACCATATTGTCAATCAAGCGGCGCGTAACGCCAAGCAAGCAGACGAGTCGCAGCTCAAAGGCGCGTCGCTTGGCGCTAACGCCGACTCGGTTGTCTCGTCGCGCACGCTCGAAAAGGTTTCCGTGCGGGTAGCGCCAAGCGATCTCATCGCGGTGTGGAGTGTCGGATTAATCATTATCATCGCTTCGGTACTGCTCGCGAGCCGGCCAGTCACCCAATCGACGCCGAAAGAGCTGCTGACGGAGGTGGAGTAGGCGATGACTGTGCTAACACGCGCGTGGACGGCGGTAACGCGCCGGCTCACGCGCAGCCTCATCATCCTGGCAGTGATGGCGCTCATCTTTACATTACTCATAAGCACGGTGGCGGTGCGGCAAACAATGGCAAACTTGCGCCTGAATGTTGAGCGCAACATCCGCGCCGGTTTTAGCCTGAGCGGTACTAAAGGTGAAGGCTTACCAATAAAAGACGCTGATGCGGTGCGGCACCTCGCTGGAATAGGAGCGCACAACTACCAAATGCAAACAGCTGCTCGACCAAACGGGCTAGCGTTAATCGACGGCGGTATTCAGCTCAGCGACGAAGCCGATGCCGCAGCCGGCGTCACTGGCACAACTGACAGCCAATCGCTCAGCCAATTTACCGGGCGGCTGTATCAGTTGGAGCAAGGCAAGCACCTCAGCAAGGATAGCCAGCAGTCGGCGTTGATCCACACAGTCTTTGCACAAAAGAACGGGTTAAAACTAGGCGACCGCATACAGCTACAGCAAGGTGACCGTCAGGTTGATCTTACTATCACCGGCATATTCAGCGGCAAGACTGACAAACCTGGTCCGCTACCGTCCGATCAGGCAGAGAACCAAATCATTACTTCTTTAGCGGTGGCGCAGCAACTATCTGGCTCTGGGCAGCTTACCCGTGCCACGTACTTTGCCTCCAACCCGCGAGCCTTGCCAGACCTCGTCCGGCGCGCCAAAACCTTGCCGCTTGATTGGAGCAAATTGGAGCTAACCGACAATGCCGCCTCGTTCGCCAGCGTCATCAATAGCATTGCGGGTATTGAACGCATTTTAGCCATCGGCACGCTCGGCATTAGTCTCGCTGGACTAGCAACGCTGTCGCTCGTGCTGGTTTTCTGGGTGCGCAGCCGCATCCACGAGATCGGCACATTGCTCGCCATCGGCACAAGCAAACGGCAAATCGCCGAACAAGTGATGGTTGAATTATTGCTTGTCGCTATCGCCGCGCTGCTAGTCGCTACGCTTAGCGGCCAGGCGCTATCGCACCACCTCACGGCCAACCTATTGAATAACTCCAGCCATGTTGCCAGCACGCTGACCGTTCAGCCGCAAACTGCGCCGCTCGTTAGCTACCTTCTCGCAGCCAGTCTTGGTCTTGCCGTAGTTGCCGCCTCCGGCATAGTCGCTCTCGCGCCTATTCTGCGCCGCACCCCGAAACAAATTTTAACCACATTACGATAGGAGAATTTCATGTCAACACTATCTCTCGACAATATTATCTACTCATACGCCGATGGTACGAGCAATGTACTCAATGGCATTAGCTACGATTTCCAGCCAGGGAAATTCTACGCTATCGTCGGGCAATCCGGCGCCGGTAAATCAACATTGCTCGGATTACTCGCTGGCCTAGACGAACCGACCGGCGGGCAAATCCTCTTCAACGACCAAAATATCGCCGAGCAGGGTTATTCATACCACCGCAAGCATACTATCTCGCTGGTTTTCCAAAATTACAATCTGATCGATTACCTCACGCCGCTGGAAAATTTGAAGCTCGTCAATCCAAAAGCCACCGCGGAAACCTTGCGCAGCATGGGCTTGGACGACGACCACATCCGCCGCAGCGTTCTCAAACTATCCGGCGGACAGCAGCAGCGCGTCGCGATCGCGCGCGCCCTTGTTTCCGACGCGCCAATTATCCTCGCTGACGAACCGACCGGCAACCTAGACGAAGCCACCGCCAGCGATATTATCGCTACTCTGCGCTCAGCAGCTCACGACAACGGCAAATGTGTCATCGTCGTCACTCATAGTAAGCAATTAGCAAAAGCAGCGGATGTAGTATTGAAGTTGCGCAATAAAAAGTTGGCGAAAGGCTATGGGGAGAAAAGGTAGTTGCCAAAAGCATAGTAGATACGGGTGCGCCGCTCTTGCTGGCGCACTCTTTAATTTCAAGAGCAGATTATTAGTAATCGTCGCCCAGCGTCATCCATAAAAAGTCCTGCCCATTCAATGCAGTATACTGATATTCACCTTCATTACCTTTCTCTGCCTGCATGAGCTCGCCCAAATAATACGCCGATCATTTAGGAACTGATATTTTTCGCCCTGCAACAAGCCTTTCGTCTTGTGAGGACATTGTATCTCAAGCAACTTTTTCAGGATAAAATCACGGTACAATGCAAATTGGTCGCAATCTTTCGCCGCCAAAATGTAGCCCCATGTTGATGGATTGAGTCGTTTATGCGGAGTAGACGAAGACGACATGTTGTTGTTTGCATCGTCAATCACCTCCGCAACAGTATCTCGCGCCGCTCCCCATACGATGTTGAGCGTACTACTGCCGTGTCCCGATTCCACAAGCAACTTTAAATCATCCATATCAATCCAATGTACAAAATTGGCTTTGTTAGGAGGACTGCTGTTGATAACCGCAAGACGAACATGAAATCATTTATACATACCTGTTTTGGTAGTTCTACTTATAGGTTTGCTAATTGGATTATTTTACGCTTTGCATTTAGTCGTTTTTCCGATTATATTCATCCTCCTCGCCTAGGCATTCTGTTTGATAGAAGATAAGGCGAGGAAATATTTCAAACGAAGAGAACTGACCGAAGAGGAGCAATCTTTGTTAGAGGATTTATAACAAAAGTTCGCCAGATAAAGCGCCTAGAGTCATCTTATCATTTTACTTAATAATCCCTACAGCGCCACTACAAACGCCACCAAGAAGTTGGCAAGAAATACGGAGAAACCGAGATAAGCTTTTCGTCAAAATAATACACAGCAGCTCAAGGAGCGGCGGAGGGTTTAAGTTATTATAGATAGGGTTGAGAGAAAAATACTCATCTCGTTTGATGCAGGATCCGTTGACATTCGTTGCAAAATGGCTAGAGGAGGTTAAATCGCTCGTCAAGCCTGATGAGTTCGAGCCTCAACCGTATTTGGGGTTTTGATGACTTGGTGGATTTTGATGCACGCTCAGGACACAATCATGGAACAAAGTTCCGTATGCGTCAAAATACCTTATCAATGCTCTATGAAAAAACTACAACAATTCTATAATATTCAAAATAGATGTAATATATTAAAAACTTTAATAAAGTATTGACCAACTTTATCAAGTTGTCTATATTTGATGTATGGATTACAAAAAGAAACTGCAAGAAATCATTGATATAAGCGGTCTTTCGCAACAGTCGCTTGCTGATAAGATTGGGGTTTCTCTGGTAACTCTCAGTAATTGGCTAAACGGCAAATCAACTCCGACTCGTAAAGCCCTATTGGCTAAAATCGATGCGCTTTACAGCAAGTATTCGCAATATGACAACAGAGAGCTGAAAGGTAGAGGAATTAAATATTATGGCACTAGAGACCTGGCAACGGTGTTTTACTTAAAGGCAGCCGTAGAGCTACTCGAAAGCTTTGACGAAACAAAAACAGGATATGATGTTAATGACATCTTGGAGCTATACAATGTTTATCTATATATAGATAATCTATTTCTACCAGGAGATCTTGAACGTGAAAAATTAGAGAGATTTATCAACCTTAAGCCCGCGATACTTAAGATAATATCGTCCTTCTTTAATGCAGTTACGGAAGAAACTGTCTTGGAGATGATTCAAGATGTCGGTTTTGACTATCATAGCGATCTGATAATGCTTCTGGCTAAATATAAAGTATATGAAAAAGTGAGCCCAGGAAAAATGATGCGGGCGTTAAGCTCTTCAAAAGTTGCTATATGGAACATGCTTGCCAATAAAGAACTCGTAAAGCAGTACGATCAGGATATACGGACTCTAATTCTATCGGACATAGAGAACGCTGAGTATGTTATCCAAAAATATTTTGAAAAAATTGAACGTCGAGATATTAACCTACCTCAAAGCCTTACTAAAGATGATGTGCACGATATATTGGAAAGATATATAACCAGTACGAACGCAAATTCAAACTATATACAACTAGTTGCGCAAGCAAAAACAATCCCGAGTATTGGTGTAGACGACAAGATAAAATTACTCGCAAAACAAAAACACACTGAGTGGAATGATAACTTTTTTAAAGAAAACAAAGGTAATTTAATATTTGCCACCGAAGTAGTAATATCTGATTCTCAAGAAGAAGCTGTTGATATATCGCATGATGGTCAAACTACTAAATTTACATATAGTAAAAAATGGCTAAAACAACACTCGGATAATCTATCAGTGTTGAGTAATTTTATACGCATTTTTCCAATTGTAAATAAGCATATGCTGCTCACCCTGCCGTCGTATTCGTCGCAATTAGGAATTGTGGAGCGTTTTATGAAAGTCACGGGTCGCGACGAATACCGTGAAGGTGTTTACTTTCAATTCATAGATCAAAGCACGCTTATGCAAACAATGATGTATGAAAACTTTCTGCGGTCAGAAGGTAAGGAGCTTGAGGACGTAATTGCTTGGTATTTTAACGAGTATCTGGAAGATACTTTTAATGTAGACGGCTTTAGCTACGTGGCATCGAGCGCAGGCGCTACATACCTCGAGCGATGTAAGCATGTTTTTAGTGAGATGGATAGTATTGCAAAACAGTTCAAGCTATATGTAGAAAATGATGTAGTAGACCAAGAGCTTCTAAAAATCACTTCTAAATCCCCTGGTTATAATGAAATTCCTAGTCAGTTATCCGATAAATATGTTTACATGACAGAAAATCCTGAGATATTTGAGATAGTTCACTATCTCTTCTCTGACCAATCAAGATTGACATACATAAATGACGCACTTACGGATAAAGATTTTGTAAGCCTACTCACGAATCATGTGGTTAAATACCATGAGTTTCATGATTACCAAAAGCAATCTTTGGATAAGCTTATCAGCTGGGGAATCCTCAAAAAGGCGTCCAGGCGTTTAGTGTTTCAAAGTAAGCTACAGATACAAATACTAAAAAACCTGTTCCAGTCGGAGGCGCTAAGTTATCATCATTACTCTACTGAAGGCAAGGTTGAGATAGATTCTATGGTCAGTAGAGGCTGGTTGCTTAAAGAAGGATCACTCCTAACTAAACCAGAGGCAGATTATTTTAGTTACTACCTAAACCAAAAAAAATTCAGCAATGGATATGACCTTCGAAATATTTATATACATGGTGCTATGTCTAAAGATGACAAAGTAAACAAAAACATGCACCACAAAACGTATATTATAGCGCTGAGACTACTTATCGCTCTGATTATTAAGATTGACGATGACTTCTCGGCTAAAATTCGAGCTACAAGGTAGCTAATTTCAAGTACTCAAGCACCCGACTCAGCTTTATCAAGTGTATAGCTCCGCTTGGATTACTTTAGTAAGACAACAATAAGTAAATCAACCTTTTCAAATATAATTTTCTAGAATTATCTTCACTCAAAAAACCGAAATTATTCTTGGCTGGGTCGGCAGGATTCGAACCTGCGAATGCTGGGACCAAAACCCAGTGCCTTACCACTTGGCGACGACCCACTATCACCGCTTACGGACAAAAATAATTATACCACACGCCCGGTTTAATTAAAAACTTTAAGCCAACTCACTCCTTGCGGCGAATCCATTCGTTCCGCCGATTCATGTTTTGCGTAAAATATTCTTGCAACAACTTCGCATCGCTAACAGAAAGACTCGCAATCTTATCGTCGAGAAATTGCGAAAACTCCTTCAAGACAGCATCCGTGTGCTCTGAATTGTGCAAAATTATATCTTTGTGAAGCTCAGGATTGCCGCTAGCTATGCGCGTCGTGCTCGTAAAACCGTCGCCAGCTAGCTTTAGCGCTTCAGGATGAACGCTAGCGATATAATCAAATATAATATTCGACAATATTATAACCGCATGAGACACCACTGCTGCCGATTTATCATGCTCATCGGGGTCAATAAACACCACGCGAGAGCCCAGCCCGCGCAACAACTCGCAAACGCCAGAAACAGCCTCCTCGCTATTCTCTGAGTGGCGGCACACCATCCATGGTTTAGCCCGAAACAAGTCCTTTCGAGCGTGACTGAAACCGCTAAATTCCGTGCCTGCCATCGGGTGCGTAGCTAGAAACTCGACACCGTGGCTTTTGGCTGTAAGCTTTTTGAATTCTGCCGCTATCGGCTTTTTCACGCTAGCAGCATCGAAAACAACACAGCGTTCAAAGGCGCGATTTTTAGATTTATTCAAAGAATCGAAAACCCTCCTGGCGCAAGGTATAACTTGACCAACAGGCGGCGTCAGTACAACTACCTGTGCGAAACGCGGCAAATCCGCATAGTCTATCCCTTTATCAACGATACCAAGCTGCATCGCGTCATCAATCGACTGTTTATCAGAGTCAATCGAGACGATAGAAGCGCCGGGATACTTTGTGCGCAAATCTTTTGCTATCGACCCGCCGATTAGACCGAGACCAACAATCACAAAACTGCTAAAATTATTCTGTTCTTTTGACATTCAACTAACCTCGAAGAATGTCAGACCCTAAGCTATAGTTAGGAGCGTAAGAAGAGACAAGCTCTTTAGCCTCATTGAACATAGTATCCACAAATTCAGGTTCGTCGTCTGTTATTCCAAGCCCAGCATCAGGCAGAGCAGCGTCTTTTACGTATCTTCCTACGGTAAAATATTGAGACTTTACTTTTTCAGGCTCTAATTCAGACGACATTTGTAGAGCTATAAACAAAAAACGTAAACCGTTGTATTCTGACCCAAGTACTACTGGTTGCCCATGCTGTACCAACTCGTCATGACCACCAAGGATTGCCTGGGTGTAAATCTTTTCCATTACAGAACTTTCCTGTAGTAATTCTCTATGTCGGAGTTGTAATTTCAAGACAGCTTCGGCTTCACTAGGTTGCCTTATACTCTTCTCAATATCCATAGCACGTATATTATATCATATAAACAACCCTTCTTTATGCTAAAATATGGCTAATAAGTCTAACTCGCCCTCACCGCACACAATCCGAAAAACACGCCAGCCATTGCTGAGTATTTAGCTGCGAGGGCTTTAAATCGCCGCGATAAACCCGCCGAAATGCCCGCGGGTCGTGGTAGCAGGCATAGACGAAGCTATGAAAATCGCGCACCTTGGTGGGGTCGAGAAGGGGCTTAGAACGCAATTTTAGCTCTAATAACACCGTATCAACCGCTGGCGGCGGCGTGAAATCGCTGCGACGCAGCGGACGGCGAATCCGCACCGCCCACCATGGCGCCAATGCTTGTCCGAGTGCACCATGAAAATGCGCTGAGTCCAGCACTAACTTCTGAGCAAACTGCTTTTGCACAATCAGGTACATCGCGCGGGGTGGGGTATCAGCAAATGCTAGCTTTGCGACGATCTTTGAACTCAGAGAAAAAGGAATGTTCGCAAAAACTTTATACGGCTCGCGTGGCAATTCAGCGCGCAAAAAATCCTGCGCTACGATTTCCACGTTGCTATAGCGCGCCATATTCCGCCGCAAAAGTATAAGCGCCTGCGGCTCATTTTCGTACGCTACCACACGCGCCGCCCGCCGCGCCAGCACTGCCGAAATCGCACCGCTGCCCGCGCCAATGTCAATCACCGTGTCGCGCCGGCGGATATTGCTATGGCCGACTAGCTCGCCGATCAGCCGCGAACCGCGCAAGAAATGCTGCCCATGAGTCGCTACACGCCGTTTCATACCCTTTAGTATAATCTAATGGTGTACGATTTTTGGCAATTTTTTCGCTTCAGCGATAAATGCCGCTATCTCGCTGTACGTTATCCGCAGATTCGTTTCGCACGCGCATAATTCATATACCGCAGCGGCAGCGCGATACGCAAGCTTTGGCACGGTAAGCACGCCATTTTTACATAAGCATTCGGCGCACAGTGGTGTCATTCCTGCGATACGCAGCAAGTCAGCTTGGTGCACCCAGCGCTTTACTACATGATCGTCTAGCCCCGACCGATCGGCGAGCCACATTCGACCGGCCGATGTTGATCCAGCTAAGAGTAGATGTTTTATCGTGTACACACCCGCCCGTGCTAGACGCTCTGCGTCTTGATGAGTTAATGAAATAATATCCGTCAGCTTGCTCATAATCGCCTCCTGATAATATTTACTACCATTTACAGTATACCGCAACAACCCAACCCAGCACAATGCTCTAGCAAAACATAACCATAAGCTTTATAATACAGTTAATATGAAGACGCACGATAAACAATCTATCAAACAATACTTGCGTGCAGTTGATTACCTGACTGTGGCGCAAATCTTTCTAGCAGAAAACCATCTACTCAGCCGCGACGTTACATTTGACGACGTAAAATCGCGCGTTTTAGGACACTGGGGCAGCGGGCCGGGGATTAATTTCGCATACGCGCACCTCAGCTACTTCGCAAAACAGCACGATCAAGATACGATGTTCGTGCTTGGTCCGGGGCATGGCTTTCCGGCATTGCAAGCCAACTTGTTCCTTGAAGGCACACTTGGGCATTTTGATCAAAGCATGCAACCGAATCTCGCCGGTATCCGCAAACTGTGCCGTGAATTTAGCTGGCCTTACGGATTTCCTAGCCATTCAAACCCTGAAACACCCGGCGTCATTCTAGAGGGTGGGGAGCTTGGCTACGCACTTAGCACGAGCTATGGTGCCGCGATGGATAATCCCAACCTACTAGTAGCATGCTTAATAGGAGACGGTGAAGCAGAAACCGGTCCAACCGCTGGCGCATGGCATTTGAACAAACTGCTCAATCCGCGCAAAGACGGCGTCGTATTGCCGATTCTTCATCTCAACGGCTACAAAATTTCTGCGCCAACCGTATTCGGGCGCATGAGCAATTACGAGCTAATGACACTATTCAGCGGCTACGGCTACGAGCCGCGTATCGTCGACGCGACGAAAGAAGGCGTTGACCCGCACGACGAAATGGCAGCGGCGCTTGAATGGGCGCATGCGCTCGTTGCGGAAATTCGCGCTAGCAGCGACAAAATTGCACCACGCATGCCGATGATTGTCATGCGCACGCTCAAAGGATGGACGGGTCCAAAAGAGGTTGAAGGTAATAAAATTGAGGGGAACTGCCTAGCACACCAGACCGTACTCAGCGAGGCAAAATCCGACCCCGAGCAGCTAAAGATCTTGAACCGCTGGCTAAAGAGCTACAAGTTTAACGAGCTGTTCAGCGAGCTCACCGGATTTGGGGATTTCGTAGGCGATATTTTGCCAGGCACGCCCGAAAAACGCCTCGGCATGAGCAAGCATGCGCACGGCGGCGATAGTGTTTATAAACCGCTCATATTACCGAATGTAGACGACTTCGCCGAAGATGCCGAAACGCCCGGTACAATCGGCTCAAGCAGTATGCGACGCGCCGGCGCCTATTTAGCAGAGGTCTTCCGCCGAAATGCCGAGAGCAAAAACTTCCGCTTCATGAGTCCGGACGAGACGTATTCGAACAAGCTTGACGAAATTTTCCAAGCCACCAGCCGCAGCTGGCAATGGCCGATCATGAGCTGGGACAAAGATCTCTCGCAAGACGGGCGCGTCATGGAAATGCTCAGCGAGCACAACATGCAAGGCTTGATGCAGGGTTACGTCTTGACCGGCCGCCACGCAATGTTCGCAAGCTACGAGGCGTTCCTGCAAGTTGTCTCAAGCATGGTTGATCAATATGCTAAATTCCTCACACAAAGCCGTAGCGTCGCTTGGCGCGGCACAATTCCGAGCCTAAATTACATTCTTACCTCAAGCGGTTGGCGGCAAGATCACAACGGCTTCAGCCATCAGAACCCCGGCTTTATTGACGACATTCTGCGCCGCCAAAGCAATTTTTCGAACGTTTATTTTCCATCAGACGGCAATGTCACGCTCGTATGCCTTGAAGAAATGTTATCAAGCGTACGCCAAATCAACGCGCTCGTTGCCGGCAAAACACTTGAACCGCGCTGGCTGTCAACTGAATTAGCGCGCCAGCAGGTCAATGAAGGTTTGATGATTTGGGACTTTGCTAGCGACGACAACCCAGACCTTGTGATGGCGGCTTGCGGCGACTACCCGACAAAGGAAACGATGGCGGCAATTGATATCATAAAAACCGAATGTCCAGCGGCAAGAATCCGCTGCGTCAATGTGTCCAGCCTAACGACCATGGGGCTTGGCACGCTGCGCAATGTTGCGACGCAGAAGAAATTCGACGAGATTTTTACCCACGACAAACCGGTTATTTTCAATTTCCACGGCTATCCGCAAACGCTCAAGTCGATTCTATTTAACTACGATGTACACTCGCACCGCTTTGACATTCGCGGCTACAAGGAAATCGGCAGCACGACGACACCGTTTGACATGCACGTACGCAACGAAACCAGCCGCTACGATCTCGCGATCGCTGCACTGCGGCAGCTCGGACGACGCAGCGTCATGCCATTTGAAGAAGCTGAGCACCGCGCCGCAATCTACCAAGCGAAAATCGACGAAAACACCGCCTACATCAAAGCAAACGGCGTTGACTTGCCGGAGATTGACGCTTGGGTATGGCCGGCAGCACGCGGCGAAGTGCAAACCGCCGAAGAAGCGTGGCACGGACAAACAAACTAAGGCGTTGTTTCTGCTACAGCTTTTCTCGAATGTAATTTCTGACTATTCTTGCAACTCTGTCGTGCCCACGCGGTGAAAAATGCAATCCATCAGACAGTGGAAGCCTACCCAGCACAATCGTATCGCCCAGCTCGGCACGACGCGTTATTAGCTGCTGCTGTACCGCAAGCGACTCCGATGTAAATTCCGGCCCAGATGTATCGTCAACCGCAAACGGTGGTGGCAAAATATATACGACGCGCACACCACTAGCGCATTCAGCATACCATGTTAGATCAGCTACGATATCATCGGCTGTTCGGTGAAATCGTTGCTGCAAATCATTCGTACCGAGTGCAATAATCACCAAGTCGACGGGAAGTGCTGCATGTAAACATTCAACAAAAGAATCATGCCCATTCTTATGCGGCTTGTCAATACGAAAATTGCCCGCAACGCGTCCACATACGCCGTTAATAGTAATATCCGCCCGCCCGCGCAACATACGGCGCACTTGATTCGCCCAACGGCGGCTATACGGTATGCGGCTTCCTCCAAAACGTGCGCCCCACACATTTGAATCGCCATATATCAAAATTCGCTGCCTCATTTTCCGCACAACACCTACCCCTCACTCCAAGTCATTATTTTTTCCATTGTAGCATAAACTCTAATAATCAAGCTTTTCAAGCCTCTGCAAAACCGGTAAGATAGGATAGTGAAACAGCCACGATACGAAACAGTGACGCTCGAAAAGATTGTCGGCGGCGGGCAAGCACTCGGAACGCTAAGCGATGGACGCAAATGCTTCGTGTGGGGTGGATTGCCAAACGAGACCGTGACATTTCGCGTAACAAAAAAGAAAGCGCATTTTGTTGAAGGTAGTGTCACCGAAGTCCTACACGCCTCGCCCGAGCGCATCGCACCGCGCGACGCCGATAGCTACCTGAGTACAAGCCCGTGGCAAATCATGACGTTTAGCGCCGAACAGCGCTACAAGGCAGCGCTGATTGAAGAAGCCTTTAAGCTGCATGCTATTGTATTGCCGCACAAAATCAACGTGTATACTGATGGACGCGAATTTCAATACCGCAATAAGGTAGAATTTAGCTGGTTTAGCGAGAGAGTAGGCGAATCGTACCCCGATACGCTTGACCTCGCATTCTTCCGTCGTGGCAGCAAAGGCAAAATCATCGTCAATGAATGTAGTTTATTGCCGCCCGAAGTCATAGCGCTCGCGCATAGTGTCCGCGATATATTACGCCGCAAGCATATCTCTGCTCGCCAATTAAAAACATTACTCATTCGTAGCAATCAACAGGGAAGCTGCGTTTGGCAGCTGTACATAAAAGATAGACTAGCAGATGTCATTACGCACGAAGAGGCAGAGACACTATCCGCGCAGGGCGGGGAAATCATCTATTCTAACCCACGCAGTCCAGCTAGCCGTATCACCGCGCGCCTCGCAAAATTCGGCGACACTACACTCACCGATACGGTTCTTGGCACGCCATTCCGCTACGCCTGCGAAGGATTCTTTCAGGTAAATATACCTGTGTACGAGCAAGCTTTGCGTGATATGCAAGAGTGGGTTTCCTATCCAAAATGTACAACGCTTGCTAATAATGACACCGGCGGAGAGAACCTCCCAGTAATTGACCTTTACGCTGGCGTCGGTACGATCGGGTTGACTATCGGCGGTGATAACGCCACGCTCATCGAAATCAATGAGTCCGCCGTCGCTGAAATGCAGCGCAATATTACCGCCCTCGGGCGCGCTAATGCCCGCGCTGTCCTCGCTCCCAGCGAAAAAGCCCTCGACTTCATCACCCCCAACCACGTTGTTATCGTTGACCCGCCGCGCGCCGGATTACACGCTGACGTTGTAGCCAAATTGCTTGAAGTTGCGCCGCCGCGCATTATCTACCTCAGCTGTAACCCCGTTACTCAAGCACGCGACGCCGCTCTCCTTACTGAGAAGTACAACATCCGCGCCCACCGCGGCTACAACTTTTTCCCGCGCACGCCGCATGTTGAACATCTGGTTGTGTTAGATAGAAAATAAAAAGTATCACTTCTATCAATAACCTGTTTTGTCGAGCGGGCAGATCATTCCGTTTATAGCTGGCGCGTAGGCCCGGGATGCATCAATGGTGCTGGAAGAGACATCTTCTCAGGGAGGAGAGAGGCGCGACATGGTGTTCACCGGGCGCGAGCATGCGGAACGCACCCGGGCGACCGCAGGAAAGCTACCTCAGAGGGGCGGCTGCCTGCTGGGCACCGAAGGTGGACAGTGGCTCTGCCTGCGTCCCTGCCGCTACCTATTCGCGACCAGAGCGACAGAGGCTAGACCCTGCTGGGAGCGCTCCCGCATAGTTTGCGCGGGGGTTGCGCTCCGGTCTGCTGAGAGTTCACGGTTCGGTTGCGGTCAAGCGGATCGTGATAAGACATAGTAAAGATAGATGCACCTGGAGGCGGTGAAGTTCTAGCCGCACGGCATGCGTATTGCTATAAATGATCCCATTGTTTATAATGGTCGGCATAGTTAAATGGAGTAATTTAGTTATGACCGAAGCAATACCACCGACACCAAATCCTGAAGCCGAGACTGGGCACGAGAGCATTCCAGAGGTTGTTGCGAGGGAGATGGGGGATCGGGCTGTTGGAGCGGTTTGCCCGCACTGCCATCATAGAAATGGATTTACAATGACTGTTACAAGTCCCGATGTAAGTAGGGCCAAGACTAGTTTAGACCGGCTTGCAATTGTACGAGTTTCAGAATCTGATATTTCACCTGAAGAGGAGGCGCGAGCAATAATTGAACATGTCATGAAAAAGTCATCAATCTACCGAGAGATTCGCTTACGCTCACAAGAAGCGCAGAGGGAGCAGGATGCCAAAATAGCCCGCGTCAGTTAGTTGATCGATCCTCCATGCGAGAAATTCGAACAGTAGCGGAAGCCTTCAGGTCTGCTTAGTGCGTGAGTATATTTGCGGAGCAGGTGTAGCTCAAGATAGAACAGGATTGAGTTGGAGCGTCCTTAATCAAGAACTCGCAATTGAGTCAAAAGATAGAGCCCGTAAATACATAGAATCTATTTTGAACGCCAAATGTGACGACGAGTTATTTCAAAAAAGGGAAGATATTCTTGAAGAATTTTATCTTTCCGATAAAGTGAGAGAAGAGGTCAAAGCCTTGGTCACTCAAACGTTAATTAACTCTACGGCTGCTACGAACAGCGAAGATGAAGAGACCACTTTCAATAGTATGATTTCGAAGGTGCTTTATCGCGGTTCTGGATGGAGTCGCGGGAGATTCCTTGACAGTATTGTCGAGTTGTGCTGTTATCTGGCAAGTTCTGGAAAATCTGTCAATATTCTCACCACAAATTACGATGATTATATAGAAACAGCACTCACAAAAAGAATTAGACGAAGCTATGAAGATGCTGTTTCCAAAGTAAGTAAAAATACTTGGTTGGACTACGATGTCAGTATTATGATGGATCGCGCCGGCGAACAGAGTATATACTCCCCAGCGAAAAACGTTTTACCGCGTATAGGTACATCACTTTAATGTTTAATGTATATATACGAGAAAATCAGTCATGATGGTAAAACAGAAGGGTTAATTGTATTGTCTGAGTCATCCTATGTTGGCTCAGAATCAAGAACGCGAAAAACCATTGAACGCTCTCTGGCTACAGGCTCCACCTTGATTTGTGGTTCAAGTTTGTCCGATGCTCCTTTAGTAGCGTATCCATTGGATGTTCGAGATGAAAGCCAAGCGGAAAAATATGTGCTTACGCAAGGTGATGAATTTAAGAAAGAGGGCGTATTACAACTCAGTACTAAACTTGCTAGGATTACTCAGCTTGGACTTTAAGCGCTTACTCACAGGAATCGTGCACATTGCGCGCAGGTAGTTGGAGATATTCTAGTAAATTCCAGGCGGATCGAAGGTGCCGATCCTCGATACCTGTATACTGCAGAGAATCGTACGCCCTTTGGCGCAATAATGCCCAATTCTGGAATCAACGCATGGCTGAAGTAACCTATACTCTGCTGGCGCAGTGTCGGGAAGAGGTACTTCGTCCTGTTTTTGATGAAATATACAAAGCAAAAGAGGTTATTAAAGTTGAGTGCTGGTTATACAATGAACGCAATGGCGAAGGAGAGGAGCCAGATCCGAATCTTGTTCTTCGCGCTAATACATTAGGGCCTATTGTAGACTTTGCTTCCTCGCGGAGAGAATTGATTTATCGCTCTAACGCACCTGCTAATGTTTCCTCGGTACGAGCTTTTTGTGAAGGTCACCCAATTGCGTGCGATCTTGAAAAACTAGGGTTCGACATGGGCGGATCACGATGGAAAAGTTACTTAGCAGTACCTTTCTCGCCAACTCAACAATATGGGCAGCCTTTCCGTATGTCGGTGTCATTACGGTCGCATCTACGCTTACTCCACCGCCCAAGTCTAAGAGACGTTTTTTCGATTCAAAAATGCCGTCATCGCAACTGGGAAGAAAAGTTCATGGATTTGGAGATCTAACACTGCCGAACTGATAGAGGTGTCGAATATACTTAGGAACTATGGGAGTTTTATAGCAGATATGCTGTTGGATGAAAAATTGAGAGATCGTACGATCAGGAAGCAGGAAGCAGGAAGTTTACAACTCGGTCTCTGAGTAATGCTTAGATTGTTGCCACACAAAATAGAATAGTTTTCTGCCCTCAGCGTTCCCCTCACTCATCCCTGGACTGTTCGCTCCTCCTAGCGTTGTCTGTCCTGTAGGCCGCCTCATCATTCACCGAGCGGCCCGACGGACAAGACGGCCCACCCCGTCAGCAAGGAGGTTCGGCTATGCCCGCAGGCAAACGTCCCGTACAGCCATGGAGCCATCAGGAACAGGAGGAAGGACTACGAGACCTGTGCCCATCGTGGTGTATCATCCCGCGCGATGGTGCTGTAATATATAAATTACAGCAGTTCTTCCTCGTTCTTAGTCTGAGTGGTAGTGAATGATGACGGGGGTGGGTAGGTGGGTAGCTTCTGTCCGCCGCCGAAAAGCGTACCAACCGCCACGCAAACAGAGTTGGTTCACTAATTTATCTGTTGGCAAGCTTTTTTACGGTATCAAAATTCGTCGCCGTAATCATACATCCGCTCGGTAAGCGGTACGCCGCCTAAACACGCCGCTATTTCGGCTTCAAAGCCTTTATACTTTTTCGACTCTAACGCCATATCTTCAAGCGTACGCCATGTATTACGCCCGCCGTCAAATTCCACTTGCAGTTCGCCGCTAAACCGATCGCAAAACATCAGTTGGAACAATTTGTCCTCAATGATTTCGCCTGTCGCTTGGCGCCGCACGCGCTCATGGTATATGCCGCGATATTCAAATACACCGGTTAGTCCGGTTTCTTCTTTCAGCTCGCGTACGGCAGCGTCTCGCAGTGTTTCACCCCAACGCACCTTGCCGGTCGGCGCGCCCCAAAAGCCGAAGTAGGGATGTTTCAATCGTTTCTGCAGTAAATATTCCGTCATATGCGTTCTGGAATTATACCGCTCAACGACGAGCAGCACGGCGACTTTCGGCTGCCGTTCAATCACGCCGGCGTCAGTGTCGAGCTTATTAGCGTACTCCTTGCCCGCAACACTGAGCTGGTACACGCTGCCGATTTTGTCGACATAGCCCAGCTCGACCAGCCGTTTGATATGAAATTTCGCATGATCGCTTTCTAATCCGCTGGCTTTTTGCAGCTCGGCGAAGCGTGCCGCCGGCATAAATAGCAGCTCCCGCAAAATCTTGGTCTGCGCCGGGTGAAGTCCTGCTCCGCGCACTATTGCTTTCTCTATTTTCGTCATTTCACTGCCCACTGTAGCGCACATTTCGCCGCGAGGCTAGGGAAATCGGCTTCCGGAAGCTGATTTTTTGATATTATGACATAATTTTTATAAAAAGTATTGACTTTGTTTTCATTATATGATATTTGTTTTTTGATAGCACCAGCTATCACGGCACCTCATAGAGATAATAGAAAGGAGATCGGTAATGTTTACCGTTCTTGTTGTCTTTTTGTTCGTTCTCTCCCTACCTCTCCCGGGGCTGGTGATGTATACCGTAAACGAAGCGACTGCTTCATCTAAGTATAACAGAATGGCTCGCGAATGGGCGGCAACGGCAGCATTCGCTGTCGCGTTGTCGATACAAGTGTGCGTCATTGAACACACACGTTCAGTGACAGCGTTGCTGATTGCCGGTACCACACTAGCTTTCAACCTAATTACCTTTCAGGGTATAGGAGAGGAGGAAGAGAACTAGATGCCCTTCGCACCCAACTGGTGGATGCATAATAAATTAACCAATAAAATCGTCTGAAATCCAGGCGTCCCCGCACGGGTTACTCGTGCGGGGTTATTTCTTTTTGGAGTTAGGATTGAATGCAGCATCTGACGTGCGTGATACGTCATCCATACTGCGCTCAATCCTCAAGCCAGCGCGCCCAGCGATAATATACTGCACAACCGCCACAGCCGCTACGATCGCTGCGCCAGGCCACAGTAGCGCCGCGTTTGGCGCAGTGAAGTCAAAGAAGCGGCGCAGTGGAACAATCGCAAAACCAGCAATTGCCACCACCGCGACTGCTGCCAGGTACAGCGCACGCGCCAATTTCGCGCGATTATCAAGCGTAACACCAAGCATAATTCCCGCCAAAAACACGAGATACACGCCAAAAAACGTCGCGATGAGTACCGTCATTGTGGCAGCCTGTGGCGGTCGGACACCAGGCGTTTTCAGCATGATCCAATATACAGCTGCAATCGTCAAGCCTGTGAGGATAGCGATCGGCGCAACCGCCCGCAGCGTATCGCGCCAAAAACCACGCGGATCCACACGGTGCTCGGGCGAAGGCGGAAACAGTGTCCACATAATCGTCGGCATGGTTACGAGGAAGATATTCAAAAACGTCACGTGGCGCGGCGCATATGGATAGACAACGCCAAGCACAATCGTCGAAAATAGCAGCACGACGCCGTAGATAATCTTATGGAAGAAGAGAATCGCGATAATTTCAATCGCCTGAATAATCCGGTTGCCTAGCTGCATACCAGTCGGCAGCGACGTGAATGAATTGTTCAGTAGAATCAAGTCGGCAACGCGGCGGCTAGCAGGCGCACCAGCACGCATAGCGACACCAAGATCGGCTTGCTTAAGCGCAAGCGCATCATTTACGCCGTCGCCAACCATACCAGTGAATTTACCCTGGTTGCGAAAATGGGCAATCAGACGCTCTTTCTGCTCCGGTAAGACGCGCGCAAAGATCGTATGCTCGTCGGCAGCACGCATAAAGGCTTCGTCGCTTAATTTCGCCAGTTCGGCACCGGTGATTGATTTCTCAGGGTTATGAATGCCTGCTGCCCGCGCAATATATTGCACCGTGCGCGGATTATCACCGCTGATCACACGGATCGACACGCCATGCCCTTGCAAGAAACGCACTGTATCCTGTACGCCGTCGCGTAGGCTATTGCGCAGTATAACGATTCCAAGCGGTCTACCCGAACCGCGCGCAAGGTTTTTAAGCGGCGTTTTTGCGTCAGAGAACCCAGCAAGCAACAGCACGCGCATACCGCGAGACACCCACGAGTCAATTTGCTTAGACTGTGTCTCATTCAATGGCGCAAGCTTCGCCACAAATTCCGGCGCCCCCATAACAAGCGTACGCGTCTTGCCGCTTATTACCGCGCGGACGCCCGCTAGTTTGCGCGCCGATGAGAAGGCGAGTACGCCGGTGATATTCGCGTCAAGCGGCGGATTGGCCGCCGCCAGAATTGCTACCGCCGTAATATTACCGCCGCCTGTTTCACGCGCCACCAGTGCTGCCAGGCGAGCAACATCAGTGCGCGCGCCAAACGATTCGCACGATTCTAATGTTACTTCATCGCTCGTTAGCGTACCAGTTTTATCTACACAGAGCACGCCGAGAAGCGCCATCGCCTCAATTGCCGATAGTTTTTGCGGCAATACCTTTGCCTGCGCCAAATGCAGCGACCCAAACGCTAGCAGCAGGGAACTCGCGAGCAATAGCCCCTCAGGAATCACTGTCACCGACGCAACGGTAATTGTTTTTAAAATCTGTATCGAATCAAATCCAGAAAAATAATAACTCACAAAAATTAACAGCGATAGCACAATTGCACCGTATGTCAAAAAAGTAATCGCTGTTTGGATTGCGCGCTGCAATGGCGTAAGCGCCGGCGTGTAGCGCTTCAATACCGCGCTGATCGCACCAGCACGCGTATCCGCCCCAAGCGCCCGCACAGTAACGACACCGTCGCCCGCCGTTACAACAGTTGCGGCATATACGCGGTCATACGCTGATTTCTCAACGGCCGCCGATTCACCGGTTAGCATGCTCTCATCTAGTTCTAGCCCGTGCGACCGTACCACGTCGCCGTCTGCCGGCAGTTCATCGCCCGCACGAATGTGTAGTATGTCGCCTAGCCGCAATTTATCATACGAAATCTCAACGATTTTGCCCTTACGCTCCACGCGCGCGACTGGTGCATTCATCAACTCCAACTTTTTCAGCACGCGTTTAGCGCGGATTTCCTGCACGACGCCGATTACCGTGTTAATAGAAATAACCACCGACATAAACCATGCATCGCGATACTCGCGCACGTAGAGCAGCGCGCCCGCCAATACAAAAACCGCCAGTACGACGGGCGAAAGTACATTCCGCTTTATGATTTCCGCATAATCGCGCATCAGCTTGTCAGGATCCTCCGGTACGCTAACTTCACCGCCGGACGCCAACCGGTACGCGCATCGTGATCGGCACAATAAATCATATCGTCTTTCACCTCGTTGATAATGAGGAGCGCTGGGCAATACGGCGCAAGCGTACGGTAATATCGCAAGTCATCCGGCTGAATATCGCGCCGGCCCGGGTAAATAGCGACGAATTTACGCCGTGCAACATCGTCAAAATACATCGGACGGCCTCGCGGCGGCACGAACATTTCCACGCGTACGCCCATGCGCGTCGCCATTTTTTTGATATCGCCGAGCGTTAAATGCGCCGGACCTTCAATATAGCAATACAATTGGCGTTTTTTCGATAGAAAAAACGTCGCCTGCGCATTCTGCCCGCAGTCAAGGCGCTGCGCGACAATCGCGTCGACTTCAATCGGCATACCAAACAACTCGTTTGCCGCCCGCTCCAGCACCAAACTATCAACCAACTGGTCGGATTCCATAGGATAATTATAGCATAATCGCCGAGGCGTAAACTCAGAGCGTACACGCACTTCAAGAGCGAGAAGTACGAGACGCCGCAAAACTCTCACCAGCAAGTAGCCTGCGATACTTGATATGCAGTACAATAAATGCAATGACAGCTTTTCACACGCACTACAACAAACTTAACGCCGCCCAGCGCGAGGCGGTTGATACGATCGATGGACCGCTGCTCGTAGTGGCAGGACCAGGTACAGGTAAAACTGAGTTGCTGAGTATGCGCGTCGCAAATATTCTATATAAAACCGACACGCTGCCCGAAAACATTTTATGCCTCACGTTTACCGACAGCGGCGCAACAGCGATGCGGGCGCGCCTAGCAAATATTATCGGGCCTGACGCCTACAAAGTAGCGATTCAAACGTTCCACAGTTTTGGTACGGAAACAATCAATCACAACAACGAATATTTTTACCATGGCGCAGCATTCAAACCGGCTGACGATTTAACGATGCACGCCTTCATGACGCAAATTTTCGACGAGCTGCACTATGATAACCCGCTCGCAAGCAAAATGAACGGCGAATACACGCACCTGCGCGATGCCATGCAAGTGATCAGCGAGCTAAAGCAGGCAGGCCTGACAGACAATGAATTGCTGCAAATTATTGCAAGCAACGATGAGACACTCAACGCAGTCGAAGCGAATGTAGCATCAATTTTCGCAAACAGAATCAGCAAAACAACGATCACGCTCATCGCACCCATCGCAAAGATAGTCGCCGAACTGCCGCTGCCGAAATTACCGCCTGCAATCACACCGCTTGCAAACAATTTGGCGCTTAGCTTAGCGCATGCATTTGACGCCGCGGTTGAATCCGGCAAAACCACGCCAATCACCGCCTGGCGCAACACCTGGATGGAGAAAGATTCAACCGGCGCGTTTGTGTTTAAGGATCGTAAGCGCCATGCTAAGCTGCGTGCTATGGCGCCAGTATATAACCGCTACCGCGAACTGATGCAGAAAGCGGCGTTATACGATTACGATGACATGATCCTAAATGTCGTGCAAGCAATTGAGCGATCGTCTGAACTTAAATTCAATCTACAAGAACGCTATCATTATATCCTCGTCGATGAATTTCAGGACACGAATTTAGCACAGCTGCGTATTCTGTTCAATCTCACCGACAATCCAACAGGCGACGCGCCAAATATTATGGCGGTTGGCGATGACGACCAGGCAATTTACAGCTTTCAAGGTGCGGACGTTGGCAATATTCACCGGTTCCGCGAACGCTATCCAGATTACCGCCATGTCGTACTCACCGAAAACTACCGCTCAGCGCAAACGATCCTTGACGCCGCGCGTGCCGTCATTACGCAGGCAAACGGACGCTTAGAAACAACGATGGAGATTAATAAGCAATTAACATCGCATGTGGCAGAAAGCAAGACGGTTGAATTGCACGAACATGCTACGCCCGCAGACGAACGTGCTTGGATCGCAAAACATATTGCCGAACAGATTGCGCATGACACTCGCCCAAGCGACATCGCTGTAATTAGCCGGCGCCACCGCGATTTAGTCGAGCTGCTGCCGTATTTGCACGAGCGCGGCATTGCGGTCAATTACGAACGACGGGACAACGTGCTGGACGACGAGCGCATCGTGGCAATCGAGCTGCTTGCACGCGCTGTTGTCGCTATTGCCGACGGACAACACAACGAGGCCGACAGCTTACTGCCCGAGCTCGTGTCGCACCCAATGTACGATTTCTCGCCTGAAACAATCTGGAAACTAAGCGTCAACGCCTACCGCAACCGCACGTCATGGATTAACACCATGCTTGCAACGCCTGCGCTTGCGCCATTTGCAGCATGGTTGCTGGAGCGGGCAAGAGCAGCCGCGCACGAATCGGTCGAAGAGTTTATCGACGAGCTCATCGGCGTACCAAATGGTAAAAAGCGACAATTTACATCGCCGCTCTACGAACATTATTTCGGCGCAGATGTACTCGCAAAAAATCCCGAAGCGTACCTTGAAGCGCTTGAAGCCCTGCGTACAATCCGCGGCAAACTGCGCGACTACCGCGGCGATCATCTCACCATCGCCGATTTTGTCGACTTCATTGACGACTACCGCCAGCTCGATACGCCGATTACTAGCGTCCGCCGCCGCAGCGATACAATCGACGACGCTATCAACCTGATGACCGCCCACAAGTCTAAAGGACTTGAGTTCGACACCGTTTACGTCATTAATTCCATCGACGCGCAATGGGGCGAACGCGTCCGCGGGCGCAGCCGCAACATCAGCTACCCGGAAAATATCACCATTGCACCGAACGCCGACACCTACGATGAGCGCCTACGCCTCTATTTCGTCGCTATGACGCGCGCTAAACGCCAACTGTTTTTAACGTACTCGCGCACCGATCTAAACGGCAAGGATACGCTCGTCGCTAGCTTCCTGACTGGCGTGAATTTGCAGCCAATCGTACACCGCACGCCAGAAACAGTCGCACAGTTAACCACACAAGCACAAACCGCGTGGCATGACCGCATTATCCGCAAGCCAACCGCTAGCATGAAAGCATTGCTCGCGCCAATGTTGGAACAGTACAAGCTTTCCGCTACACATCTCAACAATTTCATTGATATCTCGCACGGCGGGCCGCAAGGATTCTTAATGAATAATTTGCTGCGCTTTCCACAAGCGAAAAGCGCGGGCGCCAGCTTCGGTACCGCTATTCACGCCGCATTGCAGCGCGCCCACACTCACTTGAGTGCCACCGGCGAACGCCGCCCCGCTGAAGACGTCATTGGTGATTTTGTCCGCGAACTGCACGACCAGCGCCTCAACATAGACGAATTCAACCACTACGCTAAGCGCGGTACCGATGCACTTAGTAAATTCTTACATACCGAATATGATAGCTTCACGCCTGCGCAAAAAGCTGAACTCAACTTCGCGTCGCAAGGTGTTACGCTGGGCGATGCCCGCTTGACCGGCTCGCTTGACCTCGTCGATATCAACGGCAACCATATCTTCGTAACGGACTACAAAACCGGCAAGCCAAGCACAAGCTGGACAGGGCGGGGCGATTACGAAAAAATCAAGCTGCACAAATACCGCCAACAGCTTATGTTTTACCAATTGCTCTGCCAGCACTCGCGCGATTACGCCAGCTATGAGTTTGACGGCGCGATCCTGCAGTTCGTTGAGCCGGATTCGCATGGCAATATTCACAGTCTCGACCAAACATTCAGCACTGAAGAGCTCGCACAATTCACTACGCTCATCGCCGCAGTCTGGCGCTGTATCATCACGCTTGAGCTGCCAGACGCGAGTGATTACTCCGCGGATTATAAGGGTATGCTGCAATTTGAGAAAGATTTGATTGCAGGAAACGAAGTAAGTGCACAGAACTAGCTGCCCGCACGAATTACGCTGATCCACCCGCACGAAACGAGCCTAAGACACGCCCCGACCCAGCGCGCAGCAACTATTAAAAATATCCTAATCAACCCAAATTATAGCAATAAACTTGACTTTTTGCCTAATAATCGATATATTATAATAGCTTTTCGCTCATATTTAGGTCGGAGAGCCGCCCTAAACTAAATATGAGATGAATAGTTAGGATATTTGTCCACCGCGCCAACGACAGAAGGAGGAACACTATGTTCTCTTTCAAAGAGGCTGCAAAAATTGTCACTATTATGGACACCGACGAGCGTCGAAAGTTTAATGAGCTTGGTGCGAAGCTCATTGAGGTCAGAGGCAACAGCTGGTTCGCATCGCTACAGCGGCGCTACTATGTTGCCCGGATTGACTACCTCCTCAATGCGGTCGTTGACCGCTTCATCTCTGGGCGCTAACCCGTCCCTTTGAAAAAGCCCGCCTCCGCAATTCAAGCGGCTGGCGCGACGCTTTATCGGGGCGGGCTTTTTTCATGCACGAGTCAGATAATAATTTACACCGCACTAATATCATTACATAGGTCAAACAGATGATTACATAAACAAAGCAAACGAATAGAATGTACTTGACTAACATTACATAGCATGGTACGATACAAATGTTCCAACCGAGCGGGTCCTGGCAGTGCTCCCGATGAGCACACCCGAAACGCTCTGGTGCGGGAGCGTTTTGTACGGGATTCGCCGATAATTCCTGCCGATACTTCGGCGGAGAGGAGGTGTGTGTCTCATGGGTTTTTTTGAGGACCGGTCGAAGGACGCCTACGACCGCGCTGCACACGCCGTGCAGAACGGCACTGCCTCTGCAGAGCAGAGGCAGATGAACGCCAAGATGGCAAAAACCGCCGGCAGCATGGGCAACAAAGCTCGTGCCGCCGAGCAGGGCAGGTTGAAGGACGAGCGAGACAGTAGTCGCTGGTAGGCTACTGTCTCGCTGAACAGCGGTCGGGTGCCTCGTACAGCACCCGAGAATACGGAGCTTAGGTTTCGCCCGCTCGTCCTACCCGGACGTAAAACGGGTCGGGTTTGTGATTTCTTCCCGGTCGCTTCTGCGCAACAATGTGCAGGGCGGCAAAAGAAATCGCCGGGCGCGTATGGCAACCAGCTTGCATGGAGGCATATCTCTGCACGCAAGCTGTGGCGGGTTCAATTCCCGCCGCGCCCACTGGGGCCATTCGTCTCTTCGGGCGTGACGAATGGCGGCGGTTAGCTGGAGCGCGGCAAATAGCACCGCACTCCCGAGCGTATGCTCCCGCCCGGAGTGGAGAAGGGCTGTTCTCCTCCTACTTCTCCACTCCGCCCCTCTCTATAGCTCCGGCATCATTGCCGTCGAGCCTCCCCCTACCTCAAGAACGAGGTAGGGGCTTATTTATTTCCATGGTACAATGGCAAAGATGAAATCATTTTGGAATAACCTGCCGCAACCGTTTTTTGCGCTCGCACCGATGGAAGCAGTGACGGACGTTGTGTTCCGCCATGTCGTGCAGCGAGCGGGCGCGCCGGACGTATTTTTCACCGAATTCGCCAATGCGACAGGCTGGGTACATGCCGGCGATAAAGCGATTGCCGGACGACTGCTCAAAACCGACGACGAGCACCCGCTAGTAGCGCAAATTTGGGGCGGCGAGCCAGGCGATATGGAGCAATTCGCGGCACATTGCACACAGCTTGGCTTTGACGGTATTGACATTAACATGGGCTGCCCGGCAAAAAGCGCCATCAAATCCGGCGGAGCAGCGCTGATTCGCCGCCCAGACGTCGCGATTGACGCTATTCACGCTGCCAAAACCGTCGGATTACCCGTCAGCGTCAAAACGCGGCTCGGCTATACGTATGTTGAGGAATGGCGCGAGTGGCTACGAACACTACTAGAGCAAGACATCGTCAACCTAACTATTCACCTGCGAACGAAAAAGGAAATGAGCAAGGTGCCGGCGCATTATGAACTGATTAGCGATATTGTCGCGCTGCGCGACGCGGTAGCGCCGCATACGCTGCTAACGATTAACGGCGACATACGCGATCGGGGGCATGGATTAGCGCTCGCGGGCGCGCACCCTGGCGTCAACGGTATTATGATCGGACGGGGCGTGTTTGCGAACCCGTTTTGTTTCGCCGCAGGCGGCACCGGATATCTACACTCTCAGAACAATCTGGAGCAGAACAAAGCTATTTCAATAGATGACGATAGCGTAACAGCTCGATACACAGAATTGTTTGACCTTCTCAACTACCATCTTGACCTCTTTGATCGCTACCAGCCGCAAACTGGACGACCGTTCGAAACACTTAAACGCTTCTTCAAAATCTACGTTAAAGGCTTCGACGGCGCAAAAGAACTGCGCGACCAGCTGATGCACGCAGCGTCAACCGATGAGGTACGCAGGATTATCATGTAGCGTTTGTTGTGTTTTTTAGCTCCGCATACATCGCTAGACGACAGCAGGCGCAGAATATACTTGCAAAAGCATATAGTTTATGCTAAAATAGCAGCATGCCTGAATGTCGGCAGCTCCATACCGTTCACTCCGAAGAAACTAAAAAAGGCACTGGTTTTACCCGCACAGTACAATCTCTATCGCCAGACGAAATTATTCTTACCAGCGAAAGCGACAGTCAACTTGAAGTAACGGGCACTTCACACCCCGCCCCGATTTAGCGGATGGACGCGACGACAGTCTGTGCGACGTATAGCGTAATTTTCCTTTACAATAATCACGCACCCACGGCGATCTTCAAGTCAAAAATAACTGCGTATGACGCAGCACTGTCTCCGAGAGTTATTGATATAACAACCGTCAGGTACCATCGCTGAAACCCGAATCAATTGCAAGCTTCAGCCGCGATACCTCGTGCTATCTTACTTCGCTCAACAAAATTGACCAACAAGGACTTCATCCCGCAAATGAGCAGATTTACGAATATTTTTTAGCACCATATAACGACGCTATTAAAGACATATTTTCACACTCTATGCAATCTGGCGTGCAAGAATTCCTCGTGCGGACAGTATTCACTTTGGATGGTATTCTGCGTAAAAATCGCTATGGATGATTTTCTCATAACCGTCCCCTTGCGCACAGCTGCTCATGCAGCTCGCCGAGCATATACATTGACCCGACAACGACGATAGGATGGTTATATTGGAGCGCAGCGTTAAACGCGTCGATCGGCGCGCCGAATTGCTTGGCGTTTCTCATACCGCATACATCAATAACTGCCGCAAACTCTTCCGGCTTCACGCTATAATTTTGCAAATGAGGCGATGCCGTGCCGCGAAAGAACTGTGTAATATACACCTTGCCTGCTAAACGGCTAATTGCCTCAAGCGACCCCATCCAGTCTTTGCCGTGCTTTGCTGCAAAAATGACCGACGGGCGGCGCCATTTTGGACGATGCGCGAGCTCGCCCAAAAACGCCGCGATCTTCTGGGGATTATGCGCGCCGTCTACCATCACGTCGCGCCCGTCAACATGCCACACGTTTGCACGGCCTGGCAGCTCCGCCTCTGCGAGCGCTTGGCGTGCCGCGTCAAACGAAAAATCCCAGCCGTCGCGCGCCGCCAAAAAACGCACCGCGTCCAGCGCAACCGCTGCATTTTCCATCTGGTAATCACCCGGTGTATGCGTCGCTAGCGGCTCGCCATTATACGAAAATTCAACGCCCGTCTCTGTTCGAGATTGCAACGATGCATACTTCAACGGCTCGCTCCAAATGATTTGCGACTGGCGTCCGTGCGCAACTTCTTCAAGCACTGCGCGCACTGAATCTTGCTCCGGCCTCAATGCAACAACCGTGCCGCCATAGGGAATAATACCGGCTTTTTGCCAGGCGATTTCCTCAAGCGTGTCACCTAAAATCTCGGTATGATCAAGTCCGAGGCGCGTAATAACCGCTAATTTATCCGATCGGCGCACTGTATTTGTAGAGTCATAACGACCGCCTAGTCCCGTCTCAATCACGCCGTAGTCAACACGATGAGTCTCGAATAATCTCAGCGCAAGCGCATTTGTTACTTCAAAATATGTCGGGCGGCCATCTGGCATATATTGCATTGACCGCACGTAGGGAATGAGGTCGGCGGTAGCTTTGGTAAACTCGGCTTCGCTTGGCAGCTCCATATTTATCTGCGCGCGTTCGCGAACGTCAAAGACATGCGGCGAAACATACAATCCGTTCGTTTTGCCATGCGCTTTCAAAAGATTGGCAATGAAATAACTCGTCGAGCCTTTGCCGCTCGTACCAGCGATGTGAATAATCGGGAACGATTCCTGCGGATCATTTAGCAGTGCGAACCACGCTCGCGCTCGCTCAAGTCCCGCTGCGCCACGAAACACCGCACCGCCAAGCGACGGCAAATCGTCAAATAAAAATCTCTTTGCATCCGAGAATGTTTGTATATTGCCGAACAACGGCACGGTTTGGTCCTTGCGAGTCGCCATCAAAGTTATTATAACGCCCCGAAAGTACACGCGCACTACTAAAGGCTATAAGAAAACGAAAAGATATCTGGCCGCTAATGTCGTCGCCGGCGCCGATGCAGCTCGGCAACTTTCAACCGTACCGCATGGCGGTCAACCAGCTGGTGGGCTTTTTCGAGCTCAACCTGGTCGTTTGATTCTTCTTGCAGCTTCAGCGCACGCTCTAGCGCCGCTTGGCTTTCCGCCTCAATAATATCGTCGCCATGTTCCGCTTCGTCGACCAAAATACGCACGCGCTCTTGGTTAATCTCAACCACGCCGCCCGAAATCGCAAAATATTCCAACTCATCATCGCGATCCTCTTTGCGGCGGCGCACTGTTACCACACCAGGCACCGCCACTGTTACGAGCGCCTCGTGGCTTGGAAAAACCGAGATCACACCCTCGGTAGTCGGCAGAATTACTTCATAGACTGCTTCGTCAAGTTTGACGCCAGCCAATGTCACCAACTGAAACTGCATTTGGCTAGTCCTTTTTCTCGCTTAGTGGTACAGGCGACATGTAGAACCAGTTCTCTGGTTTGTCATCATATTTACCAGACAAGATGTCTTTAGCGTCGCGAATTGTATCTTCAAGTTTGAAATAACTACCCGGATTGCCAGTAAACTGCTCGGCGACATGGAATGGCTGCGCTAAGAAGCGCTGCAAACGACGGGCGCGCGCCACAGTCTGTTTTTGGTCGTCCGACAGTTCTTCCATGCCGAGAATAGCAATAATATCCTGCAACTCTTTGTATTGCTGCAATACGCGCTGCACTTCGCGCGCCACGGCATAGTGCTCGTCGCCAACAATCTCCGGATCAAGCGAATTTGAACTAGAATCAAGCACATCTACCGCCGGGTAAATACCAATTTCCGTCAACGCGCGGTTCATCACGATCGTCGCGTCCAGGTGGGCGAATGTCGTTGCCGGCGCCGGGTCGGTTAAGTCATCGGCCGGCACATACACTGCTTGCACTGAAGTAATCGAGCCTTTTTTCGTGCTGGTAATACGCTCCTGCAGCGCGCCCATTTCTTGCTGCAAGTTCGGCTGATAACCCACAGCACTCGGCAGGCGGCCAAGCAAGGCAGACACTTCAGCACCCGCCTGCGTAAAGCGGAAAATATTATCGACAAATAACAACACGTCTTTACCTTCATCGCGGAACGCTTCGGCGATCGCCAGCCCGCTCAGCGCCACGCGTAGACGTGCTCCTGGCGGTTCATTCATCTGCCCAAAGACAAGCGATGTTTTGTCGAGCACGCCGGCGTCTTTCATCTCGTAATAAAGGTCGTTGCCTTCGCGCGTACGTTCGCCGACGCCGGCGAACACCGAGTTGCCGTCATGGAACTTTGCAATATTATTAATCAGCTCCTGAATCAATACCGTCTTGCCAACGCCTGCGCCAGCGAACAAACCAGCCTTGCCGCCCTTAGCAAGCGGCGCGATCAGATCAATCACCTTGATGCCTGTTTCCAAAATCTCCGTTTTGTTTGACTGCTCGGTCAGCTCGGGCGGTTGGCGGTGAATCGGCGCGCGCCGTACATCCTTTGCGATTTTTTCACCGTCAATCGGTTCACCAACCACATTGAACATTCGCCCCTGAGTCGCTTCGCCGACCGGCACGCTGATCGGCGCACCTGTTGCCGTTACGTCCTGCCCGCGCCGCAAGCCATCAGTGCTTTGTAAGCTAATTGTCCGCACCGTATGCCTGTCTAGATGCTGTGCCACCTCTAACGTGACTATTTGCTCGCCACGGGTAACCGTTAGCGCGTCGTAAATCGCCGGCAACTCTGTGTCGTTAAACTCGACGTCAACTACTACGCCCATGATTTGGATAATTTTTCCTACTTTTTTACTCATGACCTTCTCCTTGTTTCAATACGTCAATCAATCCTGCGACATCACCATCGGGCAGTACAATTCCGCCAAGCGCCGCAACTTCAAGCGCTTTCGAATTTATGCCGCCATCAGGCTTCTCGAGCAAATATATTGGCACGCCGCTTACATACGCCACCGCCATCTCCATCTCCATCAGCGTATTTGCGCCGATATAACCAGGTTCGTTATTCTTCTCATAATTACACACCAGTACCGCACGAGAGCGCGCAATATTCGCAAAATGCCGGTCCATATAATCTTTTTTCTTGGCGAGCGCCCGATCCTCAGTGAGTGATAACCAGTCGACACCTTCCTCAATAGCGGGAACACGAACGCACAGTCCAGCCGCCTCAAGCGTTTGAGCAACTGCCGCGAATTTCTCTTGATGCGCCATTGACCCGCAGATCGTAACATCAACCAAATCCGGATTGTACTGATTCACCAGCTGTGCGATTCTCATCATTGCATCGCCTCCACGCCAGCGCTAATCTCCGTCAGCTCTTGCGTAATCGCCGCTTGGCGCGCCTTGTTCATTTCAAGTGTCAACGCATCAACAAGATCAGTCGCGTTATCGGTAGCATTTTTCATAGCAAGCATGCGCATGCTATGTTCGCTGGCGCGCGAATCCGTCAGCGCTTGAAATAAGCGTGCGCTAATTAGCCGGTAGGCGATATCGTCGATAATCTGCTTCGGGCTCGGTTCAAATTTTGCTTCGGCAATATCAGGCTGCACATCATCAGTTGGCGTAAAGCCGGCAGGGAACAGGCGCACTACGTCCGCCCGCTGCGTTAAACTGCTAACAAACCGCGTGAAAATGACATCCACGGCATCAACCTGGCCCGCTTCAAAGAGATCCTTCGCGGTGTTTAGAATTGCGTGAAACTCGGCACCCGAAAAATGATCCGGCAAATCCTCGTATGTACCGACGATTTCCGTATCTTTGATGCGCGTTGCCGCCTGAGCAATTTTACGCCCCACCGCAATCGTTTTATTTGCAATATTTGCCGCATCGTCAGCTTTCAATTCGCGTACGTAAGCCTTTAAGATATTTGCATTATACGCGCCCGCCAAACCCTTATCGCTCGCGACGACGATAAGCAAGCGAAACTTCACTGGACGCACCGTGAACCATTTATGTCCATTCGTCGCACCTTGCGCCGCTAGATACGTAAGCAGTTCGCGCGCCGCCATCGTATACGCCTGCGAACTCTTTGTCGCCTCTTGCGCTCGGCGCATTTTGCTCGCCGCTACCATCTGCATCGCCTTAGTGATTTGCTTCGTGCTTTTCACCGAGCGAATGCGCGATTTTAGTTGCTGAGTCGACGCCATTTACTCCTCATATCCTTTCGCGATCGCTTTAGCAGTATTCCTCACGATTTTTGCAATTTTTTCATCTTCGCCGAATTTCTTATCGCCTTTTGTCAGCGCGCGCATATCATCTTTGTGCTCAGCCCACAAACGCTCCAATAGTGCTTGCTGCGCCTCTTTAATCTTTGCTGCCGGCACATCATCGAATAACCCTTCGCTCACTGCCGCGATTGATGCAACTTGCTCCCAAACGCTCATTGGCTGATACTGCGGCTGCTTGAGCAGTTCTGTCAAGCGCTGACCGCGCTCAATTTGCGATTTTGTCGCGTCGTCCAAATCCGAGCCAAACTGCGCAAAACTCGCAAGCTCGCGGAACTGGCTGAGACCAAGCTTTAGGTTGCCGCTGACCGATTTCACTGCTTTCGTCTGGGCAGCGCCGCCGACACGCGACACGCTTAAGCCCGCTGAGATTGCCGGGCGGATGCCTTGATAAAACAGATCTGTCTCCATAAAAATCTGGCCGTCGGTAATAGAAATCACATTGGTCGGAATATACGCGGAAATGTCGCCTGCCTGCGTTTCGATAATTGGAAGGGCGGTTAACGACCCGGCGCCTAACTCGTCTGATAACTTTGCTGAACGCTCCAACAAGCGCGAGTGCAGGTAAAATACGTCACCCGGAAATGCTTCGCGGCCCGGCGGACGGCGTAACAGCAGCGACATCTGGCGATATGCCACAGCATGTTTCGTTAAGTCATCGTAAATCATTAGCGCATGCTTACCGCTATCGCGGAAGTATTCGCCCATCGACGTACCGGCGTATGGCGCCAAATAGAGCAGGGAAGCTGGGTCGCTCGGACTCGTCGCCACAACAATCGTTTGATCCATTACGCCTTCAGATTTCAGGCGTTCAACAAGCCGGGCAATTTTCGATAATTTCTGACCAATCGCTACATACACGTTGACGACGCCGGTCTTTTGACGCGCTTGATTAATCATCGTATCAAGCGCGATGGCGGTCTTGCCTGTCTGGCGATCGCCGATAATTAGCTCACGCTGTCCGCGCCCAATCGGGAACATAGCATCAATTGACATAATACCGGTCATCAGTGGCTCATGCACACTCTTGCGCCCCATCACACCAATCGCTTCGCGCTCCACTGGTAAACGATGCTTCGCCTTGATCTCCGAACCGCCATCAAGCGGTTGACCAAGCGGATTAACCACTCGTCCAAGCAATTCTTCGCCAACCGGCACGCTAAGCACTTCGCCCTTCAGCTTGACTCTATCGCCAGCCGCTACACCCTGGTCGCTGCCTAGCAGCACTGCGCCGATTTCGTCTTCCATCAAATTCAGCACGAACGCTTCGACAATACCGCTAGCTGTTTGCACTTCTAGCACTTCCGAATAGCCCGCCTGGCGCAGTCCGTGTACCCAAACTACGCCGTCGCCGACACGCGTCACGATACCAACTTTTTCTAATCCTTCTTTCGCCTCAAGTCCCGCGATCGCCCGCCGCAGACTCTCAGACAATTCCGCCACTGCGTTATCAGCCATATTGCTCCTTTACTTCGCGCCCTTGAGGGCGATTAATTTACGTTGAATCGTGCCGTCAAACTCGCTATCGGGCAAGGTAATTTTCACGCCGCCAATGACATCCGGATTGATGCGCTCGCGAAAATGCGTCTCGCGCCCGCCAACGAGTGTACGTATACGCGCGCGCAGCTCATTGCTTAGCCGGTGCGCTGAAAGCGTCTCAACGATGACGATGCCGCGTGCTTGCAACTCCTCTTCAATCGCTGCAACGACCAAATTCGCCGTACGCGTCGCTTTCATTTCGATCAAATATGCCGCGATTTCGTGCAACAATAAACCGCGATCTCCACCCGCCATAAATACGTCAGCCGCGTAGCTCGCCAGCCGCCGCCGCGAAATCACCTGCGTCATTTATTGCAGCTCCCCGAGGTTTTTTTCAATCAGCTGCGTATCTTTACTCGCATCAACGGTGTGGCGCGTTACGCCGGCAGTCGCTTCGATTACTAAGTCAATCATTTCGCTGCGCAAATTTTTCTTTGCTACTGCTAATTCTGTCGCCACGTCGCGCCGCCCATTCTCAATAATCCGTTTCGCTTGCGACGACGCTTTTGCCTCGGCATCGGCTATCATATCTGCCGCTTCTTGCTTTGCCGACGACACAATCGCCCGCGACTCGCGCTGCGCATTTTTGAGCATCGCTGCTGTGCGCGCTTCGCTTTCGTCAGCTGCTTTCTGTGCCTGCCGTGCCGCTTTGGCACCCGCCCTAACTTCAGCATCGCGTTTATCCAGCGCCTCAACGAGCGGCGGATACACAAACTTGCGAAGCAAGACAAGCAACACTAAAAACGCAACCGTTTGCAAACCAAGCGCTTTCCAGTCGAGACCGAGCGACGTAAACATATCCGCTTTTTCCGCGTGCACCGCCGCAAATTGTGTCACACTTTCTATCACTATGACCCCTGCTACTTACATAACCTTTCCGACGATTGCCGCCACGAAACCAATAATTGCCAAGGCGTCGATAAATGAAATCCCAAGAATCATCATCGTGCGCAAATCGTTAATTTTTTCTGGATTACGCCCAGCCGCATTCATCGCAGCCGTACCGACCATACCGCACCCGATCGCGGCAAACGCTGCCGGAATTGCATAAGTGAGAGCAAATGATAATGCTTCCATAATTGATAATTCTCCTTATATTATTGTTATCGATTTATGATTCATTCTCCGCCGCTAGTTTCGGACTATCAACAGGGGAATGATCAACTGAAGCGTACGGCTCGCCATGGTCGCCATGCGGCACGAGACCTAGGGAAATAAATACGGTTGACAACATAAAGAAAATGTACGCTTGAATGCCACCAATAAACAGCTCAAAAAAGTAAAACGGTTGAAGCGCCATCGGCGAAATCACCTGCGTCAAATACGCAATCATGATTAACAGTACCTCACCTGCTAGCACGTTGCCAAACAAGCGGAAACTCAGGCCCAGCATGCGCGAGAACTCCGCCACCAGCTCTAAGATACCGACAAATGACATAATCGGATCGCGCAGCGGGTTTACAAAGTAGCGCCCCATATTGCCGCGGAAACCCATATACTTAAACGCATACACCTGCGCCGCGACAATGGTCACAATCGCCAATCCAAATGTCATGTTTAAGTCCGCTACGCCACCACGCAACAGGGGAGTACCGTGCTCGCCAACCGTGATCGGACCAACGACAGGTAATAGCCCCAGCCAATACTGCGCCACTACAAAAAAGAATATCGTGATCGTTAGCGGTGCAACTCGCCGCACCCACGCCTCATCTTGGACTACCTGTTTAACCGTGTTGTACAGTCCTTCAAATGTCCACTGCATCAAACGCGTCGCGAATGTATGTTTTCTGCGCCCCAGCACTGCCAAGCGCATCCGAAACATCAGCCACACGAGCACGATCAGCCCAAACGCGCCGAGCACCTGCGAATTCGTTACCGCAAATCCGCCGATCGTCGCGACTGTATCGGCTTTCACTGAGATATGCGGACCAGCCGCCGCAAACGTTGCCACAGCACCACTAGCCGCCGCGCCAAATGCCAACGCCGCGCCATCAGAAATCATCGTACCTGCGCCGCTTATTGCTGCGCCTAGCCCGAATCCAGCTGCTATCATCGCTGCGCCGCCTTTCGCCGCGTACCGCCCGCGATTTGCCGCTTCACAAGCACAAACGCGCCAACAAACCCTAATATGATACCACCAAACATCAGCCACGGTTTCGTACCGAACTGCGCATCTAGCCATACACCAGCCAGCGTCAGACCAACGCTCGGCGTAAACATGCGCCACGTCGTATCTGCCATTGTCGCCATAATCGCCGACGCCGGCACGCTCGCAGAGGATGTGGCGCCCGCCGCACGGCTGTCGCTATCGCCAGAGAGTTTACTCATACGCAGTTAATTGTATCAGGCAACCAGATTGTCTGTAAAGCCCGAACCTCGTATACTACAAACATGCCGCGCCGTAATCACACCCCCAAGCACCAGCGCTACCGTAATAATTCCGCCCGAGCGCCCGAGAAAAAGCGCTTCGCCAGCCGCAGCGACGCTCTGCGTGCTATTCGCGAACTACAAAAGTACCATTTAGACTTGAAACTTACTTGCTATCAGTCGCCTGTTGACGGCGGCTGGTACTTGACAAGCGACACATCTAGCGTTCAATAAGCTCTTGTGCACGCTACATGTTGTGCGTATAATGATTATGGTTAACGAGGAAAGGGATCATAATGTCAAAAGCTGCACAATCACACGTCATTATTTATAGCGCCGCCTGGTGTGCATTTTGCAAAACCGAAAAGCAATATCTAGAACACCTCGGCGTACCATTTACCGTACGCGATATTGAAACCGACGAGGGGGCAATGGACGAACTGCTCGCCAAAGTTGGCGGTGGTGCCAGCAGCGTCCCTGTTACCGACATTGCCGGCGTTATCGTCCGCGGCTTTGACCGCGCTAAAATTGATGCAGCGCTGCACGACAAAGGACTGCTTGCTTAGCTTTCGCTTGACCAATCACACCATACATGATATATATAGAATAGCTTTTCGCGCAATCCCGCGCGGAGAGGTTGTTCTTTAGAGAGGAAAAACAATGAACCGAGCGTTTATTGTCGTTCTGTTTATTATGGTTACCGTGATCCTTATGGTAGCCTCTATCGCCATTCCGGCGGTAGTTATCATGCTATTCACCGGAGCGCTTCATGCCTCCGGTCTCAGCATCGTGCCGGCACTTTCATTTCTACAATCATGTCTGATTGTAGGATTGATTATGACCGTCTCTTGGCTGCTGCATACCGCAGCCAGCAGTTGATACCCCGAAATAGCTCGCCGATTCGGCATCAAGCCTGATTGAGCGCTTTCTCATTAAGCGTTCTCGGGCTTTTGTCCGAAAGTTCAGCTTGAGCCGTTTCGGGGGCTATTTTCTTTTTTGCGCTACTCGCGGCAAAACAGCACGCGATTCAGCCGGCGCCAGCTATAAGTTTAAGAAACGAGGGGACTGCTAGCTTACGGCGCACCAATCTGTACGACCGTGCCGCCGATCTTCCGGCGAAAATAATCGTCGTGGCTAACGTAAAGTATTGCACCCGCGTAGCGCTCAAGCGCCGTCTCTAGTTCTTCAATACTCGGCAAATCCAAATGATTCGTTGGTTCATCTAGAATTAGCAGCTGCGGATCATTTGCCAGCATGCTAATAATCTGAAACCGCGCCTTCTGCCCGCCGCTTAACCGAATAAGCGGCGTCGCGCCATCAGCATCAGTAAACAAATAATCGCCCGTTAGCTGGCGGA
>CAJPLV010000003.1 GCA_905371715.1 Candidatus Saccharimonadota bacterium | reverse complement strand
AAAATCAGATAGCTGCATAGGCATCAGTATAGCACGTCTTTCGGCGGCGAGCGCGCCACGCGCCAATATAAATAGTGAGGAAAGACGTATCGGGCGGTTCTTGACAGCGTACGCTGCAATTGATACAATAAAATTGTACTAATCCGGCCGGCAGGTCGGAATTTTTCGTAAGAAAGGAACATTATGCAAGACTTAAACGTGAAACAAATGACGCTGGCGATGCGCACGATCGCTGAAGAGAAAGCGCTTCCTGAGGATGTCGTGCTGGGTGTAATTGAGCAAGCAATCGCTGCGGCGTGGCGCCGCGATAACGGCGAGCGCGAGCAAAACGTACGCGCCGAACTCAATATTAACGATGGTACGGCAAAAGTATCGGTCGTGAAAACGGTTGTCGAGGATGTCGAGAACGACGCTAATCAAATTAGCCTGGAGGATGCGCGAAAAATTGATGAAAACGCTGAGCTTGGCGCTGAGGTCGTAACAGAAACGCATGACGTTACGAGTTTCGGGCGCGTAGCGGCGCAGACTGCTAAGCAGGTCGTTATTCAACGCCTGCGCGAAGCAGAGCGCGAGGTTGTGCTGGCTGAATTTGAAGATAAAATCGGTACGGTTGTGACGGGTGTCGTGCAGCGCGTAGAGCCGCGCGTCGTGCGTGTTGAGCTAGGCAAAGCGACGGGTATTTTGCCGCAAAGTGAGCAGATTCAAGGAGAATATTATTCGGTTGGGCAGCGCCTCAGGGTATTTATTAAGGACATTGAGCGCGACGGGCGCGGTGCACAGTTGGTGCTTAGTCGCGGTAACGAAGCTTTTATTGAATATCTATTCCGCCAGGAAGTGCCAGAAATGGAAACCGGCGCGGTCGAAATCAAAGGCATTGCGCGCGAGGCGGGTCGCCGCACGAAGTTGGCAGTCGCGAGCTTAGTGCCGGGCGTTGATCCGGTCGGCACGTTCGTTGGCGGGCATGGCACGCGCGTGAATGCGGTAATGAATGAGATCGGCGATCAGGAAAAAATTGATATCGTAACTTACGACGAGAACATTGATACGTATATTCGCAACGCGCTTAGTCCGGCGGAAATTGTGAAAGTTGAAATTGATAAAGAACATAAATCGGCGAAAGTCTATGTCACAGAGGATCAGCAATCAATCGCGATCGGCCGCGGCGGACAAAACGTACGTCTGGCAAGCCGCTTGACGGGCTACGAGCTGGATATCGAAACAGCAACCGCCAAGCCGGCCGAGAAAAAACCGCGCACAAACATTGAAGATGGGCTGTTCGCGGCGATTGAAAATCAAGAATAGAATTTACTACTACAGCAGAAAGTCTCCCAATCCCTGAGAGGCTTTTTTGTTTGGCTGGGCGCGTTATCGGCGGTTCTGTGTGGCGAGGCGGGTAAAAACTATAAGAAAATTAGCACTCTCCCTTGACGAGTGCTAACATTATCGGTATACTAAGATATATGGGCTGTTATACCAGAGAAACGGAGCACAACGAATAATGCCAGAGGATTTTGCAGATTTTATTTCACATTTGACTGATAATGCGCGCGCGAGCGTGCAGCATGCTGATGCGATTGCGCGTGGTAACGGGAGTAATTATATTGGAACCGAACATTTATTGCTAGGTGTATTGGCGCAGGGTTCAAGTTCAGCGGCAAAAGTGCTCGCAGACGCGGGCGTAACGCTGCAGCAGGCGGAAATAGCGCTTGATATCAAACCGTCGCGCGTCGTAACAAGCACAGGTGTCGTCGGTTTAAGCGAGACGGCGATGTTGACACTGCGCATGGCGTGGGAGGCTGCTAAAGAATATAATCACGATTTTTTGGGCACCGAGCATATTCTTTATAGCGTGCTGCGCCAAGGTAACGCGCGGGCTACGACGCTGTTGCGCGATATGGGCGTGGACGTTGATAAAGTAATGAATGAACTTGAAGATTCGTTCGAGGAAAATCGCAGTGAGCACGGCGATGTCGCGACCGAGCCGCGGCGGCGGGCGGTACGCGGTGGCGCGCTTAGCGCGTTCGGGATTGACTTGACGGCGAAAGCGGCAGCGGGCGAGCTTGACGCAATGATCGGGCGCGATAAGGAGCTAGAGCGTATGATCACGATCCTGAGCCGGCGTACAAAAAATAATCCTGTGCTGATTGGCGAGCCGGGCGTTGGCAAGACAGCCATCGTTGAGGGTTTGGCGCAGCGTATCGTGCACGAGGACGTGTCGGCGCATTTGCTTGACAAACGCGTGATTATGCTAGATATGGCGGCGATGATCGCAGGCACGAAATATCGCGGCGAGTTTGAAGACCGGTTGAAAAAGGTCGTCGCAGAAATCAAGAAGCACGCGAATATTATCGTGTTTATTGATGAGCTGCACTTGCTGGTGGGCGCTGGCGCGGCCGAAGGTAGCATGGATGCGGCAAACATTTTGAAGCCGGCGCTTGCCCGCGGCGAGTTGCATATGATTGGCGCGACGACGCTTGACGAATATCGCAAGCATATCGAAAAAGATACGGCGTTAGAGCGGCGTTTTCAGACGATTGTCGTGAAAGAACCGACGATCGCGCAAACGATTGCAATTTTGAAAGGGCTGAAAAGTTATTATGAAAAACATCACGGCGTGACGATTACTGATGATGTGATCGAATCGGCGGTATACATGAGCGACCGCTATGTGTCTGATCGCTTCATGCCAGATAAGGCGATTGACGTGCTTGACGAAGCGGCTGCGCGCGTGCGAGTTAAGCAAGGGCATGTGCCGAGCCGGCAGCGCGATTATCTGAAAGAACTCAAACATTTGAACGAACGCATGGAAGAGGCGGTTACGCATGAAGACTATGAGCGGGCGGCGCTCTACAAGCAGCGTATTAGCCAAATTAATGAGAAACTAGAGGTCGAAAAAATCGCGCAAGAAGGTAAACGAGCGATTCAGCTGACTGATGGCGACGTGGCGCATGCTATCGCGGTGATGACCAGCATACCGGTCGAGAAAGTACAGACCAGCGAAGCGAAATTACTGCGGCAGCTTGAAAAGCATTTAAGTAAGTATATTATTGGACAACGTGAAGCGATCCAGAAAGTGGCGCGGGCGATTCGACGTAGCCGCTCTGGCGTCGCAAGCAGCCGTCGCCCGATTGGTAGCTTCGTGTTTATGGGACCGACAGGTGTAGGTAAAACGCAACTTGCTAAGGTGCTAGCACGTGAAGTGTTTGGCAGCGAAGATGCGCTTGTCAAAATTGATATGAGTGAGTTCGGTGAAAAGCATAATACATCGCGACTTGTTGGCGCGCCGGCAGGTTATGTTGGCTACGAAGATGGCGGTAAGCTGACTGACAAGATTCGGCGCCAGCCTTACAGCGTTGTATTATTTGACGAAATTGAAAAAGCACATCCGGATGTATTTAATTTACTATTACAGCTGCTTGAAGATGGCGTGTTGACCGACGCAAAAGGCAGGGAAGTAAGCTTTCGTAATACGATTATCATTCTGACGAGCAACCTTGGTGCCGACCAAATGATGAAAGAATCGGAACTTGGATTTCGTGCGCGCAGCATAAAAAACGGACAGCTTGATTCGTTGCATGAGCGTAATGCCCGCTTAACGCGCGAAGCGCTTGAAAAATACATGCGTCCAGAACTTATTAACCGTTTTGATGGCATCATTACATTCCGTGCGCTCACGCGGGCGGAGGTCGGTAAGATTTTTGACCTGCTAATTGGAGAGTTGCGCCAGCGGCTCGTGCGGCAAGGCTTGGCGTTGAAAGTTGCGCCCGCGGCGAAACGCTATCTGATCGACAAAGGCTATACGGTGAAGTATGGTGCACGCCCGCTGCGCCGTGTCATTGAGGATGAGGTTGAGCATGCGATTGCCGAGGGAGTTTTGGCGAATTCGTATAAAAAAGGTGATATTCTAGAAGTAGTATTAACCAAGGGGGTGATCGCGATTGAACGGAGCAGCGAAACCGAAACGAACTAGCTTCATGCGATCGTTTGCTGCGATCGCGGTAGCTGCTGGCGGGCTAGCAGCGGCGTATTGGTTTGGTCCGCAGCTGCTTGACGAGTTTCGCGCGCAGCAATATACGCCGTCATCGCAGATCTCAGCGATTGAACAGCGCGTAACGCTGACGTCGGCGGGTAAACGGATCTTTCACGCGACTAGTCCTGAGGTGCAGGACTCAGGGCAGTTCAACAGCAGTTGTCATAGTGTGGAGCGGACGACGGCAATCTTGGGGTGTTACTATCGCGACCGGATTTATTTATATAATGTACAAAACAACGAACTTGATGGCGCGCTTGACGTGACAGCGGCGCATGAGTTGTTGCATGCGGCGTATGCGCGGTTGAACGCATTTGAACAGCAGAGGGTGGACGGATTAGTGCGTGCAGCGTATCAAAAAGTGAAAGACGAACCGACGCTAAAACGTTTAATGGAGTACTATAAACAGGCGGAGCCAGGCGCTGAGGTTAATGAATTGCACTCAATTTTAGGCACGACGATCGCAAATCTCGACAGCGAGCTAGAGCGGCATTATGCGCGCTATTTCATGAACCGTGCGAGCATCGTAGCGCTGAACCAGCGTTATACGCAAGTATTTTCGGAATTAGACCAGCAAGCGGCATCTTTAAAGACGAAAATTTCTACTGAAGAATCAGCGCTTAAAACTGAAACGGATGCTTATCAGAATGAATTAAATCAGCTGAACTCCGATATTCAAAGTTTCAACCAGCGGGCGGCAAGCGGTGATTTTTCGTCGCAAGAGTTCTATGCGGCGCGAAATGTACTTTCAGGGCGCGTTGCGGCATTAAATCGTCGGCAAAATCAATTAAACGCACGTATATCAGCGTATAATACGATGATTGTCGAATACAACAAGCTTGCTGTGCGGGCGCAGCAGCTGAATCAAAGCATGAATGGCGTGAGTGCGCCGAGCGAGGTGAAGTAGTGGCAAAAGCGCGCAGCCAATTTGTGTGTCAGCAGTGCGGCGCGAGCTACCCAAAGTGGGTCGGCAAGTGTGAGAATTGCGGCGAGTGGAACTCACTCGTGGAGCAGGTTGTGCGTGCGGCGGGCAATTCGGCAGTGGCGCGGAGTGCTGCGCACGGCAATATATTGAAAGCGCAGTCAATGCGTTCAATCTCAGCAGAAGCATCAACCGCGCGTCTTGGCACAGGTATTGCTGATGTAGATGCGGTATTGGGCGGCGGTATCCTGCCGGGCGGCGTTATGCTGCTGGCTGGACAACCGGGTATCGGCAAGTCGACGCTATTGCTGCAAATAGCAGCGCATATTTCTGAAGACGCGCTAGTGCTGTACGCGAGCGGCGAGGAGTCGGCGTCGCAAGTTAAACTGCGAGCTCGGCGCTTGGGTGCAGTAGCGGGCGACCATTTGCAATTTGTCGCAAGCACGAGTGCCGACGACATTGCGGCGACGATTGCTAGCGGCGCTTACAAACTTGTTATCATTGATAGTATTCAAACGCTTAGTCTTGAGGAGGTGGCAAGCGCGCCGGGAACGGTCAGCCAAATTACTAACTCAAGCAACGTCATTATTCGTGCCGCTAAAGCGTCCGGCGCGGCGGTGATTTTAGTCGGACATGTCACGAAAGAAGGTTCAATTGCCGGACCAAAAGTATTGGAGCATTTAGTTGATGTTGTATTGCAGTTTGAGGGCGACCGCTATGGTGGCTTCAAAGTAGTGCGCGCGGTAAAGAATCGCTACGGCTCAACCAGCGAGGCGGCGATCTTTGAGATGAGCGAGCGTGGCTTAAGTGTCGTCGAAAATCCGTCGGCGGCATTACTTGCCGAGCGCCAAAATGCTGATGGATCGGTAGTGCTTGCTACGCTTGAAGGCAACCGTCCGATTTTGGTAGAAATTCAAGCCCTTGTCAATTCGACAAATTTCGGGTATCCTAAGAGAACGGCGAGCGGATTCGACTTGAATCGCCTCAACCTGTTGATTGCTGTGCTTGAGAAACGCACAAAACTGAACTTATCTGACAAAGATATCTATATCAATGTAGTGGGCGGACTGAAGCTGGCGGATCCAGCGGCCGATTTGGCTGTTGCGATGGCAATCGCTTCGGCGGCAGCGGGGCGCAAGCTAGACGATGGCTTGGTGGTGTTCGGTGAAGTTGGTTTGGGCGGTGAAATCCGCTCGGCGCGACTACCTAATAAGCGTATTGCTGAGGCGAAGAAGCTCGGTTTTACCCAGGCGATTGCTCCAAAATCGGGCAAAAAGAATTCATTTGTGCGCGGCGTGCATGATTTGCGCCAGGCGCTCATTGACTACATGAAGTAGTTGCCAACAGAGATTAAATCTCGCGAAAAGAAAGGAACGTATGGAAACAAAAGATATAGTATTGCTAGCGGTGACGCTGTTAATTTTGGGCGAAGTGTCATATTTATTGACGCGGCTGCCAAAGACGAATATTAAAGCGAAAGACCGCGCGATTTTAGTCGATACATCGGTGCTGATGGACGGGAGGATTGTTGCGGTAGCGGGCACGGGATTCATTGGCGGCACGCTGGTGATTCCGCGCTCAGTGATCGGTGAGCTGCAATTTTTAGCAGACCATGCCGATAGCGATAAACGCGCTCGCGCGCGCCATGGGCTTGACGTTGTGACGGAGTTGCAGGCGATGGAACGTGTCGCAGTGGAGCTGCTGCAGGATGGCAGCCGCGCCAGCGAAGGTGTTGATGATCGGCTGCTATTGCTTGCAAAACAACACGGCGCGGTTATCATGACGCTTGACTATAATCTTAACAAAGTCGCAGCGGTGGAAGGTACGGAAGTGCTAAATCTGAATGAGCTGGCGCAGAGTCTGCGCATGGAATATTTACCAGGGGAAAAGCTTATTCTCGATCTGATTCAGAAAGGACAAGACTCGCACCAGGCGGTCGGTTATTTGCCGGACGGCACGATGGTCGTCGTTGAACAGGCGAGCAGCAAAATTGGGCAAACGCATACGGTCGAAATCGTGCGCAGTCTGCAAACAGCGGCGGGGCGCATGATGTTTGCGAAATTAGTAAACGAGGTTCAGCCGGAAAAACGCCGTACGCAGCGCCAATCGTCAAAATCGCACGGCGCAAGCTCTACTGCGGCGTCAGGCGAACTAAACAAAGCGGCAAAATCGCAAGCAGCAAACAATACATCAAACGAGTTGGCTGCCCCGTCTACTTCAAATCAACGCCGTCGAGGTAAAAACACGTCAAGCGTGCAGCGTAGCAGTACGGCAACCCAAGCGCGCCCGGCAAAAACAGCGCAGTCGTCGCGCATGCAGCGCACGCCCGAAGATAGCAAAGCTTCTCGCCGGACGCGCACTTCGCGAAAAGGAAAAGATGGCGCGGCGGTACAGGATTCGCGCTCGCAACCAAATGTAAATTCCGCGCCGCGCCGCACGAATCATTCGCGCCGCAAAAATCACGAGGACAACTTGATCGCCCTCGTGAATGAACAGTAGCGAGCAGATTTCTCGGGCAGCCTTTGGGAACGAACTTATCGCTAACTGCCGCTTGATGAACTGCTGCTCTTTTGGTAGCTCGTGCTATTTGTTGCGGTGTAGTAGCCGACGTCAGTTACCTTTGCGGTGATCGTGCCGCTTGTAGCGGACGCCAAGTCGGTCGGCGATAATGTCCATGTACCGTTGCTGTCGACCTGTTTGCTGGCAACAACCGTACTGCCGGATAGTAATTCAATCGACTGAAGCGTGTAGCGCCCGTGCGTATACGTGACGGAGACGGTGCCACTTGATGTTGTGCTGACTGATACGGTTGGTTTGGCGTCGTCGCATTGGTGGGCGTCGTCGTCGGCGTTGGCGTCGTAGCTGCTATCGGTCGAGGTGATGATTTCTTTTTTAGTAAAATCATCTTTCGCTTTGATGACGCCGATTTCAATTTTCGCATCTTCCGGCGTACATGAGGTCGCCTTCTTTTTTGACACTTTATCGAACGTCATCTTTGCTGTTGATGTACCGGTTGATTTGTTGTAATACGACGGAAAGAGTTCGCCTTTAATATTTTGGATACCGCTCGGTGCCGTATACCAATCGCTTAGGGCTAATTTCTTTTGATCGGCGTACGATTTCGACACTGCCGCCATCGTTTTATCAAAGAACATTGCAGGAATGAGCGAGTTGCCGCTCTTGAGCACCGATGTGTCGGAATTGCCGAACCATACTGCCATTGACAGGTTTGGCGTGTAGCCGGCCGCCCAGATATCTTTCGACGCGACCTTGCCGTTTTTTTCGCCGTTACTTGTTCCTGTTTTGACCGCAGCGTGGACACCGATTCCGGTGAGCGCCGGCAGATAATCTTGATTCCAGCCAAGCCCGGCGCGCGCCTTCGCATCGCCTAGAATATCGGTCACAATGTACGCTGCCTGCGGGTTGATGACTTGTTTGCTTGATGCTTTATATTCTTTGAGTGTTTCGCCGTTGCTGTTCGTGACTTTTATGATCGACGTTTGCGGCATGTAAACGCCCTGGCGGCTCAATGTTGAGTAAGCATTGACGTGGTCGATCAGTCGCGTGCCGCAGCTGCCGAGTGCGCTCGACAAGCCAGCCTGCGCGTCGGCGCCATTGGTGCAGTAATATTTATTGCCGGCGGCACGAATTAGCGACCAGGTGCTGCCAGAGTTATTCTGTTCGTTGATTGCCATCGCTTTGACGGCGGGAATGTTGCGCGAGCGGTCAAGCGCCTGGCGGATATTGATGTTATTCTGAAACTTATTGTCGGCGTTTTGCGGCGTGTAATTACCTGGGAACGTCGTTTTGGTATCGGTGAGCGTCGAACCGCTGCCGTAGTTCTGCTTGCCGCTGCCTTGGTCGCTGAATAGCTGCGCATAGACGAACGGCTTGATCGACGACCCCGGCTGAATAAACGCTTTTGCGGCGTTATCCTGGCCGAATCCGGTGTAATTAAAGTCGCGGCTACCCATTAGCGCTAGCAGCTGGCCGGTCTTCGTATCTTCAATCGCTGCCGCGCCGTTCGTAAAGCCGGCATGGTTTGGACAATTTCGATAATTGCAATCGCGGCTCGTCATACTGCCATTGAACATCGCTGTCATATTTGATTCCAGCAAATTCTGTACGTCAATATCAAGCGTCGTCTTCACGGTTAATCCGCCTTCGCCGACGATCGTTTTGCCGAGTTCGCCTTCCAGCTGCTCTTTGACCATTTGCACAAAATGAGGCGCTTTCACATTAGAATACTGATCGGCAAGCGGCTTTACAGTGTCCATAATAGCGACGCTCTTTGCTTGATTCGCTTGCTCCTTAGAGATATATTTCATCTCAACCATATTATCAATCACTTTGCGCTGGCGTGCGAGCAGAGCATTACGCCCGGCGATATTGTACGGATTATAGGCGCTCGGATTGTTTGGGATTGCCGCGAGTAGTGCACACTCCGATAAATTCAAATCTTTCGATGATTTGCCAAAATATGTCTGCGCTGCCGACTCAACGCCATTGCGCCGTCCGCCATACGGCGATTCGTTTAAGTAAAGCCCTAAAATCTGCTCTTTGCTATACATGCGTTCAACTTCGACCGCCAAAATAATCTCTTTAATTTTGCGCGGAATACCCGCTAGTCCGCGTTTTGCCGCCTCGTCGCGGAAGAACACTTGCTTGATCAGCTGCTGCGTCAGTGTCGAGCCGCCCTGCACGGCGTTTCCCTGGGCGTTGCTCAGCAGGGCGCGCATGATGCCGGAAATGCTAATGCCGCCGTGTTTATAAAAGTCTTTGTCCTCAATCGCGACCGTCGCCTGATCCATGCATGGCGCAATATTTTTATGGTCGACGACTAGCGTATAGTCGCCATCGCCTTTGTCTTCCCATAGTAATTTATTATTGCGGTCGTAATACTTTGTCACTGTGGTGCGTACGCGCTGCGATAGCGTGTCGGGATTGATCTGGTCGAGATCTTTGCGGAAATAAGCGAAAAGCGCTGTGCCCGCCAGTACGAGCAGCAACATGCATACGCCGATAATCTTCAGGAACATAAATAACCCCTGCCGGCTGAACCAATACTTCGCTACGCGTTTCGGGTGCAGCCGGTACAATAGGCGCTTCAGCGGGTGTTTCGGCAGCGTCGCTAAATATTCCGCTTTTTTTCGTGCTTTAGCGTCTTTTTTAACTTGTCGTTTGCGGGCGAGGTTAGAATAAACGCTCACGCCTTTCTTCGTCGGTCCCTGTTTTTTCCCCACAGTAATTTTCTTCCCATAAGCAATATTACCCTCCATCATACCACCATTTATGTCGCGTGCCTAGCCTTTTTATGATACACTGACACTAGTTATTTATAAGCGTACGAAAGGATATGAAATGACGCTGAGCGAAGAGTTGACCTGGCGTGGGTTTGTCAATCAGACGACATTCTCTGATATCAAAGAACTTGACCGCGAGACGCGTACATTTTATTTCGGCGTTGATCCGAGCGCGGACAGCATGCAGATCGGCAACTTGGCGGCGATGATGATGTGCCGCCAGTTCATCGAGCATGGTTATAAGCCGATTCTGCTGGTCGGCGGCGCGACCGGTATGATTGGCGACCCTGACGGCAAAAAACAGGAGCGCGATTTGCGCAACGCCGAGACAGTGGCGCGAAACGTTGAGGGCTTGCGGCGGCAATTTGCGCAGATTTTTAACGGCAAAGAGTTTGAAATTGTTGATAACGCTGACTGGTTTCGCGATATTAACTATATTGATTTTTTACACCAAATCGGCAAGCACGTCAGTATGACGCAATTGCTTGACCGTGAATTTGTACAGCAGCGCATCGGTGAGGGCGGCAGTGGCATCAGCTACGGTGAATTTAGCTACGCGCTGATTCAGGGCTATGATTTCTTGCATTTGTATCGTGAAAAGGGCGCAACGCTGCAGTTAGCGGGCGCCGATCAGTGGGGTAATAGCGTCACGGGCGTAAGTTTGATTCGCAAACTTGAAGGCGGCGACGCGCATGTATTTACGGCGCCGCTCATTATCAACAGGCAGACCGGCGTGAAGTTTGGCAAGTCAGAAGGCGGCGCAGTGTGGCTTGACCCGAACAAGACCAGTCCGTACCAATTCTATCAATTCTGGCTGAACTGCGACGATTTGACAAGCGAAGATCTCATTAAGATTTATACGCTGCTTGAGCGCGAGACGGTTGAAGCGCTGATTGACAACCACCACTTAAATCCGGGTGAGCGGGCGCTGCAAAAAACCTTGGCGCGCGAAGTCACCGACCTTGTGCATGGGCGCGAGCGGCGCGAGAGTGTCGAGCGCGTCACGGGCGTGCTTTTCGGCGGGCTGAGCGTTCAGAAATTGACCGATGCAGACCTCAACGCGCTGTCGGCAGAAATTCCGACCGTGCCGCCGCAAAACGTCATCTCGGCGCTCGTTGAGGCGGGCGTATGCGCAAGCAACGGCGAGGCGCGGCGCTTGATTGCAAACAACGCTATTAGCGTGAATGGCGAAAAGATTACTGCCGATCGCGAATTAGCGGGCATCAATTTAATTAAGAGAGGTAAAAACGGGTTCGTACTCGTTCGTTAAAAGGAGAATACATGAAGAAAGTACTGGCATTTGATTTAGACGACACGCTGGCGGTGACAAAATCGCCGGTTAGCGACCGCATGGCGGTATTGCTGGGCCGTTTATTAGAGCACTACGACGTCTGTGTGATTACGGGCGGTACGTTCAAACAAATTCGCTCGCAAGTGATTGACCGCTTGAATGTATCGCCGCAGCAACTGGCGCGCTTTCATGCGATGCCGACCTGCGGTACGCGCTACTACCGGTACGATGCGCTTGGGGGCGAATGGGAACTGCAGTACGCCGAGGATTTGAGCGAGAAGGAGCGCGCGCATATCGTTGACGTGCTTGAAAAAACCGCCAAAGATATGGGTATTTGGTGCGACAAGCCGGCGGGAGAAATCATTGAAGACCGTATCAGCCAAATCACGATGTCGGCGCTTGGGCAGCAAGCGGCGCCCGAGGATAAGTATGCGTGGGCAGAGAAGTTCAAAGATGTGCGACCGGTATATCGCGATAAAGTTGCCGAGCAGTTGCCTGGGCTTGAGGTGCGAATCGGCGGCACGACGAGTACGGATATTACGCGCCCGGGTATTGATAAAGCATACGGTATCGGCAAACTAATCGACGCGCTCGATATTTCTAAGGATGAAGTGCTCTTTTTTGGCGACAAACTCAATGAGGGCGGCAACGACTACCCAGTTAAGATGATGGGCGTTGACAGCATTGCGGTTGACGGCTGGGAAACGACGGCATATGCGTTAGACGGCGTGCTTGGTGTGACGGAATAACCAGGAACGTGAATCTAACAACCAAATTAGAGCAAATCAAAGGCGTTGGACCGAAAACGGCGGCGCAGCTGCGTAGTGCGGGACTAGAGACAGTCGGTGATTTGCTGGCGTTTTTGCCTCGCAAGCACGAAGACTTTACGAATGTTGCGCCGATTGTCGAACTGAAACCTGGCAACGTAACAATTCGCGCCCGCTGCGAGAAGATTAACACGCGCCCCGTACGCCGCGGTTTGCGCTTGACGACGGCAGTATTAGCGGATGATAGCGGTAAGTTAAACGCCGTGTGGTTTAACCAGCCGTACCGCACGCAGCAGCTTGGCGCAAGCGATGAATATTTTTTCTTTAGCGGCGTGTTTGAGTACAATTACGGGCGCTACCAATTGACGAACCCGAGCGCTGAGCTTGCAAAGGAATCGCCGGTGCAAGCCGAGCGACTGCTGCCGGTATATCGCCAACCGCATGGACTTAAGTCGCAAACGGTGCGCAAAATTATTGAGCAATTGCGCCCATTGATGAGTGTGTTGCCGGAGACGCTACCGCCAAGCGTTGTTGCGCATGAAGCCCTCATGTCGCGCGCCGATGCGATCAGCGCAATGCATTTTCCGCGCCAGGCGGGCGATGTGTCGCACGCTCGCGAGCGGCTAGCGTTTGAGGAGTTGTTCCAGCTGATTTTGGCAAGCCAATTAAATAAAATTGAAAACCAAAAACTACAGGGCTATCAGATTATGTTTGAGCCTGATGTGGTGCAGCAGTTTGTATCGCAATTGCCGTTTGCGCTCACGAATTCACAGCGTCGGGCGGCGTGGGATGTTTTGCAGGATTTCGAGCGTGCTACGCCGATGAATCGGCTGCTGCAGGGCGATGTTGGCAGCGGTAAGACGGTAGTCGCAGGCATCGCGGCGCGCCAAGCGGCGAGCGCGGGTCATCAAACCGCATTGATGGCGCCGACAGAGATTTTAGCGGCGCAACACGCCGAAACGCTGAGTACGCTTCTTTCGCCGTTTGGCGTGACGGTCGGGCTGCTTGTCGGCAGCGTGAAGGGTGCGGCGCGTACGGCGTTGTGTGCGCAGATTGCCAGCGGCGGCGTCGACGTGGTAGTCGGCACGCACGCGCTGTTTCAAGATAAAGTTGTATTTCACAATCTCGGGTTTGTAATAATCGACGAGCAGCATCGATTTGGCGTAGAGCAGCGCCAACGGCTGCTTGACAAGTCGGGCGTATTGCCGCATTTGCTGGCAATGACGGCGACGCCGATTCCGCGCTCGCTTGCGCTCACGGTATACGGCGAGCTGGATGTGTCGGTGCTTAATGAACTCCCCGGTGGACGGAAGCCGATTAAGACAAAACTCGTCTCACTGCCGTCGCGCGATAAAATCTATCAGCAGGTTGAGTGCGAACTGCAAGCTGGCCGTCAAGCGTATATCATCTGCGGATTGATTCGCGATAATCCCGAAAACGATCGCAAAAGCGTTGAAGCTGAGTACAAAAAACTTAAAAACAGCGTATTTGGTCATCGTACGATCGGATTATTGCACGGCAAAATGAAACCAGACGAAAAAGACCGCGTCATGCGGGATTTCAAAGATAAAAAATATGATATTTTAGTGAGTACGACGGTGGTTGAAGTTGGCGTGGACGTGCCAAATGCAACTATCATGATGATTGAAGATGCGGAGCAATTTGGCCTCAGTCAACTGCATCAGCTGCGCGGGCGTGTCGGGCGTGGCAAGCACCAAAGTTATTGCTATTTGATGATGAGTACGAATAATAAACCAAGCGAGCGTTTACGCGAAATTGAGAAGTCAAACGACGGGTTTTATCTAGCAGAAGTTGATATGCGTTTGCGCGGCCCCGGTGAAATTTACGGGCGCATGCAGCACGGTGCGCTCAACCTCCAAATCGCGACACTCGCCGACACGAAGTTGATCGCCCGCGCCCAAAAGGCGGCGCAGGCATTTATCGCGAGCGGCGATAATCTGGCGGATTACCCAGATCTTGCGCGCGAAGTCCGCCGCAATCAACGCCTAACGACACTTAACTAGCATGGTATAATAAATAATTATGTACAGTGGTACGACATTTCGTTCCCATTCAGGAAATTTTCTCGGGGTCCATCAAAAGATTGACCGTATCGCGCGGCGCAACATGCGAAAGTTTACAGGCGTAGAGCATTCTTTCCCAACAACGCGCGAGATTCTGCACTTTGAGGGTAATAACGGTCCGGACGGCATTAAACGTAAGAGCCCGAGCGTTGACGAACCGTGGCACTACATTGACCCGGCGAATCCGAACGACCGGGCGCTTGCCGGTATGATTAACGATCACTATGCAAATTTAGTGCAGGCGCTTCGCGATACTAATCGGGTGCGCGCTGCGTTTGAAGCCGCCTGGATGGCGCACGCGATTACCGACGGTTTGACGCCGGCGCACCACTATCCGCTTAGCGATAAGATTGAAGAACTGTGGGGCAAGCCGAAAGAAGAGCGCTTATCAATCAAGGACAAAAACATCATTAAAGGCAATAACCTGCGCGATACGATGGGGCGTAACTGGGAGTATTGGGGTGCAAAAGGCGTGTTCGCGACGCATTTACTGTTTGAAATCGGCGTGGCAACAGCGATCAAAACGACGACGTTCGCTGACTCTGCGCCGAGTAAAGAATGGGTAAAGCGTGCGGATAACTTAGGACTAGAGCGCATATTCCTGGAGGCAGTGCAGGAGGTCTACGCGTTAAATATGTATGAAATATTTTGGAAGCACGGGTGGACGGCGCGCCTTGCGAACCAAACACGCCGCACGCTGATCCCAAAAATCTGTGCGGTCGTGATGTATGCGTGGTACGCGGCATACCGCGAGGCGGTTTTGTGACGTCAATTCGCGTCATTGCCGGCAAATACGGCGGACGTAAGCTTGATGCGCCGAAGCCAAACAATACGCGCACTAAACCGATGGGCGAGCGTATTCGCAATGCGCTGTTCAATCGAGTTGGCAGTGAAGTTCGCGGTGCATATGTACTTGATGTATTTGCGGGAACGGGCGCGGTTGGATTTGAAGCGCTTAGCCGCGGCGCGGCGCATGTTACATTTATTGAGCGTGATAAAATCGCACAAAATATATTACGTAAAAATATGGTATCGCTTGGTGTCGAAAACGACGTCTCATTGGTATACTCATCTGTTAGCACATGGCTGAAATCTGGCAAGGCAGAAAATTATGACATTATTTTTGCTGATCCGCCATATCACGATACGCAGTTTTCCACAGTATTGAAACTTTTAAGTCTTCTCAAACCTGGGGCGCTTATGGTATTATCACATCCAGGAAGAGGTGAGTTTCCAAATCTGACTAAGGAAATTGTTGTGGTGGACAATCGTAGTTATGGTAATGCTTTTCTCACCTCTTTCCGCCGAGAGAGGTGATCTCTCTGCACGCACGACAGTCATTTGTAATTTGACACAACGTCGGGTTTGTCGTTGTGTCAAAAATATTATACTAAGAATAATGCAGTACTCAGTTTTTACGAAGCACCACTCTCTTAAGGACTATCTAATTATGGCAGCGTCTGGCGTGGTGCTGGCGCTTGCGGCGCATATGTCAGTGTGGTGGTTGCAGCTGCCGGCGTTGTTTGCTGTGGCGGCAGTATTTGTGGTGCTGCGGCGAGCAACAGCGCGGCATGCGTATTTTTTAGGGCTAACATTTTGCGCTTGCTGGTTATTGCCGACGACATATTGGTACTATCAGTTTATGACGCCTATTGTGGCGGTGTTGGCAAGTGTCGGTTTTATCTTTTTACTCGCAAATATTTGGTGGATAGTGTTGCTAAGACGCTGGATTGGTGTAAAAGCGGTTAGCGTACTATTTGTTATTGTCTGGTGTAGTTTTACTTTGATACGACTGCATGCGCCAGTGATGAAAGACTGGTGGATTCCGCATCTCGGTTATACAGTTTGGCGCAACAATGGAATACTCATGCTAGGGCGCTGGGGCGGCGAAGCGGCGATTGAGTTTGCATTGCTAGCAATCGGCGTCGGGCTAGCCTGGTTGTGGTGTCGGCGAAAACGCATGCAATTTATTATAGCCAGCGGGGTAGTAGCTGTAGTTGTGATAGCAGCAAATATAGTCGTTGCAAAACTGCCAGCCCAGCCGATACTGCCGACTATAGCAGTTCAGTCTATGACTGAGGGCGGCGTCAACGCGCCGGCGACCAAAAACGACGTTAAGCGACTGGAGCAACTATCTCTCCAAGCGCTAAAATCACGCCACGCCAAACCAGGGGTAACGATAGTCTGGCCGGAGAATTCATTACCTGCGTCAAGTCGTGAACAGCTGCGTGATTTTACTCGAAATAATCATCTGCGGTTAGTTTACCATACGCAAGAAATTATCGGGGATCGACGCTACAAAAAGGTCGTCATATTAGACGAAGACGGCAAAGACGCGCTGGTGAATTATAAACAGCACATTGCGCCGGATGAAGAAGGTGTCGGGCGCGTTTCGGCGCAAAATGTACGTTTTGGAGGGCGGACGATCACTGCGTACGTTTGCTATGATTTGCATTATCCCGATGTTGTAAATCGCATGAAAGGCAGTGATACAGTTTATGCTCCGCTAGACGACGTTGTCTACGGCTATTTACAAAAACAATTTCATGCTGCTGACATAAGCTTACATGCCATACAAGCACAAACTACCATAGTAACCGCAAGTATTAACGGTCCGACGATGGCAGTCAATGCAAATGGCGTAATTGTCGATCAGTTGAAAAGTGATGGTGCTGGAGTGCTAGCAGTCGGGTGGTAGAAGCTCCAAATTAAAAGCACTAATCCTTTAGGTGGGTTTTATCTTTTGGTGCGGATGAAAGGACTTGAACCTTCACGCCGTGAGGCATATGCTCCTAAGGCATACGTGTCTACCAATTCCACCACATCCGCATGGCGCGCGTAAACGCGTAAAATCCAGTATAGCAAACAACGAGTGAAATTACGAGAGGCTGCCATACAGCCTTGTGGCTCGTCAATAGTATTGGGTCTGTTGCTAATACTATTTTCTATCTAACTCTGCTTGTGTTAAAATAAACCCAGACGTAAATGATTAGGAATAAGGGGCAATAATGAGCAAAGTCGCAACCTATTTGCGCGGACACTTGGCAGGCGAGGTAGATTTTCGCACGGATTTGCGTGCGGCGCGCGCCAGGGACGCGGGGATTTTGGCGATTGCTCCTGAAATGGTCGTGTCACCGCGAAATACGAGTGATATTCGCAAAACGGCGCGATTTTCGTGGCAGCTGTCTGAGCGCGGACACGCGTTGCCGCTCGTAGCGCGTGGTGCCGGCTATGGCATTAATGGCGGTGCTGTCGGTCGCGGCGCACAAATCTCTCTCGCGGCACACATGAACACGATTTTTGAATATGATAGTAAACAGCGGTTGGCGCGTCTGCAGCCTGGCGTGACGATTCAGGCGCTTCAATCGGCGCTTGCCTTGCAGGGCACGGGAGTTCTGGCGCTTGATGGACTTGACCCGCGCGGCACAATTGGCGGCGCGATTGCCGACAATGCTGCGGGGTATCTGGCGGGCAAATATGGTTCGCTTGCGGCGAATGTGAGCCAGTTAGAGGTTGTGCTAGCGAACGGCGACGTGCTGCAGACTGGCAAAATTAGTAAACGCGAGCTCAGCCGCAAGAAAGGCCAGCAGGATTTAGAGGGCGATATTTACCGCGGTGTAGAAACAATTTTGGAAGATTACGCTGATGAAATCAGTACAATCCACGAGCGCGATCAAACTGGCTATAACAGTATTGCGCGTGTACGCGACCGCGATGGCAGCATCGACCTGACGCCGCTCTTTATCGGCAGCCAGGGTACGCTTGGTATTATCAGCGAGATGATTTTGCGCGTTGATTTTCGCAGCCAGCATTTGGATACGGCGGCGCTTGTATTTGCTTCGGCAGACACAGCGCGCGACATGCTTGATGAACTGCGCCGGTTCGCGCCGGCGTTTGTGAAGTACTTTGATGCGGCGCTCGTACGGCGGGCGGTACAAGTTGGCTATAAGGCGCCGTGGTTTCAAGAGGTTGGCGGTAAAGCGCCGCAGGCGGTTATTCTTGTTGGGTTTGACGATTTTAACGCGCGTGCCCGTGCGAAAGGAAAGAAAAAGCTTGAAAAATTATGCGGTAGCGTAGCTGACGTTTCGCTGGTATTGGACGATGATGCGCGCGCTTCGCTATCGCCACTCCTTGATGTTGCGCGCTATTCTACACTGCCAGATCGTGCAGGCGTTGGTATGCCGCCATTGTTGTCCGATTGGTTCGTGCCGCCGGAACGGTTTGAGGATTTCACGAAAGCGCTGGCGGCGCTCGGTAATAAGTTGCGCGTGGATCTGCCAATTGCGGTAGACGGTTTGACTGAACTCGTGTCGGCATATCCGCTTGCACCGATAGCGCAGGCGAGCGACCGTCAAAAACTCATGCGTTTGTTTGACGAAACAGCGCGGCTCGTTCATCAGTACGGCGGCGCAATCGTTGGTCAGCACGGCGAAGGGCGGTCGCTAAGCCGATTTGCGTACGAATGCATTGGTGCGCGGCGCGTTGATATGTATCGTGCAATCCGCAAGCTATTTGATCCGCTCGGTACGCTTAATCCTGGCGTTAAGCAGCTAAATGACGTACGCCAGCTTGCCGGCATGATTGATGGTACGCTTCGGTTTTAATCTAGCGGGGGACTTTCGTGGCTACTTGTTCATAAGATGCGCGTAGGCGCTTTATCCGCGACAAAGGCTAAAATATAAAAAACAGACGCATTGCGCCTGAGTTATGGCTATAAATCTCAATTTTGGTGCGGATGAGAGGACTTGAACCTCCACGCCATTGCTGGCACTAGCACCTGAAGCTAGCGCGTCTACCAATTCCGCCACATCCGCATACATAATGGGTATAAAAGTGCACTAGTTTTAGCCGCTCCGGACTCTTACGATCTGATTATACCGGCACTTCGGCGCAAAGTAAATAGCCGCATGAATTCATATTTATTATATAACATGATACAATGTAGAGATTGTCAATAATAAATCAAACGTTTGCCGCTCGTATATCATGATGCAAACGAGAAAGGATTATATGACAGTTGAAAGGTTCCCGCTTGATCGAATTCGGTCGCAACAAGGTACGCTCGCTGGTGCTATGGCAAAGCAGACGGTAAAGCACGAAGACATTGATGGCAATCAAGTCGAAACACGCATAGATGACTTGCCGCATGATCCGCGTGCTATTGCCACTGCCGTGCTGGACAGGCTCGTAGATATACCAAATGATATTTCTGCAGAAGATGGAGTCGCGTGTATAAAGGGCGAGTACGAGCATGTGCTTGATACGCGGCCAAAAGATTCTTGGCGAATATCATTTAGCGCCGGAGCCGTTGCGCACGATGCACTGGTGCAGGCTTTTTTGAAGACGCGAAACGACGAAGAGGCTCCAGCTTCGGAACGAACTACCGATGACGCCTAACGACTCCCGCAACGTCGTCAACTGTTACAAAGGTGTGCCGATGGAGCAAATTATCAATGATCTGGACGCGCATGGTTCAATGCTAGAGATTGCAATTGATAATGTTGAGCGGGACTTCAATATGGGCACGATCGTGCGCAGCGCGAATGCGTTTGGCGTGCGGCACGTGCATGTTATTGGGCGGCGGCAATGGAATAAGCGCGGCGCAATGATGACCGACAAATACTTGCACGTGCACTACTATGCGGCGGCGGATGACTTTATACATGCGATTACGGGCAAAGAACTGGTTGCAATCGACAATGTCGATGGCTCGCAGCCTTTGAGCCGCACGAAATTACCGAAAAATGCCGTACTGCTATTTGGCGCGGAACGCTCAGGAATTCGCCAAGAGCTATTGCGGTATGCTCCCCGGACTATTGCGATTGAGCAATTCGGCAGTACGCGCAGCCTTAATGTCGGCGTAGCGGCTGGAATCGCGATGTATGCGTGGGTACAGCAACATAGGCTGCAATGATATCTATAACTAGAGGGTGTTTTCTAATACAAAAATTAAGCGTATCCATAATATAAAATGCTTGCAAAATATAGTCAAGTATGCTATAATAAATTCCATGAAAGCTTCGTTAGCCAATTTGGTGGGCGGCCAGGAGCTGTACTACCCGCAATCTGTTCGTGTGCGCCATCATATTGAATCGGCGTGGCGTCGAACGGCAAAATTATACGGCTACGAAGAATTTGGCGACGACATGCCGGTGTCGGTGCATTATGCGCGGCGCTTTAAGATCTCAAACGGCTCGCTCGGACGACCGGCGTATTCATGGTCGGGGCGGGTTTTTCATTACGACAATGTTGGCTGCGAGTCGCCGCGTGCTGATGTTGAGGCGATTGCTATTGCAAAGCGCAGCCTGGATGCGATCGGGCTGCCGCGCACGAGCTATCGTATACGATTGAACGACGCGCGAATCGTGCAAGCGATTTTGGAGGATTATTTAGAACTGGATGCAATACAGACCGAGCTCATGACGCGCCTGCTTGCAGAAAAGCGCATGCTTACGCCTGTAGAGTTCCGCGACCGTGCGATCGATATCGTTGGGCGTATGCAAGCGGGCACGATTTTGCAGCAGCTCGCCAAAGTATTGGCGGCGAAAAATGCTGAGGAACTACCGGAAGTAGTACGCGAGCATAACGCATACCAAGATTTAGCGGCATTGTATGCGCGGCTTGAGGTGCTCGGTATCACCGGCGTAGTACTTGATTTAACATTATCGTATGCCGATTGCACAGCCGGCGTATTGTTTGATATTGTCGCGAACGATGAAAAATTATTATATCGCGGCGGGCGAATGGTCGCGCCGTCGCTGGAAACGTTAGTTGCATCGTTGGGCGATATGGCGCATATCGTCGAGGCTCTGGAAAAAAGTGGGCATGCAGTATTACCGAGCGCGACTGAAGTGTACGTAGCGGCGGTTGGGCGCGTATTTGATACAGCGGAGCGAATCGCCGAAAAATTACGCAGCGAACGAATCCATACCGAAGTTGACTATACCGGCCGGACGTTAGCGGAGCAGCTGGTCACGGCGGTAGAAAAAGATATCACGTATGTCATGCTTATTGATGAGGCGAGCGTAGAGCGGCAAACGTACACGCTGAAAAATTTGCGCGACGGCACAGACAAAACAGTCGGGTTTGAACGAATCGTAACGGCAGTGAGCGACCGCCGCGTGCGCGTCCGCGAAGATGATGATTTTGACTTGTCGGAATTTTTGGACGACTTTGACGCCTGACAGACACCGGTATATCTGTTATAATGTGCTGTTATGAAGACGACAGTAACACACGAATCAGATACGCGCGTGAAAGTAGTGGTCGCGGCGGATCATGCCGAACTGGCAGCAGCTGAGCAGGTGGCGCTAAAGCGCTTAGCAAAAACAGTCAAAGTTAATGGATTTCGTACGGGGCATGTGCCGCTTGAGATTGTGAAAAAACATGCCGATCCGAATGCGTTGGCGCAGGAGACGCTAGACGCAGCGCTAAACCGTGCGGTTGCCGAAGCTTTTTTGAACAACAATTTGCAGGTGCTAGCCCGCCCCGAAGTTGAAATTAAAAAATACGTACCGGGCGAGCTATTAGAGTTTACTGCCGAAGCAGATGTACTGCCTGAAGTGAAATTAGGTGATTACAAAAAGCTTAAGGCAAAAAAAGCGGCGGTTAACGTCGATAAAAAAGAAATTGACGAAGTGATTGAACGAATCCAAAAAGGACTGTCGGAGAAGAAAAAAGTCAAACGCGCTGCAAAAATAGGTGATGAGACAGTGATTGATTTCGTCGGTAAAAAAGATGGCGAGGCGTTTCAGGGCGGCACGGGTAAGGATTATCCGCTAGTGCTTGGTTCAAATTCTTTCATCCCGGGATTTGAAGATGCACTTGTTGGTCTGAAAGCAGGCGATACGAAAGACGTTAAATTAGCATTCCCGAAGGACTATCATGTGAAAGACCTAGCGGGACAAGACGTTGTGTTTGAAGTGACAGTGAAAAAAGTAAATAGCGTAAAGTTACCTGCGCTTGATGATAAATTTGCTGCAAAAGCCGGTCCATTTACGTCAATGGAAGATTTGCGCAGCGACATAAAAGCGGAGATTGCAGCGCAAGCAGAGCGTAGGGCAAAAGATGATTTGAAAGATGAGCTAGTAAAACAGCTGGTTGCAAAGAGCACGGTGAGCGTGCCATCGGTGTTGCGCGACGATCAAATCCGTTCGCTGGAGCAGGATCTACGCCAAAATTTGATGTATCGGGGCCGCACTTTAGAGCAGTATTTTGAAGAGAAGGGCTATGCCGATCGTGACGCTTGGGTGAAAGCTGAAGCAAATGATGCCGCTGACGCGCGTATCAAGGCAGGTCTAGTGCTGGCGCAGTTGAGTAAAGAACTGAAAATTGAAGCGACGGCAGACGAGTTGGCGGCACATATTAACACCTATAAGCAGCAATATGCAAACAATTCTGAGATGGCAAAGCATTTTGATAAGCCCGAGGCGCAGCGCGAGGTTGCGAATCGGCTGATCACTGAAAAGACGATCGACAAGCTGGTTGAACTGAACTCGTAACTCGTAGCGGACTGAGGATATGTATAAACACGGTAAAGAGGCGATTGTTCGTCCAGACGGGGCGGACGGTGGGCTTGCGTGCTCATGCGCTTCGGATTCTGCAGAGACGCCGGATCTCTCTGATGATTCGGATTGTATTGAGCCGGACGAGCAAACCCCTGCGAGTATTTCACGGCGATCGTTTTTGTGGGACTTTGCAGTTGGCGTTACAGCAGGGCTTGCAGTAGGCGCTGTTGGCGAGGGTGCGGTCGAGTATTTATACGACCGTTTTGAGCGGATTGGTCCAAATGATTCCGTAGAGATGACGCTGGGAGTCGTTGCGATTTACGGTTCGGCAATTGACCCTGATAGCTGCGATGGCAATGGCACTGACAGTCGGCGCCGGTGGGGACGCGAGCATATAGAGAGCGCAGCGCAAGATAATGTTGACCAAATTGAACAAACGCTTGGCGGGCAGTACCAGATAGACATTAAACATATCGAAAAAGTCGTTGAGCCGGAAGGTGCGCGCCCGCGCAAAGACGATAGCGACGAAGCGCCGATGTACACGACCGATCAGTTTAAGCGGTACGTAAAAGAAACGCGCGAGCAAATCATAGAGAGCGATGACTATGATGGCAAGTCGGTTATTACGATGGTAATTTTCGATAGCCATTATTCTGAGTTGAGCGAAAAAGCAATTGGCATCGCCTACCAAGATCCGAGTAATCCGAGAATTCATATATCAACATACGGTGATCCGTTCGGCTGTGCACCGGCGCATGAAATTGGCCATCTGCTTAGTTCAAGGAAGATTGGTGAAGGCCTGGAGCATGAGGGAATGCTTGACGCTCGCGTCGAAGACAAAAGCAGTGGGCGTCTCGTGCAATTGTATGCGATTGATACGATTCAGAACCTGCTCAAGCAAGGCTGTGCGCTTGAGACAAATGAGTACGCGTCATATCACACAGTGATGGGATCGGGTCATCTGGACTCAACTTATTCAATAAATGAGAAAGATGAGCTGCGTAAAGACTCGCATATTAAACGCCCGATTTATTCGCCGCCGGAAATATACTTTTTGCAGCCATGGCGCAAGACGGCGGATGCTGCCAAACGGCTCGGCGTGCATTTCCTTTCGTATGAAAAAGACAAAACGTTTGGCCTGACAGCAGAATTACCAAGCAATCACGTATTACGTAAAGCGATACCGTACGCCGACAGCTTGTTCATCGGGCCGAACGTGGATGGTTTTATTGCAAGCGACAATACAACACCGGAAGGACTGTTTGTGGCAGATTCAATTGGTATTTACGCCGTCTCGAAAGACGGCCGCAGAACAGCCGAAATTAATACCGCGTGTTTCGGTATGAGCAACCTAGAGAACGGAGACGAGTATGTTGTTTACGCCGACGAGCAGCTAAATATACTTGTGCTTTCTGGTAGGAATGACAGCGGCGTATATGCAAAGATTCTTGCGCTTGATACCGATGAGGCGCAAATGCTGCTAAATAAGGATCGCGAAAAGACTGCCGAGCGTAATAAACTAATCGTTGATAACCACGATAGGTAGTAGTTTGGCGGCCAGGGCGCAGTAGGAATGGTCGGAATAATTAGCACTCTCCCTTGACGAGTGCTAATATTCCGCGTACAATGAGGCTATGAGTGATATGCGAAGTTATTTAGTGCCAAATGTAATCGTGCGCACGCGTGATGGCGAACGCGGGTACGATATTTATTCCCGGTTGCTTGAGGATCGGATTATCTTTTTAGGCGAGGAAGTGACGGAAGGTTCGGCGAATACGATCGTAGCGCAGCTGCTGCACCTAGCAAACGAAGACCCCGACAAAGATATTCAGCTATATATCAATAGCCCAGGCGGCAGCGTGTATGATGGGCTAGCAATTTACGATACGATGCAATATATCAAGCCGGACGTCCAAACGATTGGTATCGGGCTGCAGGCGAGCATGGGCGCATTTTTGCTAAGTAGCGGCGCTAAAGGTAAGCGATTTGTGCTGCCGAATGCGCGCGTGATGATTCACCAGCCGTCTAGCGGTACGCAGGGTATGGTGACCGACCAGGAGATTAGTCTGCGCGAATCGGTGCGTATGAAAGAATTGCTCGCGAAAGTGATCGCGAAAAATACCGGACAAAAACTCGAAAAAGTCAAAGCCGACATGGAGCGCGACCACTGGATGAGTGCCGATGAAGCGGTGAAGTATGGGCTGGCAGACGAAATGATCCGGCGCGGGCGCTAGGCGTGGTTGCAATTTTTGTATTGATGTGATATTGTAGAGCTACACAGACATTTCTAGTTATAGGAGGAGAAAATGTCTGATGTTGTTTGGTCTGTCATCGCTGCAGTTCTCTTGATTAGCATTTTTGCGTGCGCAGTGTACAGTGCGTGGCAGTTGTTTGCCCCCATGAAGTTCAGAAGAGTTTTCGTTATCTACTTTGAGTCCCAGAGTCTTCGCGCTAGGGCAAGTAGGTGGTACTGGCGCACAGTACTATTCATGAGCACGACAAACTGCATAGGACTTGCTGTCGTTATCACGAGTAAGGTGAGCGGTCACCCTGCACTGTATACGATTGGCATGAGTGTCATGGCGATTGGCGATATTTTGGCAATTGTCGGTCTTGTTATTGTTGCCCGCTACGAGCACCAAGCTCGTAATGCCAGACAACGGGAGCTTGAGGCAGCGGCTGTCCGCTAACTCGCTCCCATCCAGCCTCGTTCCCTGCGCAACCCGCGTGGGGAACGAGGCTCTTTCTTTTGGTTTTACGACGAAAGCTAGCACTGCCTGGGATCTCTGAAAAAATCATACGCACCCCATTGACATAGCCGCCTAAACCCTTTACAATGAAAGGCAATGAAGATTGTGTAACGTGGGTTGATAGTGTACTGCGCCTGTGGCGTGGCGTTTTAGTATGCGGTAATCCATGGTTAGTAAAGCTTCGGCGCCAACTCGTGCGGGAATGATAGAGCCAACCCACCTCTTGTCATTAGCACGGATATTGTTCAAATTTAACCAAAACGGGAGTACGCATGCCAAAAGCAACCACGGCAAATCACACTCCGGCACAGCGCGTGTTTTTCACGAATGACGACACGGCGGTGGCGGTACCAAACCTCCTGACCCACCAAAAGGAATCGTGGAAAGATTTCGTCGAGACGGGTCTGAGCGAGATTTTCGCAGAAATTAATCCAATTGAGGACTATACTGGACAGAAATTGGAACTGCGTTTTAAGGATTATAAATTTGAAGCGCCAAAAAATGATGAAAAATTTGCCAAAGAAAATAATTTGACGTTTGATGCGCCGCTGTTGGTGACCACCGAACTAACAAATAAAGTGACGGGTGAAGTCAAAGAGCAGGAAATTTACTTAGGCGACTATCCGTGGATGACGGATCGCGCAACGTTTATTATCAACGGTACGGAGCGTGTGGTAGTGAGCCAGCTGATTCGTTCAGCGGGCGTGTTCTATACGCCGGAAAAAGGTGCGGGTAAAAATTTGTACAGCGCGAAATTAATCCCGGGCCGTGGGGCGTGGCTGGAATTTGAAACAAGTGCGAGCGGTGCGATTTACGTAAAAATTGATCGTCGGCGCAAAATTGCCGTAACGACATTTTTGCGAGCACTTGGTTATAGTAAGGTGTCGGAAATTCGTGAACTGTTCGCCGACATTGATACCGGTGAAACGAAATATATTGAGGCGACACTAGAGAAAGATCCGGCGCACGGCGTGAACGAGGCACTAATTGAAGTGTATCGCCGCTTGCGCCCAGGCGACTTAGCGACGGTTGACAACGCGCGCCAGATGATTGAGCGCATGTTCTTTGATTTCAAGCGATTTGATTACAGCCGCGTCGGCCGCTACAAGATGAATAAACGATTGAATTTGGATGTGCCAAATACCGCAGAGAATCGTGTGCTGAGACTCGATGATCTGGTAGCGATTATCCGCGAGCTAATTCGCATGAATAACACGCAGGAGCCGGGTGATGACATTGATGCGCTTGATAACCGCCGCATTAAACTTGTCGGCGAGTTGGTAGCGCGTCAGTTCCGCGTAGGTATGCTCCGCATGCAGCGCAATGCGATGGATCGCATGAGTATGAGCGATATCGAAACGGTGACGCCAAGTCAGCTGATTAACGCCCGCCCAGTGGTTGCGGCGGTGCGCGAATTCTTTGCGAGCAGCCAATTGAGTCAGCTGCTTGACGAAGTAAACCCGATTTCGGAGTTAAGCCACAAGCGCCGATTAAGCTCAATGGGGCCGGGCGGACTCAGCCGCGAGCGCGCTGGATTTGAGGTACGTGATGCCCACCCGACACATTACGGGCGTATTTGTAGCGTGGAAACGCCGGAGGGTGCTAACATTGGGCTAGTATTGAATTTGGCTACATACGCGCGGATTAACGAATACGGATTCATCGAAACACCGTACCGCAAAGTTGAGAATGGCCGCGTGACAGATGAGATTGTCTACTTGGACGCGTCACAGGAGGTGAATGAGGTAATTGCTGACGCTGGCGCAAAGCTTGATGATAATGGCAACTTCGTGAACGAGCGCGTGTCGGCGCGCAAATTCTTGCAGCCGAGTCGTGTAGATGCAAGTGAGGTAACGCTGATGGACGCGTCGCACAAGCAGATTCTAGGATCAACAGCCAGCCTCGTGCCGTTCATCGAAAAGAACCGTGTCGACCGTGCGTTGACTGGCTCAAACATGCAGCGCCAAGCAGTGCCGCTGTTGCAGCCGCAAGCGCCAACGGTCGGAACGGGAATTGAAGCAAACGTTGCGCGCGATTCTAGCCAATTGATCGTCGCGGAAGCCGACGGCGAGGTGATTCGCGCCGATGGTGATGCCGTTGAAGTGCAATACAAAGATGGAGTAAAACGCTATGATCTCATTCACTTCGCGAAGAGCAACGATGATCGTTGCGTTAACCAAAAAGTTCGCGTATCGCGCGGCGAAACTGTTGCAAAAGGCGACATTCTCATTGAAGGCATGTCGATCGCTGAGGGAGAATTGGCGCTGGGCAAAGACTTATTGGTAGCATTCATGCCGTGGGGCGGCTACAATATGGACGACGCGATTGTGATCAGTCGCCGATTGGTTGAGGACGACACGCTTACCAGCGTAAATATTAAAGACTATTCGGTGGAAGTACGAGAAACGAAGCTTGGCCCGGAAATCGTGACGCGCGATATTCCAAATGTGAGCGAAGACAGTTTGCGCCATTTGGATGAAGATGGTATCGTGCAAATCGGCTCGGAAGTGAAAGCGGGCGATGTGCTTGTCGGGAAAATTACGCCGAAAGGTGAACAGGAGCTTAGTTCGGAAGAACGGCTGCTGCGCGCGATTTTTGGCGAAAAGGCAAAAGACGTGCGCGACACATCGCAGCGCATGAATAATGCAGGCGGCGGCAAAGTCGTCAGCGTAAAAATTTTCAGCCGTGAAAACGGTCACGAATTAAAAGCCGGCGTATTGATGCAAATTCAGATCTTCGTGGCGCAATTGCGCAAAATTAGCGTCGGCGACAAGATGGCAGGACGCCACGGTAACAAAGGCGTAGTGGCGCGCATTTTGCCGGTTGAGGATATGCCGTATTTGGCAGACGGAACGCCGGTTGATGTCGTTCTAAACCCGCTTGGCGTGCCAAGCCGCATGAACTTGGGGCAATTGTTTGAAACGCATCTGGGTATGGCGGCGCGGGCGCTTGGCTACAAAGTTGCAACTCCGCCGTTTAACGGAGTGCCAAATGACGTGATTGAGCGCGAGCTTGAAAAAGCTGGGTTAGCGAGAGACGGCAAGAGTCAGCTCTTTGATGGTCGCAGCGGTGAAGCGTTTGAGGAGCGCACAACCGTCGGCGTTATGCACATGATTAAATTGCACCACATGGTTAGCGACAAAATCCATGCGCGCAGCACTGGTCCGTACACGATGGTGACACAGCAGCCACTTGGCGGTAAGGCGCAAAATGGCGGTCAGCGCTTTGGTGAAATGGAGGTGTGGGCACTTGAAGCGTATGGCGCTGCAACCACGTTGCAGGAAATGCTAACGATTAAGTCCGACGATGTGTATGGTCGCGCGAAAGCATATGAATCAATTATCAAAAATGACGTAATCACCGGTCCAAAATTGCCAGAATCATTCAACGTGTTGGTGAAAGAGCTGCAAGGCTTAGGTTTACGCGTTGATCTGGTCGACGAAAATGAAAATATCGACGCTGAGCATTTGATTGAATCAAGCGGATCTACCGGTAAAGCTACGTCGACTACGAATGACGGCGACGATGATGACGATGAGGCAGAAACCTATCTTGATGAATCTGATGGAATCGGTGATGTCGGCGACGATGATGGTATGAGCGTGCGCGCTATTGACGATGAAGGTCAGATTTCGGATATAAGCGAAGAGGAAGACGAAATGTACGACGAAATAACAACGCAAGCAGATAGGGAGGAGGCGTAAGATGGCGTATCCAGTTAACACGCATGGTATCGCTGATTTCGACGCAGTTCGCCTGGCGGTGGCGAGCCCGGAAGATATTCTGAAGTGGAGCTACGGCGAGGTAACGAAGCCGGAAACGATTAATTACCGTACACAAAAACCAGAACGCGACGGGCTGTTCTGTGAACGGATTTTTGGTCCAGTTAAAGACATCAATCCGCATGACAGCAAACTCAAAGGCGTGCGTTCGCGCGAAGCGGCGGTTGATAAAAACGGTGAATTGGTCACGAAGTCAATTGTACGCCGCGAACGCATGGGCCACATCAATCTGGCAGCACCAGTTGCGCATATTTGGTTTATGCGCGGTACGCCGAGTGCGATGAGCTTATTGACCGGCATCACGGTGCGCAATTTAGAGCGTATCGCTTACTTTGCAACCTATGTGATTTTAAAGGTCGACGAAGAAAAGCGTGATCAAATGCTGGCTGACTTGGAGGCAGAGACTGAAGCTGGTCGTGCTGCAATCAAAATTCGCTATGAGCGCGAAGCAGGTGTAGATGGTGCGGATATCAAGCAATTGGCAGAAGAGCAAACACGCGAGCTGCAGGATTTGGAAGATCAGTTCAACGTGAAGAAGTCGCAGCTTGAGGGCTTAGTACGGCGCGCGTTGATTAACGAAACCGACTACCGCAATTTGCCGGAAGAATATGAGGAGTTGATTGAAGTCGGTATGGGCGGCACGGCGTTGAAAGCGCTGCTTGATGAAATCAACCTGAGTGAATTGATTGCTAAATTGCAAGAAGAAGCAGATGGCGCAAAAGGCCAGCGCGAAAAGAAATTGCTGAAGCGCTTGAAGGTGCTTGAAGGTATGCAATCCGCAGGCATTAAGCCATCAAGTTTGTGCTTGACGGTGCTGCCAGTTATTCCACCAGACTTGCGTCCGATGGTTTCGCTTGCGGGCGGGCGGTTTGCAACGAGCGATCTAAACGATCTGTATCGCCGCGTTATCAACCGCAATAATCGCTTGAAGAAATTGATTGACCTGAACGCGCCGGAAGTAATTCGTCGCAATGAGATGCGCATGCTACAAGAAGCAGTTGATAGTCTCATTGATAACTCAGCGGCGCGCGGCGGACGCGCTGTAAACGCCGCAGGCAATCGCCGTCGCCTGAAGAGTTTGAGTGATATGTTAAAGGGCAAGCAAGGGCGTTTTCGCCAGAATTTGCTTGGTAAGCGCGTAGACTATTCGGGTCGTTCAGTGATCGTGGTTGGTCCAAAACTGAAAATCAATCAGTGCGGTCTGCCGAAGCAAATGGCGATTGAGCTATTTAAGCCATTTGTTATTAGTTGGCTGATTGAACGCGAATATGCGCACAATATTCGTTCAGCGACGCGCTTGATTGACGCAGGCGAGGCGGTCGTGTGGGATGCGCTTGATGCTGTAATTGAGGGCAAATATGTTCTTCTAAATCGTGCGCCGTCGCTGCACCGTTTGAGCATTCAGGCATTTCAGCCAAAATTGGTTGAAGGGAAAGCAATTCAGTTGCACCCGCTCGTAGCAAGCGGTTTTAACGCCGATTACGATGGCGACCAGATGGCGGTGCACTTGCCGCTTAGCAAAGAGGCGCAAGCTGAAGCGCGCGAGCTGATGAGCGCGGTTAACAACTTGTTGAAACCAGCAGACGGCAGCCCGGTATTAAACATCGGACAGGATATCGTGCTTGGTAATTACTACTTGACGTATGAAAAGCCAAGCGTGCAAACTGATACAGTCGCGGTGTTTGCTGACAGCCGTGATGCCGAGTTGGCGTATGATATGGGTAAACTACATCTACAGAGTCCGATCCGCATTCGTGCTAAGGGCGAAATCCGCAATACGACGCTCGGGCGCGTGTTCTTTAACGAGATTTTGCCGGACGATTTTCCGTATAACAATAACGTGCAAACGAAGAAAGAGCTGAAGCGCGTGCTGGCGCAAATCTTCGACAAATACGGCGCTGAAGAGACTGCTAAAACGGCAGACCGTATGAAAGGTTTAGCATTCCGATTTGCGACGGTGGCGGCAGTATCAACTGGTAAGGACGACTATGTGCATTTCAGCGAGACGGAAAGCTTCATTGCCGATGGAGACAAGCGCGCGGCAGTGATTGCTGATCAGTACGATCAGGGGTTGATCACTGAGTCGGAGCGCTATAACCTAACAGTTGGCGCGTGGCGTACAGTTGATAATAGCGTGACGAAGCTGCTAAAAGAAAAGCTCGGCAGTATGGATACGAGTATTTCCGTGATGGTCAACTCGGGCGCGCGTGGTGACATTTCAAACGTAAAGCTTGCCAGTGCGATGATCGGTATCCAGGTGGACGCCGCTAACCGCGAAATTGAGCTGCCGATTCGTTCGTACTATACGCACGGTCTGTCGAGCCTGGAATCGTTCGTGGCGACGCGCGGTTCGCGCAAGGGCTTGATTGACACGGCGCTCAAGACGGCAGACTCTGGATATTTGACGCGGCGCTTAGTCGATGTGTCGCAAGACGTATTTACGGTAGAGGATGAAGCGGGCGACGACGAAGGTTATACGATCTACCGTTCAGAGACCGAAGAGACGATGATTGATTTCGGCAACCGATTGTACGGACGCTATACGCGCGACGCAGTGCCGGGGCATATCGGCGAGAACGAGCTGATCACGCGCGAAGTTGCAAATGCAATTGACGCCGACGAAGCGATTACCGAGATGAAGATTCAGTCGATTCTGTCAACGAATAACCTAGAGGGCGTGCCACGCCGCAGCTACGGCATTGATATGTCGACGAACTGCCTGGTTGATCCTGCCGAGCCGGTCGGCGTGATTGCCGCGCAGTCGGTCGGCGAGCCGGGCACGCAGCTGACGCTCCGTACTTTCCATAACTCTGGCGTGGCAGGAAGCGACATTACGCAAGGTTTGCCGCGTGTTGAAGAATTGTTTGAAGCGCGCAATCCAAAAGGACAAGCGTACATCACCGAGATTGCCGGTACGGTTGATGTTTGGGAAGACGGACATAAGTACATCGTGCAAGTGACGCCGGAAACAGGCCGCGTTGAACGATTGCCGCTTGAGGGTCGTACGCCGCTGTTGCAGGACGGTTCGGAAGTGAAAGTGGGCGATGTGCTTGCTGAAGCGACCGAGGGCGCAAAGCCGTTGATTGCGCCGTTTGATGGCGTTGTCGAGACGGCAGAGGGCACGATTGTGATCGCGTCCACGGCAGTATCGCCAGTGAAATATGAGATTCCGGGCACAGCGCAGCTGGTCGTTTCAGCGGGTGATTGTGTTGAGCCGGGCGATCGGCTAACGATCGGTTCACTCAATCTGCATGATTTGATGCGCCTGAAAGGCACGGAAGCGACGCAGCGTTACATCATCAACGAAGTGCTGCGTATTTACGCCGCACAAGGTCAGGACGTTGCTGATAAACATCTGGAGATCATTGTGCGCCAGATGTTCAGCCGCGTACAAATTGAGGATCCGGGCAACAGCGAGTTTGTGATGGGCGACATCGTCAGCAAAGCTCGTGTCGTGCGCGCGAACAAGGAATTGGTCGCCGCAGGTAAAGAGCCGGCACAATACACGCAGTTGCTGCTCGGCATCACCAAGGTGAGCATCTGGAGCGATTCGTGGCTGTCGGCGGCATCGTTCCAGGATACGACGCGCGTGCTTATCAGTGCTGCCACCTCTGGCCGCGCCGATCGCTTGCACGGTTTGAAAGAAAACGTTATCATCGGCCGCAAGATTCCTGTCGGTACGGGTGCGATTGCGCTCAATGAGGACGAAGACGATTCGCCGGCGGATGAATACGCGGAAGATGTTGAAGCTGAAGCAAGCAACATCACGCCGGACGTTGATTCGGAGTCATAGCCCGTTAGGCTACGCTAGATTGAGGCGGCGCTCAAAAAAACACCTTTCTCATTTACGGGAAAGGTGTTTTTAGTACGCGATTATTCACGCCAGTTTGATTTGCAGAGGCGACCGGAATCAGCGCTTCCCGCCGTATTTCACGGTCTCAATTGTGCCAGTTGAGCGGCGGCGGCACGGCTGGTCGGCGTAGGCGCGCCGCTGATTTTCACCGGTGAAGTTTTCGCACTCGACATACACATCGCGGTTGCGGTCGCGGAAATAATACCACAAGCCGTCCGGCATCTGGTAGAACATGCCCAAATTATCGGGTGTCGTCATGCGCTGATTAGTAACCGCGCCGACTGGAATTTCAACCAGTTTGTACCCGCTGAGCGCGCCGTCTTTCGGCACTGGCTTGCCGATAAATCCATAATGCGCTGCGGTCGACGTAACAGCGCTGTACGCTTTGGCGAGCGGCTGCTGAGCGTCGGCGTATGGCGTGTAGGCAGATACATCCAAGCAGCGCAGCTCCGTCCAGTCGCCCTTGGTGTCGTGCTCTGCTGGGTCAACGCTCAGCTGGCACACGACGTCATCGCGCGTGAAATCAGCCAAATACGCCGTTTTTTCATCGCCCTCGGAAAAAACTTTCTTGACGAACTTATCATAGTCCAGGCTTTTTTCGATTGACTTGCGCTGCTGCTTGCTCATTTCTTTCGGCACGTAGCCGGCAAGACTCTGCAAAATATCAACGTCCGGTATGACGGTGTAAAAATTTTTGCCTTTCACCTTGATCGGAATTGTCAGCGGCGTTTTAGCTTTTTCTTGCCCCTTGAAATACACGGCCGTGCGTTCAATAGTTTGCTGCGCAGTGAGCGGGTCTAATTTGGTTTCGCCGGCCTTTTTCTGCTCGTTTGCAGTACGCTTGGTTGATGATTGCGCGAACAACAGTACGGCTGCGATCACGCCGATCGCCGCCGCGAGTAGCAATCCGCTGATCAGTATCACTTTGAGCGCATGAAACGAGCGGACGCCTTTTTGGTGCGGTACGGGCTGCGCATATTTACCGTCCGAAAGTGGCTTCGGCGCCGCGTTCGCCGACGGCGAAACGTACCCCGGGTGTCCGGCATTTTCAATATCGCTATCATTCAAATTTCGTTGTGGATTCATGCTTATATTATACTATAACTCTTATGATTTAGCGCGAAAGCCGGGCGCGGGCGGCGAGCGCTTTACTACGTACATACAACCTGCCATAATAGGCAAAAATAGGAGGCGCATGATGAGCATAGAGTACGAAGCAAAAATTTTACATATCAATACGGCGCAATTCGTGCAGCGGGTTGAATTGCTTGGCGCGAAGAAAACCGGCAGCTACCAATTTCGCCGCTACGTGTTTGACACGATTCCAGCGCAGGCAAATAAATGGGTGCGCTTACGGACAGACGGTAGCCGCACGACGATCACATGCAAAGAAATCATGAACGATACGGTCGACGGGACGATTGAAAAAGAGATTGTTGTTGACGATTTTGATCAAGCGCTTGATGTATTGGTGGCGCTTGGGCTGAAACCGCGCGGCTACCAGGAAAATCGGCGCGAAGAATATATGCTGGACGGCGTGCAAATTACTGTGGATTCGTGGCCGTTTCTTGACGATTACGCCGAAATTGAAGGTGGCAGCAGCGATCAAGTTACGACTATGATTACGAAGCTCGGGTATTCGCCGAACGACGCAGTGTACAAAAATACCGACGAGCTGTATAAAGAAATCGGCATCAACCTGAAAACGGTTGCGGAGTTGCGATTTGATGGCAGCGTACACAGATAGAGTCGACTCGGTCTCTTGATGGCAGGTGCTTTAGATATATTAGCTTGTCCTTATTCCTCAAGAAAAAAGCCCAAGCGCACATTATACAAAACATGCAGCTTGGGCAGAAACAAAGAGCCATAAGAAAGAATAATCAATCAGATAACTCTTTTTATAAAAAATACAGCTAAACTGCCAAGCAATCCAACTAAGAAAGTAGAGGATAGCTCAAAGCAGTAAGCTATGATAAAGAAAAGAAAGGGAGCGAAAACCATAAGCCCGAAAAGCCTAGGCGGGAAACTCAGAACTCTAAACAGAGTTCGGAATGGAGTGCCGCCCCCCATACTTCAGATAAACCAAAGCATGGGGGCGGCAACGCCTAGAGACTACCGCCTGAACAGGCGGCGAGCCCTATCAAGAGTTCGCCGCCACCAGGGGCGGGGCTTGTACGGGGGCTCATCTTCGCACCTAAGGTAAAGCATAGCTTTACCCCTCCTTTTTCTTCTCAAGATCCTACTCCTCGCACGGGATTGTGCGAAAAGCTGATATATATATCATACTTGCCGCCCAAAGTCAATAGTTTGCGGTAAAATTCGGGTATGATAGGTCTAAAACAAGCCAAAAACCGTCGCTCTAAAAATCAGCTTTATACATTATCCTATCTAGACAAAATGCCACCAACCGTGCTATAATAACAGAGAGTTTCTCTGATTCGCCGCTAGGATAATCTCGGCGCGTAAAATCAGACGCATGAGGCGGGTTGCTGCCGTGCTCATGCATCCGCAGAGCCTTTAGCAAGCTCCGCCAAGAAGATAAGTGTAATGAAAAGGAATGGATGATTTATGCCAACCATCAATCAGCTGGTGCGCAAGTCGCGCAAGACAGCGGCAAAAAAGTCGAAGTCTCCAGCGCTTGGGCGTATTCATAATGCGCTGAAAGTTCGGTACTATAACCAAAATGCACCGCTCAAGCGCGGCGTATGCGTGAAAGTGACGACTAAAACGCCGAAAAAGCCTAACTCTGCGCTCCGTAAAGTTGCGCGCGTGCGCCTGACGAACGGGTACGAAGTTTGGGCGTATATTGGCGGCGAAGGGCACAATTTGCAGGAGCACGCAGTCGTGCTCGTACGCGGCGGCCGCGTGCCGGACTTGCCGGGTGTGCGCTACCATATCGTGCGCGGCGCGCTTGACTTGCAAGGCGTCTCCAAACGCAAACAAGGCCGTTCAAAATATGGTACGAAAAAGGAGGATAAGTAATCATGCCTCGTAAAGTCACGAAGAAATTGCAGCGCACTATCAAGCCGGATCGCAAGTACCAGAGCGTGCTCGTGCAGCGCTTGATCAATAAATCAATGCTTAATGGCAAAAAACAAGTTGCTGAGCGCGCCGTTTACAGCGCGCTTGAGCAGGCGGCGAAAACGCTCAAGAGCGAAGAGCCGTTGGAGGTTTTTGAGGCTTGCATTAAAAACATCAGCCCAGCATTTGAGGTAAAATCTCGTCGTGTCGGCGGTGCGAACTATCAGATTCCATTTCCGATTCAGGGCCACCGCCAGCAGCACTTCGCGTTTATGTGGCTGGTGCAGGCGGCGCGCAGCAAAAGCGGCATGTCGTACAGCAAGCGCCTCGCGACTGAAATTGTCGACGCCGTCAACGAAACCGGCATTGCGTTCAAGAAGAAAGAAGACACGCACAAAATGGCGGAAGCCAACCGCGCTTTCGCGCATTTCGCGCGCGGCTAGGCGAACGCCGTAAAAAATAGAAGGGGCGTAAAACGCTCTCCCTGCGGAGAGTGTTTTGTTTTGCCGCGCATATGCTACAATAAGCGCATGCGTAATAAGTTGAAGCCTACCGCGCCTACATTAAAAAAGAAGCGGCAAACGCGCTCGGCAAAAAGCCCAACAAGCTCGTTGTCGTCGCGGTTATCGTTATCGGGTCTATCACGGGAATAGCGTTTATTGCAGGGATTTGCTTGATTATCTACTTTGCGGTGCGCCGAAAGTCAGCCTTAGCTCCGAGCCAGCTCCCGCCGCAACCGCCATTTCCGCCGCAAAATTGGCCGCCGCAGTATTAGCCGTCTTATGCTGGCGTAAGTCAGGCACTATATTTACAAGAATAAATCTGATATAATAGCCAGTAATAGTAGTTTTTTGGTGGCAAAAAATAGCCAAAAACTCGGATAATATTATTTAAGTTAAAGGAAACCTCATGGCAACGAATGTTCCACTAAAAAACTTTAGAAATGTTGGTATTATCGCGCATATTGACGCGGGCAAAACCACCACCACCGAGGGTATTTTGTATCGTACCGGTATCAATCACAAAATCGGCGAGGTGAAAGGTGACGGCGACGGAGCGACCACCGACTGGATGGCGCAGGAAAAAGAACGCGGCATCACCATCACTTCGGCTGCCGTGACTTGTTTTTGGAAAGGTCACAAAATCAACATCATCGACACGCCGGGGCACATCGACTTTACGGCCGAGGTGGAGCGCTCGCTTCGTGTGCTGGACGGCGCTGTCACGGTTTTTGATGGCAAAATGGGCGTCGAGGCGCAGTCCGAAACGGTGTGGCGCCAGGCGAACAAGTACGGCGTGCCGCGCGTTTGCTTCATCAACAAAATCAACCAAACTGGCGGCGATTTTTATAAGTCGCTCGAAAGCATTCACAATCGCTTGAGCAAACAAGCCTTCCCGATTCACTTGCCGATCGGCTTCGAAAAAGACGTTTGCGGCGTGGTCGACCTAGTAGAAATGAAAGCCTACACCTACAACGATTTCACCGACAAACAGCTGATTGAGGGCGAAATTCCAGCTGATATGCTAGAAAAAGCCAAAAATGCCCGCAGTCTGCTGGTCGAAAACGCCGTCGAAGCCGACGACGAATTGATGATGAAATTCCTGGACGAAGGCGAAGAATCAATCACCAAAGACGAGCTAAAAATGGCATTGCGCAAGCGCGTACTAGAAGGTGACTTCTTCTTGGTAACGGGCGGCGATGGCCGCGGTGTGATCGTCGAAAAACTGCTTGATATCATGACGGATTATTTGCCAAGCCCGCTTGATGTCGACGAAATTTGGGGCAAAAACCCGAAGACGGGCGACGAGGTTGGTCGCAAGCCGGATAACAAAGAGCCGATGGCGGCGCTGGCGTTTAAGATTGCCGCTGATCCGTTTGTTGGCAAGCTGATCTTTGTCCGCGTATATTCGGGCGTACTGAAAGCTGGCAGCTACGTGCTCAATACGACGACAGGCGAGAAAGAACGTATCGGGCGTATCGTGCGCATGCATGCCGATAAGCGCGAGGACATTGATTCGGTCGGCGCGGGCGACATCGCGGCGGTCGTTGGTTTGAAGAATACGTACACCGGTAATACATTAGCGGATGCGGCGCACCCGATCGCGCTTGAGTCGATTGAGTTTCCCGACCCGCCGGTATCAATCGCCGTTGAGCCGAAAACGAAAGCCGACCAAGAGAAAATGGGCATTGCTCTGCAGCGCCTCGCGGAGGAAGACCCGACATTCCGCATTCATACCGACGAAGACACCGGTCAGACGATTATGTCCGGTATGGGCGAGCTTCATCTCGAAATCCTCATCGACCGTATGAAGCGTGAATTTAACGTTGAAGCAAATGTCGGCGAGCCGCAAGTTGCCTACCGCGAAACCATTAAGGGCACGGCGGAGGTGCAGGGTAAGCATGCTAAGCAGTCCGGCGGCCGTGGCCAGTATGGTGATGTATGGGTGCGCTTTGAACCGAACGAAACTGGAAAGGGCTTTGAGTTTATCGACGAAATCAAGGGCGGCGTAGTGCCGCAAGAATATCGCCCGGCGGTGCAAAAAGGTATCGTCGAGACGCTAAACGGCGGCGTCATTGCGGGTTATCCGGTAGTCGACGTCAAAGCCACGCTCTACGACGGTAGCTACCACGATGTCGACTCCAGCGAGCTGGCGTTTAGCTTGGCGGGTAGTTTGGCAGCGCGCGCCGGTATAAAGCAAGCCAATCCGGTATTGCTTGAGCCGGTTATGCACGTTGAAGTGACGACACCGGAAGAGTTTATGGGCGACATTATCGGCGACTTAAACTCGCGCCGCGGCCGTATCGAGGCAATGGAAGATTTGATGGGCGGTGCGAAACTTATCAAGGCGATTGTGCCGCTCGCTAATATGTTTGGCTACACCAGCGATATCCGTAGCATGAGCCAGGGTCGTGCCGCCAGCACGATGGAGCTGGCGCACTACGAAGAAGTTCCGCCGAACGTAGCGCAGGAAATTATTGAGAAGCGCTCAAAGTAACCGCTCATTTTCTGCAGCAATACGCAAAACCGAGAGATTATCATGCGCCCTCGGTTTTTCAGCTACATCCGTTCTAAGCGCGTGCTACGCCTTCATACACATATCGCGATACGGCTTCGTTGCAAGAGGAAGCGTGTCTATATCAAGTAGTCGTTCTAACTTGTCAACAGTTTGAAGCGCTGCTGCTTTATCCGCAAGCGTTACCTCTGTTTCAATGAATGTTCCGACATCCATGATTTCATCAATCGCAACTACAGTATTAGGGTATGCCGCCGAGGTAAATGTACGTCGGAATTTAGTAACCGTCACTAGTTCTATCATGCCAAGGTTTGCGAGCAATTGTTTGGCGGTTGCCGCGCTGTTTGGCGCGATTGATAAATTTGTCTCTGGCTTCATTATCGCGCCATCGTTTGTACTTGTTGCCTGCGATGTTGCCGGCTTGTATGTCACCTCAGTAAATCCGTCGCGCTCACGTACGCGCAAGCATTCAACAGTCTGCATGAAATTAACATCGGGGCGGGAATAATAAGTATCATTTTCGTGCAATTGGCTAGTCTGTGCGAAGCCGTGCGCTTTTAGCATTGCGATAAACGTATCAACGCTACCGGTAAATATGCGTTTGCGTTCAACTTCAATGAGGGGTTTGGTCATTGCAAGGCCTTTCTTAAAGGGATGTAGTGTCAAAAGTTATATTTATTATCCCTCTTTTCCAAGCATTGTTCAAGTAGTTTATTCAGAATGATTCGGCTATTGCGTCGCTGCTTGCTAAATTATGCCCAGCTCTCAACAATACTATTAACATTGGCTAGAGAACTAATACTTGCGCTAATCCGTCTATCCGCTTATACTAAATTTATATGCGGTGGGCAGCAAAGCAGAAAAAAGTAGTTGCACGGATAAAATGGTTAACGCTTGGCGCGCTCGTGGTCGCGGCGATCGGCTATATGTACTGGGACACTGAAATCAATCCAGGCAGCGCCCAGCACACCAGCTCATCGGGTAGCGGACTTGAGAAAACGCTAATTATGGGCACCGACCCCGGTTTCAAGCCGTTTGAGTACAAAAACGGGCAAAATGTTGTTGGATTTGATGTCGATTTGGTGCGTGAAATCGCTAAAGATACAAACCGCTCGCTGCAGATTGAGGAAATATCGTTTGATGGCTTGCTGCCGGCGCTACAGGCAGGGCGGATTGATTTAATTGCCGCCGGCATGACTGTCACGCCGGAGCGCGCCAAAAACGCCGCCTTTTCTACCACCTACTATTCGGCGGCGCAAAGAGTTGTCGTACCGAAAACCGGCTCAACGGTCGAGTCGGTCGATGATCTAAAAGGCAAGCGTATCGGCGTGCAGCTCGGCACGACGGGCGACACGCTGGCGCATAAAATCACCGGCGCGTCGGTCGTGCAGTTGCCCGCGACGTCGAACGTTATGCAAGAGCTGAATGCGCGGCGTATCGACGCGGCAATCATGGACAACGGTCCAGCGACGCAATATTTAGCGACGAACCCGAGTCTCACCATGCTGGCGCGCGACCTAACGAAAGAAGATTACGCTATCGCCATCAAAAAAGGCAACACCGAGCTGCTCAAGCAAGTGAACGACAGCATTAAGGCCATGAAGAAAGACGGGCGCTACGACGCGCTCGTCAAAAAACATTTCGGAGCGGCCGCGCCATGAATACATTTGAGATTCTCTTTGGCGGCGAGCGCTATTTATATCTGACGCGCGGGCTAGAGGTCACGCTGCTCCTTACAGTATTTTCAACGATCATTGGTATCGCTATCGGGCTAATAATCGCGCTCATGCAGCAATCGCAGTGGCAGCCGTTCAAACACCGTAAACCATCGCGGTTGCAGCGCTGGCGTCCGGTTGCGTGGTTGGCAAATATCTACACCGTTATCATTCGCGGTACGCCGTCGCTTGTGCAGCTATTGATTATGTACTACGTCGTGTTCGGATCGTACCGCAGCGTATCAAAGCTATGGATCGCAAGCCTAGCCTTTGGCATTAATAGCGGTGCGTATATCGCAGAGATTATTCGCGGCGGTATAGAGGGTGTCGATAGCGGGCAAGTTGAGGCGGCGCGATCGCTGGGGCTTAGCCGCTGGCAAACGATGCGCTACGTCGTCCTGCCGCAAGCGCTGAAGACTTCATTGCCGGCGCTCATCAGCGAATTTATCACCTTGCTGAAAGAAACGTCGATCGTCGGCTGGATCGGCATGAACGACCTCATGCGCGGCGCCGATAACATCCGCTTCCAAACCGCCACGGCGTTTGAGTCGCTCTTTGCCGCTGCGCTGCTGTATCTGGGGCTTACGACTATATTCACGCGCCTTATGCGCCGCGTCGAAAGGAGACTAAAAGAAAGTGATTAGTATCGAAAACTTGCACAAAAAATACGGTAAAAACCACGTGCTGAAAGGGATTGATTTGCAAATCGATCAAGGCGAAGTTGTTGTAATTCTTGGTTCAAGCGGCGGTGGCAAAAGCACTTTGCTGCGCTGTATTAACATGACCGAAACACCGACTAGCGGGCGCGTGTGGGTGAACGGCATCGATATGACCGACCCGCATACAAATCTCAACCAAGTACGCGCCGACATCGGTATGGTGTTTCAGCAGTTCAACTTGTTCCCGAATATGAATGTCATTGATAACATCATGCTAGCGCTTACGAAAGTGCGTAAGCTGTCGCGGCGCAAAGCGCGCCAAACCGCGCTTGAAGCGCTCGAAAAAGTCGGCTTGCGCGAAAAAGCTAACGAATTCCCCAGCCATTTATCGGGCGGACAGAAGCAGCGCGTTGCGATCGCGCGCGCCATGGCGATGCAGCCAAAGGTCTTACTCTTTGATGAGCCAACTAGCGCCCTCGACCCGGAAATGGTCGATGAAGTGCTAGCGGTTATTCGCAAGCTCGCCAGTACCGGTATTACTATGGTGATCGTCACGCACGAAATGTCGTTTGCGCGCGATGTCGCTTCGCGCATTATCTTTCTGGATGGCGGCAAGATCATCGAAGACGGCACGCCCGAAAAAGTCATCAAGCACTCGCGCCACGCCAAAGTCCGCTCGTTTTTCGAGGCGCTGACGAATTAGCGTAAAAATAGTAAAGAAAATCCTTAGGGTTCACCCAACTAACCCGTAAAGTCATAGTAAACCGCAGGAATGCTATTGGGCTGGCGAACAGTTCTGGCTGGTTAGCTCTTGCCATCCATTCTAGGCAAAGAGAGTCTAGCTGTCTCGTCAGGATTCTTCCGCCGAACAGCTTCCGAGCATGCCACTTCGTCACGCTCCAGATATTCTCTCCTTGGTTGGTACCGGCAAAGCACCCTTTGCTATGATTCCAACTCTCATGAGCGTAGCCAAGTAGTTCTAGCTCGTCATACGCCCACCATTTGTCACTCGCCACTAGGCTGCCTGCTACGATGTAGTCCTGAACAAATTGTTCAAGCGGTTGTCTATCCCGGCTGTCGGTAATGCGTAGGGCAATGCGTCCAGTCGTAGTATCTTTAGCACCAACTACGATGTGCTGAGGCTGTTTGGATCGCCTCTTGCCAAAGTAGCTTTCATCTACTTGCACCACACCCTCCAGCATGGCGGTGAGCTTGCTGCTGTCAGGCAGTTGCTTGCGGAATCGGGCAAACCAGCGCCGAACAGTAGTATAGCTTACGCCTGCTAATAGGTATGACGTTTCCGTTGAGCGTTTTGTTTGCCAACAGTAGAGCAGGATGAACAGCTGCCGGGGACTTAGCTTCATGCCGTATAACCAACTAGCGCAGTAGCTGGTAGGCCGGTATTTCTTGTGGCACAGTTTACACCACAGATATTTGTTGCAATAGTTTTCATGAAGACCCTTATGGCAGCGAGGACAAGATACCTCATCGCCGAAGACTAGTTTGTTAAGGATCTGCCAGTATTTCTTATTACTGGCAAACTTTGGTATGGTAGGCATTAGGAACATCTCCTTTCACTTAGTTGCTATTCACTCCTAAGTTTACGGGATGTTCTGGTTTAGGTTAATGGACCCGATATCTCAGGGTATTGTTTTATAGTACAATCTTCCTTACAATAGGAACATAGAGTACGCTTTATGTCCGAGTCTATACACCATCATCACGATATCGCTGCCGAACAGGATCGAGATCCTGATGATGCAGCACGTGAACTCGGAGCAAGAGCCTGCAGTTTCATATGTCCGTGTTGTCAGACAGAACTTGCCATAAGACAAGATGGTTTGCAAGAGAAACATGCACACCGAAGACCTGCCAAAGATAGTATAGACATCATGACCGTAGCAGCAAGCACAAGCGCACCTCTATCGACCACTGAAAGGCGTATCGATCCGCTCGAACGCCCCAGAAGCGCGGAAGAGATTCGCGCCTTTCGAGAACTATTTGCCGAATTCAGGCGTACCGAACCTCGCCGTAAAGAGCGTTTTGCCTATGGTTTTATCCAACGAGGTACCGCAGCTCCAGAAATGCCGAGATACGTGAGCCCAAGCGACAGAAAAGATTAGATTGATCTTTAATTGTTTCTAAACAGCTCATTTTGGTTCACGCTGCTCATATGCCGCTCAGAACATTCCGGCTATTACTGTACTCCCGAAGTTTTCGGATGGAACACAGCGCATAGACGGAATGCTGCAGGCCTCTTGTAAATGAATCCCAGGGATGCATAAGAGTACTGGACTCGTTTGCTCAAATAATGAGCAGTATATGGTAATGGAAGAATGAGTAGGATACTGACGCTTCTTTTACTTTATAAGTTCGGTTACTTCGTTGGAAGGTATATCAGTATAGAGATGCTCATTGAAGAAAGTAAAAATTCTTATTATGAAGAATTACAGAACTCCAGTGAAAAGTGGCATACTGGAGAGAATAATGAACTTCCGTTTGTAAAGTATATGCTTGTAATTTTACTAAAGGCATATAAAGAATGTGATGACAGATTTAATCTTATTGGAAAAGAAAAATTAACTTCACCGGAAAGAGTATTTTCTGTTATTTAAAAATCATTAGAGCCACTTTCCAAAAAAGATATTATGATTATTTGTCCGGATATATCACAAAGGACAATAGAACGAGCTTTAAAAGAACTACAGGACAATGAAAAGATAAGGCAAGTAGGTAGTGGTCGTTCAACAAAATATATTAAGAGATAGGCTGCAGTAAGACAAACCAGCAGTGTTTACATAATCGCCGTCTTCCACTATAATTATAGGTAACGCGCGACGTGTTTTGTCTGAGGTGCTTTAGTATCTCGGCGGCAGCTCGCGTCGTGAATATCATCAATATTAAGTTAGGAGAAATACCTTTATGGCAGACTTTGACCGTTCAAAGCCTCACATCAATGTCGGTACCATGGGTCACGTCGACCACGGTAAAACGACTTTGACCGCTGCGATCACTCATGTGCTCGCGAAGCGTCTTCCCAGCGACGTGAACAAAGCGCGCGATTACGCTGACATCGACAACGCGCCTGAAGAAAAAGCGCGCGGTATCACTATCGCGACTTCGCACCAAGAGTATGAGAGCGAGAAGCGCCACTACGCCCACGTCGACATGCCGGGCCACGCCGACTACGTCAAGAACATGATCACCGGTGCCGCGCAGATCGACGGTGCGATCCTTGTGGTCGCCGCCAACGACGGCCCGCTGCCGCAAACGCGCGAGCACGTGCTGCTAGCTCACCAAGTGGGTGTGCCGAAGATTGTCGTCTTCCTGAACAAGATGGACTTGGCAGACCCGGAATTGGTCGAGTTGGTTGAAATGGACGTTCGCGAACTGCTCACCAAGAACGGCTACGATGGCGACAATGCGCCGATCATCAAGGGTTCGGCAACTAAAGCGCTTGAGGGCGACAAAGAGGCCGAAGATGCAATCATGGAATTGGTCAAAGCGATGGACGACTACTTTGAATTGCCGAAGCGCGATCTGGATAAGCCGTTCTTGATGCCGATTGAAGACGTCTTCTCAATCAAGGGTCGCGGTACAGTCGCGACAGGGCGTATTGAGCAGGGTGTCGTAAAGATTAACGACCCAGTAGAGATCGTTGGTTTGAAACCGACGCAAAGCTCGGTCGTCACTGGTATCGAGGCGTTCAAAAAGACGCTTGACCAAGGCCAGGCTGGCGACAATGCTGGACTGCTGTTGCGCGGTATTGAGCGCGAGCAAATTGAGCGCGGCCAGGTGATCGTGAAACCAGGCACGCTGACGCCACACACCGAATTCGAAGCTGAGGTGTATATCTTGAAGAAAGAAGAGGGCGGACGCCACACACCGTTTAGCAAGGGCTACAAACCGCAGTTCTACTTCCGTACAACGGACGTAACAGGCGAAGTCGAGCTGCCGGCCGACAAAGAGATGGTCATGCCTGGCGACCAGGTGACATTTAAGGTCAAACTGCTCGCACCGATTGCGATGGACAAAGGTCAAGACTTCGCGATCCGCGAAGGCGGCCGCACCGTCGGTGCTGGTGTCGTCACCAACATCATCAAGTAGCTGATCGCTGCTTTTGCAACAATACCCCGCTTGTGTAGGCGGGGTATTTTGGTTGACGCAATTGCCGTCTTGTGGCATACCGGCTGTACCCTGATATTTTTAGCTGATTGCGCAGTGATATATTTTGTGGTATGATTGACCAGTAAATCATAAATCGCTCTGCGATAACTCGGCCAGACGCTAACAAAACCGATTCGAGCCGAGGTTACGCGGGAGCAAAGGAGTAATTATGGCAGACGCCAACAACCAGGGTCTGAAGATCCGCATCCGCCTCAAGGCATACGACCACAAACTTATCGACCAGTCGGCGAAGCAAATCGTCGATACAGCGATCCGCACCGGTGCGGCTGTCGCTGGTCCTGTGCCGCTGCCGACGCGCCGCAGCACCTACACGGTGGTAAAGAGCCCGCACGTGTACAAAACGGGCGGCGAAGCGTTTGAAATGCGCGTGCACAAGCGCCTGATCGACATCTCAAACGCCAGTCCGAAAACGATTGATAACTTGCAGAACTTGTCGCTGCCGGCCGGCGTCGACGCAGAGATCCGCATGTAATTTAGGCGTTCTATCTCAAAAATAGCCCCGTCAAACGCGGGGCTATTTTTGTAGGGAAAATATGCGCTCCATGATATATTTACGATAATTTTTACCCGAGCCGGCGGCAAATCAGTCGATAGCCATGCCGCATATGCTATACTGATGATATGTCACGCAAACACAAACAGCGCACCTACGCGCGCAACCGCATATTTAGCCGCCGCGGCAACGAAAAATTGCAAGAACCGGACAGTTCGTATCTGTTAAAGTTGGTGATCTTAGCGATACTGGGCACGTTGTGGCTGAAATTCCGTACGCCAGCCAGCGCGGGCGCGGTGATGGTCAATGCGCTGCCGGTCGGGTTGGCGGTAGGCGTGCTGCTCGTGCATTGGCTGGAAACATCGCCGATGAACCGCAAGATTTGGTACGCAACGCTGCTGATTATCGCAATTGTGAGTTATTTTTTGCCGGCGGGAATCGTCATTTAACTTGGTTTTTAGCGTGCTGCTTGTAGAGAAAGCCTCTTGACTTAGCCCCCTATAACATGCTACGCTAGTAGATGTAATTTATTACGTAATAATAACTTGACTCGCGCGAATTGGTAAGTCCTTTCCGGATACTGCCAGCCGCCGAGGCTTTTAAATGGGAGCAAGAGGGCAATGAAAGCACTTCTCGGTACCAAGATTGGTATGACCCAAATCATCGGCGAAGACGGTGTTACGACTCCAGTGACACTGATTCAAGCCGGACCTGTGACTGTGACTCAGGTCAAGTCTGTCGAGCGCGACGGCTATAACGCAGTCCAGGTTGCCTATGGTGAGGGTAAGAACCTGAGCAAGGCCGTGGCTGGTCATGTGAAACCAGCTAGTGTAACCCCGAAAGAGATTCGGGAATTTCGTGTCGACGACCTGGGCGGGGTAAAAGTCGGCGATACGTGGAATGTTGCGGAGTTTGAGCTCGGCGACATAGTGGACGCGACCGGTATCAGCAAAGGCAAAGGTTTTGCTGGAACGATTAAGCGCCACAACTTCAAACGCCACCGCAAAACGCACGGCGGCAAGGGTAATACACGTAAAGTCGGTTCAATCGGCAGTATGTACCCACAGAAAATTTTTAAGGGCAAGCGCATGCCGGGTCATATGGGCGCAGAGCAGGTAACGGTAAGAAACCTAAAGGTCGCATATATCTCGGCAGACGACAATTTGATTGGCGTTAAAGGTGCAGTACCAGGTCCGAAAAAAGGCTTAATTAAAATTAAACTAGGAGGTGCTAAGTAATGGCTGAATCAACCAAGCCAGCAAAAGCAGCCTTGCCGAAGGAAGTGTTCGGGGTTGATGTGCCGAACCACGAGCTATTGAAGCTCGCGTATGACGCGTTCCTCGCGAACGACCGCCAGGCAAGTGCGACCACCAAAACGCGCGGCGAAGTGCGTGGCGGCGGCAAAAAACCGTGGAAGCAAAAAGGTACCGGGCGTGCCCGATTCGGCAGTACGCGCAACCCGATTTGGCGCCACGGCGGCATCGTTTTCGGGCCGCGCGGCAACGAAAACTACAAGCTAAAATTATCAAAAACCAGCAAACGCGTGGCAATGCGCCAAGCGCTAACGCTGGCGAATGAAGCGAAGAAAATTACTGTCAGCGATATTAAAACGACCGGCAAGACCGCCGAAATCGCAAAGTTCATTGCTGACAAGAAATTCAAACGCGACCGCCGCGTTCTGCTCGTCGTTGACGAGAAAACGCCGGAATTGATACGCGCGACGAATAATCTACAGAGTGCCCTCTTGGTTCGCGCGCAGTATCTCAGCGTGTATTACGTGCTAAACGCCGATCAAATTATCATGACGCCAGCCGCTGTGAAGGTGGTTGATGCGTGGCTTAATCCGAAGGAGGACAAGTAATATGAAGTTGATACTCGTCACTCCGCGCGTGAGCGAAAAGGCGTATCGCTTGGTTACTAGCCAGAGTACCTACGTATTTGATGTGCCGATGAGCGCGAACAAAAACGAAATCAAAGCAGCCGTTGAATCGCAATTCGACGGCACGAAAGTCGCAAAAGTAACGACGCTTGTCCAAAACGGCAAGTCGATACGCTACAGCCGCGGCAAAAACCGCTACCCGGGTACAACCTCGCGCCAGGACAGCAAAAAAGCCTACGTTACACTCAGCGAAGGCAAAATCAAAGTATTTGAACAAGAAGAAGTCAAGGAGGAGAAGTAATGGCGATCAAAGCATACAACCCGACCACTCCGGCTCGTCGCGGCATGACTTCGCAGGATCTGAGCGACATCACAACCCGCAAGCCGCTGAAAAGCCTGGTAAAAGCTGGCAAGCAGCGCGCGGGACGTAATAACACCGGCAAGATTACCGTGCGCCACCGCGGCGGCGGCGTGAAGCGCCATTACCGCTTGGTGAATCACCGCATGCCGGCTGGCATGACGCTAACGGTGGAAGAAATTGAATACGATCCAGGTCGCAGTGCGCGCATTGCCCGCGTGAAAGACCAGCATGGTTTGTACCATTACATTCTTGCCGACACGCAGATGACAAAAGGTGCAGTAGTTAAAACTGGCGCCGAAGCACCAGTTGAAGCAAGCAACCGCTTGCCGCTTGCAAATATTCCGGTCGGTTCGCAGATCTATGCGATCGAAATTAACCCAGGCAAAGGCGCACAAATGGTTCGCTCAGCTGGTACAAAAGCACAGCTCATGGCGAAAGAAGGCAACTATGCGATGGTACGCATGCCGTCTGGTGAAGTTCGGCGCTTCCGTTTGGAATGCGAGGCGTCGCTTGGCGTCGTCGGCAATGTACAGCACCAGAACGTCAAGCTGGGCAGCGCTGGCCGCCGCCGCCGTATGGGCTGGCGTCCGAGCGTGCATGGTAAGGCGATGAACCCAGCCGATCACCCAATGGGTGGCGGTGAAGGCAAGACTGGTCCAGGCCGCGTTCCGAAAACGCCATGGGGTAAACCGGCGATTGGATTCAAGACTCGCCGCCGTAAATCAACTAACAAGATGATTGTCCGCAGTCGTCACGAAGCTAAGAGGAAGAGGTAATCTATGAGTCGATCACTCAAAAAAGGTCCATTCGTCGACTGGAAGCTTGCCAAAAAAGTGAAGGCGCTGAAAATTGGCGATCGCACCGTTATCAAAACATGGGCGCGCAGCAGCACGATTACGCCGGAGATGGTTGGTTTTACTTTTGCGGTACACAATGGGCGCGTGCACGTGCCAGTGCTGATTAGCGAAAACATGGTCGGCCACAAGCTTGGCGAATTCTCGCCGACCCGCAAGTTCCGTAAGCACGGAGGCAAGGAGAAATAACCATGGCTGAAGCAGAAGTTTATACTGTTCGCGCTGAAATCCGCGGCATCGACCAAACGCCGCGCAAAGTCAGTCTGGTGGCTGCACTCGTGCGCGGTCGTACCGTTGCCGACGCGGTAGTGATTTTGGATCACACGCCGAAACGTGCTGCGCTTGCGGTGAAAAAAGCGATCCAATCAGCTGCCGCTAACGCGACGAACAATCATAATTTAGACGCCAAAAGTTTGACGATTAGCACGCTCAGCGTTACTGCTGGTCCGCGTTTGCGCCGCTATAAGCCGGCAAGCCGCGGTCGCGCATTGCCGTTCGCTAAAAAATCAAGCCACATTCTCGTTGAGGTTTCAGGCGTCGAGAAAGTTATTAAAAAACCAGCAAAGAAAGCTGAACCAAAAGCAGCAAAGGAGGAGAAGAAATAATGGGTCAGAAAGTTAACCCGATCAGCTTCCGCCTTCAAACCAGCAAAAACTGGAATTCGCGCTGGTTCGCCAGTAAGAAAGATTTTGCGGTTTGGCTGGCGGAGGACGGTAAAATCCGCGACCTAATTGAGAAGCGTTTTGCATCGCGCCCGACAATTGCGAACGTCGAAATTGAGCGCAGCGCTAATCTCGTTACAGTCACAATTCATACAGCGAAAGCCGGTGTGGTAATAGGCCGCGGCGGTGCGGGCATTAACGAGCTGAAAAAGGTAATTGAAAAGGTCGTGAGCCTGCCGGTTCGTATCAATGTTGAAGAAGTTCGCCGTCCGGAGTTGAACGCCAAGCTCGTTGCTGAAAATATCGCACACCAGTTGGAGCGCCGCGCGAATTTCCGCCGCGCAGTTAAGATGGCAATTCAAGGTAGCCGTAATGCTGGTGCGAAGGGTATCCGCATTGAGGTAGCCGGCCGTTTGAACGGCGCCGAGATGAGCCGCCGCGAGAAATTTATCGAAGGTTCAGTGCCGCTGCATACGCTGCGCGCCGACGTCGATTTTTACGCTGCGCGCGCGTTTGGCCCAAACGGTACGGGGATCATTGGTATTAAAGTTTGGATTTACAAAGGCGAAAGGAGCACGAAGTAATGTTATTACCGAAAAAAGTTGCTCACCGCAAAGTCCGAATTGGCAAAAACCGCGGCAACGCAACGCGCGGCAACTACGTCGCATTTGGCGACTACGGATTGCAGAGCCTCGACAACGAGCGCATCACCAGCCGGCAGATTGAGGCCGCCCGCCAAGCAATGACGCGCCACGTTAAACGCGGCGGCAAAATCTGGATTCGTATTTTCCCGCATACGCCAGTCACCAAAAAAGCTCTCGGGCTAAAGATGGGCGGCGGCAAAGGCAATCCGGAGTATTACGTCGCCAAGGTCAAAACTGGCACAGTTATGTTTGAAATGAAGGGCGTCAGCGAAGAAGTTGCCCGCGAAGCGATGCGCCTCGCCGGACACAAATTGCCTGTTCGTGTCCGATTCGTAAAGCGAGAGGAGGTGTAATATGGCAGATACGAAAAAAACTGCTAAAAAAGCCGATGTCGTGAAAACGATTGACGAGCTGCGTGCTGAGCTCGCAACTAAGCAGCAGGATTTAAACGATTCTCGCCGCTCACATAAAGCTGGCGAATTAGTCAACCCGCGCGTACTTGGACAAATTCGCAAAGAAATCGCGCGCTTGCATACCGCGATTCATGCCGCAGAATTAAAGGAGGAACAGTAATGGCGAAGACACTGACTGGGGTCGTGATATCCGACGTCGCCGACAAAACCATCACCGTCGCCGTTATCTCGCGCGAGACGCATCCGATTTACAAGAAGCAGTACACTGTGACTCGTAAATATGCGGCGCACGACGAGAATAACGATGCTCGTAAGGGTGACACGGTGCGGATTGTCGAAACTCGACCCATCTCGAAGCGTAAGAGCTTCACACTTGATCGTATTGAGAAGCGCTCAGTTGGAAGCGTTGAGTTGAAAGAAGAAGTAAACGCTGAAGTTAGCGACAAAGTTGACCACGACCACGACAGCGAGGAGGATAAAGAATGATCCAGCAAGAAACTCGTCTGCATGTTGCTGATAACAGCGGGGCGAAATCAATTTTGTGCATTAAGGTCTTGGGCGGAACGCGCCGCCGTTACGCACGTGTCGGCGATATCATCGTCGCAAGCGTGAAAGACGCCAGCCCGACCGGCAACGTCAAGAGGAAGTCTGTCGTGAAAGCGGTCGTCGTACGCACGCGCGATCAGATTCGCCGCAAGGACGGCAGCACGATTTGCTTCGATGACAATGCTGCGGTTATCATTAACGACGACAAAACGCCAAAAGCAACACGCGTATTCGGCCCTGTGCCACGCGAACTACGCGACATGGGATACGGTAAAATTATCAGCTTAGCACCGGAGGTACTATAATGGCTCAGCGTATTCGTAAAGATGACACGGTCAAAATCATCTCCGGCGCACACAAAGGCACGACTGGCAAGGTGCTCGCTGTCAACCCGAAGGACGGTACGGCGCTCGTTGAGGGTGTCGGTCTAGGACATCGCCATGTTAAACCGAATCAATTGAATCCGCGTGGCGGCAAGAAGGATATCCATAAGCCAGTGAATCTATCCAAGCTTGCGCTGGTTGTTGATGAGAAATCTGGCAAAACTAGCCGCGTCGGCTACGCCGTGAACGACGGCGCTAAGACGCGCGTGGCGCGCCAATTAAAGAATAAGGAGATTAACTAATGGCAGAGACGAAACAAACCGCCGTTTACACTCCTCGTCTGAAAGCCTTGTATAATGATACATACACAAAGGAACTACAGACCGAACTGAAGCTCGACAACGTGAATCAAGTTCCGCGGCTCGAGAAAATTGTTGTGAGTGTGGGAACAGGTAAAAGTAAAGACGACAAGCGTATGCTTGCCGCCGTCAAGAACACATTGACGCGCGTAACAGGACAAGCGCCGGTTGAACGACTTGCGAAAAAATCAATCGCAACATTCAAAATTCGCAAAGGCATGGGCGCGCCAATTGGCGTAATGGTCACATTGCGTGGTGCTCGCATGTACGAGTTCCTTGACCGCTTAGTGAACGTAAGCTTGCCGCGCGTACGCGATTTTCACGGCGTCGGTAGTAAATTTGACAAGGGAGGCAACTATAACCTTGGCATCACTGACCAAAGTATCTTCCCGGAATTAACGTTTGAGGAAACGCAGCTCGTGCATGGCATGCAAGTTACTTTTGCTATCAAGAACGGTAGCAAAGAAGCAAGCCGCGCTCTACTCGAAAAGTTTGGCGTACCATTTGAAAAGGAGGCGAAATAATGGCGAAGAAATCAATGATCGCACGCGATAAAAAACGCCTGGCTCTGATTGAGAAATTTAGCGAAAAGCGTGCTACGCTAAAGGCGGAAGGTGATCTCGACGCTTTGCAGAAATTACCGCGCAACTCAAGTCCGTCGCGCCGCAAAAATCGCGATATGCTTGATGGTCGTCCGCGCGGCTACATGCGCCGATTCGGTATGAACCGCATCCGATTCCGCGAAGAAGCAAGCAAAGGCAACATTCCTGGTGTCACAAAGAGTAGTTGGTAAGGAAAGGAGAACGAAGATATGTCACTACAATCAACTGACCCGATCGCGGATCTCCTGACCCGCATTCGTAACGCTGCGCTAGTCGGCAAAACGGAGATTCGCGTACCGACCAGTAAACTGAAAAAAGTTGTTGCTGAGCAGTTGGTGAAGAACCACTACTTGGCTGGTGTAAAAGTTGAGGACGGCAAGCCGCGCGGTACGCTCGTCGTAAAACTCGCAAAAGATGGTGAGAACTGTCCGATCACGGAAATTACACGTGTTTCCAAACCTGGTCGTCGTGTTTATACTGCTGCAAGCGACATTCCAAAGGTAAAGCAAGGCCGCGGCATCGTGCTTGTCAGCACGAGCAAAGGTGTAATGACTGGCGCTGAAGCTGCTAAGGCGAAACTTGGTGGAGAGGTGTTACTAAAAGTTTATTAAGCTTACTACTTTGCTGGTTGCTATAAAGATTGTAAAGCCTCTGCTCTTTGAAGTAGAGGCTTTACAATATTTAGCGTGACACATCTGAGAACAAGAAGGACAAAGGATAATATGATTTCTAACCAAGTTATAGCGACGATAGCAGATGATGACGTAGGGCTACCTACAGTACAAACTTCTCATGAGAAATCAGTACGCACGGGTGCGCGGGCGATTTTATTTGATGACGACAATGAAGTTGCGCTGGTATATGAAACGGCGTACGATCATTATAAATTGCCTGGCGGATGTGTCGAGCCGGGCGAGACGCTTGAACAGGCATTACGCCGAGAAATTGCAGAATAGGTCGGGGCAACAATAAGGAGTATTAGATACATAGGAGTCGTGGAGTCCCACCTAGCAAGGTACAACGAGGATTAATAAAGTTCAAAACGCAACGTCGCAAGAGTATGTTCATATTTTTGAAAGAGCGCGGGAGCTAGCAGGCTTGCGGTATGCGGAGCATGTCATTCAACAGCAAAATTCTACGGTTTCCAGTCTGGGCGATGTGCATTCAACTTTGTAATTACGCCATTAATCAAGTCCTGCTCGTCAAAGCCGGCGTACGCCAGAGTCGTGAGCAATTGAATTTGCGTATCAACGATCTCAGACAATAGCGTCTCGGGGTTCACCTTCTGCTCTTTCCATTGGCGTCGCGGTAATTCCCGGACAACTTCCCACGCTTCCTCTTGTGTATGATAGGCAAACGCTAAACAGGCTTTCCAATTGCGTTCAAGCGGTTCCATATAGCCTTTATCGACGCGAGCCTGTTGCGCTTTGAGTACCTCAGAAAAAAGCGATACCGTTTGCTCGGCACCGATTCGATGGTATAAAATTGCACGTATAATACCTACATATTGCAAGCGTTTTTTAAGTACGGCAGTCTCGCGTTCAGTTGTTAGATTTTCGCTAAACAACCCGGATAAATTATCAGTCACTAGATGAAGGTAGCTAAACGATAGACTAAAGTCTTTCGCTGCCTTTGCCGCCCAGCCGATCTCGGGATCGACAAACCGATACGTATCTTTTACTTCGCTGTACCATTCAGCGGTTTCATCTAATACGGACGGAAGTGTGTAGTGTGCACCTTCAACCGCCAACGGAGAGTTTTTGAAAAGATTGTTCCATGTTACCAACGAACCGTCAACGTACGAAGAGTCGCCAGTAGCAATCGTCGCATTTGGAGTGTCTGATGGCGTAAGCGAGCCGAGCCTACCGGCATAAATGACTGTTGAGCAATATCTCGAGAGCGCTTCAATAACAGAATAAATAATATTACCCCAATAACTAAATGCCACGCCAATAAACGCAACTTCTTGCCCGTTGATTGTTTACGTTTTCCATTTTACATCGTCATTGCCGCGCCATTCTCGATCACCGGGAGCAAGTGCTTCAACATACCCTAGTAGTGCTACGTCGCATGTCGGCATGTCGTCTGGAAGAAAAGATACTCTTAATAGCAATCAACCTATAGAGCAGCTAGATACTTTGCATATGGAGCGGTTGAGTGATATAATTAAGTTTATTGCTGCTGACCGGTAGCGATGTTTTTTGAGAAAAAGGTGATGCTCCATGCGCTATTCTCGTGCAACTACTACAACAACCGAAATGGTTGTTGTTTCCGACGTACCCCCTGTTACAAAGGAAGCTATTGCTGCCATTGCCAGGATGGTTATCAACGAGGCGATAGTTGGCACGGTGTGCCTTACTGATACCGAGTTCACTGGGCTAATTTATATGTTACCAGGTGGCGACAGAAGCAGCCTCTAAAATCGGTCAACGCCAAAGCCCAGGGGGCGTATAATCCCTGGGCACTTTTCACGCCTCAAGCGCACTTGCGGCGCACGTACGGATATGCTACAATAGCCAAGCTACTTAAAATCTAACGAAAGGTGAGACATGAGTCTGAGTCGAATCGGAAAACTGCCGGTGGTTATTCCGGCCGGTGTGACAATCACGGTTGACTCTGGCGATGTAACGGTCGAAGGCCCAAAGGGCAAGCTCGTCCAGTTCATTACGCCAGCTGTTGATGTGAAAGTCGAAGACGGACAAGTCACGGTTCATCCCAAAGATGAGTCGAGACAGGCGCGCGCTCAACATGGGTTGATGCGGGCATTGATCAATAACATGGTCGTGGGTGTAACCCAGGGTTACGAGCGGCGTTTAGAAGTAAAAGGCGTCGGTTTTCGCGTATCGTCTAGCAACAACGAGCTGACAATGAGCCTTGGTTTCAGCCACGAAGTCAAATATAAAGCGCCCGAAGGCGTGAACGTATCCAACGAAAAGATGGTAATCGTCGTCAGCGGTATTGATAAGCAGAAAGTCGGGCAAACGGCGGCAGAGATCCGCGCGCTTAAGAAGCCGGAGCCGTACAAGGGTAAGGGAATTATGTACCTCGGCGAGCAAATTTTGCGCAAAGCAGGAAAGGCTGGTAAGAAATAATGAGTAATCTTGCAAAGAAACTGTTGAACCGAAGCTTGCGTAAGGCGCGTGTGCGCGCAAAAGTCACTGGCACGGCGGAGCGCCCGCGTTTGAGCGTGACGATTAGCAATATGCATGTATCGGCACAGCTGATTGACGATGTGGCTGGCACGACGCTTGCTGCTGCCACGACGGTCGGTACGAAAATATCAGGCACGATGACTGAAAAATGTACAGCTATCGGAACGGATATTGCGAAAAAAGCTAAGAAAATTAAGATTAACGCAGTCGTCTTCGACCGCAACGGGCGCCAGTACGCTGGTCGTCTGCAGGCGCTTGCTGAGGCTGCACGCAAGGAAGGATTGGAGTTCTAAATGGCAGAACAAGCTGCAGAACAAGCCACGCCTCGCGCTGACCGCGGACGCGCTTCGCGCGGCGGCCGGCAGAGTCGAGGTGGTCGCCGCGATGACCGGCGCAACAGGCGCGATGACGCGCCGAAAGAATTTGAGGAAGTGGTAATCAATATTGACCGCGTGGCGCGCGTCGTGAAAGGCGGTCGTCGTTTCCGATTCAAGGCGCTCGTTGTCGTAGGTAATCACAAAAATAAAGTCGGCGTCGGCGTTGCTAAGGGTGCAGACGTGCAGGCGGCAATTGCAAAAGCAACGGATGTCGCCAAGAAGCACTTGATTACGATTCCAGTCGCGAACGAGACGATTCCGCACGACATGGAAGTCAAATTGAGCGGCGCCCGCGTACTAATTAAACCGGCAGCGCCTGGCACGGGTATTATTGCCGGCGGCGTGGTGCGCGCTATTATCGGTGTTACGGGTATTCGCAACTTGCTTTCAAAGTCGCTTGGCAGCACAAATAAAGTGAATATCGCTTACGCGACGATTGAAGCGCTCAACAGCCTGGTGCCGCGTGAGCAGTGGCTCGGCGTCAAAGCGGGCGCAAAAGCGAAAGCTGGAGAGGAGAAATAGTATGACGAAATACAACGAACTCCAAGTTAACAGTCATAAGAGCCGCAAGCGCGTCGGACGTGGTATTTCGGCAGGCGGCGGTAAAACTGCTGGCCGCGGCACGAAAGGCCAAAACGCTCGCACCGGCAAGAAGCTTCGCGCGATGTTTCAGGGCGGGCAGAATGGCATCGTGAGCGCCGTACCAAAAGCGCGCGGATTTAAGAGTTTGCGCGCGCCGGCGCAAGTCGTGTACTCAGATCGCCTGAATGGGCTGAAGGGCGAAGTTGACAACTTCGCATTGTATGAAGCGGACTTAATTATGACGCCGTTCTACACCGTGAAAGTAATTTCGCGCGGCGAATTAACCGCAAGAATTACGCTGAAGACACAGGGTGCATCAAAGAGCGTAATCGCAGCGCTTGAAAAAGCCGGCGGATCGTTTGAAAAAGTTGCCGCGCCGCTGCAAAAATCAGCCAAAGAAGCTGAGGCGGAAGACGAAGCAAAATAGCGATAGTCCGTTTGTCGATACGCGGAAGCGCTCCTGGTATTCTCGGGGGCGCTTTTGTTAATCATGATTATATTTCCAGCGCCGCGCTCGCCCAAGCAGTTCAGCAACGTATTTACTCTTACGCAATTTATACTGGCTACGGTCGCCGTTCATATCGCGTACGATTGCATATTTTGCTGCGGCGTATGCTTTAGTTTCTTCAGGGTGGGTGCGCAAATAATCACGCAGCAGCAAAAAATCGTCATGGCACGTCGTGTCCGCAACTGCGATATGGATATGGATGTCGCCTGCTGAAATCAATATGTCGACAATGCCGCTCGCGTTGCGCACGCTATCTAGCAATCCTACGCGCTATCGTGTATACTATGGAGAGTTATTTATTGTAGAGACAGAGGGTTGTAGTATGAATTGGAGAATTATTGTCCGCTCGCTCAAAAACCGAGATATGCAAAAGCGCCTGGGGATTGTGTTTGGCTTGATTGTCGCGTTTCGGTTTTTGGCGCATGTGCCGGTGCCGCTTGCGAATCCGACGGAACTAAAAAGTATTATTGAAGGCGTAGTGAGCAGCAGCGACTTTGGCGGCTTTTTGAATCTAATGAGCGGCGGTGCGCTGAGCCAAATTTCAATTGTACTCGTCGGCATGAGTCCGTTTATCACTGCGAGTATTATTACGCAGCTGCTAACGAAAGCGATTCCGAAACTTGAGGAGCTACACAAAGATGGCGAGTCTGGGCGGCGTAAGATCCAGCAATGGACGCGTATCGTGACGGTGCCGCTGGCTATTGTTCAATCGATTGCGTTCGTGTACATTCTGCAGCAATCAGTACTCGCTGGATCGACCACCGGCAGCGCGCAGTCCACGCCGTGGCAATGGGTAATCGCTGTCACGTCGATGACCGCCGGCTCGGTGCTTTTGATGTGGCTTGGCGAATTAATGACAGAGCAGGGCATCGGAAACGGTATTTCGCTTGTAATTTTTGCCGGCATCATCAGCCAGTTGCCGACAACATTTGGTACGCTGATTAGCTCGTTATTCTCGACGGCAAAAGGACAACTTAGCGTGTTTGGTTGGTTTAATGTGCCGGTAGACCCGACGACATTTTGGCTCGTCCTGGCGATTGGCATTATCGGGCTGCTTCTGTTGTATATGCTCGTGAAAATTAACGAAGCACAGCGCGTCATTACTATCAATTATGCCAAGCGTGTGGCGGGCAACACGAGTTATGGCGGAGTCAAGAGCATTTTACCTGTCAAGCTTATCGCTGCGGGCGTGATTCCGGTTATTTTCGCCGTTGCATTCCTCAGTTTGCCGGCGTTTGTCGGGCAAGTCATGAAAGTGATGCCGGGTGCTAATGCGGCTGTCGCGAATAACCTGGTTAAGTGGTTTCAATCGCCGACTGCTAAAAACTTTGCTAATGGCGACTGGACGGTGATGATTTATCCGGTGTTATACTTTTTGCTCGTCATTGCGTTCACTTATTTCTATACCGGTATCGTGTTTAATGCAAATGAAATCGCTGAAAACTTGCAGAAGCAAGGTGGCTTTATCGCGGGTGTGCGTCCTGGTGCGACGACTGAGAAATATTTGAGTACGACCGTCAACCGCTTAGTGCTGTTCGGCTCAATTGCGCTGGGTATTATCGCGATTATGCCGTTTATTATGGACTACATTTTCGCGCAGCTTGGGCTGAATATCTCGAATTTATCAATCGGCGGCACAGGGCTGCTTATCGTCGTGACGGTTGGGCTTGAAACATTGCGCCAGGTCAACTCGCGGGCATTGATGGTGACGTATGACGACTTTGATATCGACGAACTCGGCGGCAGCAATACAAAAAAGCGCCGCTTGCCGAAATTGAAATTCAGCAAATTTCGCCGCGCCAAAGCGTAGTAGCCTCTTACTGTACCGGGCGGGTATATGCACGCGAATCGACGCGATACAGGCGATTCCTCTCGCAACCTATTTACTTTTGTTATAACCTACGCTATAATAGTGAGCTGTATATCTATGGCGAGTTCCAAGGAAGTTATTAAATTGCGCGGTAAGGTAGTGGAAGCACTGCCTAATACGCAATTCAAAGTAGAGTTGGAGAACGGCCTAAGTATTATCGCTCACATTAGCGGCAAAATGCGCAAGCACTACATCCGCTTAGTCCCAGGCGATACCGTGGAAGTCGAGTTAACCCCGTATGATCTCACCAAGGGTAGAATCGTATTCCGCGCACGTGATTAATAACCGAAATCCGACCTGATATCATCGGATTTCATTAACGCAGGGTTTTTCCTGAAGGAGTTTGTACGCTCATGAAAGTTCGTGCGAGTGTCAAAAAAATCAGCCCTGATGATCAGCTGGTTCGGCGCAAAGGTCGTCTCCGTGTCATCAACAAGAAAAAACCTAAGAATAAGCAAAGGCAGGGTTAAGTATGGCTCGAATTGCTGGGGTTGTTATCCCCGACGATAAGCAAGTGCAGGTGTCGCTCACGTATATTTACGGGATCGGACCGAAGTTTGCACGAGACATCCTTGCGGCGGCAAAGATTGAGCCGACCACTCGGGTGAAAGATCTCACCGAGGCTGAAGAGCAGAAACTTCGCGACATTATCGACAATGATTATGTGACCGAAGGCGATCTGCAGCGCCTGGTGACAAATAATATTAAGCGTCTGAAAGACATTAATGCCTACCGCGGCTTGCGCCACAAGGCTGGTCTTCCGACTCGCGGTCAGCGTACTCGTACGAATGCACGGACTCGTAAGGGTAAGGCAATCGCCGTGGGCGGCGCACAACCAAAAGCAGCAAGCAAGACTTGATGAGAAAGGATTAGATTATGGCAGAAGCAAAATCTTCAAAGAAAAAGCAGCGCCGATCTGTTCCGAACGGTCAGCTGCATGTACAAGCAACATTTAACAATACAATTGTGACATTTGCAGATGGTAAGGGCAATGCGCTTACTGCGTCAAGCGCTGGCGCGTGCGGTTTCCGCGGCAGTAAAAAAGGTACCGCTTATGCTGCGCAAATCGCTGCCGAAAAAGCGGCTGAAGCAGCCAAGAGCGGCTACGGCTTGCGCACGGTCGATGTCTTCGTCAAAGGCGTTGGTTTGGGTCGCGATGCGGCGATTCGTGCACTCAGTACGTTTGATATCACAGTTAATAGCATAAAAGACGTGACCGGCGTTCCGCACGGCGGTGTCCGTCCGCGAAAGGCAAGGAGGGCGTAATGGCGCGAGATAGAAGCCCAATAGTGAAGCAAAGCCGCCGCGAAGGCGTTGCGCTTCACCCGAAAGCGCATAAGATTCTTGCGCGTAAAAGTGGTATTCCGGGCGAGCACGCTCATGGACGCCAAGGCAAGCAGAGCATGTACGCTACGCAGCTGCGTGAAAAGCAGAAAGTGCGCCGCATGTATGGTTTGCTTGAAAAGCAATTCGCAAAGTTGATGAACGAAGCGGTTCGCAAGCCGGGACTCACTGGTGAAAACCTACTGAAATTCCTGGAGTTACGTTTAGATAATGCTGTATATCGCGCTGGTTTCGCAACGAGCCGTCGCCAAGCGCGTCAGCTCGTGAGCCACGGGCATTTTGAGCTCAATGGTCGCCGTGTTGATATTCCGTCAATTCGCGTTAAAGCCGGCGATATCATTACCGTTCGTCCAAAGAGCGTCAAATCGGGCTACTTCACGAACATAAATGATGTCTACAGCAATACGTCGCAAGTGCCGCTCAGCTGGTTGACGGGTGATGTTAAAAAACTGAAGATTGAAATCACTGGAGCGCCGAAGCGCGAGGAAGCCGAAGCGGATATTAATGAGCAGCTAATTGTTGAGTACTACTCACGCTAAAAAGGGTAAGGAGATATAAAATGTCTAAAGTAATTCACAATCCAGCACTTGCTCAGATTATTGATAATAGCGAGTTTTCGAGTACGTTTATTGTTGAGCCTCTGCATGTCAATTACGGCAACACGCTTGGTAATAGCTTGCGCCGCGTGCTACTTTCGAGTATTCGCGGCGGTGCCGTCGTGGCATTCCGTATTGAGGGCGCAACACACGAGTTTACGACCGTTCCGGGTATCAAAGAAGACGTCGTCGACATTATGCTAAACCTCAAAGGCGTGAATTTCCGTATTGCGACCGACGAGCCTATTGAGCTGCGTATCGAAAAACATGGCGCGGGAGAAATCACTGCCGCTGATATTCAAGCGAACGCTGATGTTGAGGTAATGAATCCAGATCATGTCATCTGCACCGTTGACGATGACAGCCGAACGACCGTTTTCGATCTCGTGGCTGAATCCGGGCGCGGTTACCAAACGATTGAAGAATCAAGCGAAAAACGTTTGCATAGCGATATGATCGCTGTCGACGCAATGTTTAGCCCGGTGACACGCGTGCGGTTTAAAGTTGATCCGACCCGCGTTGGTCAAGAGACGAACCTTGACAAACTGGAACTTACGATCGAAACCGACGGTTCGCTCACGCCGCGCGAAGCGTTCGAGGAAGCTGCCGCGATTTTAGTAAACCAATATAGCGCGCTGGCGGGCAGTACGAAAGTTGAAGCCGCACCGGCGCTTGGCACTGAGGCTAAAGACGACGTAGACGAGCTTGATCGGTCAATTGAAGATCTAGGTTTGAGTGCTCGTACGGTAAACGCGCTTACTAACAATGGCATCCGCACGGTTCGTGACTTAGTCACGCTCAGCGAGCAAGATCTGCGCGAACTCAGAGGGTTCGGCAGTAAAGCGCTTGACGAAGTTAAAGATAAATTAGCAGAATTGGAGCTCTAAATGCATCGACACGGATATAAAGGGCGCAAGTTTGGTCGCGAACGCGATCGGCGTAGAGCGCTTCTGAAAGGTCTAGCGACGAGCTTGGTGATGGAGGAGCGGATCGAAACGACACTGCCAAAAGCCAAAGAGCTCGTGCGCTATATTGAAAAGTTAATTACCAAGGCGAAAAAAGGCGACCTTGCAAACCGCCGCGCGGTTATTGCCGGGCTCAGCACGCAGATTGCCGCCGTTAAATTGGTTGATCAAATTGCACCGCAGCTAACTGGCCGCACTAGTGGTCATGTTCGCGTTGAGCGCACGCGTTTACGCGTGGGCGATGGTGCTCAAATGGCGGTTATTGAGTTTGTCGACGAGCTGAAAGACATGCCGAAACCAGAGAAGGAGGCGAAGTAATGGTAGATCGCACCTACAGTCAAAAACCAGCTGATGTCAGCCGGCGTTGGATTTTGATCGACGCTAAAGACGCAACGCTTGGACGCTTGTCGACCGAAATCGCTAAGTATCTAATTGGTAAATACAAGCCCACCTACACGCCGCATGTCGATGGTGGCGACTATGTCGTTGTCATTAATGCCGCTGAAGTACCGGTAACAGGCGATAAAGAAACCGACAAAATGTACTACCGCCACAGCGGATTTCCGGGCGGGCTTAAAGAAGCGCAGCTTAAAGAGTTGCGTGAAAAGAGTCCGGAAAACATCATTGAACTTGCGGTTAAAGGCATGCTGCCGAAAAATAAGCTCGCGGCAGGCCGCTTGGCTCGCCTGAAGATTTTTGCTGGAAGCGAGCACACGCACGCTGCACAAAAACCAGAGAAAGTAGAGGTTAACTAATGGCTACGAACACTGCACCATACGACTATGGGCTAGGCCGGCGCAAAAGCGCAACAGCGCGCGCCCGCCTAACCGCCGGCAAAGGCAAGGTGACGATTAACGGCAAATCTGCCAGCGATTACTTATCGGATAATAAAACGTTACTCGCTGAAATCACCGATCCGCTTGCGCTCGTTGGCAAGCAAAAGGAATTTGATGTCAGCGTGCTCGTAAAAGGCGGCGGCCTAAGCGGGCAGGTTGACGCAATCAAGCAGGCAATTGCTAAAGCGATTACCGTCAGCGCGCCAGACTTGCGTGCTCCGCTGAAAAAAGCCGGTTTCATGAAGCGCGACCCGCGCGAAAAGGAGCGCAAAAAATACGGTTTGCGCAGCGCCCGCAAGCGCGAGCAGTACTCAAAGCGCTAAAGTCTTTCCGCGCTGCTCTGCTTGGCGAACTTACGAAAAACCACCCCCGCAGGCAGGAGTGGTTTTTTCGTAATTATGATATAATAGGCGCATGGTATTATCACAAAGTACATTCGCTTGGCGCACCGGCACGTTCTGTGGCGGTTTGCTCTGTGTTTTGTAGATAATTTCTAAAAATTACTGATCAGCCCACCACACAATCGGCGGGCTTGGCTTTTTTGGTTTTATTGTTCAGCGGTTAATCAGGTTGCCGCGCAGCACTACTGGAGCCGATTATTTTTCTAATAAAAATACCTGTTATAATAGGAGTTACTTATGACTAAACCCGTTATTCTCACTGGCGTTCGCGCTAACAATGACTTGCACATCGGCAATTATTTTGGCGCGATACTGCCGATTATTGACATGGCGCGGCGCCGCTCGGCTGAGTATACTGTTAATTTGTTTATTCCCGATTTGCATAGTTTTACGACGCCGATTGACCACAGCCAACTGTTTGATAGCATCATGAACAATGCACGCGTCTACACCGCAGCCGGTTTGCCGCTTGATAACGACGCGATTCAATTATATCGTCAGAGTCATGTGTCGGCGCATAGCGAATTGACGATTATTCTTAATAATTTTGTCGGTTTCGGCGAGATGGAGCGTATGACACAGTTCAAAGATAGGTCTAGGTCAAATGATCGCGTGTCGGTCGGCTTGTTTGACTATCCTGTGTTAATGGCGAGCGATATTTTGCTTTATAATGCCATGTATGTTCCGGTCGGCGATGACCAAACGCAGCATTTGGAGATTACGCGTGATATTGCTGAGCGTATGAATCATAAGTTTGGCGAATTGTTTACCGTGCCAGAACCAGTTGCAAAACAACATCAATTTTTTGGTAAAGACCAGGGTTTGCGCATCAAAGACTTGCAAAATCCTACGAAAAAAATGAGTAAATCGGACGAAACAGGCAAGGGTGTGATTTTCTTAAGCGATACGCCGGATGCTGCGCGTAAAAAAATCATGTCGGCAGCAACCGATTCGCTTGGGCGGGTGCATTACGATAAAGAGGCGCAGCCTGGTATCAGCAATTTGTTAGAAATTTTGACGCTTGTGCGCCAGGCAAACGGCCGTGCGGTTTCATTGCAGCAGACTATTGACGAATTCACCGGATTAGAGCGCTACGGCAAGTTCAAAACGATTGTTGCAGATGAGATGGCAGAATTTCTTGCAAGCTTTCAAGCACGTTTGGCGCAGGTCGACGACGATACTATTTTGCGTAAACTTGAATCATCCGAGATTACCGCCAACCAAACTGCCAACCAAACACTTTTGCGCGTGCAAAAAGCCATCGGATTGAGGCGCTAATGAAAGTCACCGCAAGCGACCTATTAGCGATTTTGCGCCGGTTTGATGTGGCAACTGAAGATAATGTGCCACGCCATATTGATCAGATTAATGTCACGAATCCTAGCCCGATCAACCGGCTCGTCTCGTTTCGATTTGACCGCAAGCGCTTTTTTGTTTTGTTTGACGAGACGGCCGAAGACCGCGAATCGTATATCATGCAGCAGATATTTACCGCAAAGAGCGACGCCGAAGGGGTGCTTTATGAAAATCCGACGAGCGACTTGACAACCTACGGTTTGCCGTTCAAAGGTAAAGACGTATATCTGTTTCAGCTCACAAGCCGTAAACGTCGCCTTGACGTCGTGCTCGCTGAGCGCCATCCTGAATATAGCCGTAGTGTATGGCAGAAATATATCAAATCTGGTAATATTTTTGTCAATAATTCGCCCGCCAAAAGCCCGAAGCAAGAAGTCACCGAAGCGGATCGGATTGAAATTAATCTACCGAGTGCGGCAGATTACAATAGCCAAACGCTTCCGATTTTGTATATTAACGATGACGTTATCGTCATTAATAAGCCGGCAGGAATTTTGACACACAGTAAGGGCGCGCTGAACGACGAATTCACGGCCGCTGACTTTTTTCGGCGCTATACGACTGTTGGGCTGAATACGAATCGCCCAGGTATCGTCCACCGGCTTGACCGCGACACGAGCGGCGTACTAATCGGCGCGCGGACACCGGAAGCGGCAGTGCGGCTTAAAAAACAATTTGCCGAACGTAAAACGAAAAAATATTACCTAGCGATCGTGGATGGCATACTGAAGCAGCCGCATGCAAAGATTGACATTCCGCTTGGCCGCAATCCTGCTACTCCGAGTATCTGGCGTCCAGACGTAAATGGCAAGCCGGCGCAAACGATATATAAGGCGCTCGCGCACCGCGGCGGCAAAAGCTTCGTTTTGCTTCGCCCACTTACTGGACGCACCCATCAGCTGCGTGTGCATTTGCGGCATGTCGGCGTGCCGATCACTGGCGACTGCGTGTACGGCGCGCCAGCGACGCGGCTATTTTTGCATGCGTATTCTCTTGAGATCACCATCGCGCCAGGCGACCGCCGCACATTCACCGCGCCGGTTCCGCGCGAGTTCATTGAGTTATTCCCAGAGGCGAATGATGTCGACCTTGCTATTTGAAGGCACAACGAAACGGCAGCTTGACGCGCTCGCTACCGATTTGCCGCAGTCGATACTACTAACTGGCGCTGACGGCGCTGGGCTGCTCACTGCTGCAAAGTATGCCGCTGGTGCAAATATTGCCGCGATAATTCAGCCGACCGATAAAGATGGCGCCGTTGCTTCTGCGGGCTCAATTAAGCTTGATGCGATTCGCCAGCTGCGCCAGCAGGCAAGGGGGCGAGCTGCTACGCGAACGATTTTTATCATTGATGATGCCGACCGTATGAATCACCGGGCGCAGAATGCATTTTTGAAATTGCTTGAAGAGCCAACACCGCACATTCACTTTATTCTAACGTCGCACAAGCCGCATTTGCTGCTCACTACGATTTTGTCGCGCGTAGAACGATTTAGCATTAGACCGATTTCGTTGCGCCAAACGCGCCAGCTGCTTAAACAACTTAGCGTCGATGACTCGCGTATCAAGCAGCAGCTTTTGTTTTTAGCATCCGGAAAACCCGCTGCACTTACGCGGCTCGCGCGCGAACCGGTGAATTTAGAGAAGATTGGTAATATCGTGCGCGACGCGCAGCAGTTTATTCGCGGATCAAACTACCAACGCTCTGTAATCGCTATGCGCTACACCGACCGGCAGGCGGCACAGCAGTTGCTATCGTACTGTCTCGCGATCATTACGCATACATTGCATCGCAATCCGTCGCACAGCCTTATCCATAAAAGCGAGCATATCGCCGACACATACGAGCGAATTGCCGCCAACGGAAACGTACGTCTGCAACTTGTCGCCCTGACGCAGTTAATGGTATAATAACGGCAACATGTTTGGACTATTGTTTGTCGTTGCGGTTGGGATTTTTACTCTGTGGTATACGCAGTCGCCAAATGAGGCGACGCGGGATTTACCGCAGAGGCTGTCGGCGAAACTTGATAAATTATGGGAGATTGCTCAGGAATCATTGAAGTCACAGCGGTATTTGCGCGCCGAAAAAGCCTTGTTAACCATTTTGCGTATTGACGAGCGTAATGCCACTGCCTACAACCGGCTCGGTATTTTATACGCTAAGCAGCAAGCGTACGGCGATGCGATTGAATGCTTTGAAATTGCACAGAGCTTAGAGCCGAGCGCGTCAAGCTTGCATAACGTCGGTCTGATTTATTATGAAACTGAAAATTACGAAAAAGCAGCGCTGGCGTTTGAACAGGCGCTCGCGATGGAAGAAACGGTCGCTTCGCGCCATATTGCGTATGCAAAGGTGCAGGAAAAACTTGACCATCCAAAGCGAATGTTTGAGCACCTAGAGCGCGCGATTGAGCTAGAACCAAGCGTGCAAAGCTACAATATTTTAGCAGACGCCTACGAACGTAATGGCGAGCACGAAAAAGCTGGCGCGTTGCGCACGCGAATCAACAGCAAGAATCCGCCCGCCGCGCGCATCAAGCAGCCTCGCCGCGTTGCGATGTAAAGGGCTTGCTCTCGCCGCACAAATACGCTACACTATATCTTGAGCGTAAGCTAGTACCTTTCTAATTTTTTGAATAGTTTAGATTGTTTGTCATCTATTTGAACTAATGCGCCGCTTTAGCTCAGCTGGTTAGAGCACCTCTTTTGTAAAGAGGGGGTCCCGGGTTCGAATCCCTGAAGCGGCTCCATATTAGGCAAGTTTTCATATTTATGATCAAGCTTGCGTTATTCATCGTCACGCCGGAGTCGTCTAGTGGCAATGACAGGAGACTGTAAATCTCCCGCTTTTTAGCTTCGTAGGTTCGAGTCCTACCTCCGGTACCATGTTTTGTTTCTTATCTCCGCGCCTGAGGAGATTTTTTGCTTTTGTATAAATATGCTTGATTGCTTTTTACGTAAAGTTATGCTATAATTAAAATATGAGAGAGTTTTTGCGGCAATTTGCTGCCGAGTGGAACGGCGACAGAAATCAACGCACGAAATTGCAGCGGGCGTACATAACAGTAGCCGTACTACTGTCTGCTGTTGCGGGCATGTTTGTGCTAGTCAATGCGGATGTCAGCCGAGTGCTGATGTTTGCTGCCGTAGGTCTAGCGGGCGTGCACATTGCAAATGCTGTCATGTGGCTGCTGCTTGACTCTATCGTTTCGCCGAGATTGCCAAAACCCGAAGCTAAATCTGCTAGAGCTCCCCGCCGAAAATAACTGGCGCACTAGGCAGGGGCTGTGGAGTTTGGTATAATTTTGAAGTGCTATGCTCCGCGGGTATGTTGCGAAGTGTAGTGGTATGTGCCGCGATAGCTCAGCTGGTAGAGCGCATCCATGGTAAGGATGAGGTCTCGGGTTCAAGCCCCGATCGTGGCTCCACGTTGGATTTATCCGCAATTCGGTCGCCCTCACGGGCGGCCTTTATTAAACTTGAGATATTTATTTTTAGTTATGTGCGCCCTGAATTCTTGCGCGACCGTACATATAAGATGGCGGTAATAAGCGCAAGTACAATGAAAATGTGCAATACAGTATGATAAATGTCGGGAATGTACAGCGTTTTGGATTCTGTCCAGTGAAGCGAGCGGGAGAAGAAGCGTCTAAGATTTTGCGCGCCAGTGCCGCCAACGATTGTGAAGAGCCAGTGGTTTAGGAATTGTGTGATAAGCCAGATAGTAAGCCACGTAACAATTACGTATCTTCCTACTTTCTCTTTGAATAAAAACAGAAGAAAGCAGACGATGGCAATAAGAAAAAATACTCCATCATCCTGCCATGACTGCGAAACAAGATATGTGCCACTGAAGTTAATGCCAACCATGTCAAGAGCAAACCAAACGAGTAGCATTAGATTGGTAACAACAGCGCAAGTTCGCCATTTCATAATTACTATTATATATAGATGATAATAAAAAACCATCGCATAAATCATATCACTGCTGTTTTTTACCGATAAATTCGACACAACCGAGCGTGCTTTTGTGCCAGCCTGGCTTCCGCCTTGAAATATCGCCCCCAATCTGTTATATTGTATAGTTGAAGCTTAGTACAAAGGTAAAAAGGGAAGTTATGGCAAAGAAGAATAACACCAAGCGAAAGATTGTGGCGCTCGTCAGCGAGCTGACGGGGCATCGTACGTATGTTACGCGTAAAAATACGATGAATACGCCAGATAAATTAAAGTTGCGCAAATACGATCCAAAAGCGCGCAAGCATGCAACGTATACTGAAACGAAGAAATCGCTCGGCCGCAACGAGGTGAAGCCGCGCAAGGGCTAGCAATCTGTTTTACATAATAAAAACCGCTCTAAAATCACGGGCGGTTTTTTATTGTCTGCAAGTGGGCCGAAATGACTGTACGCTCACAACTCAGCGCCATACGCCGTATCAATCGCCTCGGCGATCCATAGCGCATTCGATAGAATTCGCTCAAGCTGCACTTCGTTCGGCTGCTCGTTTTCGGAATAAACGTACACCGTGCCGCGGTCGATTTCGATGCTCATTTTACTAAAATGCGAGGTGATGACGCTGGCGATTTGCGGCGAGATCAACTGTTCAATTTCGAGCGCATGCGTCGGTGTGCCGTACACCGTATATTTGCTCAAAAACTGGGGCGCGTACGCCGCGAGATTCCCGATCGCGAGCGGCCGCACGTGCGAATACGACGAACGATATACGGCATCGTGCTGCTTGAGCCCGATGTAAGCGTGCGGAACTGTCCGCGGAGTATGCAAGTCAATCGCCACGATGAGCCAATGGCAGCGCTGGCGCTTGGTTTTTGCGGCCGTGTTCGGCGCGTGAAGCTGCACGACATCATTGCGAATAAGTACTGTCGCATCGTAGCCGCGCACTGTACCGATACAAACGTGATTATCAATGTGCGTGTGTGATACCGTGTGTCCGCGCACTGGGCGGCGATCGCCATCGCGCTGGTCGACATAGCCAAAATAAACCAGCCCGACTTGATCGGCAAAGCTCTGAATCGTTTTCTTCGTCAGGCGCGTCCGTACAACGTGCGCCGGCGTCATGTGGCGCAGCGCCCGCGCAAGCCTAATCTTTAGGCGGTCGCGTCCAGACACTATTTGCTTGTTCCCTTCGTGATTGTGTCAAGCACGGTCGAAACGAATTCTGCTTGGCTCCACGATAACGGCGAAACTGATTCTTCTGTTTCTGTTTCCGGATCGATCTGTTCGCACAACGTGCCGGTCTTCCGAGCGTGAGCACGCACCCATGCGAGTGTCTTGTGCGCCGATGCGGCATCGCCTTTTTCTAAGTCGTACTGTGCAAGCCATAGCGACGTGACGAACCACCAATTGCCGAGGCTCGCTGGATTGCGGCGGCGGTAGTTGTCGTTTTCGTAGCGAGGAACGCCTGGATGGTCGGACGATACGCTGAATACACGCCGCGCCGTCCGTACTGCACGTTCAACAATGTCACTATCAGCAGGGAAGAGTCCGAACATAAATGTGCCGTAAATACTCGATAAGTCAATCGTTTGATCTGGTTCGTACGAACCGTCAGCATGTCGGCGTAGGCCTTTGTAGAGCGCGTCGCGGTCGCGATTGACTAAATGTTTCCGTGCCGCTTCGGCGATATCCGACGCCACTGCGCGCCATGCTACCGCATGTCCATCATCATGATTATCGTCTGCTAAATCTGCTGCTGCCGATAGTGCAGCGTAGACGACAGCTGTTGTATAAGTAGTCGTCATGTATTGCTCTTCCCACAAATCGTACGATGGTTTCGGTAAGCCGGTAGACGAATCAATGTAGCTCGCCAAGAAATCCGCCATCGGCACGACCATCGGCTCATAAAAACGTTTCATAAGCCGCTGATCATTCGTACTGCGATACAGTTGACCGAATAAGAACAGCACCAGCGCCGTTTCGTCTTCTTGAATCGGCGGTGTTACGGAACCGTCATCATGAACGTACGGATGCCAGCTGCTGCCGACCGCGCCGTCTGCCCGATATTTATGCATCAGAAATCCGCCAGAGTTCAGCCCGCGCCGGCAAAAATCAAAGAATTGGTATGCTTCTTCGTAATATCCCATGCGAATTAGTGGCCATAGCACATATGCGCCATCGCGTGGCCAACAGTAGGCGTATGCATCGCGCCAATAATTCAGCATACCGCTATCGGTGCTAGCGATAATCGCGCCACGCTTGTCGATGTGAGCTTTGAGCAGCATGACGCTCCGCAGGAATAGTTCGCGGTACGCTGGATCGATTTTGCGTGAAACCTTTTCGGCGGGACGCAGCCAGCGGTACCACCATTTTGTTGTTAGAATATAGCGGTCGTTCAGACCATTATCGCGCAGTTGTTTATGGACGAACAATGCTTCGCGCAGCGTCGTGCCGCACGCGATCCAGTAGTGTACGCGCGCAGAGCTATGCGCTTTAAGAGCTAACTTAAATCGGATCGTTGAGTCGACGCGCCCATGTTCGACAGGGCAGCTCCATAATTCGCCGTCTTCGGCGTCGCGGAATGTGCCTTCGCGCCCTTCGGTACCGAATAGCCCAATCGTGTATTGATCAAACGTGCGTTTCTGATCGTCGGTGCCGGAAATAACGAAAGTGCGCCGCCCGCGGTAATGAACGATTGCTTGGTCGTTCGGCAAAAACTGCGCCGTGTCGGTCATGCTGGCGGAGTCGCCAATGACGAATGCCTGGCGAAAGAACAGCCGCACGTCTTTATCATGCGTATCAAGATTGACAATATGCACGTTTCGCATAAATGCGTTGAGTTCGCCGTCGACCGTATCATCAAACTCAAGCATAATGCCGAGCGCCTGATTTTTCGCGACGATATGCCCGACCAGCGCGTCGTGCGGATAGCTAAATACAAACGTCCACGAGCCGTCGTGCAGCCATGAGCACTTGCCGTCGACCCACACTCCTATATGATGGCTCGTTTCTTTACCGATAGTATGATTTTCAAGCCCGACATACGGGAAGTAGAAATCGTGTACTTCGCCGAACGCGTTTAGGCCGACGTGCAATTCGCCGTTACTCAGGATAATTGGACGCGCCATTAAAATCCTCCGTGCCGATGGTGTTCATACACACGGTAACGAATGTCGCGCAGCGCGTTCATGAAATACAAAAACGCGTCGTACGGCGAATTGTACGGGCTGAAATATGCGTGCACGTCGCCGTCGGAAAACCATTTTGTACACATATAATACGGATGGTCGCTCGTAGTCAGGCGCCGCCAGTCTGAAATTAAATCGGTATCGTCGGTACGCATGACGTCGTCTTCTAGCGCATATAAATGGCGCATTGCCTCGTGCTGCATGCTATTGCCGAGCCACGCCGTGAGGTCGCGTTCCGTGTCTGCCCACGTGGTCGTGTACGGGCAGTCGACTTCGTCTGCTGCGTCGAATGCGTCGCACGCGCCGCTTGCTGTGTAAAATGTGTTGGCAGGATTTTTCAGCCACCGGTCGACGAAATCTGAGAAGAATGAAAAAATACCCGTGTCTTCCCAAATATTCTCGCCGAATGTTTCAAAATCCATAAACAAATTTACAATTTGCCCGTCGCTGCCAAGCGCGTTATTCAGCCAGGTGTCGTATTTGCTGGCGCGCAGGGGAAACTCCTCCCAATCGCGGTTACCGAAGCGGAATGCAATGTCGTCGCTCAGACGGTAGTTTTTCATCAGTAGCTTGATGTGCTTCGTATTGATCGGACGGTACACGTAATTCGGGCTGCGCCACCCTAGGATTGGGTCCCAGCCTTCTGCTAAAATACCTTTGAAGCCGTTGTCATCCGCCCATTTAGCGAGATTATTATCGTAACTGAGTTCGGTATTGCGAAAAACGCGCGTTTCAACGCCAAACAAATCGCGAATTTTCGCGCGGTACAGCGCGACCTGCCGCTCAAACTCTGCCCGGCTAAAGAAAAACGCAAGACTATGATAATAGGTGTCAGCGACGATTTCAGTCCGCCCAGTCTCAACGAGCGCGCGAAATGCGTCAATAACATCGGGCGCCCAGGCTTCGGCTTGCTCAAGCATTGTGCCGGAAATCGATAGCGACACTTTGAAATCCGGGTGCGTGTCAAGCAATTGTTTGAGCAGCCGCGTCATCGGACGGTATGATTTATCGGCAACTTTTTCGAAAATCGCGCGGTTACTGCGGTGTGGCTCTTTGCACTCGCCAAAATAATCATGGTTGACCGCCGTATCAAACACTGTATACTCGCGCACGCGCCACGGCTGGTGAACGTGCAGATATAATACGATTCCGCGCTTGCTACTCATTGACTTCTCCTGTTTTCATGTTGTTATAGACGTGAATACATTTTTCAGCGACATCATTCCAGCTGATACGCGCGTATTCATTTTTGACATTACGCTTCAAGCTGTCGCGCAGCGCCGGCGATGTCGCAAGCGCCACGAGCTGGTCGGCGAGCTTTTCGGTATCCCAAAAATCATAGCGCAGTACGCTTTGCAATATTTCGCCGACGCCGGACTGCTTAGTGATGATCAGCGCCGTATCGTGGTGCGCCGCTTCAAGCGCTGTTAGCCCGAACGGCTCCGATACTGAGCTCATCACGAACACGTCTGATACGCTATACGCATCGCGCCACTGCTTGCCGCGCACGAATCCGCTGAAAAATACTTTGTCGGAAATGCCGAGATCCGCAGAAAGTTGAATAAGCTCGTCGCGCTGGTCGCCATCGCCGGCAAACAAAAACGCGAACCGGTCGTAGCGCTCGCACGCCCGCGCCGCGCCGCGCATCAATTGCACTAAACCTTTTTGCGCCGTGAAGCGCGTGATCGTCGACACTACCATGTAACCCTCGTTTTTTAGCACCTCAAGATAACGATACGTGCGTCGGTCGTATTCGTAATCGCCGAACGAATCGACGTCGATTGCATTGTGAATTACTTCAATTTTGTCTGCTGGAATGCCGTATTTCTGTACAATGATTTGCTTGGTGATATTGCTCACGGCAATGATCCGATCCGCCATCATCAAACCATTATATTCAATCTCATGAATAATCGGATTGCCGCCATTGTGCGAACCAGCGCGGTCAAATTCGGTAGCATGCACATGAACGATCAGCGGCGCGTCGGTCAGCTCTTTGGCGCGCAAGCCTGCTTCAATCGTAAGCCAATCGTGCGCATGAATGACATCAGGGCTGCCCGTCTTGCGCACAAAACGCTCGACGTACTTGATGTAGCGTTTTTGCAAGCCGCGCATTGTCTGCAGATCGCGCATATCAACTTGGTCAAGATCAAGTATATCAACGCCTTTATTGTCATACGCGCCCATCGCGCCGAACCGATGCAATGGCGTTAGTTTTGTCGCCGCATGAACGTTCATGTAGTCGACATTTGAATGCCGAGCTGAGTAGGGCAGGATGAAATCAATCGACACGCCGTGTTGTGCGAGCGCCTTAGACAGATGGTAGCACGCTACGCCTAATCCGCCGCTGTTGTGCGGTGGAAGTTCCCACCCAAGCATCAAAATCTTCATGTATACACCTTGCGGTCCGTTGATTCCCCTTATGTTATCTCACCTATAGTTATACACCCCTTAGCGGCGAAATGCAACCGCCAGCGGCGCGGGCGTGCAAGAGTGGCTGCGCGTCCGCGAAATATTCATACAATTTGACAGCGCGCCCGCTAGTTGTATACAATAGAAATTGTCAATTGTTAACAGAGAAAAACATGAACGCAAGCACGCCAACCGCCTCGTCGATTATCGACGAAATCAAACAGATCGTATTATCGCCGCACTCGTTTCGGTCGGTCTTCATTTTGATTATATCGCTATTGGCGGCGTATTGGCTGAGCCGCTTTTTGGCGAGAGGCTTGATTTTTATCGCTCAGCGCATCGCCTCGCGCAGCGACAAAGAGTCGGACGAAGCGCGCGCTATGCGGCTGCGCCAAACTGAAACGTACTTGAGTATGTTTATCGCCATCGTGCGGGCGCTCGTGGTAATTGTCGTCGGGTATATAGCGTGGATTTTGCTGAGCCCGACAGCGGGGAATAATTCATCCGGCGCGAGCGGGCTAGCGGCTATCGGTGCCGGAGCAATGTTTGCGCTGATTGCTGGGCAGACGATCGGCATTATTTTGCGCGATTTGACAGCCGGCGCAATTATGATTTCTGAAAACTGGTATAAAATCGGCGATTACGTGAAACTTGAGCCGTATTCGGATTTGTCTGGCGTAGTCGAGCGCTTCACGCTGCGGTCGACGCGTGTCCGCTCGCTCAACGGCGAACTTATCACGGTTCACAATCAAAATATCACCGGCGTACGCGTGGCGCCGCGCGGTGTGCGTACTATCGCGGTTGATATCTTTGTGCGCGATAAAGACCGCGGCGTTAACGCAATTCAGCGCGTCATCGCCGCGATTCCGAAAGGTCCGACCATGCTGGCGCGTCCGCTGCATATCACCGATATCAACCAGTGGGGAGACAACCGCTGGCACATCACCGTCGTCGGGCAAACGGCGCCGGGGCGCGAGTGGCTAATCGAAAAGTTTTTCGTGAATGCCGTGAGCGCGTTTGATGAAGATAAAGAGCCGAACGAACGCTTATTGTCGCTGCCGCCCATATCGCACAACGCCGACGAAACGGCTAACAAGCGCTTGAAACGCGCTGTCCGCGTGAAGCGAGATCGTCCGCAGACGCCATCGAATGGTAAATCGTCTGAATCTGCACGCCGCACGAAACGCACGCCTGTGCATGCTTACATCAACCAGCGGTTACGTACGATTAGCAAGAACGGTACGCACGCACAACAACCAGTGAGCGAACCGCACCCGCCAACCCGAAAGAACTAGCCAAAACGTCGTCGCTCATGGTATAATACCACCGTCCGTATAGGGGAGTAGCTCAGTTGGTAGAGCACCGGTCTCCAAAACCGGGTGTCGCAGGTTCAAGTCCTGTCTCCCCTGCCAAATTGCGGATAATGTGCCCAAATGAGGTTTTGTCTATTGGAAATAGCTCTATAGCAGGGGCTATTTTTGTTTTTCTATCTTGATCCTCATTGCTTTGATAGGATGCGGCAATAAACAGGCGGCAACTAAAATACACCCGAAACATCGGGTGTATTTTAACTAATTGCTATGAGCTATGAGCCATGCGCTAGCGCAAGCTGCGGCGGCTCGCGACATAAGCATATGCCATGCCGGCGATACCGCTGACGCCGAATAGTCCGCTCGCAACATTCAACGGTCCAGTCTGCGGCATGACTGTCACAGTCGGTGCCGACGGCGCTGGCGTTGAGGGCTGCGCCGGAGTTGATGGTGTCTGCGGCGCAGGCGGTGTCGGCTGCGATGGAGTCGACGGCGGGGTCTGTGGTGTTGACGGCGGATTCACCGGTTTAGTTTTGCACTCGTCTGAGTTTTTGTCGACGTGTTTGCTGGCGTCGTATTCGCTGCGCTTGATCGTGCGAATCGTTTTTTCTGCTTTCACGCAGACTTCAATGGTTTCGTCGGTTTGCGTCGTCGCACTGTCGCAAGCATCTGGTCCGCCGGAGATAGTCGGCGTATCAACGCAAACGTTGTTTTTGTGCGTACCTGCAGCATACTTACTGTACTTTGCGGTGAGCACGAAACTTTTTGCTTCGCCCGCTTTGAGCTCAGGAATCGTATATGTCCAGGTATTGTCTTTAACTGCACCCGCGTCTGCCTTGACGAGCGACACTTCTGCCGGCGCGTTGTCGGTGACGACGGCGTCTTTCAGTGCGACTTTGCCAGTGTTTGTGACGGTAATCTCATAGGTAAATTCTTGACCGACAGCGACCGCGGCGTGTTTTTGCTTATTGACCGTTTTTGCAATTGTAATGCTCGGCTTGTCGGGCGTCGGAGTCGGCGTGACCGGTTTTTCCGGCACGGTAATTTGCGCCGTGCATGATGTGCTTGTGATATTGCCAAGGTCGCTTACTGCGTACACTTGCGCCTTATACGTGCCAGCAGCGTCTGGCAATTCAATCGTTGTCGAACTCTCTGCGCCGGGCGCCGAGGCCTGAATAATCGTATTGCCGTTCGCGTCAAACACATAGTAACGGAGCTCTTTTACAACGCCGCCGTTCTGGCCGGACGCTTTGCCGCTGATACGGACTTTCGTGCGCGAGCCTTGAATCGGCGTAACCGTCAGGCTGTCGCACGTTACCGCAGGCTGCGGTTTCGGCGTTGGTTTCGGAGCGGGCGGTGTCGGCA
>CAJPLV010000002.1 GCA_905371715.1 Candidatus Saccharimonadota bacterium | reverse complement strand
GCCGCCGTGATGCCGCCGACCGCCCACCACATCGCATAACTTGACGCAGCTGCCGTGTCTGACTCAACAGGGTACGATGTTAACTTTACGCTTTCTGATTTCTTCTTGCGGCAGCGGTTTGTCTCAGGATTGCGCTCCCAGCCGTCTTTGCACGGTTTCGGCGTTTTATCGGCGCTCGCGATTTTTTTGCAACGCCCAGTTTTCGGGTCGCGGAACTGATCGTCGCGGCATGGCTTAAGTACTTTTGCCGCTGCTGCCGCGATTGAACGGCAACGACCCGTTTCTTCGCTGCGGTATTGCCCGTCTTTACACGGCTTTACCGTTGCAACTTTCGCGTAATTTTTACAACGACCAGTTTCAGGATTGCGATATTGCCACGGCTGACAAGGCTGCAACTCGCGCTCAACTGGCGTCTGTTTTTCTTTAACGCATTTTCCCGTCAGCTCGTTGCGAATTTTTCCGATAGGACACGGCAGCCACAATTCCGCGACATTGCCGCGCTCGGGCGTGAGTACATACGTCGCCATCCAATCATCATCAACCAAACTCCACGACGTATTTTTTGGTAATTTTTCGTAGTAGATTTCGTCGACCGTTTCGCCGCTGCTATTCAATATTCGCACTGTGCCGGTCGTTTTGGCAAGCTTTAAGCCGGCTTCTTTTACGTTTACTGTCAAAAAATCATGCGCCACAAGCTCGCTGTCGCCAAATCCATATTGCTTTTTATTGCTGCTTGTCGTTAGCTTGCAGCCGTTTAGATTAGCTACTGTATCGCCCGCGTTATAGATTTCAATAAATTGATCGTCGAGATTAGCGCCGATTTCGGTTAGTTTTATGTTAGCGCAAGCGTTAGGCGGCACTGCCGGTTCGTGCGGATTATCGGGTGGCGATGGATCGCTAGGCTGGTTCGGCTGCGGCGGATTAGGCGGCTCCGGCGCTGCACAGTTGATAAATTGTCCAAGTGAAAATTCATTTCCGGCAGTGAAATCATCCGCGTTATTATCACTATCGCGCACGACATTAGCGCCTATGCAGCGCTGCAAAACATTTTGCTTTTTTGAATCAATCTTTGCGGCAAATTTTTCAAACGCTGCCGCTTTATTCCATCCGATCAAGTCCGCCGCTCCGCCCGCTGCCGTCACGAGCCGCACTGAACCATTTGCAGCAAGCGAGCCGCTTTTATAGCTGTCGTCAAATACTTCGCGGATTTCAGAGAGTGCTTCATTTTTACTGTGTCGCACCGCATAAAATTCTCCAGGCTTCAGTACTGCATCGCCAAAGTCTTTCAAAATCCGCGTCTGTTCGCGCGCGCCGCCCGTAAAACCTTCTTTCAGGAATTGCAGCCGCCAACCTTTCAGATTTACCGCCTCGTTGCCCGCATTATACAATTCAACAAACTCTTCCGCGCCAGGACCAATTTTTACTTTCGAGACGAGAACCTTTGGCGGCGAGATTGTAGATGAATCAGCGGCAGCAGCTTGAGCCGATGGCGGCGTCAACGCATCTGCTTGCGGTGCGGCAGTTTGCGCTACAGACGCAGGAGCTGCGGGCACAGGAGAAGTTTCCGGCGCAGATGACGCAACTGGCGGCGTTGTTGGCTGCTCAGATTCAGCTGCCGCAACAGGTTGAGCTTGCGCTACCGAAGTTGCATCAGGCTTCACAACCGCAGATTCGGCGGCTGTTTCCGGCTGCCCCGCTGCGTGTTCGGCTGCCGAACTTTCCGTATTGTCAGGCGGCGCGTTAACCGCCAGTGCTGCTGGCGCAGGAAACACCAATCCAGCAATCAGTATCATAAGTAGTCCGCGTCGCATTACATTCATGCTCATCTCCTTACTTACGCTTAATACGTAAAGTATACCAAAGCGTATTACGGCGCGCAAACTACTCGTCAATGTCAACTGTAATGTCTGCGTTTGTATGGACGTTCGTGACGTCGTCCAGCTCTTCGACTGCGTCTAGCACCTTCATTAATTTTCGCGCAGTCTCAGTATCATCAACCGGCACGTCGTTATTAGCGACATATTGCAATTCAGCATCTTCAACGTTCAGCCCGGCCTGTACGAGCGCTGCGCGGACTTTTGCTAGATCTTTCATGTCGGTGTAAACAGTCAGCCCGCCGCCTTCTTCAACCGCGTCTTCCGCGCCGGCATCAAGCACTTGCAATAGCGCGTCCTCCCCAGTAGCCGCTACGCGAATCACACCTTTGCGTGTAAACTGAAACATCACACTGCCTGCATCTGCCATCGTGCCGCCGTTTTTGGTCAATGCGGTACGGATTTCCGGATACGTGCGATTTTTATTGTCAGTCGCTGCTTCAACGATAATACCGACACCACCCGGACCGTACGCCTCATACGTCACTTCTTCAAGTGCTGCCGCATTTTTATCGTTCACACGATCAATCGCACGCTGGATATTGGCATTTGGCATATTAGCGGCTTTTGCTTTTTCGATCGCCATCGCTAACGCTGAGTTCGTCGCCGGATCAGTACCGCCGCGCGCCGCAATCGCGATCTGGTTACCGATTTTCGTGAAAATAGCGCCGCGCTTAGCATCAACAATCGCTTTCTGGCGATGCGTCGTCGCCCATTTGCTGTGTCCTGACATACCGACTCCTTTGTTTTAATTACATCACAATTTATTACGATTATAACAGATAGCAGCGCACTATTCTACTACCGACGCGTCGCGCAATCTGTAGCCGCTCGCGCGTTTCATATACCCCACTGCCGCGAGCAACACCACATACCACGCCGCAGCGCCAACCCAGCCAACCTGCTGTGTGATTTGTGCCCACGGCTGTTCGGCACACCAGTAGGTCGCCGCTATCATACACGACAGTACGAATTGCGCCGGATACCCTAGCACTGCCACCAAGCCGGGTGCAATCATCGCGCCAACGCCCGCGCCCGCCGCCAGCACCATTGTGAATGGGATAAACGGCACGATGAGTAAATTTGCAAGAAGCGAAATCACGCTAATTTGCCCGAATGCCACCAGCAAAACAGGCGCGGTTACTAATTGCGCCGCCAACGTTTCCAGTAAAATTTGCCCGATCGCCGGCGCAGTCTGCCGACCGAAAAAGTACGCCGTCATAATCGGCGCAACGATGATAACGCCCGCAAACGCCGCAAAACTCAATTGCCAGCCGACATCTCCCCATGCGTAGCTCGGATTCCATAGCGTTGTTATTGCAAGCGCTATGCCGAGCAGTACGACCGGATGAAATTTACGACCGTAATACCACGCCCACAAACTTAACCCCGTCACGAGGCCGGCGCGCGTCATGCTCGGGCTGAGACCGGTCACCGCCATAAATCCGCCAATTAACCCCGCGCTTGCAAACATTGCCAAAAACTTCGACACTTTCGCAAACAAACGCCGCGCTAAGCGCACTAAAATTGTTAAATTATAGCCGCTCGCCACGATGATATGCGTCAGTCCGGCGATTTTCAGCGCTTCTAACAACTGTGGCGGCAGTTCACTCTTTTTGCCCAGCAAAAAGCCGATACCGAGGCTCGCTTCCGGCTCGCGAATTGCCCGCCGCACCTGCGCCGCAAAACCATCGCGCAATTCTAGCGCCGGATCGCCGCCCGGCACGCGCTTAATTTTGAGCACTGACGCCCGCGCCAGCGACGCTGCATAGTTACCGAACCCAGCGCGCAGCGTACCGCTAAGCCTCAGCCGATCGCCGCGCTTGATATTGCCCGGCTTCGCGATTGTCACCCAAATCTGCCCGGGCAGCGACCGCTCACCCAACGCTACATCAATAATTTGCAAGCGCAAACCGCCGCCTGCCGCTACGTCGGCGTCGTCTTTCACTATGCCAGACAACACTACTTGGCGACCAATCAGCGGCTCGTATACCGCGAGCCATGCTTGATCGCCCGACCCGCGCACCAGTCCTACGCACGCGCCTGCCGCTACCGCTAGCACAATCATATACCGCTGCGGCGTTTTGATAATAACTGCGAAAATGGCGAGCGCCGCCAGCCCAGCGATCCACCCGGGAATATCTGCCCGAATCCACTGAGCCGCCGCGACGCCAATAACCGCACCGTAGCACAGCGCCGCGACATGCCACATCAAATGAATCCGCTCGCGCAGCCAATTCATACCCCGATAGTACCACAGCTTGACTCACCCGCCGACAAGCGGTATAATACGAATCGTTCGGGTCCATAGCTCAGCTGGTTAGAGCACCTGCCTTTTAAGCAGGGTGTCGTGAGTTCAAGCCTCACTGGACCCTCCATACTTTTTGAAACCTATCCACTCCGTAGGAGTGGGTTTTTATTATCACGCAATAAAATTCTGCGAAATCGCAGCGTCTGCGTTCGTTGCTTCGCTCTATTTCTTCTTTTTATCCGCCGCACTCGCATGCGGTTGGCGGCGAAAACTAATTTCCATAACCGCACAAACAATGCACGCTGTGATAATCGTGTGGCGATACTGCATAATATACGTCGCGTACTGCCGGCTTGCGTCGTCCATCTCGACCGCAGCGCGAAATGCGCCGTACGTCAGCATGACTGCAAAAACTGCAAAGACAAACGCTCCCGTAACGCTATGCCACCGAGACGACGCGCGCCCCGCCCGCACCATCACGATGAGCGCCGGCAACAGCGTCAACACCGCCGCCACCACGCTTGTCAGCGGCGGCTTCGTCAAAACAAGCCCCGCTTGCGCCACGACTGGCGCCAAACTGCTCGCCCACGCATCCGCAAGCAATGCACCTGCCGCGAGCGCTAATGTCGGCACGCCTAAATTTCGATGGCTCAGCCATGCCGCCGCAAATAAAATCGCAAGATAGATTCCCAGAATGATGAGATAGGTCATATTGCTATTTTAGCATGAGCAATGCCATGCTTCAGGCAAATCAATCATCACAAGACCAAACTGTCGTATTAGCATTAAAAGACTGCTGCGTTGTTTTATAAATTCCCGTCCATTCTTTTCCGCAGCATGCGCATTGCGCCAGCCGTTACGCTCCGACCTTGTCTTTCCTCGGCCGCCGCTTGGCGTTACGCTCAATGTATTCAATGATCGGTGTCGCCACGTCGCGCCCTGTAATTTTTTCAATGCCGAAGCCTGGGCTAGCATTTACCTCCAGCACCAGCGGTCCGCGCGCCGAACGCATGAAATCAACGCCGGCAACAGTCAGGTTCATCGCCCGTGCCGCTTTCACGCACATTTTACGCTCCTCATCGGTTAATTTAATTGCTGTACCGGCGCCGCCCTTGTGCAAGTTGCTGCGGAAATCGTCATCCAAACTCTGGCGCCGCATACTTGCCACGACGCGGCTGCCAACGACAAACGCGCGAATATCCGTTCCCGCCGATTCCTTCACGAACTCTTGCAGCAATACGTTTGTGCCGTCTTCATTCGTAAGATAAAACGCCTGCAGCACCGATTTCGCCGCCTTCTTACTCTCCGCAAGCACGACGCCGTTGCCATGCGTGCCGCGCGCTAATTTGATAATCACCGGCGTACCGCCAAGCTTCTCAAGCAAATCGTCAATATCGGTTGAGTTGCGGCTAAACACCGTTTTCGGGATTCCTACACCTGCTCGAGCAAGCAACTACGTCGAGCGTAGTTTGTCGCGGCTACGCGTAATCGCGATGGAGCTGGAAATCGTCCATACGCCTTGCATTTCCATCTGGCGAACAATCGCTGTGCCGTAACGCGTCATATAGCTGGCGATGCGCGGAACCATTGCGTCGTAACCGCTCAAGTCTTCGCCGCGGTAACTCACGACCGGATTATTTTGTTCAATTGAAGCGTAGCATTCTTTGTACTTTATGATACGCACCGTATGTCCGCGCGCCTTCGCAACTTCTCTGAGCCGTTTCGTCGAATAGTTTCCGGGGCCATTAGATAAGATAGCGATTTTCATCAGATAATATCTCCTCTCGGATTATTATGATAATATTTTTCAAAAAAGGCTTTCGGATCGCGTTTCAATTCTTGAGCGAGGTCGTCTGATCTATTTTCCCGAATAAATCCCTTTGACACGTCTACCAGAAATTTCTTGTTCAATATCTTACAGCCAATCAGCGCCGGATATTTATTCTTCGACCGGTCAGCAAGTGTAAACGTGCCGCGAATTTTCTTACCGCCTAAAATTATCGTCAGGTACACACGAAATCTCACTTGCAAGTCGCCATGCGCGCTGCGCACCCTGCTCGCCTCAAAGTTTTTCGTCCGGTACACCGTACCGCTATAAAATTTTGATTCCGGCGCAAAAAGCGTAAATGAAAGCTCGCCGTCGCTGCTCATGGCAATATTTGACGCCCAAATTGACGACCGGTCCGCACCCGTATCAATTTTCACGCGGATACTGCGCGCACTTTCGCTCGGAATGACAATATGCGCCGTCCGCCCGATGATGACTTTTTCGCCATTCATAGTGCTACTTTATAATTATATTCGTTCTGTGTCAATTCATTTACCGTGCCGTTTCGTCTATATGCGTTTTTTATGATTCGCACGCACGATCGCAAAAATCACAGCCGCTAGCACGAGCAGCCCGATCGTAATGTTTAAGAGCGCCTGAAACTCGCGCAGCATGTAGAGAATCGCCACTGCTACACCGACCGCGCCCCAGATTGATGTGAGCTTGCGCGCAGTCGCTACGCCCATAATAACGACCGCCGCATGTTCAACGAGAAATAGTAATTGATACCAGCCGCCATCAATAAACGCGGCAGCCAAGCCTGGAATCGTCACGAGACATAATAGCGTTACGAGATGGCACATGCTCTCTATTGGACGTTTGCACGCGTAATATCCAGCATACAATGCCGCCGCAACAAGCGCCCAAAGATGCGTATACACGAGCGCGTGCGTATCGGGAAGCGCTACGCATAGCAAACGCTGCGCACCAAGCATCGCTATAACAACGCCGCATTCCGCAAATCCCAGCTGCTTCATCTCATAGCTTTGTATGCCAAACACGACTCCGGCGCCAACCAAAATCGCTGCCGCACCCGCTACGATAGCTATATCCGACGACAGCAATGCCAATAGCCCAGCCGAACCAGCCGCCGTCAAGCTTGACACGAGCATTGCATTCCACACTCGCCCGGTACCGCGCCACAAACGGTACAACCACCCTGCGCCGTAGAATCCAATCAATCCAAACGCCGCAATAGCTACAAGCGTCCCGTTAAACGATACGCCGCACCATGCGCACAACAATGCCGCCAACACAACGCTCATCATATTGCCGGCATACAATAACGCGGCGCGGCGCGCAACATACACGAGCACATACATCGCTGCTACCGCCGCCAACCATCCCGCCGAGCGCATCGGATAATTCTGATCCGACAAAAGCGCAAGACTGCCAAATGTTAATGCGCAGGCCGCGCCAGACCGCCACCAGGTTTTTGTCTTGGCGGTAGCCCGATTTACTGCGCGCACCAGCACGCTTACCGCTCCAAACCCTACAAACGGCAGCCATGCCGCTAGCGCGAAAATCTCTACATACGATAAATTGCACGCGATACTGGCAAGCAGTATTTGCACGGCAAGCACGATATGGAGTACATACATCATCGCGACTTCCTTTTGGCGGTATGCCGCATGCGCGCCTATCGCTACGATCGGCAGCCACGCTAGCAGGCGCCATTCATTCGCCATACTCATCGCGAGCACCGCGAGACCGATAACTGCGCCATATCCAATCGCGGCGCATCGATACATCGCCGCGGTGCGCGAAACATGGTTGCGCCAGCGGAAATACTCCGCTAACGCAATCGCCGTAGCGCTATGTCCGCCGCCAAGCGTTACGACAGTTTGCGCAGCGCTAAAGCCGCACTTAGCGCAAAGCAACCACCCCGCCGCCAACGCCGCGCCATGCGCACACAATACCATCCAGCGCAGTTTTTCAACCGCGGCAACATAATAAAACGCCGCCGCAAGGAGCACCCACCAGCCGACATACCACCATGAGACATCATGCCCCAGTGCGAGCTCATACATAGCTATGTAGAATACCGCAAACAGCAACCATACGCTCATCGACACGTAGACAAGCGCACCAGCGCTTGGCGTAAGCCGTTTCATTAATAAGCGCAGCGCGAGTACCGCTATAACACACGCCATGTAGATCGTGATGTATACATCGTACGATATATGTACGATATTATTCACAACAATCAATAGCGGCACCGTAATAATATATACCGCCGGCCACAACAGTCCGTAGCGGCGTAACCGCGCCGCCGCGAACAAAGACAACACCATAGCAAGCACTAATTCCGCTAGCTGCAGTATCGCTTCTGGGTGCGCCAGTGCGGCGTCGCTCCTCGATAAAGATGGAATCGATGCAAGCAACGGCGCGACGAACACCGCCGTGAAAAATCCAATCCATAGCATTGCTTCGTGAATTGACGCTCGTACGCTGCCGATAGGCAAGTAGCGGAGCGACACAATCACATTAAGCAGCGCCGCAAGCACCACCGACAAGCTGATCGCGATATATGACGTGCCGCTTGCCCACGCCGCAGCAGTACCCGCCGCCACCAGCGTGAGCAATCGTGCTGAAAATTCCGCATAATTGCGTACCGATTTATCCGACGCTGCTAGCGCTTGTGCAATATAGTAGAGCAGCCCGGCAACAAGCACCACCGTATATTCCGAAACGCTTAGTGCTGCCGCCGAAACGGTCGCCGCGAAAAGCGCTAACGGCACCGCCACCAAGCTTGACGTATAAATTGGCTGCACAAACAATTTCGGAACGCCTGGAATCTTTGCGTAACTCAAGAGCGTCATCGCGCCACCAAATGCAATCATCACGACGTAATACCACGCCAATTGCGCATCAACCAGCGCCGGCAGCGACATTGATATTGTAAAGAGCGACAAGATAGAAATATATGACAAGAATTGATTTTTGAACGTAATGGCAGCGAACATATACATTACCACGCCAATAAGCGATGTAATAAACCAGCACAGGGCGGCATCATGCAGCACGAGCGCGTACATTGTAATACCCGCCACTGGAATACTTGCAAGCGCCGTACCGACAAGTGCCAGCGCCGCTGGGCGAATCATCGGAATATGCTTTTGTAACACAAAACCCGCTGCGTACGATGCAATGATCAGCAGCCACACAAGCACCATACGCAGCCACGGTGCAAGTGCAAATGTCTGCGCCAACAAAATAATACCAGATACGAGCAACAAAACAGCAACATACAGCGCAATATTAATCGTTACATGCGATGACGGTTGCAGCAACGGAGCGCTACTGTGCGGCGGTGGGGCAACATAACCTACTGAACACCGGCGCGGGTACAGTATACCCTTTCGCTGGAGCAGGCTTGTTTCGGGATGGAGCAGCTGAATCTGATTCGTCCACAGGCGTGCTATTGCCACTCTCATCTGCCGCCGCAAATGTTTCGGCTGGTTCGGGTGTAACAGGCAATACGGCAACGCTAGGCATTTCGGGCGAATGCGCCGCACCTTGCTCTGCCGCGCGCACGCCGTCCCAATAGCCCTGGCGGTACGACGCGCTCATCGGGTCAACCGTACGCTTCGCCTGGCTGCTCTTTTGCGACAACAAAATAGCGAGAACAACTGTTGCGACAAAAAATATAAATCCCATGCTGCCTCCTTACTCGGTTATGTTTTTAGTATAGCGCTAAACCCATTCCCTACAATTTTCCTCCGCTATCTGCTAGTAATACCTACATGATACTTAAACTAAATCTCTATCTTCTCCGACTTCTCATTCGTATGAGCAATAACAGATATTCTGAACTTCTTGTTCGCCTTGATGAGCGAGTTATCGGCGGCGTTTATTATCGAACCAGACGTCGACTTTGTATTGTCGATGTGCGATTTATATTCAAGCACTATATCACCGCTCTTTGTTTTGAGGGTTGATATTAGCTCAAGCTTACTGTCGACTTTCTTTTTCTTCATACCGAGCGCGAATATACCAAACGCTGCTGCGCGCGTTAGTGTGACGCGCCCCGATTCGTTAGACTGCTGGTTTTCTGTATATGAAAAATCCTTAATAGATGTCCACGGGGCGGTAGTCAGCAATTCTTTTCTCTTATTGAAAGGTCCTCCTCTGAAAAGGTCGATACCATCAGCGTGGGCGAGCATCGTGAAATATTTAATGTGTTCTGGGATTGCTTTGTGGCTACCAAAGTACTCACCATCAATCTGGACAGGATTGTCCCGCTTGTATATTTCTTTCGCCGCCTTGATTGCCGCTTTTCTCTCGGCTTTATCTTTTATTTGGCGGGCTTGCCTAAGGGCTTCGCCATAGCGGCTGCCCAATTCTTTCTCTCGCTGCGTATTCATGACGTCATTATATCACTTCACGAGTCGTAAATAGTCTTATTTCTCATCCATAAAATAATAGTTGTTTGTAACCCTACGAAAATATCCCGCGGCGCTTTGCGGCATCGAATTCTTCAAGCAGCTCGCGTTGTTTTTTCGTCAATTTTGTCGGCGTGTCAACGATAACGCTGACGATGTGCGGTCCGCGGCGATCGCTCCGCAAATGCGGCACGCCGTGGCCGGACAGCTTGAAATCCGTACCCGACTGCGTACCAGCTGGCACCTTCATCGTGATAATACCGTCGACGGTCTCAACGTCGATCTCTGTTCCGAGCGCAGCATCAACCATCGAAATATGCTCTTCGCTTAAAATTAGATCGCCTTCGCGCGTGAATTTTTTATGCGCCCGCACGCGTACGTGCACATACAAATCGCCGCGCACGCCGCCGGCAACAGCCTCGCCGTGCTCGCGCAAACGAATCGTCGCGCCGTCGTCAATCCCAGCCGGAATCTTCACCGTAATGTCTTGCTCGCGCCGTTCAACACCCGTGCCGCGGCAGCGCGTACACTCTTTTTCCGGGACCTTGCCGCGCCCATGGCAGGTTTCGCAGGTCACTGCTTGCTGGATCGGGCCAAACATCGTGTTCATCACGCGGACTTGCTGCCCCGCACCCTTGCACGTCGGACATTCTTTTAGCTCAAAACCAGGCTCAACCGTCGTGCCGTGGCAGTGGCTGCATACATCATTAAGTGTTAGCGATAGCGTTACGTCTTTACCGAAAATTGCCTCTTCAAAGCTCAATGTCACGCGTGTTTCGACATCGCGCCCGCGCGCCTCGCCTGCTGTCCGGCTACCGCCTGCGCCGCCAAAGAACTGGCTGAAAATATCGCCGAATGCACCGCCGCCGCCAAAGTCAAAATGAATATCTTGCCCGTTGAAATTAAAGCCTTCAAATGGATTGCCACCGCCTGCGCTACCGCCAGCAGCGCCGCCAACGCCTGCATGTCCAAATTGATCGTAGCGCTGGCGTTTTTGCTTATCTTTCAGTACTTCGTAGGCTTCATTGATTTCTTTAAATTTCGCTTCATCACCACCCGCCTTGTCTGGATGATATTTAACTGCCAGCTTACGGAAAGCCTTTTTGATTTCATCTTCGCTCGCGCCTTTACTAACGCCAAGCACTTCATAATAATCTCGTTTTGCCATAGCCTTTCGCTATTATAGCGCACTGCTAGCACTCATACAAGTAGAGTGCTAACTTGATATGTCAATGATCAACAGAAAATTTGCAATAATCGACATTGGCTATCAACCCTGTTTTCTGCCAAAACTCTGCATAAACAGCTTTTAAAAACAGTTTAAGAGTTTCCTTTGTTCAACAACTCAAGTGCTCGAACAAGAAATGGAAATTCTTGATCGCCAGAACCATTCTCGTCTTCAACAATATATAGGTTATCTTGACTTATCCAAATTATCTCAGAATGGTCCTCTGGATTTATTTTTGGCGAACAACCGCCGGCTAGTTGTGCAAAATAGACAATCTCAACTGAATGTGAACGCTTCACCTCATTCACATACGTAAAGGCTCCAACAGTATCTCCGACTACGACATCAATACCAAGCTCTTCTTTCAACTCTCTACGTAATCCGTCGGTTAATGTCTCACCAAAGTCTATATGTCCGCCTGGAAGTTCAAACTTACCTGGTAGAAATTTCTTCGTTAGCGCCCGCCGTGCAACCATAATCTCATGCCCGTTGCTACCTTTTCGGTATATAGCAGCACACGCGGTTATAACTTGCTGTCCTTCAGCTAGGGTGGCGCTGTCTTGGGGTGTGTTCATATAGTCTACTCTTTCCTTTTATCCAATTATTATACATCCAGATTATCAATAAATGACAATATTCAGTATAAAAGCCAAAAACCCCATTTCAAATGGGGTAAGCCAACGTCAATACAGAAGAGCGCTTTAAAAAAATACATAGACAAAGACGGCGACATGTCTATCTATGGCGATACTGGCATTTATGAGAAGTTAGAGTCTTGGCTTACAGACTACTATAAACAAAAATATGTAATCTTAACAAACACAGGAACCAGTTCACTTAATTCCGGGTATGTAGGTCTAGGTATTGCAAGAGGAGATGAAGTAATAGTGCCAACCTATACCTTTCTCGCAACCGTCACTCCGCTACTACGACTTGGGGCAATTCCAGTATTTGCAGATGCAGATCCAGTAACAGGAGGAATCTCTCCTAAAGATATTGAAGAAAAAATCACTCCAAAGACAAAGGCAATTGCTGTAACTCATATGTGGGGCGTCGCATGTGACATGGAGTCTATAATGTATATTGCACAAAAAAATAACCTAAGAGTATTAGAAGACTGTTCTCATGCTCATTTTACAAAATATAACCAAAAGCTCCTAGGGACTTTTGGCGATGTTGCATGTTTCAGTATTGGTGCGAAAAAACTCTCACATCTGGAGAGGGTGGCTTCATGATGACCAACGACCCAGAAGTGTATTCCCGATCTACTCTATTGGGACATTTTGAGGTAAGGGCTAGTGAATCTATGGAGCGAGTAAATTCTGATGGATTTGGTGGTATATACACTAAATACAAGGACTTTTGTACAGGCTTTGGAGAAAACTACCGTATGCATCCATATTCTGCAGTAATGGCATATTCGCTACTATCGAGCGGTAAAATATTTGATCTAATAGAAAAGAGAGGTCAGTCATTGCGCTATTTTTCAGAGAGACTAAAGGAATTATCAATTATCACAGCCCCTGTTGTACACAAAGAGTATTTCGAGGGTGCCATGTATGGGTATAAATGTAAATTTAGCAGAGAACTATTATCTACATCTTTAGATGAAACTATAAATATTCTCAGGAATCATAATATGGAGATAAAGACCCCTGACAACACACCGTTGCATGAAAAGCCTTTATTCCTTGAACTTGATTCTTTGAATATTGGATACGACCAACCTGTTATATCAAAGGGTGTGTTTAGTGGTGTAAAAGAGTATTTTAATGGACGAGTTAGTCTTCCCACCTTTAGTCGATGGTTAGCTGACGACAAACCACTGATCGATGAATATATCCGGTGTCTCCAGGATTTTGAACACAAATACAAGAAATAACTTATTCTTATTCTTTTCATCCTAGTTTACGCATATTATTTGCTGGGTAAATTCACTAGATTCCAAGGAGTGGTACGGTATTTATGCTAATTTCGATGCAAATCGTGATCAATTTCATCGGCAATCTCGTGTCCAATCGTCTCTTCAAGCAGATCTTCCACTGTCACGATACCAATAATTCGGTCGTTCTGCTCAACCGGCACCAAGTGCGACCCAATCCGCCGGAATTTATGAAACATTGTGTCAAGTGCTGTCCGCGCCCCGACCATACGCGTCTTATGGAGCGGAAAACACCAAAGCGGCACCGGATTGTCATCAAAGTCAATATTAATCATGTCTTTTGCGAGCAGCACGCCATGGCACATTGTCAGCTTATCGTCGAATACCGGAATGCGGCTATAGCCGCGCGCGATGATTTCGTTCACCATGCGCTCGTCGAGAATCGTATCAAGCGTCAGCCACTGCACCGCCTTGATCGGCGTCATGATCTCTTTCACGGTTTTTTCGCTTAATTGCAGCGTACTTTGGATGATTTCGACTTCGCCGCCATCAAGTTCGCTTTTGCTGCCGATTTTATGCTCGCTGATCAGCAGACCAAGCTCAGCACGCGTCAGCAATCGCCGGTGTTCGACGCCAACCAGATGGTCGAGCAGCAACGCCAACGGTTTCGCCACCGGATAAACGACGATAATCATCACGCGGATCAGCGGCGCAAAGAATGCGCAGGTTTTCAGTGCAGATTTGATAAAAATCGCTTGCGGAAGCACTTCACCGAATACCACCATGAGCAACGTTGTCGCAATGCCGGCAATCCAGCCGTTAAAATGATGCTCCAACAATAGCGAACTGCCCGACACCACTGCCATATTTGAAAACAAGATTGCCGCAAGCGACAAATGAGCGTCGCGTCGCAGAGGCAACACTTTTTGCGCCGCACGATTGCCAAGCTTTGCCTTGCGCCGCAGATCGCCGAGCGGCAACGACATCAGGCTGATATTCAGCCCGGAGCAAATCGCCGCCAACATCACGAGTACTGCAACTTGAATAAAAACAGAAACATACTGCATGTATTACGCCTTTAGTATACCATCAAACGTCGGTCGCTGCCGAACTTTTATTGTTGTGGCGCGGATTTTTTGCTGCAAAGGCGCGCAAATCGACAACGACATCATCTTCATCGACAATTTTACGCCCGAGCAGAGCTTCAATGACATCTTCAATCGTAACGACACCTGCTGTTTCGCGGTAATCATTCACGACAATGAACAAATGATGGCGCGTCTTGATAAACGCCGACAGAGCTTTTTCAAGTTCTTGATTTTGATTGATGCAATAAACTTTTCGCTCCATCGCCGTCTCTGCGCGGTGCGAGCGCTTGTCCGTAAGCGTCAGCAAATCGCGGATATAGAGCACGCCGATAATATGATCAATATCGCCATCCATGACCGGAAAGCGGCTGTGCCCGGTCTTGTGCAGCTCGTCAAGTAAAAGCGGTCCAATTAGCTGGTCTTTCTTCACCGCATCAATCACGCCGCGCGGCGTCATGACTTCTTCAACCGTTTTATCGCCGAAATGGAGCGTGCTTTTGATAAGGCGTTTTTCGTCAGCGGTCAAAATCGCACCCGATTCTTTTACCAAATGCTCTAATTCCTGGCGCGAACTGAGCAGACTCGCTTCGGGCGGCGTCGCGACACTCCGCAATAGTTTACCGACGCTCGGATAACGTTCGACGAACTGCAGTAACTTCGGCTCAAGCATCATATAATATCGGTCAGCGACAGCTGCTAGCATACCATTATGCGCAATACGACCGTATCCGAGCGCTACAAATACCGCAATCAGCACGCCAGCCAGCCAGCCGAATGCCATAATTGCACACGGCACCGCGCAAACCAGCAACAGTGCTTCAACCGCTTTCTGCAGTGATAGTATATCATTGATGAGCAAGCTGCGCCGCAGTTCTTCTGCCGCCGACACGTCGCCCGTCGCCCGCCGGCGCTGCAATTCATACGACGATAATACGGTACGCCGCGGCGATATACTTGCTACCGCAACGAGCGCGAGAAACAGCGCGGCGAAAATCAAAACCCAAAGCGTCTGCATGCTTTCATTGTACCGCAGTATCGCTTGCTTGGCGAGGCTCGGCGCGCTATACTTTACAAAGAGAAACGAAGGAGGATTATGACAAAGCGAGCCTGGATTATTTTTGCCGCAATCTGCGTGGCGATTATCGGCGGATTGATTTATTTGTCGCGCAACAACAAAGTAAACGTGGCAAATGTCGACCCTACCGCTATACAAACCGCTGCTGCCGATAACGGTAATATCGCCGACCACACCTACGGCAATATGAAAAGCAAAGTGATTTTGTTTGAGTACGCCGATTTCCAATGCCCGGGCTGTAATTCAGCGCATCCGATCATCAAAAAAGTCGTCGAAAAATATAAAGGGCAAATCGGCTACGTCTTCCGTAATTATCCGCTAACAAATGCGCATCCGAATGCGCTTGCTGCCGCTGCTGCTGCCGAATCAGCCGGCGTAGAAGGCAAATATTGGGAAATGCACGATAAATTATTTGAGCAGCGCAGCAACTGGGTCGAATTAACGGGCGCAGCGCGCACGAATTATTTCGTGTCGCTCGCAGCAGAGCTTGGCATTAACAAAGATAAGTTTTCTGAGCATCTTGATAGCGCTTCAATCCGCAAAAAAATCGACTACGACCTCGCTGTCGGCGCGAAAGCCGGTGTCGGCGGGACGCCAGCGCTCTTTATCGGCAAAAAAGACGTCGGCAATCAAAAAGTTTCAAACGGTAAAATCATCTCGACAAGCAAGACCGACTCAAACGCAACATACGTCTGGGCGAACGCCGACGACTTCGAAAAATACGTCATCGTTCCTGCGCTCAAAGAACACGGTATTGCACTACCACGCGAAAACTAGCCGCCGAAGAATCATGTATGCGAAAACACCCTGCAACCAGGGTGTTTTTCATACCGCTACCGCAATCAGTATACAATATACCGCTGCCACACCGCGGGCAATATATCCACCGCAATTCGCCTGCTGCGGCTAGGCGCAAACGATACAGCTATTGACATATTTTCTCCTATTAGTGCGTGCATTTGCACGATTCGGCTCGCCATGATTTTGCGCGCTCGACCTTTTGGCTATCATTACATATCACGCGCAGCTCGCGAACTCGAGCCATCATAACGCATTGCCTGCCGGCATGCAAGCATAAACGGATTACGCGCTAGCGTTTTTTCAAGAAATAATACCCCGTCGCAATCGCCGTGATGATACTCGCGGCGACAATAATCCAGAATGCCATCACGCCGTGCGTATCAAACGGGAAGTCGACATTCATGCCAAATAGCCCGGCAAGCATCGTCGGAATCGTTAGCGCGAGCGTCGCGACCGTCAAAATCCGCATCGTTTCGTTCAGGCGCGTATCCATGACGGCGCGGAAGCTATCGCGTACGTTTTGAATCGTGCGCAAGAGCGACTTGCACCGCGCGATTAACTGCTCAATATCAACCGACAAATCTTCGACGATCCCCTGGTCCTCTTCGCCGAGTTTAATGAGTTTATAGCGCGTATTTAGCGTGCGCTCCAGTGCAACATTCGTCGGAATCAACGCGTCTAAATAGTCGTTCAGTTTACGCTCAAACTCTACCAACGTAGCGATATCGCGCGAACGCAAAGTCGTCACATCGCCCGTAACAGCGCGCGTCTGGCGGTTAATCAGCGCCACGCGCGACTGGTACGATCGCAGCATCGCTTCAACCATTACCAAGAATAATTGTGTTTGCGACGGTGCTTGAATCCGCGTGCGGTCAACAAATGGCTGCCACACGCGCCCCATACGTTCACGGCTAAGCGTCACGACATGCTCGCCAAGCGCAAACATTATCGGCGTCGTAAAATCATTGAAATTATCATCGACGCCTGGCAACCGCGTGATGAAATACACCCAGCCGTCGCCCTGCTCAATCCGCGGTATTTCATGCGGGTCAAGCGCGTCGTTTACTAAATCATCATCCAACCCAAGCTGATGCAAATGGAACAAATCGTCCGCCGACGGATTTTCGCACCGCGTCCAAGCAGCGCGCTTAACGTCGTCGCAGCGCTCTAAAGCGCCGTCCGTAAACTGGTAGTAGGTGAGCATACGTTTATTGTACCGCGTTTACGGACGATAACGCGAAAATTATGTATTTGATGTGCTGTTCGCGGATGGTTGAGGATTCGTTTTTGACGCCGTCTGGTTTGCGCCTTGATTTTGAGCCGGCGTGTTGCTTGTCGGCTGACTCGTCTGATTTGGCGGTTGTTGCGCTGACGAACCAGTCTGCGGTGGCGCCGAGCCAGAGCCTCCTGGCGCACCGCCTTGCTGCGACGATCCGCCGGGCGCTACACCTTGCGAACCCGCTAGAGAACGGCTGCCACTTGACTGCATACCAAGCATATACCCAATCACGCCAGTCAGAAGCGCCATTGATACCGCTGCAACTACCAGCCCCGTATTCACCGCCGATTGCCGCGTTACAGCCGGTGTTTTCGATGAAACATTAAATCCATCTTCTATTTTCATTTATCCTCCTCTTATTCTTAGTTAATGACGAGAGGAATTGTAACGATGGCGTGTTAAATCCAGCTTAAAAAAACCTACGGCTTTGCGGCAAGCGGCAGGGAAATCGTAAACGTCGTTCCCTTACCCTTAGCGCTTCGTACGGAAATCTTACCGCCGTGCGCTTGCACAATCCGCTGCGCAATCGGCAAACCCAGTCCGTACCCGCTAGTTGTGCGCGATTCCTCAGCGCGATAAAACCGCGTAAAAATCTGCTCAACCGTTTTACTGTCCATACCAATTCCCTCATCGCACACCGCGATCACTGCCTGGCGACCTTTGCGCGTGCTTGATATATGAACCGTCGTGTCGTTGCCGCTGTATTTGATTGCATTATCAAGCAAAATCGTCACGAGCTGTTCTAGTTTCTGGCGGTCGCCGAGTAGCGTCAATTCTACCGTCTCGTCCTCAACAGCAATATTTTTTTCGACCGCTTGCGCTACCACCAAATTCATCGCGCGGTTCACGACCGCCTGAAGCGACACCGGTGCTTTCGCTATAGCCGCATCGTCATCTTTCAATAACCCAAGCATAGAATTTGCTAATGTTTGCAAACGTGTCACATCGCTAACATTATCAGCAATGACGCGTTTCGCCTGCGCAAGCGTAAGCTTCGTATTGCGCGCCGCCACTTCATTTGCCGCCAGTAGCGCCGTCAGTGGCGTGCGCAATTCGTGGCTGGCATCGCTCACAAAGCGCGACTGCGCCGCCATATTTTCCTCAATCGGCTGCAACGTGTGCTGCGCCAGCAAATAACTCAATAGCGACGCCACGACAAACATTACTAGGTTAACTATCACCAAATTGATCCGTAGCGACGCCGTTGCGAAATCTTCGCGCTTCGACAAGTAGTCGCTCACGCTCAGCGACTCGTCGTCAATCACAATCGGCGAGAGTTTTGAATCAGTATGCCGCTGCTCTGGACGGCGATGAAATTCCTGCGCCGAAAAATTATACAGCACAAAACTAAACACGATGCTCATCACCATAATAATAGCGAGATATGTACCCGCTAGACGCAGCACATCGCGGCGGCGCACATGCTTCATCTCATGCGCCGTCCTTGATCACATAGCCGAAACCGCGCACTGTTTGAATGAGCGGCTCGGATTGTTTGAATGGTTTATCTATTTTACCGCGTAAATAATTGATAAACACCTCAACGTTATTCGGCAAGATATCAGCGTCGAAATCCCACACGTGCGTCATGATATTTTGCTTGCTCATGATTTGGTTTTTATTGCGCATTAAATATTCCAAAATCGCAAACTCCTTGCTTGATAATTTCACCGGCTTGCCAGCACGCGTTACCGTCCGATTCACTGTATCAAGCCTGACATCCTTGGCGGCTAGTACATTATCAAGTACCTCCTGCGGGCGGCGCAGCAGTGCGCGGATACGCGCTCCCAGCACGTCAAAGCTAAACGGCTTCGCGAGATAGTCATCGGCGCCGCTATCAAGCCCTTGCACGATGTCGCGATTTTGGTCTTTCGCAGTGAGTAAAATAATCGGCGTTGTGTCGCCGGCAGCACGCAGCTTTTTCGCCACTTCATAGCCATTCATTACCGGCATCATCACATCAAGTACGATCGCATCGTATTCATCGGCGCGCGCCGCATTGTAACCGTCCTCGCCGTCGTGCTCAACGTCAACCGCATAGCCGTCAAGCTCAAGCCCTTGTTTGATTGCCTCGGCGATTCGCACCTCATCGTCTACGACTAAAATCTTCATTATTCTACAGTATACCTTTCTCGGTAAAAATTTAGTAGGCTGGCGCCATCTCCGGCCACATATACCGAACGAGTTGGCGACCGCGTTTGCTGGCTCGCACCCACAAATCACCGCAGGTTGACTTGATCGTTACGAGTTTTTTCGCACGCAGCCGCTCCAGCTGCTGCGCCACGCGCGAACGGCTCATACGCAACCCGCGCGACAAGCCGATCACGTCGTCTTCGCCGTTTTCAGTGATTTGCTGCAGTACAAGCGCCTCGTCGTTCGTTAGGGCAATTGGTTGGATTTGTTTCATATACGTCTCCTTTCGTTATGGGTAACAGTATGGCGCAGGTTACTTGGATAAAGCTTAAACAATGCCTACGCTAATCCGTCTCTATTATATTTGACTTACGCGATATTTTTGTGCAATAGAAGCATCGTGTTTTATTTTTTAAGCAAGCTCATTTGCTATAACGCCGCGTTTTTTAGATCATATACTGCGTACTGCGTGCCACCATACTCAATTTTTACGCCCGACGATGTTGCCCACTGCGCGATGTCAGAATTTCCGCCTGGTCCACCGCCGCGGCTACTGTTATCCACAACGTAGTAGCGTACTTTGCCGGTAGCGACGAGTTGCTTGAACGACTGAAGCGTGAGCGTCGAATCGCTGCCATTAAATCCGCCAATTGCCATAACCGGCTGCTTGGTTGACAACTGAATCGGCGCCGACGTATTTGCACTATCAACTGCCGCAATCCACGTTGCACCCCGCTGATTCGCAAGCAGAAATTTTACGAGCGCCGCCTCGGCAGAGGCAGTTTCGTTGTTTGTATTATTCATCGCGCTTGCGTTTGGTCCAACCGTTGGAATACTACCGCTATGTGCCGCCATAACCGTTGAAACACTATACGCAATTGGAGCAACACACGCCGAAATTACTGCGCAGGCGAGCATCATTCGCCGCAGCCACATTGAAATATACGTAGGCGATATAACTGCTATACCCATAGCAATAACGCCTGCTACACCGACAAGCCACGTAAGTATCAACCAATCGTTGCGGTAGCCAAGCATAATGACGCTCGTGATTGTTGTTGTCGCGATTGTTAGCGGCACGATCCACCAAACATGCGTACGGCGCGTATAGGCTTTCCAGATATACGGCACGCCAATTCCAACAAGGGCTGCTACCGCCGGCGCCATCGCCACGACATAGTACGGGTGAATTGTGCCGCTTGTCATGCTAAACACTACAATGTGAATAAACAGCCACCCTAGCCACAAGAGCACACCGGCACGCTCTTTGTTGTCACGCGGTGCATGGCGTAATAACCAGATAACCAATCCGCCGCCAATCAACGCCGTTGGAACCAGCCACGCGATATTAGGACCAAAGCTCTCATTGAAGATGCGCAGCACGCCCGTCTCGCCGCCAAAACCAACACCACCTGGTCCGCCGCCTGCACCGCCAGGCACGCCTCCGCGTCCGCCGAACAAACGCCCAAAGCCGTTATAGCCAAATATTAAACTCCAGATATTGTTGTTATTCGTACTGCCTATCCATGGACGGTGTGCTGCCGGCATCAACCACACGAGCACGCTCCACCAAAATGTTGACGCCACCGTCGCGATACTAGCAACACTCAAATGCCACACGCGCGTCATAGCTGTCGGCTTCGCACACGCCATATACAGCACCACCATAACAGGCAAGACCAGCAAGCCCTGAAGCATTTTCGTGTTAAAAGCAAACCCCGCAAGCAACCCGGCTACGCTCAGCCACAGCGCCGATTTTTTACTATCAAACGCACGCAAAAATGCATATGCGCTCGCCGTCAAAAACAACGTCAAGAAACTATCGGGGTTATTAAATCGAAACATCAGCGCAGCCGCCGGCGTAAGCGCCATCACCGCACCAGCGATCAACGCCGATTTCACGCCATACCAGCGCCGCACCGCCATATACACCAGCACTACCGTTGCTACACCCGCCAACGCATGTGGCAACAGCATGCTCCACGACGAAAAACCAAATGCGCGGCCGAACAATCCCATAATCATCGTGCTGACGGGCGGCTTGTCAACGCTCATGAAATTCGCTGCGTCCAGGCTACCAAACAGCCACGCCGTCCAATTCACACTCGCCGCTTGTGCAGCGGCAGCATAATAGCTATTCGCCATGCCGTTGATCGTTATATTCCATAGGTACAGCATTGACGCCATGAGCAGCAAACCGCCAAAGCCCGCCGCTTCAAACAGCGTCGCGCGGCCATACTCGCCGCGCACGCGCGACAAACCTTTGATGTCTTCAGTCGCCGTTTTCACGATGTGAACACGCGAATCAGTATCCTCAATCCATTCCACCGGTTCCTCATGAATTGTGTAGCCTTCATACTCTGCTTTTACGAGCAACTCGGTGTCAAAAAACCACGCTGTATCTTTCACGTGCGGCAGCAATTGTTGCGCAACATCACGGCGCATCGCCTTGAACCCGCACTGCGCGTCGACAAATTTTGTACGCATCGTCCAGCGGATCAGCCGATTGTAGCAACGCGAAATAATATCGCGTTTTAACCCGCGCGTTGTCTGCGATTCTTCCATCAGCCGGCTTCCTACTGCAATCGCTGCATCGCCAGTCACGAGCGGCGTGATCATCGGCACGAATGCATCTAAATTCGTTGACAAATCGATATCCATATAGCTAACAATGTCAGCGCGGCTTTGCAGCCACGCCTGTTTAAGCGCCCGCCCGCGGCCTTTCTCTGGCAAGCAGACGGCGCGGACAGCAGGGAAGTGCTCGGCGAGCATCGCCGCCACCCGGCGTGTACCGTCCGTACTGCCATTATCGGCGATAATAATTTGATAATGATACGGCAAATTATCTTCCATATACATACATAGCGTACGCACCGATTCTTCCAGAATATACGCCTCGTTAAGTACGGGCAGGACAATATCAACCGTTAGCGTACGCGGGTTAAGCGCGCGAAGCGGCGTTGTGCTATATTTTGATTGCGCCGCAAGCGCGGCCGTGTGATTGATAGCGGTAGCTTTCATGCACGTTACTATACGAACGCATCATGAAAGGAGCCTTAAAAAAGGAATACTGTCACGCAAAAAGCAGCGCGCAAGAAAAACCCTTGTTCGCTGCTTATGTATAAATTAGCTGCTAATAATAAGCGTAGTTTATCGTGCTGCGCGCAACCTTTTTGGCGCAGGCCTAACCTCTTCTACTCCGCCCGCCGGCACCGTTGAATGCTGAATGCGACCGTCTTTGATGCTAATCTGATAATCGCATTTGTTCGCCAAATCATTATCATGCGTAACAATCACAAGCGTAACGCCTTTCGTTTTATTGTAGCCAAATAGCAGCTTCTCAACGCGCGCGCCGGTTTCGCTGTCCAGATTTCCCGTCGGCTCGTCGGCAAAAATAATCTGCGGCTCATTCACAATCGCACGCGCAATCGCCAATCGCTGCTTTTGCCCACCCGACAAATCACGGGCGCGGCTCTTTCGTTTTTCATACAAATCAACCGCCCGCAGCGCCGCATCAATTTTACCCGCCCGTTCGCCATACGGCACATGCGCGATTTCGAGCGGCAGGCTCACGTTATCAAATACACTCTCATTACCCTCTACAAAGAAGCTCTGAAAGATAAAACCGATTTCGTTTGCACGGAATTGATCAACCTGCCGTGGTTTTAGCTTCAAAATATTACGCCCACCGACAAACACGCGACCTTTTTGCGGACGATCAAGCCCGCTCATGGCGTGCATCAGCGTCGACTTGCCGCTGCCGGATTTACCGAGAATCGCTACACTCGCGCCATCAGGAATCGCTAGCGTAATATCATGCAGCGCCGTGAATACATTGTGCTTTTTGCCATATGTTTTCGTAACCTGTTGTAATTCAATCATCGCTTTCCTCCTACTCTGTCCTCAGTGCTTCTATCGGGTCAAGTTTCGCTGCTTTGCGGCTCGGGAAAAATCCAGCAAGCATCGCCACTACGACCAACAGCACCAGCACTATAATGCCAGCGCTCGGCGTGAAAATAAGCAGGTGATTTTTACCAAGACCAATAGCATTGCTGATAGCCGGATTAAGCGCCGCGCCCGTTATCCACGCAAGCAAAATACCAACAGCGCCACCGAAGAAGCCGATCCACGCCGATTCGTAGCGGAACAATTTGCCGATATCGCGGCGGCTCGCGCCGAGCGCTTTCATCAGCCCGATTTGCTGCGTGCGTTCCAGTACCGAAATATACTGCGTATTCACAATTCCAAACACGCTCACAATCAGAGCAAGCACGCCGAAGCTTAAAACAATTGTCTGAAGAATGTTAACAAATTGGAACAGCATCTGCTGCGCATCTCTCGCCGTCATTGCATGAAAACCAGATTTTTCAAGCGACTCTTTGGCGGTATTTGGCGATATACCATCAGCCGTTGTCGCAGTAACTGTCAAATATTTCTGATACGCATCAGTGCCGACCGTGCTAAATTCGCTAATTTCTTTTGCCGCGCTTGGAGCAATAGAAATACTTGATTGGCTCGCCATCTGGTCCGGCGACTTTTTTGTCACCGCAACAATCGTAAATTCCTTGCGCAACTCTTTTGGCTCGACGAGCGCCCTAACCGCCGCTTCGCCGCCTTCGGCGTATGCTTTAGCTATCGCTTGATTGTCGACTTTTTGCGGCGTTTGCGCCGCTACAACCGTTAGTTTCTGCCCGATGATATCGTACGGATGTTTCACTCCAAGCGTCTTCAGATACGATTCTGGGAGCACCGCTTCGTTAGCTTTGAGCTCGACACCAGCGTCAAGCGATTTGCCGGCCGCAGTTTCGGTGCGGATTGAATTATCGCGCATCATCACATTACCGATGTATTTTTTATCTTTCACATTGCTGAAATCGATGTACTTCGGCTGTAATTGATACAACGGTTCGACATTCTTAATCTGCTTATTTTGGCGTAATTTATCGATATCCGCCTGCGTCACCGACTCGTAATCTTGTCCGTAGTACGAGGTTGCATTTGGGTTATACTCGCGCAAACCCGATGCGGCGCCCGTCGTTGCCGCCGCCTGCACAAGCTTTTTATCTTTCACAATAATCAAACCTTTCGGGTTGATGTTGTTAGCGATGATGCGGTCAATATATTGCCGCGCGCCTTCGCCAGCCATCAAACTCGCCGTAATCGCGAAACCGCCGACGCTGATCGCAAGAACAGTGAGGATGGTGCGCATACGCGCATGCCGCAGATTTCGACCGGCGCGCTTGATGATATCAATTCGTCTCATGAAATACCTTTCGCTTATTGCTGCTATAGGTAATATATTATACAAGGTACTATAATTCGTCAAGCAGGAATATCACGATGCCTGCGTTGCTTCGTGCTTAAAATGCTTCATACCGTGGCAGTACAAGAATATAATCAACAATATATTTGCCGCTGCTAGGAACATCATCAGCACTGCTTCACTTTGCCAAAACATATCCTGCCCCAAACCGCCAGAGATTGCTTCGCGAAAGGCGCGGATTGAGTACGTCATCGGCACGAACGGATTGATCGCCTGAAACAGAGCGGGCGACAGGTTGATCGGAAAAACGCCTTCAGCAGAGCCAAGCTGCAGCACGAGCAGCAGCATTGCCAAAAAGCGCCCAACGTTATCAAGCGCAATCGCGAGTAGCGCCACGATTGACATAAAGGTTAGCGATGTTACAATTGACAATCCGACAAATTGTGCCGGATGCACCGGATGAAGCCCCAATCCAAACACCATCACTGCGTCAAGCACTAGTGCTTGCGCCACACTCTCAAGCGCCAACACTGATATTTTCGCCAACCACCACGATCGTGCATTTTTCGGCGTACTATAAAATCCGCGAATTGGATAAATTACGCAAAATGCCAGCGCACCGACAAATAGCCCAAGCGACAACACGTACGGCGATAAGGCGTTGCCATAATTAGGCACGTCGCCCTGCACGTGATGGTCGGCAGCGACAGGCGACACAATGTGCTGCACCGTCGGATCGCCTGTCGGCTGCAATGCAAGCTGGTTTGCTGCTTTTGCTAATTTGCCGGACAATTCGTTTGCGCCAGACGATAGCTGCACTGAACCATTCATGAGCGTACCAGAATTTGCCGCTAACTGCTTTGCGCCAGACGATAGCCGACCACTACCAGATTGCACATCAGCCAGCCCTCGCGTCAGCGCCGCCGCGCCATTTAACAGCTGTTCTGATCCGCGGGATACTGCCGTGTAGCCATTGAGTGCCGACACTAGATTAGGTGAAAGGGTATTAACACCGGTACTTAGTGTGCTAACGCCAGCACGTAAGGCTTGTTGCTGCTTGGCGATAGTAAACTGTAAGTTCTCTAAATGAGTTTTTAGTCTTGCGCCGGATTCTGCAGCACTTTTTACCAACTCCCCTTGGCGCGACTGCAGTGCTACAACGTCAGCCATCACGCTATCAACATCAGTAGCTGCACCCGCGCCTACTGCCGCCACGCGCTGCTTTAATGCCGCTAGCTTGCATTCAACTTTTGAAAACGACGGTGCAGCGTTAGCAATATAAGCCGGACACTGCGCTGGATTTAGCGGCGCAAGCGTAACGCTAAGCTGCATCAGATTACTTGTAAGCGCCTGAGATTCTTTTGTAATTTCTGCTGCCAGCCTTGCCGCTTCCGGATTATCCGCGCTAACCTGCGCCGCCAGTGTATTTACGCCATTCTGCACCTGTTTCGTGCCGGCTATCAGCTGGTCGATTTGGTTTTTTGCCGGCAAACGTTTTTGTAGCTGTAATAAGCCATCTGTAAGCGCCGCTGAACCAGTATGCAGCTGCGACAAACCGTTCTGAAGCGAATCCGCCCCCGCCGATAATTGCCCGACGCCGCGCGTATACGCCGCCAATCCGCCTGCCAGCTGATCGCTACCGCCATGCAGTGCAGCCGCACCTGCCGACGCCTGCGACAATCCCGTGCCAAGTTCGCCAACCTGCGCCATTACCGCGCTCACATATGCGGTACTAACTTTAGTAGAAACAGATCGCACAACCTGCTGCGCTGCCTGATTACTAATCACCGAGCCTACAAAATTACGCGATGGCGTTGTCGTGTACTCAACAACGCTCTGTTGCGGCGATGATGTTGCAACCGTTGCTGCTTTTTCCGAAAAATCGCGCGGAATGGTAATACGCATGTAGTAAGCGCCGTTATTCAAACCTTTCGCTGCTTCATCTGCCGATACAAACTCCCACTTCATGCTATGATTACGCTTTAGATTATCAACCGTTTGCTGCCCGATTTGTACAAAGTTGCCATTTAGCACCGCGCCCCGATCTTCATTCACGACGGCGACCGGCAAATGCTCAGTGTTGCCGTACGGGTCCCACACGCTGCCGAGAAAAAATCCGCCATACAAAATCGGAATGATCGACAATGCGATGCACGAAATTAGCAGCATACGGTTGTGCCGCAAATTCGCCCATTCGGCACGAACTGCATCACGCCGATCGCGCAATTTTGCTCTTATTTTTTCAGTCATAGCATCTCTCCTTTGAGCGCGTCGTCGATAATCTCTTGCATCGTCACACTAGACAAACTGCGCCGCCACGCCAATTCCGCTTCGTGCATTTTTTCCTGCACCACAGACATGCCTTTTTCAACAGCGCGACGGCGGTTCTTAAACACGCGCTCAACAATGCCCGCCGGCTGGAAAAACGGCTCATCGCCTTCAATCGCCTCAACAACCATCAACAGCGTAATTAGTCGCATCGGTCGCGCCAATACAAATCCGCCTTTTGCGCCAGGCTCGGACAAAATTAGCTCCGCAACGACCAACCGCCGCGTAATTTTCGCCAAATACGACGGCGATACCGCCATGCGCTCGCTCAATTCGGCGTTAGTAATAGGGGATAGGTTGCGCGACGCAATAAGCGCCAAAATACAACACGCTTGTTCAGTCGCTGTCGACAGTTTCACAGGGATAATACTCCAATCATCGATAAGTTATATCCATAATCCATGATACGCAATTTACGAAAAAAGTCAACCGCCTATTTATCATTTCGCGCCCGTAGATAAATTCATGCGCCATAAAGAAAGCCCCCTGCTTCACTAGGGAACTTTCTTACTATTTTTGAGCTAGTAGCTTTTTCCGCGCCCAGAGAGGAGCGTTTTCTACATGTACCCGCCCATACCGCTCATATCCGGCGTACTTGGAGCTTCTTTCTCCGGCACATCAACCACTAATGCGCCCATTGTCATTGCCGTACCGGCGATTGAGGCGGCATTCTGCAATGCCTCTTTCGTGACGCGCACCGGATCAACGACACCGCTCTTCTTTAGGTCAATTAGCTCGGTCGGGTGATTCACATCAATACCCTGCCCCGCCTTAGCCTTACGCACTTGCGGCAACCATTCGTCAGCGTTCAAACCGGAGTTTGCAAGCAGAATACGGAACGGCTGCTCCAGCGCATTTACAAGCAATTTCTCACCCGCCGCGACCGACGCGTCTTTACTGCCTGCATATTTGTAGTTGCCAGCCAGATCAACCAGCGTCACGCCGCCGCCCGGCACGATTCCCTCGGCAAGCGCTGCCTTAACTGCTGCAACTGCGTCGTCGACACGATACTTCTTCTCTTCAATCTCCGTCTCAGTCGCACCACCGACTTTAATCACTGCAACTTCGCCCGTCAACGCTGCTTGGCGCTTCAGCAGGTTATTGCGCGTGTAATCGCTTGACGCCTCTTCAACCTGTACATCAATTTGGTCGACGCGCGCCTGCACTTCACTCTTGCTGCCTGCGCCCTCAACGATCGTCGTCACGTCTTTTGTAGCGATAACCTTGCGCGCTGAACCGATCACGTCGCTGCCAACGTTGTCAAACGCCATGCCTGTGTCGTCAGTGATAACTTTTGCGCCAACCAATGCCGCGATGTCATACAGCACGTCTTTGTCGCTCGGCGCTTTGATCGCGAGCGTGTTAAACGAACCTTTCAAACGGTTCAGCACCAGCAAACTAAGCGCTTCGCCGTCTACATCGTCAGCGATCAGTACCAAATCTTTCTTGCCGCTTTGCGCAATCATCTCAAGCAACGGCACAAATTCTTGCGCTGACGAAACTTTCTTGTCAGTCACCACGACCGCCGGCTTGTCATACACTGCTTCCATACGCTTTGGATCAGTCACCATGTATGGACTGATGAACCCGCGCTGCACCGTAAAGCCTTCAACGACTTCGCTTTCCAATTCCAGACCGCGCCCTTCTTCAACTGTCACGATACCATTTGGGCCGATCTTGTCCATCACATCGGCGATCAGCGCGCCAATCGCTTCGTCGCCCGCCGAAATCGTCGCAACTTCCGCTACGCGCTTTTTATCGCCTTTAATGTCTTCCGATAATTTAGTCAATTCTTTAGTAATTTCAACCGCAGCGCGCTCCAATCCTTTGCGCAGCAGCATCGGATTGTGTCCGGCGGCAATCAATTTGTTCGCTTCGTGCAGAATATGATAGGTCAATACTGTCACCGTTGTCGTACCGTCGCCCGCGACGTCATTCATCTTGTTGGCGGCTTGTTTAATCAGCTCAGCACCAACCTTAAAACCAAGCGTTTCATCATCGACATCAGCGATGTCAATACTCTTCGCCACCGTTACACCGTCGTGCGTCACACTTGGACCACCATAACTTTTCCCGACTACAACGTTGCGTCCTTTCGGGCCCATCGTAGTCTTGACTGCGTTATATAGTACTTCCGCTCCGCCTAACACGCGGCGGCGCGCATCTTCATCGTAAAAAACTTTCTTCGCCATATATTTACTCCTCTACCGTTGCGAGGATATCCTCGTCTTTGATAATCAAATATTCTTCCTTGTCAAGTTTGATCGTTGTCGCTGCGTAATTTTTATACACAACATTTTGACCATTCTTCACGTCCTTAACGTCCGACCCGACGGCTATAACTTTCGCCGCCTCTGACTTTTCTTGAGCCGATTCAGGGAGCAGAATCCCACTCGCAGTTTTACTCGGTTTCTTCTCCTTGACGGCGACAACGAAGTGCGCCATCGGCTTGATCGGTGAACTCATTAATTACCCCTTTCGTGTTAACTGGCACTCTCTGTGTAAGAGTGCTATTTCTAGCACTCAGTATATACGAGTGCTAGAAAATGTGCAAGAGGTTTTATGAAAATAATTTCGAGTTCCTAGTGTATACTATAAGTATGAGCACGGCAGCTACCCTGAAACGATTAACACATATCATGTATCGCGCCGTGATAGTCGCCGCGATTGCGGCTATGGCGTGGCACATCCACTGGCTGCACAAAGACCAAGAGTTTAAGCAGCTGCAGATCAACTTAACGACAGCACGCTTAAACAATCTGAAAGAGTGCCACTTGCACGATGACGCCGAATGCCCCGAGGGTAAATATAGCAATTCCGCAGAAATCATTGAGAAGATGAAAGCAAACGCAGGCAGCTGGTTTTAGCTGTATTTGCCGTTTTACCTAAATTTCGCCTTTCACACGCTATATCTAGCGTACCTAGGATCTAACAATCAACCAAAATAGCGGCTAACTCGGCCGCTATTTTAGAAACTTTCGATTTTGCTTCGCCTAGCTTTCGATAATTGTACCGACTTGCCCGTCAAGCGCGTCGCTTGCATGCTCAAGGCTCGCAATAATAGCGCGGCGGCCTGGTTTTTGCGCGAATTTCATTGCTGCTTGCACTTTCGGCAACATACTGCCCGGCGCAAACTGGCCAGCGTCCACGTACCTTTGCATTTCCTGCACTGTTGTGCGCCCGATCGCACGCGCCGTCGGTTTGCCGTAATCAACCATCGCGTTATCGACTGCCGTCAAAATCACTAGCGCTTCCGCATCAACCGCATCAGCAACAACTGCCGCGGTGAAGTCTTTATCGACAACTGCCTCAACACCCTCAAGTCCTTCATCTGTAGTTTCAACAACCGGCACGCCACCACCGCCGCCCGTAATAACTGTCACGCCAGCGTCAAGCATCGCCTTCACCGTATATTCTTCAACAATCCGCAGCGGCTTCGGCGACGGTACAACGCGGCGCCACCCGCGCCCAGCGTCTTCCTTGAATACGAAGCCCCTGCCGTTTGCCGCAGCGCTAGCGTCGTCTTTCGTTTTGTAGAATACGCCGATCGGTTTCGTCGGGTCTTTAAATGCTGGATCATCTTTGTCGACAACAACCTGCGTCACAACTGTCGACGCAACACTATGCATATGGCGGCGGCTAAACTCATCAATCAGCGCCTGCTGCAGCCAAAATCCGATCGCGCCCTGGCTCATCGCAACGCACGTATCAAGCGGAAACGTCGGCACTTCCGCCGTGTTAATTGATTCCTCGTGCAGAACAATATTACCGACTTGCGGACCATTACCGTGCACGATTACCAATCGATACCCGCTCAAAATCAACGGCACCAGATGGCGCGCCGTCGCATCGGCAACACGCTGCTGCGCGTGCGCCGACGCTTCGCCTTGTTTTTGCAGGGCATTGCCGCCCAGTGCAACGACAACTGTTTTCCGGTTCATCAATGAATCATCCCGAACAACGCGATCACAACGAGGCTAATCGCGGCAAAGATTATCATAATCGGCAACGTACGTTTCAACCAGGTGCGGTACGATACGCCAGCGAGTGCTAGCCCGCCCATCAGCGACGCGATAGTTGGCGCCATCATGTTAAGCACGCCGGACGCTGTCGCGAAAGCCGCCACAACAACTTCTTTACCGACGCCAACCAGCTCGGCCACTGGCGCAATAACAGGCATCGTTGCTGCCGCCAAACCGGATGATGACGGGATGATGAATGACATTGGCAGGAAGAAGATGTACGCCAACACGCCGACAAATCCTTGCCCGACATGTTTCAGCGAATTTTCACCCCAGCTGATAATCGTGTCTTGAATGCCGCCGCTCTGCATGACAACGCCGACGCCCGCTGCTACCGCAATAATAAGGGCGACGCTTAGCAGGTCAGCCGAACCTTTCAGGAACGCATCAACGACAAACACTTCCTCTTTTTTGAATTGGCGGTAGTAAATCGTTGCAATCACGATTGTTGAAATCAGGAATAGCGCCGAAATTTCATTGAAATACCAGTCGCCAAACGGAAGCGAATGCCCGACACCGAACAATGCGCCAACTACCGGCACGTCGCTTGCCGCAGTATACAAGTCTTTGAAAAGCGTCACGCCCCACTTCTCCCACGGCATAAGCGAAATTGTCATGCAGACAAATGTCAGCGCGAATACAATCATCACTGCAATACGCGAACGCGTAAACTTCGGCACGTTTGTCATATCAAGCGCTGTCGTCGCCGGCTTATAACGTACATCGTCTTTGTAGCTGCCTTTTTTCACTTTCGCAGCATAGCGCATTGTAAATACGATCGCCGCAGCCAAACACAACAGCCAAATAATCGCCTGAACGCCAAGCACTTTGTCCAGCTCAACGCCGGCAGATTTCGCTGCGATGCCTGTTGAAAATGGATTCAGCGTCGAGCCAAGCACACCCGAGCCAGCGCCAAGCACAATCACCATCACTGCGGTCATCGCATTGTAGCCGGCGGCCATCATGATCGGCACGACAAGCGCATAAAACGCCACCGTTTCTTCTTGCATACCGTACGTCGTACCGCCGATCGAGAAGAATACCATCAAGATCGGAATAAGCCACTTCTCTTTGCCCTTCATTTTGCGTAGCAGCGCGCCAAGCGTCGCATCAAGCGCGCCGGTTTTCATCGTTACGCCCAAGAAGCCGCCGAGAATGAGAACGAACACGATAACATCAAGCTTCTCAGACATACCTTTGATCGGCGCGATAAAGGCGTCCCACAGCCCTTGGCGACCATCATGCGTGACAGTGTTGCCGTCATCGTCTTTTTTCGGCTCGCCGCTATCGTCGAGATCGACGATTTTCTGCTTATCGACTTTCGAATACGTGCCTGATTCGCGATTGCCGTCTTTATCAAGTTTATATTGACCAGACGAGATAACCCACGTCAGCGCTGCCATTAGCGCAATCACGACGAACAATACGGTAAACGCCGATGGCGATCGCAGCTTCTTCTTAACTTTTTTAATTTTTTCTACCATGTTGGAGCCTCCTTCACTCCGTTATTTTACAGCGTCAACGCCATGACGGCCTTGATGGTATGCATGCGATTTTCAGCTTCGTCGAATACGACGCTATGTTTGCTGCGGAAGACCTCGTCAGTCACTTCCATGCAATCCAGACCGTATTGATCGTGGATCTGCTGGCCGATCGTCGTATTCGTGTCGTGGAAGGACGGCAAGCAGTGCAAGAACTTCACGTTTAGATTGCGCGTCTGTTCAAGCATTGCGCGGTTGACTTGGTACGGCTTAAGGAGAGCGATGCGCTCAGCGAATTGATCTTCTTCGCCCATCGACGCCCACACATCGGTGTAAATTGCGTCTGCGCCCGCAAGCGCCTCGCCGTGATTATCAGTAACCATAATCTTCGCGCCGGTTTCTGCAGCGATCGCGCGCGCCGTTTCGAGGATTTCGCCGACCGGGTGCAATTCGCGCGGCGCCAGGATTCGGAAATCAACGCCCATTTTCGCCGAACCAATCAACAAGCTGTTCGCCATATTATTGCGCCCGTCACCGACAAACACCAGCTTCGCGCCTTTCAGCTTGCCGACATGTTCTTCAATCGTCATGAAGTCCGCCAAAATCTGCGTCGGGTGGAATGTGTCGGTCAAACCGTTCCACACCGGCACATTTGCAAATTCTGCCAAGCCTTCAACCGTCGAGTGCTTGAAGCCGCGGAATTCAATACCATCAAACATGCGGCCAAGTACCTTTGCCGTATCTTCAACCGATTCTTTCTTGCCGAGCTGAATATCATCTTTACCCAAGAACTCCGGCGCAACACCGAGGTCGTTTGCGGCAACCGTGAATGCGCAGCGCGTCCGCGTTGAGGTCTTTTCAAACAGTAGCGCGACCTGCTTACCTTCGTGCAAACGGTGCGCTTGACCATTTTTCTTTTGACGCTTTAATTCGTGCGCCGTATCAAGCATCAAGCGGATTTCGCTCGGCGTGAAATCTTTCAGCGTTAGAAATGACCGCCCGCGCAACTCGCGCGAAAGCGCCCACTTGCCGGATGGCACGGTATTTGGCTCTGCTTTTTCAATAAATCGCGGCGCGACCGCGCTTGGCATGTTTGCGACCGGAACGCTAACTCCGCGATTATCATTTACTTCAATGCGGTGCTTCAACTCTTCGCGCACCAGCGGCATACTCATACAGCGCGGACCGCCGCGGCCGCGGCCAAGCTCCGAGCCAGAAATTTCAATCACTTCAACGCCAGCATCGCGCAGTTTTTGGTTCGTCACATAATTACGATCATATGTCACCACCACGCCTGGCGCGATCGCAAGCGTGTTGCTTCCGTCGTTCCATTGCTCGCGGGCTGCCGCGATTTCGTCGCCGCCGCCGCACTCAATCAGTGTAATTTTCGGAAGGCTAAGCGCTACGCGCAACGCATGCTCTAAGTCATTTTCGCGCGTAATCTTCGGGTATTTTTGTCCTTCGACTTTTTCCAGAATAAACAGATTCAAGTGTCCTTCAGCGTCGCGGATTTCCGGATGAATTGTGAACTTGTCATAGTCAATCATCGTAAACACCGTATCAAGGTGCATGAATGCATGGCTCTTTGGAATTTGCAGAGCGATAATTTTCTTAAATTCCGAGCCGGCAAACAAATTTGCCGCCATCGTTTCGATCGCTTCCGGTGTCGTACGCTCGCTAATACCGATTGCCATTGTTGTGCGATTCAAGATAAGCTCATCGCCGCCCTCCATCGAGAACTTCTCATCGCGATTGTACCACACCGGAATATTTTTGCCGGCAAACCGCGGATGATGATCAATGATGTAACGCATAAATAGCGATTCGCGGCGCCGCGCCGGCCAGTGCATACGGTTAATCGTCAGCCCGCGCCCAATTGCCGCCGCTGGATCGCGCGTAAAGTACAAATTCGGCATCGGATCAAGATAGAATGGATAATGATCCTGCTCAACCATGTCATGCAGTTGCTCGCTATGCTCGGCTGGTAAGTTGATTTCGTCTTTACGTACGCCCGCCATGAGCTTGCGTACCATTTGGCGCGGCTCCATACCGAGCAAGTATTCTGCCAATGCCCTCGTAACGCGACGTTCGCCCTGTTTGCTCGCCGCAAGCATTTCATCGACAAACCGCCGCCGCACCGCGTCATCCGCCAATGATTCTGCTGCCAGCTCGTCGAGATACAGCACCTCAATGCCGCGCTCGCGCAACACGTCCGCGAACCGATCGTGCTCTTCCTGCGCCACTTTCAGGTGCGGAATATCGTCGAATAACAAATCATGCAATGTTTCCGGCGTCAGATTTTCTAATTCTTCGCCCGGGCGATGCAGCAGCACCGTGCGAAGTCGTCCAATTTCCGATGTAATATAAATAGGTTCGTCCACCCTAACCCCCTGCGGTTGTGTATGTTAACTTGTTAATGCTTATATTGTAGCAGATTATACCACAGGCGCAAGCAATTAATTTTTATCACCAAAACTCGGTTCACTCAACGAGTCCAGAAAGAAGAATTAACTTAAATCAACAAAAAGAGCAACCCGCTAAGCTAGAATAAGTAGTGAAAATAAGCTTAATTTAGGAAGGAGCTGCCCCGAATGATTTAGCAGATATTCACTTTCCTAGGAGGCCACATATATGAAACATGATTTATTAACGCTCACCGATTCTCTTATCTTGCAAAAAGACGTTGACGACTTAGTTCGTTTACGTCATATTATCCTGGAGCTATACTCGTCTGGGTTTGAAGTTGAAAAACTAAGTCTGATTGAACTAAATGAATACATTGACGAAGCATGCGCCGCTTTGGAAGAAAATAAAGATCCCAAAGAAATCGTCAATCTAAAGATACGACAACTACAGAATTCATAGAATGTATTGCGTGCTAGTGCAATTGACGTACTCATCCCAGATAAACTCAAACACGCCGCTTGCCGGCTCTAGATTTTTCTTGTAAAAAGCCGTATGATAGCCCGTATGAAAAAATTACTGCACGCTCATCATCCATTTCGTATTTTCCTCGTCTCCGCCCTATTAACAATCGGGTTGGGCGCATGGACGGCGCACAATAAAGGGCTTGAAGCCCTCTGGCTGTTCGTCGTGCTCGTTCTCCTTGAGGTGACATTCAGTTTTGATAACGCTGTTATCAATAGCCGTATTCTGGCGCGCATGTCAAAGTTCTGGCAAACGATGTTTTTAACAGTTGGGATTGTCACTGCGGTGTTTGTAGTACGATTCATCTTACCGATCGTCATCGTTATGCTGTCAAGCCAACATGACTTTATGAGCGTGCTCCATATGGCACTTCATCAGCCGGCAGCCTATAGCGCCACGCTGCATAGCGCCGCGCCAATTATTAATGCATTCGGCGGTACGTTTCTTTTGATGATTGGCATCAGTTATTTTATGGACCGCAATAAAGATCTCTACTGGCTTGAGCGAATCGAAAAGATGATGTCGCGGTTCGGACGCTACGAAGTGTTTAAGGTGTTCGTAATGTTGCTCGTCGCAATGGGACTGTACGCCACTGCCGACCCAGCGCATCGCGAAGCAATTTTGGCGGCATCGGTGCTCGGCACACTCGTGCATTTAGCGCTTGAGCTGTTTGGCGATTATTTCTCAGCGCGGCAATCGCACGCCAAAGTATTAACCGGCATGGCGGCATTTGCTTCGTTCGTTTATCTCGACATTCTCGACGCTTCATTTTCGCTTGACGGTGTAATCGGCGCCTTTGCGATTACCAACGACGTGATTTTAATCATCGCAGGACTAGGCGCTGGCGCATTATGGGTGCGGTCGCTAACGGTGTACCTGACGCGAACAAACAAGCTTGCCAAGTATCGCTATCTAGAACACGGCGCGCACTGGGCAATTTTAGCACTCGGCGTTGTTATGCTCGTAAAACTCTATCGTGTTGATCCACCAGAGTGGTTCGTCGGCTCAATCGGACTCGTCTTTATTGCCACTGCAATTGGTTCAAGTGTACTCGAAAAGACTTATGCCGACCACCGTAAAAAACGCTCAATCGCTCAAAAAATCAAAACGCGCTTGATTGGAAGATAACACGAACTGTCATTACGCAGCGGATAAATTTTGATACTATCGGCTCCGGGGCTATCGCTAAGTTATTCCCAGCGAAACACGCGCGTCGAAATGAAATACACGACGACCGTCACGCTGAATACCACCAACACTTGCCCGCTCACCGCAAATAAACTAGCATTCTCTGCCATAATCAACCGGAAACCGTCAACTACCGATGTCATCGGAATGAACTGCGAAATCCCCCGCAGCCACTCTGGAAACAGATAGCTCGGGAAGAACGCGCCAGATAAAAACATCATTGGGGACGATACGATATTCGTGAGCGCTGACGATTGATTTTCATTCTTCGCCCACGAACCCATGAGCAGCCCCAGGCTTACCATCATCGCCGCCGCCAGCATGAGAAACAAACTAAACGTTAACCAATCGCCGCGCATTTGAAAGTGGAACATCAAGTGCCCAACCAGCAACATCGATGCTGCGCTCAGTAAGGAAATCATTGTATAGACGATCATCGTCGCCAAGATTAACTGTCCTGACGTAAACGGCGCCGCCCGCAGCCGCCGATATGCGCCCTTTTGCTTCTCTGTCGGCATTTGGTTTGCCAAACCAAAAATCCCCATACTCATCAAGCTGAATGCTAATAGTCCGGTAAACGTATAATCAAATGTTTTCAATGCTTTATCGCCCACCGCCTGCGACGCTACCTTTAGCGGCGCTTCCGGCTGCCCCATACCTTTGTTGATGCCGTCTGCTACCTGCGTCATCACAGCGCTCAGCGTGCTACCAGCTTGATCCGAACCTTTTGCATAGAGTACATTAATCGTACCGCTCGGGCGATGGTCGGCGCCGGGCTTGCCAAAATCCGCCGGCAGCTCAATAATACCGTCCAGCTGCGAGCGCTTCATTTTTTCCTTTGCTTCATCCATACCGCTGACGTCCTGGATTTTCAGCACCGAAACATCGCCCTTCTTGGCGTTCTCGACAAATTGTTTGGCGAACCGGCTATCAGAATGATTGATAATCGCGACTTTTAGCGACGCCGATTGGTTATTGAAAATCGTGCCGAACACCAGCAAAAAAATCAGCGGAAACAAAAAGGTAAAAAACAGCGCCATTTTATCGCGCATAATGCGCTTCGCTATCGCCACTACTTGACCAAATACGCCCGTCCAGTATGCTTTCATCAGTCTCGAATCGCCTTTCCTGTTAAATCAATGAACACGTCTTCTAAATTCGCCTGCTCGACGACCTGTTTCTTCTTGAAACCGCGCGCGAGGAGCGCCTCAATCAAATTATGCGGCGTATCAGTCGTCAAAATCTTGCCGTTGTCCATGATCGCCAGCCGGTCGCACAAAACTTCCGCTTCGTCCATATAATGCGTCGTCAATATGATTGTCATACCTTCACTGCGGATCTGTTTGATCAAGTCCCACATGTTGCGGCGCGCCTGCGGGTCAAGTCCGGTCGTCGGCTCATCAAGAAACAATACTTTTGGCGTATTCACTAGTGTTGAGGCAATAGCAAACCGCTGCTTTTGCCCGCCGGAAAGCTGCTCAACATAGCTTTTCGCTTTGTCGATCAGTTGAACTTTTTCAAGCAATTTATCGGCGTTCACCCGCGTACCATATAGGCTTGCGAACATTTTCAGTTGTTCGCGCAAATTCAGCTTGTCGTAAAAGCTGGTCGCCTGCAGCTGGATGCCGATGATATGTTTAATTTTCTTTGGTTGTTTGGCAACATCAATGCCGTCAATAGTCGCCTGTCCGCCATCAATCGGTCGAAGCGCCTCAAGCATCTCAAGCGTCGTCGTTTTGCCGGCGCCATTCGGTCCGAGAATACCGAAAATCTCGCCCTCACCCACGCTAAACGACACGCCGTCTACCACGTTTGTGCCGCCATACGTTTTCACTAGCTCGTTTGCCTCGACAATTTGTTTCGTCTGCGTCATGGTCTTCCTATAGCTCTGCCTCTATTCACTTTAGTATATTACTCCTTTCTCGAAAGCATAGCAAGCAGTTACTTCAATATCGGTTTATACCTACGGTTTCGCAGTTGTCTTAATGTCAGCATGCTGCTGTCGATACTCGTCGATAAGATCGATGTCGCGCACGTCCTTTTCTCTCGCGTGATCGCACTTCCATTCGCGCATTGACTCAAGACTCCAATAAGGTATTTCGTCGATATACACCGCGCTTTCGCGCATCGTTTCCAAATTATCACCATACCAGTCCGCCATAATTTCAAAGCGACCGATAGATATATAATCAGAACCGTCTTTGTGCTGTTGTATCTTATAATTTTGGTGCTTAAGATTGTTAAAAACATCGTGCGATACAAGCAGGTCAATATCACCCGCCGCGCGTATACCAAGCGTATCAAGCAACCCACTGCCTACCACCATGAAACTACCGTCTGGGAGTAATAACTGCGATATAGCTTCTCTAATATTCATATAGCTAATCGTTTCAAAATATACTTGCGTAATGTATTATAGCGGTTTTCAAATAGCATATGTTACGCCGCTATCACCATAGAGTAATCCATATTCACCGAAAGTGCAAAACATCACGAAATATGCTATACTTAATAATTATGCAGCAATTACAGCACGCAGCAGCGAACAAGCAACGAATAACGAAGCGCTTCGCTATATATGCGTGTTTCATAGTATTCCTAGTTATTAGCGTGATTATTTATCTATGGACGCCGGCGCGGCAGCGCATACAATCAATTATGACTGTGACGACACTTGACCGTTCGCCTGGGCAAATGCAGTTTCCCAACATTAATACGAGCGAACTTAGTCCGGCACGGCAGCGGATAATCCAGATTGCCCGTAGTGAATTTACCGCGCAAGCCGACGGCACAAAATACAGCCAAGGTAGCCATGAGCCGTGGTGCGCCGATTTTGTCAGTTGGGTTATGAATCAAGCAGGTGTACCGCTGAAAAATCCGCATACGGGTAGCTGGCGTATTCCTGGCACATTCACGCTGCGCGAATATTATCAGGCGGCAGGACGATTCAAGCCAGCGGACTCCGGCTATGTACCGCAGGCGGGTGACGTAGCGATCTACCGCAATTCACCTGTATTTGGCGACCACACGCATATCGTGCTTGATTATAATAAAGGCGCGCTCGTCACCGTTGGCGGCAACGAAGCAAACCGCGTGCGCGTCATGACGAACACCGGTAAGCGCTATGAAGGATTACTTGGTTATGGTGTGCCAGAGTAGCAGGCAAAGTTACCGTAAAATTACTTTTCTACAACAACGCTATTACTCGCCGATACACCGCAAGCGCCGTTTTAGCCTTTTCGAGCGATACCGATTCATCGGTTGTGTGCGCTCGCGCAAAATCGCCCGGACCATACACGACCGTTTGCACGCCGATATTCTGAAAGAACGCTTGATCAGTTGCGCCTAAACTTACAGAAACCTTGCCTTTCGGCAAACATGTTTGCACCGCGCGCAAAATCGATGCATCGTCCGCACAGAGCGCTGAACTCACCGGTTCTGCCGTGTAGCGCCACGAAAAATCATACTTCTTAGCAAATATATTCATTTGCCGCTCAAAAGCTTCGTCAAGCCCTGGCGTTGTACGAATATCAAGCGCCACATACGTTTTATCAGCAGTCTTATTTGCCGAAAACGATTGGCTCGGCGATACGCGCGTCGGCGTAAATGACGGCTCTCCAAGCATATTGTGGCGGTACGTTTGGTGTAATGTTTCGCGAATATCCGGCAATCCTATCAAAAAATGTACCATTTTCGGCAGCGCACTCGCCTGGTAATTATCTTCCTGCGACGCATGCCCCGCCGTGCCGCTAAATTCTAGCTCAACGAACCGATTACCGCGGTGTCCAATCTCAATCCGATCGCCGTCTGTCGGCTCGGCAATTAAGCAGCTCGTTTCCGCATAGTTTGTCCGCTGCGCAAAAAAATTCGTAAATGCCGCCGAACCCGCACCGTCAACTTCTTCGTTTGCGACTACTACGCACCACACATCAAAGTCATCACGGCGCGCATCAATATAATCCTTCGCGGCAACCATCTGCAAGGCTACGCCCATTTTCATATCGCCCGAACCTAATCCATAGAGCCGCCCGTCCCGCACGTACGCCTGCCATGGGCTGCGCGACCACGCCGATTTGTCGCCCGGCGCCACCGTATCGACATGTCCGCACAAAATAAGCGCCCGAGATGCCGTACCACTTGCCGCACGCACGACGCCAGCTGTAAACATGTCGTCAGTGAATACGTCATCAAATTCTGCACCACGAAACCAATCAGCGCAAAATTTCAAAATCTCCGCCTCGCCGCCTGATACCGACGGAATAGCAATAAGTTCTTTAGCAAGTTTTGTAGCCTCTTCCATAGCGCGAGCCTTTCACGATGTCATCAATGTTTGTTAAAATTGTATCACAACATCGTGCCGGATTCGCCGGCTCTTCATCTTTATGCTTTAAGCCGTTGAGCGGACAATAATTATTGCATTCTTTGCATAGCTCCGCCATATCTGCCGTCACTTCAAATAACTGTGCATCGCGCATGCCCAAGCTTCGTGCAATAGGTTCGCTCTTGCCGTTAGCGAACACCACCGACGCAACACCTTCGTCCGCTAGCTCGTTCACGAGTGCCGCCATAGCAGCCCGTGCCAGTCCGCGCCCGCGATACGCCTCTTTTGTGATAACCGAACCGATTTCCGACATCGGTACGCTATCTATACGCCGCGGACGTGGCGCTGTTGCGCTTGCGTAACTGACTAGTTCGCCATCGATAAACGTCGCTAAGCCTTTCGAAGAATCATTCACGCCGCGCTCAGCGATTTCTTCCGGCGTCACAGCAATCATTGTTTCGCCGCCTTCAATTGTTTGCGTAATCATTGCCGCGACCGCCGATCCAACCTCAGCGCGCGCTTCGGGCGATAATTCGTGCATAAGAGCGTGCGATACCTCTGTCGTCTCGCCTGTTCTATTTTTTACTAACTCCTTGCGCATCCTTTTATTATAACATAAAACGTAAGTATTTACAATAACTTGACGATCTGCCTGCTGATTCGTACTATATGCAGTATGAATATTTCGAGTCCTGACTTCGCTGACGGCGCTAAAATCCCAAAAGCTTGCGCACGGCTTGGCGGTAATCGGCGCCCAACACTGCGCATTGCCGGCGTGCCAGCAAATGCAAAAAATCTCGCCGTTATTTGCCATGATCCCGATGCGCCCGGGCGTGATGGATTTTACCATTGGACGGTTTGGAATTTACCAGCCAAAACCACTGAAATAGCTGGCGAATCACTGCCTATGGGCGTCGTCGAGGGGATTACCAGTTGGGGTCGTTCCGGCTGGAACGGGCCGCAGCCACCGTTTGGCACGCACCGCTATCAATTTTACGTGTACGCGCTGGACACGACACTGGATTTACCAAGCGACACCAAACCAAAAGAACTCATCGCCGCCCTCACGCCGCACATCATCGATCAGTCCATGTTGACTGGAAAGTTTGGTGTGTTTGATATTTTTCGGCGAGAATAAACACTACTTATTTATACGAACAACCCATCCGGTACCACCTGTATCACTTTAACCTAACTTCAACCGAAACATCCTTGACGATTAGCACAGAAAACAACAAAAATTTGCCCAGTAAATAGCTAACTCGAAAACTTAATCACACCTGGCTTAGAATATCAAGCCAACTTCATATGGGAAAAGTATAGATAAATTCTTAGGCTCATTACTAAAAATAATCCTTTTTGAATATGCTATCATAAAACCGAGTTCAAACATCGTACCTTTCCCTATTGCTCCTCCAGGATTGCATATTATGATTGCGTCTGCTTTTTTAAACTTATTCATGTGATCGTATTTATGTCTCCAGGCATCTCTCTTATTATACAATTCTTGCCCCTCTAACAAGATAAAATCTGTGCCCAGAGTTTCAGGAACTACTTTGTCTGTCCAAGGACTTAATACTTGAATATTACGCGTAGTCAAAACCTTAATAACTCCACTAATCTCAGCTAAATGCTCCTGAAAGCTACCGCAAACAACTACTTTTCTAAACTCTTGCAAAGCTAGCCCTTGGATAATATTCTCCGTTTTATTATATAAATAACTTTTTTTAAGGTAAAACTCTTCCAGCTTAGGCTCAATGATGTTAAACACTAGACCAAACTTTACAAATACATAGATAGCCAACTGCTGCTGTTCTTCCTTTGAGAACTCTTGAAATATTCCCGTCGCATACAGCCTAACACTCTTGTTATCCAAATTTCCAGCTTCCGCCAGCATATCTACAACCATATCTAGCTTCCGCAACAACTCTCCTGTTACTAAAGTTTCGTTAAAAAATATCTGCTTTTTCTTTAAAAGCTTCAATCTACCTGTTTGTAGCCTAAAAATATTTACCTCGTTAGTATCAAGATGTACCAAAATAATTTTATCCTTCGACATGATTACTCCTTTACTTTATAGTGACTTAAAGCATTCACATACTTTTTAATAAACTCTTCTTTGCGATCCGCATTATACTGCATAATAAACCGCGGATGCTCCAACGGCACGATAGTATCAAAGAAATGATACTCATCATTTATATTGGTCAAAAACTTAAAATTCTCACCGCTGCCGATGCAAAAGCAAACGGTTGTATCAATATTAAAATCGATCTGGCACCTCAGCGAATCTACGATAAAAGGATGTAAACATTTTTTTAGAGCTGCATTTTCATAGTAGTTACAATTTACCCAATTACCTTTCAAATTTATCTTCTCAATACCTAGCGGACACACAAAACTCATGTAAAATCGTTTATAAAATTTCTGGCGCCCACTGCATTCTTCCATCACTTCATACAAGAAGCTTGACGAGCGTTTATTCGCTCCAAAAGCATTTATGAAAATCCCTGTATCCTCTTGTAAATGATTGACATCTTCAAACGGTACGCCAGTAAGCGCTGTCCCGCGTCGCGCCGGCGAGCTGCCCAAAATCATAAACCGCCGCCTATTGTCGTGATAGTACCGGTGATAAAACCGATGTGTTATTTGCGTTATTTGCGCTATTTGCCGCTGATTAGCGCCAGTAAGCGGATTGATTAGACGATATTTTTCCGGCAAATTTATGCCAGCACTTTTCAGACTGTCGTAAAATTCTAGTATTTTTTGAGCAGTGGTTTTAGGCTTCATACGGATTCTTATTGTAAATGATGTACGTCAGTAAAGCGTATAAAAATTTCTTATTTCACTGTAAAATTTAGCGGGCTTCCGACAGTCCGGTGATAGCAATGATGATGGTACTAACAGCGAGGCTTCCAACTAAGAATTCAAGCGGGACGTCGGGTTTCAGGTAAGCAAAAATTGCCGTGCCAATCCACATCACGGCGATGATTCCCGCGGCATACGGATAGCGAACTTGCATCACCCATTGTTGTAATTGCTTCATGATAATTCTCCTTTTTGTAACAACATGGCGTAGGCGACCCTATCGCGCTCCGCGACTTTGCTCATCCAATCCATTACAATTTCTTGCGCTGACTCAATACTCATCGGCGACGAGCGTACTGCCTCGCTAACGCCATGACTATTAGCGTGCACCTCAGCTAACTCCAACGCATCATGAACGATCCGCCAATAGCGCGTCTTTCGATATTCATCGCCGCAGGCCAGCCGCGCCGACGCCAAATAGTGATACAAACCGCGCTGCAGCATAATATTAACACTGTCTAATCTGACAGCAAAACGATTGCCGGCGTTAATCTCATTGAGGAACAATTGAGTTATTTGCCGATTAGCGGCGAATGTGCTGGTCGTCGACTGGATCAATGTATGAGCATATTCATAAATACCGCAAGCCAAGCTGCGATCTTTGGCGATCACATCCAGCGCTTGGTACAAGGTATGATCATAAAACGCCAGCATCGCCAGTGCCAATAAACCCATGTCAGCTCGATCTTCATACAGCGCGCGATACTGCACGATCATGTGATAAAACGAGGCGCGATGCCGCGGCGCTGCCACCGCCAAACCAAAGTCGATGAGCGCAACTTTGTTGTCTCTCAGCAAATAAATATTACCTGGATGCGGATCGGCCATAATGATATCTGCTTGTAAAATTGCGATTAAAAACTCGCTGCCGACCGTCACTAATTGCTGCTGCATATCAGAGCCAAGTTGGTATTTGACAAATTGGTAGGTGTCGTTTCCCGCTTGTGCCTGTTCCACCACCTCGGTTAGCGGCAATCCTTCTATATAGTCCTGAACCAATATCAGCCGCGTTGAGTAATCAGCCAGCGTCTCCGGCACAACAACGTTGTCGGTACGCTTGGCAAAATATTCACGAATCGCCTGGGCTGTAATTAGCTCGCGCTGATAATCAGTTTCGCGCTTGGTGGTTTTGATAAACTCATCAGCAAGCTTGCCCAGTGGGAAAATATCATTCTTTAGCATAAATTGCCCCGCCCAACAGCAAAAACGCAGCACTGCGAGGTCGAAATTCAGATAGCGCACCACGCTAGGGCGAAGAATTTTGATAATAAACTGGTTGCCTGGACGGTCAGCTACGCGGCAGCGATAGACCTGAGCGAATGAACCCGTAGCAAACGGCTGGTCTCCATCAACGGCTATTTGGCTGGCTTTGCTACCCAACTCTTGCCGCAAAACCTCGGCAACGTCAATTGGCTCAACTGCCACATCATCAAAAGCATCCAATCGATATCCAGACGCGGCATACACCTGAGCCATCAGTTCAGTCGACGCCAAATGCTGCAAAAACTTGACATACACGCCGCCTAATCTTTGACACTCGTCTGATAAAACTTTGAGCCATATTTGATCGCTGCGCCAAGCTCGCCACACCCGAAACAACGCCCGAACCACAAATAATAAGCGCACTTACCTAGCCCTCCGGAACCCAATGAAGTACAACACCAGCGTCAAAACTAACACGCAAACATACAAAAATAAGGGATCAATGCTCGTATTTACCAACAGCAGCATAGCCAGCCAAATCGCCACTATACTCACGAAAACAAAAGCATATCTCACATGTTTATTTTAGCATATAGACCAGTGGCTCTCCAGGGATTACTTGTTAAAGGCTCGTCAAATACCGCAATAAAAATAACAGTTCCCGCAGTTTAAAATAAGTAGTGAAAATAAATTTAATCTAGAGGAGAGACTGTTACGATAGAGGGTTTAGTGAACGCCCCTGCTAAGATGTATACATAGATATCTGTCACTTAACTTAAAAGGCTTAGAATCAACCCTTAGAGAGTTCGAAAACCACTACAATAATCCAGGTTTATTTTACAAGGTAGGTAGCTACTTAAAAACTAGGGAGTTTTCGGATTTGGTTAGTGAACGCTCAGGCGTTTTTACGAAAAATGTTATAATTATTACCAATATGAGTGACAAAGAGTATCAAGAAATATCGATATACCTAGATGATTCTGGTGTTTTCTCTCTTAATTCTGGGCATGATTATTTCATATACGCTGGATATCTGTTCTTGGATAACCATGAGCGTATCGCAGCAAGAGAGCGGTTCAAGACGATGTCTAGAGAGATAAAATCTAGTCTCGGTATATCGATGGGGTCGGAGTTAAAAGCAGCCGGCTTAGGAATTAAATACAAGAGGAGTCTGTATAATTGTGTCAAGTCATTCAATAGCCTTAGTGCTACGGTGAGGCTGCCTGACGTCAATGAATCTATTATGGCAAATAAACTATCGATTCATCGCTACAAAGACTATGCCCTAAAGAGAATGATAAAGTCTAAGCTAGAGAAGCTAATTGCGTCTGGCAAAATTGACGCAGACAAGCCGGTTTCTCTGCGAGTCTACATTGACCAGCAACACACATCAACCAACGGATACTATAAACTCTCAGATAGCATTCGAGAGGAGCTAATACATGGAATTCGTAATTTTGATTACGGCATGTTTTACCCTCCGATACTCTTTGCCGACTTCAAAATTAGCATAAAGTTTTGCGATTCATCCCTAGATTATCTGGTTCAGGCAAGCGATATTCTAGCTAATCGCTTATGGTATGGCAGGAATTTCAATCATCCTAAGCTCTATACTAATATCCCATATCACAATGATATTTTATTGCCATAATGCTTGCGCCATTGTGCTTAGTATAGTAGTATAGTTTTACAGACGTAAGTACTGTTGCACAGCCATAAGCGATCAAATTGATTAAGCGTATTGTAAATACGTCGCCTGGTTGGGATAACCCTTCTGATTCAGAAGGGTTATTTTTGTCGCCAACTTATTTTAGATAAGAAGCTGTTCTTTTATAGTTGTATCTATAATCTGTAAAAAAACTAATCTACTACAGCGAGTTGCTGTGTTCTACGGTTCCATATTTCACCGCGTCTCACACCTGACGACACTGGCATGGTAAAATTAAATTATGAAGATATCTAGTCCTGCGTTCGCCGAAAACGCTAAAATACCAAAAATTTACTCCAAGCTCGGCGGTAATCAACGCCCGCCGCTCGAAATCAGCGACGTGCCGGCAGAGGCCAAAAGCCTAGTGATCATTTGCCACGACCCCGATGCGCCCGGGCGCGATGGATTTTATCATTGGACTGTCTGGAATTTGTCGCCCGAGACAACCGAAATCGCTGCCGACACCCTGCCAAATGGCGCGGTTGAAGGCATAACCAGTTGGGGTCGTTCCGGCTACGGCGGTCCTCAACCGCCGTTCGGCACACACCGATACCAGTTCTTTGTTTACGCACTCAACACTATGCTCGACATTCCAGCTGCTACAAAGCCGCAAGCATTGTCTGCTACTATGCAACTGCATATCGTCGACCAGGCGGTATTGACGGGAATGTTCAGTGCGTTAGACACTTTTCGAAAGTAGATTTAGATTAAGCCATCTTGTACATGTCTTGATATACGCCCCCAATATGGTCAACAATCTCTGCATCAATCACCTTCCCCTCGTCAATATACTGCGCCACCATATCCGTAATGCATAAGCCCGCCCATGCAATTACATCGTTTGTCGTGGCAGTACCTTTCGATCGCAATCTGTGAAATCCGCGTTGGAACTCTTCAATCCTCGGTAACGGTTTACCAGACACAACCGTTCGAGCATATCCGCCGGTTATATTGTTCGCAAAACAATACACCAGCGCTTCAATGTACATATTTTTCCAAGTAAATCCATGCGGCGGACGGATATGGCTCGCAGCAATACATGTCTCGTACGATTGCTTCATCAATGCGCGGCTATGCGTCGAGCATGATTCTATCGCGTGAATATACTCGTGCAGCACAACGGTAACAACATTTGCTATAGCGCTTCGGCGGTACTCAATATACGGGCGCAGCAAGATAAAGTTGGTACCGCTAATCCGATGCCCAATCACTCCCGTATCGGGGATATTCGGCAATATATAGACTGTAAGCGTAGTATGCAGATCAAATGTCGAAGCGAGAAAGGCCTTAATATTCATAAGCAATTCATTAGTACGCGCGAAATCATACGCCTGGAGTAAATCGCGCCACCTCAGCATGGTTTTTTGCGTATCACGCCAAACGAACGCCTCAAACAGCGGCATGCACGACAGCGTCCGCTCTGCAATTATCTGCGCATCATGCGAGCGAATATTACCAGCGTATAATTCTGCCAACAGCTGCCGCGGGTTGGCATTGTGCTGCAAAATACATTTTACATCGTGCAGTGCTTTTCGTTGTTCTTGCGACAACATGGAGTGAATTTGCCCTGTATAATACGCTAACGACTTTGCGTCGACTGCCGACGAATCATCCCACCCAGCAACAATCTGCAGCCAATAATAAAAAGCTGCCTGCTTATCAACTGAGAAAACAACATCCATTCTTTTAGTATACGCTAATCTGCGAACTGGCTATTATAAAGCTCGGCGTAAAAGCCATTCTGCTGCAGCAGTTCGTCGTGCTTGCCCTGCTCGATGATGTTGCCGTCGCGGACGACCAAGATTAGGTCGGCGTCGCGGATAGTGCTCAGCCGATGGGCGATGACGAAGCTGGTTTTTCCCTGCATCAATTTGTCCATAGCTTTTTGGATAAGCACTTCGGTGCGGGTGTCAACCGAGCTGGTGGCTTCGTCCAAAATCAACATCGGTGTTTTAGCAAGCATCGCCCGTGCGATAGTCAGCAGTTGTTTTTCGCCCTGCGAAATGTTCGTTGCCTCTTCGTCAAGCACCATGTCGTAGCCGCCTGGCAGCGAGCGAACAAAGTGATCAACGTGCGCTTCTTTGGCGGTAGCGATCAGTTCATCGTCGTTAGCATCCGAACGACCGTAACGCAAATTATCGCGAATCGTGCCACTAAATAGCCATGTATCCTGCAGTACCATACCAAACATCTGCCGCACGTCACTGCGCTTCATCTGGCGGATATCAACGCCGTCAATTTTAATCGCGCCGCTGTTAATCTCATAAAATCGCATCAGCAAATTTACCAGCGTCGTCTTGCCGGCGCCGGTCGGACCAACGATCGCCACGCGCTGTCCCGGCTTGACGCGCGCCGACAGACCCTTGATAACCGGCTCGTCTGGATTATAACCGAAAGTGACGTTATCAAATTCCACGCCGCCCTTCACTTTTTCTAGCTTTACCAAATCCCTACCCTCGCGCGCTTCTTCTGGTTCGTCGATGAACTCGAATACTCGCTCTGCCGCTGCAGCCGTTGATTGCAAGACGTTAGCGATATTCGCCGTCTGCTCAATCGGCTGATTAAACTGTCGCATATATTGAATAAATGCCTGAATATCACCGACCTGCAAGCGACCATTGATCGCCAGCCAACCGCCCAACACTGCCACGCCGACGTAACCTAAATTTCCAACAAAATTCATAATCGGCCACATCAGTCCCGACAAAAACTGCGATTTCCAAGCGCTTACGTGCAGTTGATTATTAATTGCCGTAAATTTTGCGAGCGACCGCGCTTGCCCGTTAAATACGCGCATGACTTGATGCCCGGCATACATTTCCTCAATATGCCCGTTCAGTTCGCCGAGCTCAGTTTGCTGACGAGTAAATTGTACCTGCGATTTTTTCGCAATTAGCAGCACAAAACCCATGCTCACTGGCAACACCAGAAGTGCTACTACTGTCATCTGCCAACTAATTGATAGCATCATTGCGACGATACCAGCAATCATTACCACCGCCGACACGATTTGCGACAAACTTTGATTTAGCGTCTGGCTGATTGTATCAACATCGTTCGTGACGCGACTGAGCACCTCACCGTAAGTTTGCTTATCAAAGTAGCTGAGCGGCAAACGGTTAATTTTCAACGAAATATCACGTCGCATCTGAAATGTGACTTTTTGCGTTACGCTTGTCATGATCCAGCTTTCAAGATAGCGGAGCGTTGCACTCAACAGATATAGCCCAACAAGCCATAGGACGATTTGGCCAATTGCGTCAAAGTGGAATGCAGGCTTTTTCGTCATATCAAGCGCGCGGATCGTGTCAAGCTGACCGGCTGGGATTTTGTTTTCAATCTCCGACCTGTTTGGCAACTTGTTTAATATATCGCCGCCTGTTGTGCCGCTTGGCAGCTTTGTATCCGCCGGCAGTTTTTTCGTGATCGTATCGTATGCTTTGATGCTAACATAATCTTTGACAATTTGGTTAGTTGCCTCGCCGAGGATTTTCGGGCTGACAATCGCAAAAATCGTGCTGCCAACCGCAAGCACCACGACCGCTAGCAATTGCCAGCGAAACGCCGCCAAATAATGTGCGAGCTTTTTCATCGTACCGCGAAAGTTTTTAGCTTTTTCGCCCGCTCCCATGCCGCCCATCGGTCCGCCCTGGCGCACGCGCGGCCGTTTTTTGAAGTCTTGCTTATTGCTCATCGCGCTGCTCCTTTCCGCTGCCGAGTGGACCGCGCAGTCAATTTTTTCGACGCTGATGACACAGCCGCATTAGCCGCTAGCTGCGTCAACTCTTTATCGGACAACTGCGATGCGGCAATCTCCTGGTATACGCAGCACGATTGCATCAATTCAGCATGCGTGCCTTGCCCGACAATCTTACCCTCGTCAAGCACGATGATTTTATCAGCATTTATAATCGTATTGATACGCTGCGCCACAATCAGCATAGTTTTATGTTTCATCTCCTTAGCAAGCGCGCGCCGCAACCTCGCGTCAGTCTTAAAGTCTAGCGCCGAAAACGAATCGTCGAAAATATAAATCTGTGCCTGCGTTGCCAGTGCGCGCGCAATTGATAACCGCTGACGCTGTCCGCCCGATACATTGCTACCACCCTGCGCAATACTACTATCGTATGCGCTGTCAAGTTCATTAATAAATTCTGCCGCCTGGGCAATCTGCGCCGCTTTCTCAAGCTCCTTACGCGACGCTTTCTGATTACCGTAAGAAATGTTACTCGCGACCGTACCGCTGAACAGTACGCCTTTTTGCGGTACGTAGCCGATGCGAGAGGTCAGTTCACTGAGCGTGACATTACGAATATCAACGCCATCAAGCAGAATCTGCCCAGCACTCACGTCATAGAACCGCGGGATTAAATTAATAAGGGTTGATTTACCGCTGCCCGTACTACCGATAAACGCCGTTGTTTGCCCCGGCTCAGCAGTAAAGTTAATGCCCGACAGTACTGGTAAATCCGCGCCCGGGTAACTAAACGTTACATCACGAAATTCAATTTTTCCCACGCCATCCGCCGGAAGATGATTCGGCTGTTTCGGATCAGTAATTGACGGCTGCGTATTCAAAATCTCGCCAACGCGCCGCACCGACACCGCCGCGCGCGGCACCATAATAAATACCATCGAAATCATCAAGAACGAAATAATCACCTGCATCGCGTACTGTAAAAACGCCATCATATTGCCGATTTCTAGCGTACCAGCGTCTACCAGCCACGCGCCAAACCAAACAATCGCAATACTTGTAAGGTTCATGACTAGCATCATCACCGGATCAAGCACCATCATTAAACGATTCACGAACAAGTTTAGTCCGTTCAACTCGCTATTTACGCGTTGAAATTTCGCTTGCTCGATTTTCTCATTGTGGAACGCCCGCACAACCCGCAGGCCCGTTAAGTTTTCGCGCGTTACTAAATTCAGTTTATCAACCAGTTGCTGTAATTTCTTGAATCGCGGAACCGCCACAGCAAAGAGTACAACAATTATAATCAACAGCCCCGCCACTGCCGATGCGATGATCCACGTCAAATTTGGCGCATTTTCTAACGCTTTCTGAATACCGCCAACCGCCATCAGCGGCGCCATCAGCGCAAAACGCAGCAACATCATCAATGTCATCTGAATTTGCTGGATATCGTTCGTTGAGCGCGTAATAAGCGATGCGGTCGAAAACTGATTAAAATCCGCAATCGCGAAACTCTCAATCTGCGCGAATACCCGCCGGCGCACATCCCGCGCTAATCCTGTAGCAATCCGCGCCGCGAAAAATACGCTTGCAATCGTACAAACGCCGCCGATCAGCGCAACGACGATCATCATGCGACCATCTGTCCAAATCGAATCAAGATTTTGCAAAATAATTCCTTTGTTGACGATACTCGCTGAATAGTCCGGCAGACGCAGCGACATCATCACTGCGACATACGTGAATACCACCAGCGCAACAAATGCCGCAACGTACGGTTTACATAATTTCAAAATCGGTTTCATAGATGTTCTTCCCGTTAATCCAGTTACTATTTTACACTATTTTTGTGAGATCAAGATTTACATGAACCTCAACCAATAGACATTTCTAGCCTTCTGCATGCTATCGCGGTATAATTTAATTATGAAAAGCTTTGATTGGCGGCGGGGATTGTTATCGCTTACCGGACTAAAACGCCTTATCCGGCAACCGCGGTACGTTGCGCTCAGTATTGCTGTTGCATTTTTATTTTCGATCGTCATTTACGGGCTAATTCATATCAATTTCTACGGTTCGCTTTTTCTGTCTTCGCTGCCAATTGCCGATAAGCTTACACTTATCGGCCAGCTTATTGCCGCATTAGCCCGCGACGCATTTACGACAAGCGCTGGTTTTCTCATTATTCTTATTTCGCTTTTGCAGGGTGTCGCCATTGCCGCCATCGTGTTCGACGCCAAGCACAACCGCGCAAACAACAAACAGCTTGCGTCGCGCCAAACCGCAACGAGCGGTATTGCTGCCGTGGCCGCTGCGCTTGGACTCGGCTGCGTTCCCTGCGGTACATCGCTTATTTTACCGATCGTGACCTTATTCTTTTCTGGCGCCGCCGCCACAACTGCCGCGCACATTGCCAACAGCCTCGTACTGATCGTTGCGCTTTGTTTGAGTATATGGTCGCTTGCGAGGTCGGGTTATATCGTTTATATTCATACGGAATTAACACAGCAAAAGGAGTCTCATGCGTAACAATCGTGGTATTGCACCAGTTAACATCGTTCTTAGCATTGTCGCCGCCGGCATTGTCGCGTTGTTTGTCTATAATATTGCGAACCGGCCGCCCAACCAGCATATCGGCGACAGCAAGCCATGGGTGCAACATATGTCGCGCGGCAATGCGAACACGAAAAACGTTTTTATTGACTATACCGATTATTTTTGCTCGTACTGCGCCCAGGTCGAAGCGGCAACATCGCAGTACGAATTTAACGATACGTATATCAAACCTGGCAAGCTGCGCTATGAACACCGCGTCATCACTGTACTCAAAAGCATGGTGCCCAACAGCGAGCAAGGCGCTGAGGCCGCTTACTGCGCCGCCGACCAAAATAAGTATTGGGAGTATACACACGACATCGTACCGCGCATCAAATCCGACTACTTTGATAAAGGTATCGGTGTGAAAAATGTTGCTGTGCCGAAAGAAATTCCGAAGTTACCACTCAGCTACTTCGCCGAATCGGCAAAATCAGCTAAGTTGGATGTTGCCGCATTTAGCGATTGTATGACGCACGAAAAGCATAAGTCCGAAATTGAGGCTAACACCAAACGCGCGCTGGCGCTCGGCGTGTCGGGTCTGCCATACATAGTAGTCAACAACTACACGACGAGCGGTTTCGCCGGCGGATATAACGGGCTGCAAACGATTCTAAAGGCAGGCGGCGTCAATCCATAGCAGTAGACTGCGGATATATCACCACAAGCGATTGCTCGACGCGTAAACGCGCCGGGTGAGTCCGCAGCCATTCGTCAACCGCCCGCGCAGCACCTGGCAGCGCCTCGTTTGCATAATCATCAACGACAATCACTGCGCCGTTCGCCAGTTTATCCTCAATAAGCCGCAGCGGCGTGAGAATCGACTCATAATAATCACCATCCAAAAACACAAAACTGATTAATGCTGGTACATCACTTGAATGTAAATCACGGAACCACCCCTTATGAATGTGCGGCAATGGTACGCCAGCTTTTTTGAAATTCGTCATAAATTGCTTTTTCGTCGCCAGCAACTCACCCGGGCGAAATTGCTCACCGACAGGACTAATATCAGGCGTCATCTTCTCTGGCAAACCAGCAAATGAATCGTAAACATGAAATTGCTTGCCGCCCAGCCACCGCGCAATATGAATGCTCGCCGTGCCCGCGTAGCAGCCAAATTCAACTACTGCGCCCGGCACTGTCTGGACACGTACCAGCTCGCGCAGGATAATCGCCAGCTCGCGAAGCGTAATTTGTTCGGACAGCAATGTAGCAGTAGCAAGGTACCTCTCTAAACTCATGCTTTTATTATACTCGCTGGTCGGGTATACTAAGGAAGACGTCGGGGTGTGGCGCAGCTTGGTAGCGCGCACCGTTCGGGACGGTGAGGTCGCTGGTTCAAATCCAGTCACCCCGACCAAGTGTAATTCAAACGTAAAAAACGCTAGGTTTCTTATTGCCTAGCGTTTTTAAAATTAACAAACAATTAAAATTAAAGCTGCTCAATAATGTGCTTAGATGCCGGCAAGTTTGTTTTATTATCAATCGTCTCAACTTGCTTTTTTCCGCCTGCGGTCGGGTAAGACAACCCCTCCATTGTAGCTTTTGTATGAAAATAACAAGCTAGCATTGAAACTACTTCCTCTCCTTCTTCAACCAACAACCGTGTTGAAGCCTGTTCGCGGCACCGTCCAGATTTAACCTTAGCCTCGCACTGATTATCAGGGTGAACTGGTAAATTATAGCTTTTTTCCATATCTCGTAAACTCCTTCTTTATTTACACTTTTTCTTAGCCACCGACTGCATATTATATCATGTACCACAGTTTGCAGCAATACCCCATTCAATATTATTGACTAATAAGCATTATTATGCTATATTATTAAACTGTGAAAAAGAATTTTGAAGAATCTATACTAAGCTGTGCGGAAAATACAGAAGATACGATGCTAGATGACCAAGCGCTTAGTCAAGTGCTTGAGGAAATTGATAGCATTGAAGAGAGCGACAATAAACACACCGGTAAACGCCCGCTGTGTCCGATTCTTAAATTTCTATCATTAGAAGACGCGACCAAGATAGGATGCTATTCATGCGAATTTGGTCCGCAACCAATTGAGAGAGAATCCTCAGAGCTTTCTGTTCCCGTCTTCAACGATATACTAACCGCATATCAAAAACGAGTATACAAAGCGCTGAATCCTCATGCATCGCGCAAAGACATTGAGTCCATCGACCGCCCAGATCGCCACATACTTTTTGAAGAACAGCAACTGTCACCCGACAGGCGTTCATCAATTGCTCAATCTGTTGCGTATTCGTTTTTCGGCAAGGATATCAGTCGCCTTAAAAAATCGATAAAAAGCGGTTCTAACGGCGGCAACATAGAAAAAGCTACTATCCACCCAGATTCAAAAGCAGAACTTGAGAAAATAGAAGCCGAAAGAAATTTGGCAGTTGCGATTCTTGAGGCAATCCCCGCTGCATGGCGCAACAATAACCGAGACCGCGTAAATAGGCAAATAGATCTAGGTTTGGAAGATTCAAGCAAGACAGAGAAAAAAGAAGCAGTAGAGATGGCTCGCCTCATGCACGACATGACGAATTTCGTGTTGACCAGGGATACACAGATGTCAGCTTCAGACGTCAAAGATTTTATGGAGGGTACGTTTTACTCTCTGCTTCCTCGTGAATATAGCAAACGTGAAATACCTGGATGTGTCCGCGGCATAGCTGGCGAGGTCGCAATTGCAAAAGCATTCAAATCAGCAGGTGATATCTACATTCATGGATCAGCGGAGGAAGATGCCAAAGGGATTGACTTTAAGCTTAATCCAGAATGCGATAGACGAAAGAATCAACCGCAGCATTTTGACCTAAAATGTTACGCAAGTGTACAAGAGGTATCTTTTGTTAGATACGGATCTCGCCCAGACTCCTATACGCGGTTAATTATTCCTGCGTCTATGATAAACCTGGAAACCTTGGAATTATACCCAGCAGCTGAAAAAGATGCTTTCAAATTTCTAAAAATCCGCACTCAAAAGTAGTTGACTCTAGTTATTAATCACTGATCTCAAATACTTTCCGCCGCGCCGTCCGTCCGCGCAGTAATACTACGCGCGTTTTTGCGACCCCCATATGCGCAGCGGCGAGTCGAATTGCCGCCGCATTTGCCCGCCCGTCAACCGCCGGCTCTTTCGTGAAAATCGTTAGGCTGCCGTCAGCGTTTTCAACTACCATATCACCGCGTTTGCTGCCGGGTTTTAGGTAAACGGTAATTCTCATATATTTTCATTATAGCCTGAGAAAACCGTATCAAAAATAAGCATCCTACATTATGCTATCATACATATATATGCGTCATTTTCTTCAACCGTTTTCGGAGTCTTTTGCATTGAGCCTGGTGTATTGGCCATTTATGTGCATTTTGCTGACAATCCCGTTCATCATTGCGCGGCTGATAGCACGGCGGCGGGCAACATGGGGATATGTTATTTTTTCGTATACATTTGTACTGTATTTGCTTGGGCTTGGATTATTCACTCTCTATCCGATGCCCGACAACCCAGCGTCGTTTTGCGCGAAACAGTCTTTATCGCCGCAGCTTATCCCGCTTCATTGGATTGTTGATGTTGCGCAACCTAGCAAGCACATAACCGCTGCACTGCAAATTATCGCTAACATCTGCTTCTTTATGCCGCTCGGCACATTTGTTGCGTTGTATTTTAGAAAACACATTCGTTTCGCTATCGCGGCAGGTTTAGGTTTGTCATTCTTGATCGAGATTGCACAGCTGACCGGATTGTTCCATATCTACCCATGCAGTTATCGTCTGTTTGACGTCGACGATCTAGCAATGAATACGCTTGGCACAATACTCGGCTACGCCATGACGTTCCGCCTCAAGAAATATCTAAAAAGCCAGCCACTCGATGCTGAACCTGTGAAAAATAATCTCGCCAACCACTTCCTTGCCGGGTGTATTGATGCAGTAGCAATTATGCTCATAGCGTCAATGAGTGCCATGATATTGCGCGTCTACGCCCCAGCGATTTACCAAACCAGTCCGCAAGCTATTGTGGTACTTTGGTGGATAACGTGGGAGTGGATTGTACCGAAAATTTGCCGCGGCTGGACGTTTGGACGGTATTTAGTTGGTGTAGAAAAGCGAAAAAAACGGCGGCAACGCAGCAAATGGGCAACTCTCTAAGAGCTATCAATACCACGTTACAATCTCGTCCATTTCACGGCGGATGCGCGGATGCGTTGATTCGTCGGCACGGTAACCAAGCGCCAGCATTACTACCGGTAAATCGTTATCGCGGTTGATCAATTTGAAACTTTCTAACGCGGCAGCTACTTTATCAATTGAAAAACCCTCAATCGCACACGAATCAATTCCTCGCTCTGCCGCTGCTAGCATGACAAACCCGAGTACGATATATGCCTGGCGTGCCGCCCACTGGTGTAGTCCATCCGGCGTATCGTATATCTTAAAATCAGTTTTCGCCCAATGTTTCCAGCCCGCCTTCATCGCTGCCGCCGTTACCACATTCGCGCCTTTTACGTCGCGCAGCATGTGTGTCATATGTTTATCAAACCCGCTCGCAGTTTTCGCAGTGAAAACCAATATATGGCTCGCATCAAAGCGCGGACCATTCACAATACTGCTCGCTTTTTTCAGTTGAGCGCGCAGCTTGGCATCCTGCGCCACGATGATATTCCATTGCTCCATGCCATACGAACTCGGCGCTAAGCGCGCTGCTTGCAAAAGCAATTCCATGTCGTCCTCTGAAATTTTTTTATTAAGATCAAACTTCTTGCAGGCGTGGCGAAACTCCAGCGCCTCATTAATATGCTTCGCCGTAATAGATTTTGTCATAGCACACCCCTTTCTTTGGCAATTATTGCTTGTTGCTCCGATGTAAACCGACGCGACTCTTTCATTTTTTGCATAGCTTTCTTTTTGATCCATACGTCGATTGGCGCAATAGACAGTTCGTTCATTGTCTGGTCGAAACTAACCAGCGCCGCTTCAGCATACAGCCATGCTATCGCCATTTTGACATAATAACCGTCATGCGTGATAGTTCGCAACTCAGTAAACACGCGGCTCATACTGTCCGGCACCAAAAAATTACTCATCAGCATAATCACGCCATAACGGACGAAAAACTCGCCGTCCTGATGAAGATTCTCGCATGCAAAATTCCACCAAGCATCTGCCCGGAACCGCGCGCGGCGCTCAACAAAAGTATCAATTCCTGCCCAGCTATCAACCAGCGACAAATAGCAGCGTATCAAATCAATCATCGTTTCGTCATTCATTTTCGTATAATTGATAAGCAAGCCGCCCAGCAGCACCTGTTCGTAAACTGTCTCGTCAAGCTCGCGTAAAAATATTCGTATATCAGCAGCGTTCAGCGGCGGCGTTTCATTATTGCCATCACCTCCAGCCGCACCGATCCCATAGCGTGCCAACTGCTTTGCTAGATGCCGGAGCGCCGGTGTGCGCACGCCGTACACGCGCTTATTTGTATTAACGATTCGTCGCTGAAACGCCGCATATTTTTCGTCGCCGACCGCTAACTGGCGCAAAGTTTGGTCAACTGCAGCGATGTCCATATGATTATTGTAACAGAATGGATAAATACCTCCTCACAATAACCGCCGTGAAAAACACCTATTATTTTAATATAAATCGTAAGATACTATTATTTACAAGCAAGCTGTAAAAACTGCTTATTTATGCCTTTGCACAACAACTTGTTTCTTGAACGCCGCATGCCAATACCTAACAATCCGCCGCTCTACCTCGTGTTTTGACCGTTCGAAATAATTAAGCGGTAGCCATGCAATTTCGTCGCCATCAATGCCTGGTGCATAGTGCCCGCCAGATTGCGACACAGCGAAAACCAATCGTACTTGCCAAAAATTATGTTCCGCCAGATATGCTGGCTGATCAATATCAATAATTTGGTACGAGAATTTGCCGCTTAGACTTACCTCTTCTGCCAATTCTCGCGCTAGCGCCTGGTAAAAATCTTCGCCATGATCCATGCCGCCGCCCGGTAAATCATAGTAATGGCGCCCCGTCTCCTTCACGACCAAAATATCACCATTAGTATTCGTAATCAGCGCCTTAAGCGACAACCTATACAGATAGTCTATCGGGCGATTCGTTTGATGCGTTATGATTCCGTGTACAGCACTCATGTCACTACATATTACAGCTTTTTAAGCTTTCACACAAACACACAAGATTATTTATGATAACGCTGCTATCGTTTGCTTCAACTTTCGAATAAAATCTTTGTCAAACGCACGCTTTTCGTCGTCGGTCATCTCATCCCACGTCTTTTTTCGATCGCGCGACTCAAACGCCGCCGCGAGCGGATAATCCGTTCCATTATATGGCTGTTGTAATTTTACCCGATTCAGCACGCCATTATTCACATTATGCACTACCCTGATCTCGCCGCTCGGCGATGCAATCGCGATGCACTGCTTGAAATAACAATCAAGATTTTTCAGCCCCCTCGTTTTCTGCTGCAAATAATCCCAGAATTCCTCGCCAGTCGTTTCTTCCGGCAGTTCTCCGCCCCAACGGCGCAGCGCCACACCCGGCTCGCCATTCAGTTCTTCGATAAAAAATCCTGTATCATCGCCCAAACACATCAATCCGGTTTTTACTGCATATGCCCTCGCTTTAGCGATCGCATTATCTTCAATTGAGTCAATTCCTTCAGGAATTTTCAGCTTTATACCAATATCATCAATACCAAGCACAGTATAATCATCATTCAGGTACAGCTTAAAATCAGCTAATTTTGCTTGGTTACTCGTCGCGATGAGCAGTTTTGTTTTGCTAGCGCCGTCAATATTTTCAGTTTTCATACGCAATACCCACTTTTTCCTTAATTACACAATACCGTCTTCCAAAATCATACGCGTCATCGGTAATAATTCCAGTTCAAGCGCTTCGTCGCGGCTAAACAATGCAAGATCGCGCACAAACACCTCGTCGCTGTCTGAAAACTTATCAAGCCCTGGCAATTGCGCAGTGAAACAATAAACAGCCGCTTGCGCGTCACCGTATGTGATACGTAGTTCATCAACAAACTGCAGACTATCATCCGTAGACAGTGTATAATTTACCTCTTCTGCAATTTCACGCCGAATCGCTTCGTGCGGCGTCTCGCCCGCCTCAATGCCGCCACCAATAAACTCCCACATTGTACCGTTCGTATCGGCGCGGCGATTCAGCAAAATTTTATCACCATCACGAAATGCGATAAGCGCCACGCGAATTTTGTTTATCACAGCGTTCATGGTTTTTATTTATACCATAAAAACCGCGCTAACCCAATCACTTACCGCCTTAGCGTACTTGCTCAGTTGACCATGTGAACAATCTTCTTTCTTGCTACTAATAAACGCCCTCTACAACACCAACCAAATAACACCCTTTAAGAGCCCCACGCAGCCGATTCCTATCACAATCAGGGCGATAGTTTTCTGCCTTTTTGATCCGCTTTTCTTGCCAAACACGAGAACAACGAGTCCAGTCACTAACAGTACAATGCTTGCAATGATATTTATCTGTAAACCGATATTACCAAATAGTTTTTCTAACAAATTATCGACAAGATTTTCCATATTATTCAACCTCCATAGTATTTACTGTTTTCATAAGTATCGCTGATGCGATCACTCCTGCGAGTGTCGTGACCAGCACAAAGATGATAGCAGCCGCATCGCTTTTATTCGCGTCACTCGTCATATTAAACATAATGTTACAGAAAAACGAAGATAACGCGACGGCAGACAAAATCGTCGTTGGAACAGATTTTTTAATAAATCCAATTCCCACCGCCATAATTCCAATCTCGGCAGCAATGATCGCCATAATTATAGCCACTTTGAGTGCTCGTGAAAGCGTGTGTAGTGACAATGGTTCATCTACCAGTGGTGCGATTGTCTCCGACACGCCGAATACTCCAAACGCCAGCAAACTGCTTAGCATCATAGCAATAACGACGAACAGAAAGACAGCAACTAGCTTCGCGAGCATAATCCTATCTCGTTTGACGGGATACGAGAACAATAGAATCGCACGTTTTTCCTTATACTCTTCAATGATAAACCGCGCGTACATCGTACCGGAAAGCGTCGCAAACACAGCCATATTTACCATAAAGAATAATGAAATTAGGTTATTGTATCCCGCAAACATTTGCAGATCAGCATCATGGTCGATCCGCGGTGCATAAGCAAGCAGAAACAAAAATCCCGTCATCATTACGCCAGCAACAGCACTCGCGATTATATATGTTTTTATTTTGTTGCGCCTAAATTCTAGCTTCATCAATCTAAGCATTTTGTTTGCCCCCTGTCATAATATTGAAAAAATAATCTTCCAGACCATTCGGATATTGTTTCTTGACGGCAGACGGCGCAACTTCCTGAGCAATTACCCCATTCACCAAAACGCCGACAGTATCTGCGGTTAGTTCAATCTCTCCGAGGATATGGCTTGATACGAGTATCGTCATATTGTGCTTTGTTTTGAGCGTTAAAAACAGCTCTCGCATCTCGCGAATACCCATTGGGTCAAGACCGTTGATCGGTTCGTCGAGAATAAGCAGCTTGGGTTTATGGATTAACGCCCGTGCGATGCCAAGTCTTTGGCGCATACCCAACGAGAACTTCGATACGGGCTGATTATTAGCCAATTCAAGACCAACCATTGCCAAGGTCGCAGGAACATCTCCGCTAGTTCCCATATATTCCAAATGGATCTCTAAGTTTTCGCGCGCCGACAAGTGATCGTAGAAAGCCGGCGCCTCTATAATGCTACCGATGCACTTTATTATCTCATCTCTACGCTCACCAACGTCCATGCCGAAAATCTGCACCGTTCCAGCAGTAGGCGTTAACAGCCCCATGAGTAATTTAAACAGCGTCGTTTTTCCCGCGCCGTTCGCTCCGATTAGTCCATAGATACAACCTGCCGGAACAGACAAATTACACCCTTTAATGACTTCGTTGCCCGAAAATGTCTTGATGAGACGCTCGGCGTTTACCGCCAATTTGCCACTCATTATTCACCCCCTTTGTTATATAACTTATGCACTAGCTCGATGCACTCCGACAAGAGCTCATCGCTAATCACGTCCACGCCCATATTCGCCATTAGCCGCTGCAAACATCTAAAGCGCATTGTAAGCCGTGAAATATCGCAGGTAAATACCGCTGGATCGCACCACATGTTGATCAGAAGCAGGAGCAGCTCAGCGCATTCATCGGGGAAATCTGTCGTAATCGTCCCGTCTGCTTGTCCCTCCCGCATAATATCCGCGATTACGGGAGCGGCTTTGTTCATGCTCTCTTGTATGCTCGACAGCACAAATTGCGAACTTTGCGCCTGCGCCGTAAGAACACTGTCTAAGGCATGTGCCTGAAAATCATGCAGGTTTCGATTCAAAATACCGATCAGCTTTTCCCGGGCCGTAAAACCTTCCATCTCTTCAATCCATATTTGCAACTGTCGTTTAATATACTCAGACTGCTTGTCTATAACAGCACGGAAAATTTCTTCCTTGGACTTGAAGTGATGAAAAATAGCCCCCTTTGACATCCCCAGAGCATCAACAATATCCTGCATGCTGGTTTTTTCATAGCCCTTCTGAGCAAACAATTCCGAAGAAACAGCAACAATTTTTTCGACCGTTCCTTTCGGATCATTTTTCCGCGGCATAATGCTCTCCTATTAATAAAAAACCGACCATAGGTATGTTTATTGTAATCCTGCCGACTTCGTATGTCAACAGAAGCTTTTTATTCTATTTACAGGTGCTAGTGCGCAATATATGAAGCCATTAAAAATGGTAAAATGGTTCAGTGACTCAATCAAAAAATATTACCGTAGCAATTCAAGGACAAGCCGGCTCATTTCACGAGCAAGCGGCACGCCAATGGTACGGCGCACGAACAACAATTGTGCCGTGCGTAACATTTCGCGACGCATTTGACGCTTATGCCGATGGCTCAGCCGATGCAATTGTAACGGCGGTAGAAAACACGATTTTTGGCAGTATCAACGAAGTGTACCAGCTGATAGAATCATGCGGCGCACCGATTGTCGGCGAAATGAAGCTGGCAATTGACCAAATGCTGATAACACGCCCAGGCGCGAAGCTTACCGGCATCACCGAAGTATACTCGCATCCTGTAGCGCTCGCACAATGTCAATCGTTTTTAAAACAGCACATGCCTCGCGCGACCTTGACTGAGTTTTTCGATACCGCGGGCGCAGTTGAATTTATTGCGAGCGGACATGCACTACATCGAGCAGCTATCGCAGGACGAGCAGCAGCCGAACTATACGGTCTACCAATTGCCGCAGAATCAATCCAAGACGACAAAGATAACATTACACGCTTTTTAGTGTTAGAGGCAACAGATCCGCCCGTTGATGCAACACGCGCATCGCTCGTCGTTACGACAAGCCATCAGCCAGGTGCGCTCGTCGAGGTACTGCAGATTTTCGCTCGCGCCGGCGTCAATCTAACCAAACTCCAATCTCAGCCGATCATGGGTCAGCCGTGGCAATACAAATTTTTCATCGTCGTTGACTGCGCCGGTGCAAAACTCCGCCAGCTTATTAACGAAATTAAACAAAGCAACCACACAGTGACAGTCCTAGGCGAATACCGAGCGGCGTAATTTACATGCCAGGACTACCGAGTCGCCTGGTGACTCATATCTAGCAAATTAACGATTTCCTCATCCGCTACCAAACCGTCCAGTACGATACTCACCCAATGCATTTTGTTCATATGATAACCCGGTGCAAAACCTGGCCGCGTTCGCAAATCATCAATCAAGTTCGGGTCAAGCTTCAGATTTAATACATCAACCATGCCCTCACCCGTTAATCCAACTGTACCGCGCGGCACATTCATCACGATTGTATACCACTTATGATTGTCATCATGCCGAAACACTGCGTAGTTCGGGTATTTCTGCCACAGAAACTCCGGATCAGTGCCATAAGTTTGTTTAATGTGAATATATAATTGCGAACGGTTCATCTATCTCTCCAGCCATTGGGATAATTTATAAATATACCACGACTAGATGACTAGCTATCGTGTCTTTGCAATAATCTCACGTAATTGTTTGATCGCATCCGCACGGCGTTCGGTCGTCCAGTATTCACCGGGCGTCAAGCCTTTGTCATCAATGGACGTTTCCGGTAGAAACCGTCCAACAATTTTGCCATCATGCAATGCCGTGACGTCTGGCACGAAGATACGCGGATTACCATCGCCATCTTTCGCTAAATGATCTTTTAGTTTTTCAACCAGCATTCGGTACGTTACATCATTATTCGCACGCGCCTGACGTATGTCCATATAATAAACTTTTGTCAGCCCCTCAGCTTTCGCTGCCTCATCAATCATCGGCGCTAGTTTTTGGCACCACGGACATTCTTTGAAGCCTAAAAAGACGAGACCGCTGCCATGCTCGAAAATTTGCTTAATCTCACTAGGCGACACATACACAAAACGGTTATCGTCCGCCACCTGCGAATAGTGCTGCTTAAATTTCGCTGCGTCAGATAGAGCAACCGTTGACTGTTCACGCTTTTTCGCCGATTGATCCGCCTTACGCATACACCACCATGCAGTAAGCGAAGCGGTTGCCAGCACAATCGCCGCGATGATTAGCCACTGCTTTCGTGTTTGTGTTTTCGCTTTTTTTGCGCCCCTCATAGCTCGCCCTCCATTTTACTCTCTCATTGTATCACGCGAGCGCGCGTATGCTAAAATGAGGGTAAAATTAGCAGTAACGAGGGCACGTTATGACCACCAAGCGCACACCAACTTCACCCAAAAAAACTACAGCTGTACGAATTTTAAGAAGAATTGGCGTGATCGTTGGCATCATTGCGGCGTGCCTATTTCTGTTGTATGCCGTGCTTATGGGGTACGAGCGCATCTCCCAGTACATCGTATATAAAGAGGCGGAGCAGCTCCTCAACGACCCAATGGGGCGGAAAGATTTGCTGGGGATGAAACATCTAAATACATTTATTTCACCACGAAATAATACCAGTTTATTGCAGATTGAGCCCTCATCACGGCAAAGTGCTAAAAATATATTTGAGTTACCGCCAAATAGATCACCAAATGACATACTAAAGTCTCTTCAAAAATCAGCTACAGACACCAGCTGGACAATTATAGACACTAATAGTAATTGCAGCTATACGTGCTCCTTTGTTGCTAAAAAGAATAATGGTGATAATATGTACCTTGATGTAATAATTACACTAAAAAGTTACTTATCTGATTTTAGCAATAATACAATAAGTGTATCTATAAGGAAAGAATAGAGGAAATTATGAAAAAAATATCCACTATATTGTTACTATCATTAACCGCGGCGACCATTGCTGCGGTTTTTTATGCGTCAATCGCGCACGGCGAGGTTGAGCTTCGCCCTTCTCTATCCGGCAAAAAACTCCACGCTGTATTGCTTGGCGATTCGTATTCAGCCGGGAATGGCGCGGGAAATTATTACGGACCAGACGAATGCTACCGCAGCGGCAACAACTGGGCGCATATTTATCTGAACTCGCTAGTAGATCGCGGCATTTCGTTAACATTTAATAATAGGGCTTGCGGCGGTGCGGTCACTAGCAATATACTTTCCGATAGGCAATTTAAAAGAGAGTTATCGTTCGCAACATTTCCACTTAGCACCCCGAGAGCAACCATACGACACAGGCTGCAGCGACAGTGCAGCACTAGATTTTCTGATGAAATGTCAGGAGCTCTCAACATACACTCCATACAAATTGGCAGCAACCACAATATTGGTATGCGACAAAATGTTTCATATTCTTGTACGAGAACGATAAAAGCGCAGGCAAATTTTGCCGGACCGCAAACTGATCTTGTGATGTTTTCTATTGGCGGAAATGATATAAAGTTTGAAGATATAGTACAAACATGTTTTGCCATACGACCGTGGCGAGATAGAAATCGTTGTGAGGCAAATATTAATAAAGCAAAAACGTCACTTAATGATTTAGCAGAAAAAATCAAAAAAGTACTTACTCGCCTTCGCGCCAACGGTCTCCGCAAAGACGCTAAAATCGTCATCGCTGGATATCCGCTGCTCGCGACCGCATCCGACTATTCGCTTGGCGGCTGGCCGTTCTCGACAGCATACTACGCCGCATACGAAATTCGCGATCTTGGACGGCGCGGCAACGCTATGCTCGCACAACTAGTCGCTGAAGACAACAAGTCCCACCCCGGTCAAGTCATATTCATCAATGACATTCCGCTTCGCTTTGAGGGGCACGAGCCCGACCCAAGCAGTAAACACAGGAATCCAAACCGCTGGCTGAATGAATTTATGGAACCGAGCGGCGACGTTAACGAATGGTATCACCCAAATACGACCGGACACCACGAGTACGCCAAAGCTGTCGACGCAAAACTGCGGAAAACTGATTTCGAAAAACAATTCAAGCAAATTGGCGGCACAAGCAGCGATATTGATATCGTGTTTAATATTGACACCACCGGCTCTATGGGATTGAAGATCAGTTCAATTAAGGCGCATATTTCGATGATCGTCGACGATGTTAAAAAACAAACGAACAGCGCCCGATTCGCCATCACGTCATATCGCGACGATCCGGCGCGGACAAACTACCCAAATGATTATCGATCGCGGGTCGACCAGGAGTTCACAAGCGACGCCGCCGCACTGAAAAAATCGCTCGAAAATATTTCGGCAGACGGCGGAGGCGACACACCAGAAACGATGTATTCCGGTATAAAATCAGCGCTTGAGTTACCGTGGCGGCCAGGCGTGAAAAAGATTGTCCTGACCGTCACCGACGCGCCCGCGCTCAGCCCTGAGCCAGGCACAAATCTCACCGAAAAAGAGATTAACGCGCTCGCGTTCGCCGTCGATCCGGCGCAATTATACATACTTGCCGACGAAAATTTAGAGCACGACGAAACGATCAAACCGCTCATCGAAAAAAGCGGCGGCGCATTCATTAATGCTGATGACGACAATGTCAACATCGCCGTAACAAACGCCATTCAAACGGCAGCCGCCAAACCAAATGCCTGGATCAACGGGCCGTATGTCGTGAAAGTCGGCGGGACGATCCGAATCGACGGCAGCGGATCATACGCTGCAAACGGTGCAATCGTTTCGTACGAATGGGATTTTAACCAAGACGGCGTGTACGATTTGAAAACGACGCAGCCGACGTTCAATCATACATTCACGACAGAATTCGACGGCGTATTGACATTGCGCGTCACTGATTCAAATGGCAAAACAAATACCGCCACGACGCTGCTTACCGTGTCGGACGACGGCGATTCGACTCCGCGCGAATTCGACAATTGCCCAGACGTTTATAATTATAGCCAGATTGACAGCGATGGCGACGGCATCGGTAATGAATGCGACGACACGCCGTTTCCGTTTGAGTGGAAATTCACCGACGGCGACAGCGCAGGCTACGACGAAACAGGAGGCTACGAAACGCTCGCACTCATCAGCAAGCAAGGCGACCGCGTTACCGTGCAGCGAAAATATATTCGCGCCGACGGCAGCAGCGAAATTCGCGGCGAACCGTACACGACGACGCTTGCGGGCGCGGAGGCAGACGCCGCACGTATAAAGACAGGCGAAAAAGAAAAAGCCGCGGATGCCAGCACATCAACAGGCGCCCCGAAAGCGAACGAAAACCCAGTAAACAAAGATGTCAATGACTCTCGCGCTCGCGGCAACGCAAACACAGCGCCAAATTATCTGCTGTATATTTTCGGCGGTATCGCGGCGGTTATTGCCGGCGCAGCAGCGGTTTGTATCGTCAAGATTTACCGAAAACGCCAGTCTTAGTAATGCTCCCACGGAAAATCCGCATGTCCAAAATGACCATAACGGGCAGTTTGTTCATATATCGGGCGGCGCAAATCAAGCGCTTCAATAATGCCATTCGGCGTCAAATCATACCCGGTAATTTCGCGCGGCACACCGTCGACGATCGCCGTAGCTTCAACCGGCTGATCGCAGCCTATTGCATAGGCTAATCGTACAAGCACCTCGCCCGCGCGGGATCGGCGCAAATAGTCAATGGCAATTTTGCGCGCCATATACGCAGCGCTGCGGTCTACCTTGCTTGGGTCTTTGCCGCTAAATGCCCCGCCACCAAGCGGTACGCGCGGACCATAATTGTCCACCGCCAGTTTGCGACCTGTTAGACCCGCGTCAGCATCAAATCCGCCAATTTGCCAATCGCCCGCCGGATTGATATGCAATATCAGACCGTTGTTCTCGGTCGCTGCGCCATTCGTCCGGCGCTCCGTTTGAGCTTCTATAACGTACTTCACATCCACATATCGTACCGCTTCGTTTCGCACCCAATCTTTCACCGCCTGTTCCAGTTCGTCATGCGGCGCATGCTGGAAACTCGCCACAATTGCAACGATTTTGCGGTTGCGCACCGACACTTGCGTCTTGTCGTCATATGGCCAGCGTTGGTATAAACATTGGTTTAAGCGCCGCGCCAGCGCCGCTTCTAACGGCAATAGCTCCGGCGTCTCATTGCAAGCATAACCGATCATAATCCCTTGATCGCCTGCACCGCCTGCATCAACGCCGCGCGCAATTTCTGGACTTTGCTCGGCAACCCGCTCAATAACTTCAGTATTTTTGCCGGTAATTCGCCGGACAATTTTCGCAATGTCAACTTCCGCCCGACTCGACACCTCACCCGTAACAAACACTGTACCGTGCCCGCCCGCTACATCAATCGCTACACGCGCCTGCGGGTCTTTTGTTAAATGTGTATCTACAATTGCATCCGAAATTTGATCGCATAATTTGTCTGGATGCCCTGGCGACACGCTCTCGGCTGTGCGTATGCTATTTTGATTTTTACTCATAGATCGCTCCTTTCGCACATCTTGCCACGCGCCGAGCAGAGAGGAGTTTTCGTGAAAATATCTTCCCATTCGGGCTAGATGGAGCACCTTGCCGTAACATGGAATCGTCCCATACTAAAGCAGGTTGCTGGCGGCTCAACGAGCTAGTTCTCTCGCCGCACTCTTGATATGCTAATTGTTAATTGTGGGGTTATTGTAGCATGAGAAACAACACTCTAGCAACAATGTATGATCACATGAGTCTCGTCAGGCACTTGTCTTTAAATTGTTGAACACTCAAATAGTTTATCCCCACCTCCTTGCACAGACGCTGAACACCTTTATCGTTTGATACAATAGTTGCGCAAGCTATTCCGGGAAGTTTTCCTTTGTTGTTTCTACAAGCATAAGACACAAGACATATGTCGCCAGTACCTTTATTGTTCATGTAATCAATCAGGCTATACGCCTCTCTTGGATGCTGAGAAAATATCTCTTTCATAACATCATAGTCTTCATTTAACATATCCGCTACCCTGTCTTTAAATAAATCTTTCTTTTCTGTGAACACCTCGTCTATAACTTCTGCGATCACCGTTATCTTATGACTAGCCAATATCGTTTTTATGGTGTCATAATTTAATTCCCTAATCGCATTAGCATCCAGCAAAAATTCATCCGTCATTGCAGCTCTTGAAGTAACTTATCCTTACTAAATTTGTCTCCCTTCCTATAACAAAGAAGGTTTTGCGCTCTATTTTCATTTATTCTTTTAGACATAAAATCCTCAACGATAATGCGAGTAACTTTTGGGTTATTGTATTTTATAATTTTTCGTTCAAGTGTAGACCTGTCTCTATACCCCTTGCCATCCTTTGCTTTATAGAATTCCTGGACTAAGGAGCTAAGATAGCTTTGCTTGTCAATCTCATCTATCATATTAAAACGAAAAGCTCTCATGACTACAGCTGAAGGACTGACTTTATATAGATTTGCCAACTGTTTAATGTCATAATATCCATCTACTGTATTTGAAACAAATTCTTTCTCAGGTAGCAAGAATTCTTCTGCGACAATATATAGATCATTATCTATCAACTGTTTAGCAAAACCTTTCATAGAAATAGGACCATTTTTACCTTTTGCTAGACAAATCAACAATAAAACTACTGTGAAAGTTCGCCTTCCCCATAGCTCCATACCTCTGCTATCACCCGGTGTTTTGACGAACAAGAAAGGAGCTTTCTTGTCTGATATTGCAATACCGCTAAAGTCTAGCTGTTTGTCTATTGTCTGTGGACATTGCTGATGAACGTACAAAGTTACGAATATATTTTTATCTGCCAGACAATCTACCAAGTATTGAAAAGCTTCTTCTTTCCTTTTATACTTTCTATACTTCACTAGCTTAAAGTCAATTACAGTACGCAAGTATTCAACCTGTCGTTCAGTGCTATGACTTATATTTTTTAGTATCCCCCTAATTTTATTATCACTGTTAATCTTCTTTCTGAGATATTCCCTCTTTCTATGAATATCCCTTAGCACAAGGGATATGTCCGCCAAGTCTATACTACCCCTTGCTGAAATTGAGACTTTGTTATTTATATTCACATCGCTAAATACTGCTTTTTCATAATAATTGATAACTTTCTTAACGCGATTCGGTGTTGCAAGTAACAGTGGGTACGGTACTTGCGCTTTATTACAAAGCTTTTTCAGATTAACAATACTAATTCTTTCCTTTTGAATTGCTTCAGCATACCTTCTGTCATTCCGTGCTATAGTATGTAAAAATACAAGCTCAAACACCTCTCCGGGGATCAAGAACAGAGTATTTTTATTACGGAATACGGTTAGTTTGCTTTCAATTTCCTATTGCCTAAACTCACTTACGTGTGTAATTTTGCTTAGTGCACCCCCTAGCGTCCTCACTGGTGCCACATACTCAACTTTAACTTCCGCGAAATGCTGTCGTGCAGCCAGAATTTTACCCCGCTCGCTCGCGCTTAGGTGCGTGTCGTTGATATCGTTCAAGCCCTTCGTCTCCGCCACAAAATAAACTCGCTCGTCACCATCAAATACCACCGCCCAGTCTGGATTATATGACCCGAGCGGCGTCGGGATCGTAAACCAACCCGGCAGCTTTACATAAAACCGGATGTTGTCCGCCTGCTCCAGCGCCTTCATAAACTTATACTCCACCTCTGAATCAACCGCCACGTAATCATATATCGTTTTATCCGGCTTCTCGACGGCAATCGCCCCGCTCTTCGTCGCTGCATCATACAAATAAGTTTCAAGTTCGTGATTTTCAAACAAGCGCATGTCATAACTCTCGCCAGTTTTTCGATAACTAATTCCATCTACCATCGCCATTTGCTTAGCGCGATGTATCGCCCGCGCCGCCTCGTCGATCATCTGCTGCGGATTGCGCGCTAATTTGCCAAACGCATCCGCTTTATCAAGTACGGCAAAGATCGCCGCGCGCGTCAATCCCGTTCGCTTTTCCAGTACACTCAGAATATCCGGCACATGCACCCGCTGGACATCCGCTGCTATGCCAGCACCCGGCGTTTCGTTGACCATAAAGCCGCGCTCCGCGCCCAACTGCTCAATTCGCACTCTAGTATCAACGATCTGCGGACGGATAGGCTCAACGAGCGCTAATTGCTCAGCCGCCCGTCGCACTAATTCACCCGTGTCAAACGCCACGTGGTAAACGGTTTTATGCTTGATCCGCTCCCACAATTCCTTAAAATCGTCGCTCAAAGCCAGGCTTTTTGTCAGCCGTATCCGTCGCCGATCGTCGCGATTCTTAATCCGCCCGCTAAACGAGATTCCCGTTTCCTGTTCAATCTCGGTCTGTAACTTTCGGCTAAAATCCGCGTAACTTTCGTTAGCTACCACCGTCAGCACATTAGTATTCTGGTCGTGAACTCGCTCGCCATTGATATCTACCGGTAAGCGCAACCCCCGCCCAATTTCCTGGCGCTTTTTCATTTCACTTGACGTTTCGTTCAACGTACAAATTGTAAACACATTCGGGTTATCCCAACCCTCGCGCAGCGCCGAATGACTGAAGATAAATCGCAGTGGCTCGTTCGGATCAAGCAGCCGCTCCTTGTCTTTCATAATCAAGTTGTAGGCGCTATCATCATCTTTTGTCCGGCCACCTTCGCCCTTAGTGTCACGCGAGTCCTTCCACTGCCCGATTTTGTCTTTGGCAAAATAGCCATCGTGCACCATCTCGACCGCCAGCCCGTCTAGCATACCAGCAAAGCGTGGTTTAGCTGCCACTTTTTGGTAGATTTCTTCAAACCACTCAGCAAACTTACCTTTCGCCGCGCCGCCTAGCGTATACTCACGATAGTTCACTACCTTATCAATGAAAAACAGACTCAAAACTTTAACATCCGCGCCCAGCTGTTTTTGTTTATCAAAATGATCTTCAATCGTCAGTTCAATCTGCCGCTTCAAAATCTCCTCGCGCAAGCTCTCGTCTTTCTGCCCGACATACACCGTCTTGCCATTAGCAAATTCCACCGCCTGCTCAACAAAATCGATCCGCTCCACCACGTAATTTTCGTACACCGCACGACCCGCCATCTCCGCCAGATCATCGCCCGGACTCACTTTCGCTACTCGCCGCTGTAAACCGCGTTCATCACTAGCATCAACTTCAACATGCGCAATAATCCGGCTCTTACCTTTACGCTCCAGCTTCACCACATTCACATACGCGTCATTATAGCTATCCTCGCTCAGCACGCTGTGTACCTCAATTTTCTTTACCAAATGCTTATCATAGGCGTCGACCGGCGTCAGGCGATAGAGCAAATTGTATGGATTTTATGCGTAGCACTGTAGCGCAGCGTGCAAAGCGGGTTGAGGCTTTCGATTGCTGCTTTCCGCACTTCGGTTTCCATATTTTGCGGCTCATCGACAATCACCACTGGATTGGTGGCGCGGACGAAGTCCAGCGGGCGACCGTAATCACTTTGTTTATTCATGATGTTAGCTGCCTTAGTAAAACTATCAATGGTGATGACCATAATTTGCAGCGTGTCATTGGTCGCAAACTCGCGCGCTTGTCCCGTCTTTTTGCTATCCCAGACGTAAGGATCCGTCTCTGGCTTGTGGTAAAGTTCGTCAAAGTGCTCGCGGGTAATTTCCAAGTTCTTCAGCACGCCCTCACGAATCGCCACACTCGGCACCACGATGATAAACTTCTTCCAGCCATATTTTTTATGAAGCTCATGAATCGTGCGCAGGTACACATAGGTCTTGCCGGTGCCGGTTTCCATTTCGATGGAGAAATTGAGATCGTCACTTTTTGCGTCGACGATATCGTTTCGTTCTTGCACCGCCCTGGTGTTTTTCACGATCTGCTCTTTAGTTAGCGATAGAATATTTCCCCGAGCACTCGTCGCCTCAAGGCTCAACTGTTGCCCCTCAAGACCTAGCTCCGCCTGTCCTCCAATCACGCTGCTATCACTCTTTATCTGCCCAGCAAAAACATCAACCACCGCATTTATCGCGTCAAGCTGATAGTCTAGATTTGAATCAAAGTGGAGTTTCATATATTTTTCCCTTTTATTTCTGCAAAGTAGTTAAGTTTATTTGACAAAATATATATTCTCGAGCTATAATGATGATACAAATGAAGCCAGCCCTGAACTGTCACCGTTATGGTGCGCGTGCCTAGGACATCTAGGATAAGGGCTGGTTTCGACATTTCCGCCATCATCTAAACTCCCAAATATCATCGATACGCTTGTTTACTATTTCAAGATAATCTTTATGATCAGTTTTATCAGTCTGATATTTTCGATGAATTGACCCCGCCACTAAATCTGCTAGTTGGATCAGATTATTAGTACGCGAGTCCACAAAGCGGACTTTTGCAATCTTCTTTGAACGCTTGTTGACTTCGCGCCGCAGGTAGGTAATTGCAGATTTTTTATACTCACGACCAGAATGACCATCAAGTCGTATATCGGCATCTTTGAGCAGACTACTCTTTGACAGAACTTCCTTAATCGCATAGTTGTAAAACGAATCTTGTTTATTTTTTAGCTCGTGACTGTAAATTTTTGACTTATCTATAACTATCGCCCTGATCTTAAAGTTACAACCAGACACCCTACCAAGCAATTCTTTTACAAAATCTTTTCTGGTTTTATTGAACTTAAACTCTCTTTCATCTGGCCATCTCAAATCACGACGATAGCGCTTCATTAGTAGTGCCGTTTCTTCAGCGTCCAAATTATCCTCAAACACCACACAAGCAATAATAAAAAACTGACTCGACCCACGCCCTAATTTAAAACCAGGATCCCCGGAATCATCTATAAAAACTAGCATGCCACTGCTCCTGTGCGACCTACTAAGCTTACACTTACCGACCAATTATTCGGAATTTCCGAATAATTTATTCTGCCTTCAGCTATCCGGAAATTCCGGACAACTGCACTTTTAATAAAATGATAATTACTGAAGAAAACTTCACTAGATAATAAGCTACTCATCAATACCCTCACCCTCACTATCATCGGTTTTCTCACTAGCTATATCTATCCCATCAAATGAAAGTTCAAGCTCAATAAGTTTATCCTCTATATGGTCGAGTAGTTTAGAAAAATCGCTCTTAGTTTGATCGTAAGTTTTCTTGTTAATGCTAATTGTTGACCCCAACTCTTCGCTTTTTAAGCCAACCTGCTCTACGTTATGAATATACCTATCATCTACCTTGGCGTTGGTATGTACAATTCCGTGACGCATCTGCCAATATTTATGTATTCTTTTTATATGGTCGGTGTCCATATCTATCTCTATACCAAAATACTCTCTAAAAACCTCCTCTGTGCGTTTAGTATTTTGAAAATTAATCTTCTCATTCTTGTTTTTCGTTCCCTGTATTTGTCTAATTGTAATATTTGCCAGTTCAAGAGAAACGTATTTCTCATCTTCATTTTTTTCTAATATTTTTTGCAGATCAGACACGCTATAATTAATTCCACTAGCTTTTCGAATCGCTAAAAAATTTTCTTGAATTAGATTTTCAAATATGTCATTCAAAAAAGCCTCAAAGTTACCCGTCAAAAGTATGAAAGCTTGGGTATGAAGCTTCGTAGATATCTCTTTTTGTTTATTATCTACAGTTTCTTTACAATTTTCAAAAGCAGCTAGGCTATTGTTGTTCACGTTAGCCGTCTTCATCGATTGTTTGTACAGCTCATAAAGCGTTCTATACGAATCAAAAATGACTTCTATATCCTTAATCCTACCCTCAAAGACATACCTGAGTTTATATTTTTTATCTGCCTTGGTCGATTTATCTGTCATGTTAATACTCTCGGTCGCTCTCCTTACCTTGGATGCGCTTCTTCTTTCGCTCGGCAGCTTTTGCAGGTGCAACATACAGGACCTCACACAGTGATTCCAATAGATCTAAAATGTCTTTGGCATCATCCTTGCTTACTGTATCTTTGCTTGAATGCGCAGCATCATTGCCAAGAAACCTCACCTCATGAGCCCATTCCTGTATATCTTTTGTAATTACTCCATTCTTAAATAGTTCATCTATCTGCTGATAAAGTTTTTTGTTTTTATCAGCCCTTTTGTCTAAGCATATTAACTGCACAGTTCTACGGGCTAACGCCGCTGCACCACGATAAGCATTTACTGAGTAGCATAGTAATGCCTCCTCAAAATCAGTTTTTATTTCCTGTGGAATCGATTCATTTATAGATTTTGACAAGCTGTTTGGGTATTTTCTAACCAGACCACCATATTTACTATTCATTCTGATTGTTAAAAAATGCTGCTCGCAGTTGTTGCACTCTTCAACGGAAAAGTATATGCTCTTATTCCTATCTATAGGTTTTTCATACCCAGCCCTATAGATTAGATTAGTATGACACTTACACTTTGGGCAATATATAGAGTTTTTATCAGCCATCACACCACCTCCACCCTAACGCCTCGCTGTTCGGCCTGGAGGGTTAGGTTTATGCGTAGGGTTTCGTTGGTGCCGAGGGCGCGGGAGAGGAGGAGGATGGTTTGGGTGCCACTGGCTAGGATTTCGCCGAATTCTGCTTCGGTGAGGTCGGGTGTGAGGCGGATGGCTAGGCTGGCGGACGGTACGAACAAGTATGCGCCGCGGTCTTCGACTTCGGCCATCGGCGAGATGCCGCGCTTGAGCAGTAATTCGGTCAAGATCGATTCGTCGGTGGCGTCCGATTCGATCGGGTCGATGATGTCAAGCATTTGCTGGCGGATTTCTGCGGGGTTGGTGACCATTTCGTTCCATGGTTTGAAGTTGCTTTCGCCAACACTGTATGATCGGAAGCCAAGATCGAGCGATGTTTCGCGCTCTGCCAATTTGTCGGCAAAATCGGTACGGATTTTGGCGCCAGCGCGGCGAATGCGTTCACGAGCGATGTCGGCGATGTTGGCGTAGCCTGCTTTGAAAGCTTCGGATTTCTCACTGGTCTGTTCGGGCAATTGCACGCAAATCCACTGGCGATTGCCGCCGTCTTCGGCGTTGAGTTGCATGACGGCGTGAGCGGTTGTGCCAGAGCCGGAGAAGAAGTCTAGGACAATGTCACTTTTTTCAGTTGACAACTGTAACATTCTTTCTATATACGGTATCGGCTTAACCGTGTCAAAAATTTGGAAATCAAAGATTTTCTTTATTTCGTCAGCAGCATTTGCAGCATTTGAAGTGTCGTTCCATATCGTTTCAGGTATGTTACCTGTGTTTTCATTAACAAATAATTTTCTATATATTTTGTCTGAAGCAGGAGAATAAACAAGCCTATTCTCCTCATCCATTTTCTCCATTGAAGATTTGTTCATTAGCCAAAGTCTCTCAGAAAATACTTGCCCTGTCTTTGCCGTAAACGAATATTTAGATCCGCCTTGCGTGCCTCTAGCCCAAACACCAAGCAGTCTGTATGCCCCTCTTGGATCATTATCAGGATTCTTATAGGCTTTGAGAGTAGTGTCATCAAGTGCGAGTCTATGGAAGTTCAGATTATCAATTGAACGAGCGAAAACTAATAGATACTCATGATTACGACTTAAGAATTTGGCAGAATTATCCTTACCTCTTTTACGCTGCCATACTATCTGAGCAACAAAATTCTCCTCCCCAAATATCTCATTCATCATCAGACGGAGATTGTGAACTTCATTGTCATCAATCGACACGAAAATTACGCCGTCTTGCCGCAACAAATTGCGTGCCAAAAATAGCCGTGGATACATCATATTCAGCCAGTTGCTATGCTTATGTCCGCCGGTGTTGGAGCATAGGCCATCGTCACGCGTCACATTACCTTCATCGTCAGTGATGCCGGCTTCTGCTTCGTAACTTTTGCGCGTCTGCTTGAAATCATCGTTGTAGACGAAATCGTTGCCAGTGTTGTACGGCGGGTCGATATAAATCATCTTCACCTTGCCGTAATAGCTCTTGTGCAAAATCTTCAACGCCGCCAAGTTGTCGCCCTCGATGAACATATTACTCGTGGCATCCCAATCAACGAAATTAGCTCGGTCAACATGGAGCGTCTCGACCGTCTTCTCTTGGATTTTGGCAAAAACGTCGCTCTTACCCTTCCAGCCGAGATCATAGCGCTCGCCCAGATCAACCGCCTCGCCGAGCGTCGCCTTGAGCCGCACCCAGTCAATTTTATCCTCGGCAAACACCTCCGGAAAAAGCTGGCGGAGCTTTGCTAGTTGATCGTTCGTTATGTCGTCGTTGTAGCCGTTCATCATACTTCCTCTTTATTATAAATCATCCTAGAGATTCGTCTTCTGTAAATACTTCTACATAATCTTTATACGTATACTTCTTACCATAACCATCGTTCTCGTCGGCTGGATAAAGAATATTCATATCAACGAGACGATCTATCAGCTTGTAGGCTGATGGCCTACTATACCTAGTTTGATTAACAACATCAGCGATACCTACGGTTGGCATCTTATAAAGAAAGCGAATCATATCAAGTGTCTTGGGAGCCGTAGCCTTGCCAAGCTTCTGAGCTTTCCGCATGTCTCGTTCCCGTAATTCAGTTATCTTCCGGCACGTTTCAATAGATGAATTAGCGATATCTATCACGCCATCTAAAAAGAAATCTACCCATTCTCCAACATTACCGTTCTCTGAATGGTAAGCATTGAGTTTTTCATAGTAGACCTCTTGGTGCTCCTTAAAATACGTCGACAAATAGAGAACTGGCATTTCCAACAATCGCCGATGCCACAAAAACATCGTCACGAGCATACGACCAGTTCGCCCATTGCCATCAAGAAATGGATGGATTGTTTCAAACTGGGCATGCAGCAAACCAGCTTTGATAAGCGGTAAATATTCATCGTCAGCATGAATGAATTTTTCCAGGTCGTTTAGCGCTTGATTCATTTCGCAAACAGGCGGCGGCACAAAGCGCGCGTTATCCGGACGGGTGCCGCCGATCCAATTTTGCGTACGACGAAACTCACCGGGGAAAGGGTTGTGTGTATTGCGCGCACCAGTCATGAGTTTCTCGTGTAGCTCACGGATGAAACGCAGCGAGAATGGAAAATCCTTTGCCCGCTCTAATCCATAATTAAGCGCCTCAATATAGTGCAAAATATCATCAACGTCTTGCGGCAAATTATTACGCCGTTCAATATTTAGCGCCTCAATTGCGTCAGAGATAGACGCCTGCGTACCTTCAATTTGGCTTGAAGATGAAGCGTCTTTGCGAACGAACATTTCCAAAAAATAATCTCTATCTGGCAGTAAGGCTGTAATGCCGTCTAGCTTTCCTAAGAGCCGCATCGCCTCAGCATGTTTCTGCTGAATAGCTGGCGAAAACACTAGCGTATCTTTTGGCGGAAATGACTCTAAGACAAAAGCCTTAAACCCTTCCGGCTGGGTTTTATATACACCAATCTTAGGATTTTTATTGCTAATTTTAGCCATATTATGTAAAGATTTTAGCATTTTTTGTTTACATTTACAATAAATTTGTAAAGTTTTTAGCTATTTTATTTACATTTGGTATAAAGATGTAAAGTTTTTACATAGTACTGAGGTAATTTACGCCCAAAGAGCGCAAAACAACGAAGTGGCAGCCTCCGCTGCACTTCAACTGCCGTTGTATATGGGTGATGATACGTAAGATGTCGGATGACTACAAATTACCTGAAGTCACCGGCATGAAGAATGAAGCGCTCGCCGATAAGGTAGAACATCTCAAAACAACGCACAAGCAGGAGCTGATTGATACTGGCTTTTTACCAAGCGGCATTACAAAAGTTGAGATGGAAAGCTTGCTAATGCACCAAGGAACATACTACAGAGAAATCAACGACCACTTCCGATTTGGTAAAGCTATCACGCCTGGTACACTCAAGGCATCGCAGCGCGTTGACAATGTTATCGCACGTAGTGTAACAAACGGCCGGATTCCAGTGTACCGCGGAATTAGTTTGAACGATGAGTTAAAAGTCGGCCAGATACTAGAAGAAAGCGCTTATATGTCGACAAGCTTGTCGCGCAGTGTCGATACTGAGTTTGCAACAGCATCAAATAAGCCTCGCAGGTATGTGTTTGAATTTGAAATCCCCGAAAACTATAGCAGCGTTGCTATGGATGACGCCCTTGGCGAACGCTCGCAGTACGACGAAGCGGAGTACCTGCTCGGCAGAGGTAGGCGTGTTATAATCAAGGGTATGGAACAGGATGGCGATATCACAAAGGTAAAGGCTGCACTCATTGATGAAACAGAGCGCGAGCTTGCTGATGAGCAGAAGCCGTTATTCGTGATGACGCCGGAAAGAGCCGCCGAAATCGCAGCCAAAGCCGAAGCTAACTTTGACATCAACAGTCCGCACACTCGGCGTCTGTTCAAACGCCGGGAAGAAGACAACGAAAGTCTTACAAAAGCGAACGGTTTGAAATAACCCTGCAAACCCGCCTCCCCCTGTAGTACAATAACCATAAGCAACGTGGTCACAAGCAGTGGGCACGTTTTTCTTTCTCTCGCAGTCCGGAAAGGCAATATGCCGCCGCTATCGTGGCCATTTCAAACGTTGCGGAGAATAAACAATCATGAATACACAAACAAACACAAATACAAACACGCTACGAAGCCGCTATGTCGCGGTTACCGAGCATGGAGATGTAGAGCTTGCTGACGCTCATAACGGCAAGTTCAAACGTTTCAAGAAGATGATTGCCGGCTATGGCGACTTCGTAGACCCGCGGAATGCGGGGAGGAAGATGGTGTTGGATAGAGAGCTCTCACGCAAAACCAGTTAATTCGGGTAGTAGAGACCCATTTTAATAGACGGCATGGTCGTCTATTTTTTATGCTACGGTATAGTGCATTATGTTATAACTATAATATGACGCGTTCAAAAACACATAAAATCACATCGCCCGTGCCAAAGAAATCGACGCGAAAAATGCCAAGAAAACGGCGGAGCATTTCTTTGAAAAAATCATACATCATCGTCTTTGCTGTAACGCCAGTTCTTGCGACCACATGCTTAGCGCTCGCGTTTCACCTGAACCGCCCGCATGTTACGCCAGCAGCCGATCCCGCCGACACCAAATATTATTTCGCAAATTCAAAATATCGCGACATTACGTCAAAATTTGTGCAGCGCCGCAACCGCGCCGAACAAACATCACTTGAATACCCCATCACGAAAAATCAGAAGATCAACGATACGATCGCTGCTGCTATCAACGAGAAAGACCGCGGCTTTCGCGACGCGCTTACTAAACAGTCGGCGCACATTACCGAGCCATTCACAAACACAGCGGGCTACCAAGTTCTGCGTAACGACGACCGTTTTATATCAATTACAGTGCTAATTAAGCAAAATATGCACACTTCGCATTCCGAGCAGTATTTGCTATCATGGACGTTTAACAAGCAAACAGGCGATATTGCAGGATCTAACGATCTAGCGTCAACTAATCCGCCAGATAATCCTACACCATCTCCCGCTGCTCCGCAAAACAGCACAACCCAGTGCAGCGGCAAATGTATCGCATTGACATTCGACGACGGACCAGGAGCGCATACTATGCGTTTGCTTGACGTGCTTGACGCATACCACGCCAAAGCAACCTTTTTTGTAATCGGTGAAAAAGTAGCAGCGCATCACGCAATTCTGCAGCAGCAAGCCGCCCGCGGACACCAAATTGGCAACCATTCATGGCGGCACCCCGACTTGACGGCGCTCGCGCCGAGCAATGTCGCGAACGAAATCACGCAAACCAATCGCGCGATTCATGCCGCTATCAAGCAAACGCCAACGGTAATGCGTCCGCCGTATGGCGCGATCAATGCCTCAGTTTCGCAGCAATTACAAACATTTGGCATGTCGTCGGTTTTGTGGTCGGTTGATACGCGCGATTGGGCTGATCGCGATAGTAATATCGTATGCTCGCGCGCTGTCAGCAATGCGCGCGCCGGTGCAATTATCTTATTCCACGATATCCACCCGACGTCGGTCGACGCCATACCGTGCGTTCTTGATACATTATCAAAGCAAGGTTTCACATTCGTGACAATTGATACGCTCTTTGGCGGAAAATTGCAGCCGGGGCGATCGTATTTTAGCGCGATGTAAATCGTTATTTCCACGCAACGCCGCACCCGTCTATCGTGCGCACAACGGTGCCGCCCTGATCAACGAGTACGGTACGCGTCGACATATTGCGCCCATTAACAGGATAATTGTCAAACGATGAACCCTGCTGCGGTGCAACTTCAACGGCAACATACTGACTGTTCGGTGATGCGAACAGTCCCGTAATGTCATGCGCGCCGTCTGGATGATATAGCCTGGTTATGCCACGTCCATCATTATATGTGACCTCACTGCCTGGTTTTCTGTCGGCAATAAACATACTCTGCATCAACCAGGCATTCTTTTCCAACAGTTTAAGCCGCACAATGTACGAATTTGCCTGCGTTGAATCGCTGAAAACGGCGCGGCGTTCGTTTTTCTCAAGATCATATATCATGAAACCACCCGCACTTCCGAGAAACGATAATTTCCGCCCATCGCTCGAAAAATCGCCAAGCTCGCTCGCGCTACCAAGCGGCCGCGGTTGTTTTTTGCCCGCCGTATCAATGAGCAGTAAATCGCCCTTCACCGTGACGGCCGCTATCACACGGCCATCAGGACTAGCACGCCAATCAGTCACCGCGCCCGCATGTTCAATCGCGCGCGGCGATCCGCCCACTAGATCTAGTAGCTGTAGTTGCCCGCCTTTCGTATCGGAGTGCTCACCCGCAATGTAGCCGACGCGCCGCCCATCGCCAAGCGGCTGCAGTTTTGCGACAAGCTGCGGCTTTTCTACCGGCACCATTTGCGTGCGCTTATCATTCACGTTAACGCGCTGCAATTGCGACACGCCGTCGCGATAGGTATTCACGACCAGTCCGTCGCGCACTGCGACAAACTCAAGGATTCGCGGCGCCGCAAATAATACTTCGGTTTTTTCAGATTGCATGGTTGCCGCGATAATTTGGTCATTTGCTTTATTCTCATCGCCGCCACTATATTGCCGATGCAGGTAATATAATTTCGCCGCCGGCGTGGAAAAACGATATTCAATATCGCTGCGCTGCCACCCATATTGGCCTGCTACATCATGTATACGCACACGGTAGTCCGTTTGATACCGCAATCGTTCATTTGGCGTGATAATTATTGTGTTGCCGTTTGTCGCCACCGATACGGAAACGGCTGGCGCCAGCGATACCTGCTCTGGCGCAACACGCTTGATCGGCACCGACGTATGCAGCACAATCCGCCCGTTCGCGTTCGTTAATTCAGCTGGATTAAGATCGGCGTAGCGTACACGAACGCCCGTACTTGCTGTTGCTATTGTAAGAATTACTATAATAGCACTACAAACAGCTGCTACCAGCGTAAATCGGTGCAAGCGTAGCTGCTGAAGCTGCACTTTAATACACATACGACTCCCGCGGCGGCGCGACCGATTGAATGCGCGACGGTTTCAAAACGATGTTATGCGGCGAATCTGCGTCGGGGTTTTCGATAAACTCACCCGTGATTTCAAGCCAGCTATTCGGTGCGTAGCGATGGCGCCAATCCGGCGCGTAAACCGGCACGCCGATCGGCTGCGCGTCAACCACGCAGCATGTCACGAAAAAACGCGAGGCAAAAAATATATTTGCGCTACCATTATCGGCAACAAATCCGGTAATTGAAGCGGTCTTGCCCACGATAAAATTCGCGTCGTAGTGCGCCAGCAGCGACGACCAATCTTTGATGCCGAGCTGCGAGTAATCAGCCGTATCAAATAGCGCTTGCGAGACACTTGCATCAGTCAGCGTCGGGTTGCGGTCAATACCGCGGCTAACTGCCGTACGCGAACTAAGTGCTGCCGGCTGCACGAAAAGGAAACCAGCACAAGCCATTACGAAGAAAAGTGCTATCGCCGCTCTCATCGTTGTAGGATACGCAGTTGGTTTAATAGCCTGCCGCAAACGACAGCCGGCCATCATACTTACCAACGACGCGATCAATCCAATGCCAGCCATCACTAATGTAAATATCGTGTAGCGCGGATGAATATAAAGAGGCAGTTTTCCAAGCGCACCCAGGCGAATAATTCCAGCGCACAGTAGCGCCATCGCAATCGCGCCACAATGCTCAACATACCGCGCCGACCATTTACAGTACATAATTCACCCCCAGTCCTATCGCCGCAGACATCAATAACACAAGCAGCGAAACCTGCATCAGCACTTTCGGCTGATACGTCGTCCGCATCAAACTAAGCAATTTAATGTCGATCATTGGTCCAAACGTCAGAAAGCTCACAAGCGAGCCAGCAGTAAACGTATCCTTAAATGCCAACGCAAAGAATGCGTCAACATTCGAGCAAATAGAAATCACGAACGCCAGTGCCAGCATCGCGGCAATAGACCATGCCGGATTGCCGCCAAGCGTTAATAAAATCTCGCGCGGCACAGCAACTTGTACCAATGCTGCTACCGCTGCACCGAATAAAAGCGCCGGCAACATATGGCTTGCCTCGCGGCGGAATAATTCTAAACTACGCGCCCATCGCCGCTGATGTGTATGATGGGAAATTTGGCACGCTTTGATAAAATCCGGCTGCAATAATTCATCGCGCCGGCGCTTCATAAACACCCAACCAACCACATTCGCAATAACAAAGCCGCCCGCCACACGCCCAGCAAGCACCACCGGATCGTTCGCAAATGCTTGCTGCGTGGTAATAATCGTCACTGGGTTCAGCACTGGCGCGGCAAGCAAGAATACCAGCGATTCTGACACGCTCAAGCCTTGCACTAACAGCCCGCGCGCCAATGGCACATTACCGCACTCGCACACCGGCACAAATACACCCAACAACGAAATAGTAACTTGCCGCACCCAACGACACTTTGGCAACCAGCGCAACAACCAGCCTTCCGGCAGCCATACTTGTACTGCCACCGAAATTATAATACCGAGCACAACAAACGGCAGTGCCTCAACGACAATACTAATCAAAAATGTGAGAAAATCTTGCAAGGGAGTGAGCATACTTATTGTATTATACCAACTATAAATCTATGCCCGACAAGTTTAACACTATCCGCCTAGACAACCTTACGTTCAATCAACCCTAAGTTCGGCAGCGTAAACTCAATATATGCTAACATATCGCTCGTAAAGTCATTTGCCGCCGTAAAACTAACGCTTGCATCATTTCGCCAACAAAAATCCCCAGACTCGGCAAAAGTCTCATGGATGTGCCCATGCATTGTTAATAAGGGATGCTTATCCTTGATGAATCGGCGAATCGCTTGACTGCCGATATGGAGCTGTCCGTTCTTAATGTATTTATTATCTGACGCAATTTGATCAAGTGGTGTATTAAAAGGCGCTTCGTGAAAAATATAAACAGTATCCTTCGGATCGCTTAAACGAGATAATACCCGTATATCATCAGCTATCGTCTGCGTATCGTTGTATAGATCAACCGGTATATGAGCTCCTTCACGAGAAATATAGCCGTCAGTGCGATATATTTTATACGGCAAGCTGCGCGGCAGCTCATCCCATCGTTCCCAATCCTTATGATAGAACGGTGTCAATCCAATATATGGATAACCCGCTACATACAAGTCCCTGCCATGCACCTGCATTTTTTTCACCTGCCGATTCAAAAAATGCACATTCTCAATGGCAGCTTGCGCAAGCATTGAATAATTACTACTAAAATCATCATTACCAAAAATTGCATACACATCTGCTATTTTCCCAAGCTCAACCAGATAACTGAAAAAATAGTTTTCAATAAAGTCAGCTTGCATTGCTATTGTTCGCACTTTGTTATTAATATGCCATGAACCACCAGTTTTCGGTAGAAGATCACCGCACATAAACACATATTCAAATCGTTCGCTTGCAACAAGCGTTTTTAATTTTTCATACTGCACTATATTGCCGTGAATATCAGCCACCGATATACATGTATGTTGTTTTGTCATCGTTGTTTATGCGGCTTCACCTTTTGCCAGTATTTTGCCAATTCTCTGAACATATTTACGGTTATAACATCAGGATTAATCCCCGTAAAATCAGCGATCATCTGCATGCTTCTTGACGTCGGATCTTTCACGAATCGCTTTTCACTCTCCGCATTTGAATAAAGTGGGATGTCCGATTGCATTTTATCAAATTCCAATCCAAGGGTAGCAACTCGCAGTACTACATTTGACGCGCAATCTGTAGCTTGCCCCTGCGGGTCTATATATATCTTCTCGCGGGCTTCAATACTTAAGCGCTCACCCTCATCGCTAAATACCGATTCTCCATTGATTACCATCACTCCCGTCTGCGGCGTGTCAGTCAGCGTACTGCCATCAGGTTTTTGCACCTTACTGCTACATAAAAAATTAATTAGATATATGCCGCCATCCCGATCGACAGTTGACAAAAAGTACGATTGGTCGCGTTTTTTCGCATGATTGCCTGACCGATATTCAGTCGCATACGGTTTATTCCGATCGGGATATGAACCGCGAAACTTCGGCTCGCTAATATGAAGACTCAGTTTTCGACCGTCTTGGCTCCGCACCGATGTCGACACGTAATCTGCAGTGCTCGCCGCCGCACCCAGCATTAGCGTGTCTCTAAGAATTGGTGGCATATTGCCAATGTCTCCTATTACCGTAAAGTCAACATCAGATCTCGAACTGATTCTACCCGAAACAAGACTGCCGTGTACGAAAACTGACGCCCCGCTTTGCTGCATAGTGTCAAACAGCTGTATGTCAACACCGTTCAAACCGGCAGCACCCAGCATTGCGATAACCGTAGGGTTGTGTTCCGGTCTCTCTAGATCATCCGAACTGCCAAAATGAACGTCCGCTCCTCCTTTTAGCATTTCTCTAACCATACTTAATACCATAACATTAAATATGGTTATGCACAAATTATTACACGAACTAAGCCATCATATCATTTTCGATCAAAATATCGCTATACAGCTCCTCTTTCAGTGTATTATTTACTGCTGCACAAATCCTTTTTGTGCTTATTCACCCACGCTGCAAATTCCTGCCATACTGGCGCAATCAGCGCTGTTTGTTCCTCGTCAGAGAGCTCTGCAATAGTTTTGTCTTTGCCGTCAGCGACAAAATATTTATCGTAATTACGCCCATTCATGCCACGCGGTTCACGAACTAATATACCAGTCACTTTTGATGAAAACGTCTTGAGCGTCACGCCATCAAAATATGTAATCGTTCGCTGCGCGAATGCTACTGGCTTTTCAATATTTCGCGCTAGATCAACTAACTTATCTATACCGAGTACATCAAGCACATACTTTGTATATACACCAGGAAAACCACCGAGCGGTTCAATAAATAGCCCTGAGTCCATCACTACTACAGGGCAGCGCAATAACGCATGGTATTTTATCGCCTTGTCGACCGAAACCTCCGTTTGATCATCTGACTGAATTTCTGGAACGTCCGGTAAATCAATGCTTGGCGGCATTAATTCAATACCCGTACCGGCAAGTGCACGATTAGCACCGCGAAGCTTATGTATGTTGGTAGTTGTATAGAGGAGTTTCATTCATGACCCTTTCATAGTATTATTGCTGCCTGTTACGCAATCATTCAATATCTTTCTCAGCATAGCATCTGCGCTCATCTTTTCATTAAATATCTGCTCTTCTTTTACACCAAGCATGTCATTGCTCCTCCACCATTGGCGCATTTCCGCTTCGCCAAATTCATGCGCATTCGGCTTCGTGGCGTGCCGG
>CAJPLV010000001.1 GCA_905371715.1 Candidatus Saccharimonadota bacterium | reverse complement strand
TGCTGAAACTCCGCGATTCGCCGCGCATGGAATGCCGCGAGCTGCACAAGCTCACCGGACGATAGCGTTTGTTCTAGTCTTTGTTTTATCATTGCTTCATGCTGCTTCATATCATTCGTCATAATTCCACTATACGCTGCCTAAACGAAAACAGGAAGTAATGGTATGATAAGTACACAAAGACATGCTTGAGCCAGGAAGAATTAATAATGAAAAGAGAGACGAATGGAATACGATTATTGGCGCAAACAAAACCCAGCGAAGCCGCTGTTTCCCGACATTGAATGGGCAAAACCAGAGCAGCGAGCGCAGCGCGGGCGCCTCGGAATTGTTGGCGGCAATAAACTCGGCTTCGCGGGCGTTGCCGAAGCATACCAAACCGCGCTAAGCACCGGAGCAGGGGAAGTTCGCGTCGTACTACCAGACGCGCTGAAACGCTCAATTCCGCCCGCCATGACCGATGTCATCTTTGCGCCAAGCAATCCAAGCGGCAGTTTAGCCCGCGGCGCTATTAACGAACTGCGCGCGCTCAGCAGCTGGAGCACAGGACTGCTACTCGCAGGCGATGCGGGGCGCAATAGCGAAACTGCTATTGTCTACAGCGATCTCCTTAGCACATACGACGGTCCGCTTGTTGTCACGCGCGACGCAGTAGACCTCGTGCGCAACGACGCCGAGGCAATCGCCACGCGCCCGCGCACAGTGCTCGTACTGAGTTTTGCGCAGCTGCAAAAATTATTCCGCGAATTGTATTATCCCAAGATTCTGACATTCAACATGCCCTTGATGCAGCTGGTTGAAGCGCTGCATAAATTTACCATCACATACCCGCTAACGATCGCGACACTGCACTGCGATACGCTCATCATTGCGCACGGCGGCGAAGTTGTGACGACTGATTGGCGCGACCCGATGCGCATATGGCGGGGCGAAACCGCAGCGCGCGCCGCCGCGTATCTACTATGGACACCGAGCCAACCGCTTGAGGCTGTTGCAACAAGTGTCGCCGTACTTAATCCGTAATGCAACACCCCGCAGAACAAGTTAAAAAACAATATACCGAATATAAAAGGGAAGGAAGTGAAATACACTTGCCGCCTACATCATTCCAACAAAAATACCCGGGGAGCATTTCCCGGGTATTTCGTTTGGTACAGATTTGTTTATTGCAGCTGGCGGCGGCTCATGACGTACGCGGTGGCGACGGCGGCTAAGCTGCCCAGTCCAACCAGCGGAGCGACCATACTGCCCAAACCAGTGTGCGGCAATTCGTTCGGCGTAGTTGGCGGAGTCGTCGGCGTCTCGCACTTTGACATATCAGTCGTGTATTCGTCGTTCAAATCGCTCTTCTTGACTGTCACGATTGATTTGTCTTTGATGCGGCAAACCTTCACATTTTCACAGTCCGACAAATCTTTTGAGTGCTTTTCCTGGCTAAACTCGCTTTGTTTGATAGTGACGATGTTGCCAGTTTTCAGCTCGCAGACTTGCATCTTTTCGCAGTCCGACAAGTTCTTTGAATGCTTTTTACTGTCGAATTCGCTTTCGCGGATCGTGACAATCGTGCTGCTACTAAGCTCGCAGACCTGAATTTTCTTACAATCATTCACGTTCTTTGAGTGCTTCTTGCTGTTAAATTCCTTCTCTTTGATCGTAACGATTTTGTAGCTCGCCAGGTCGCAGACTTGGATTTGCTTACAGTCATTGATGTCTTTTGAGTGGCGTTTGCTATTAAACTCGTTTTCCTTAATCGTAACAATCTTGTTCGTCGTCAGGTCGCAGACTTGGATGTTCTTGTATTCAAAGACTGCTACTGCCCACACTGGATTTCCACAATCCTTAATCACTGCAGCAATGAATTTACCATAGCTGTCAAACCACGCGAACACTTCAAAGTGATCGTAGACGAAGCTATTTTGCACATTAAACTTATAATACGTATGTCCATCAACTGTATCTGTGCCATACGACGAACCTGGGTGACGCGTATTGCTTTGAATCGTGCGCGCACCTGTTGCGACTGTCTTGCCGTCAACGACAACACGACCGTCTTTATAAACCGTACCAGTTTTCATGCCGGCACCCTCAATCATGCTGTCATTAATATAGTACCGGTTGTAAAGCGTCTTCATGTGGCTGCTACCATAGTACGTGTCTTTCAACGACTGATGCGTTGGCGTACCACACTTTACAACGTTGATGTATCCGTCGCAGACAGCATGTGCCGGCAACGCATACCAGATACCGGCAGCAACCGCGACGCTCGCGACCGCTCCGATAACAATTTTCTTTAGATTTATCATTACTTCCTCCTTTTACGCCTCTGTACCTCACATTGGCTTATGGTTTCATAATAGCACAATCTTTATTTATTGTCAATAATAATATATAAAAATAAGCGGAATTCGGCGGATTTTTGGCGCTTTTAGACCATTTCGGCAAATTTTTCGGCGAGATTCGCTAAAAAATTTAGTATATGCTATACTTATTGTAAACAATTTCTACGCCGCGGTGGTGGAATTGGTAGACACGTTAGACTCAAAATCTGATGTCCCTATGGACGTGCCGGTTCAAGTCCGGCCCGCGGTACCACAAAATGAATAAGTTTCGCTCAAAACGAGGCTTTTATTTTTGTCCAAAAATGGGCGAAACAAGACCTACGGCAGTACATTCAAGAGCGCATAGAAACCAACAAGCATTTTTGTGTTCGCGCCTTAAATACGCTATACTATGACACATATATGAACGATGATCGATCCTCGTTATCAGTGCCATCGCGGCAGTCTGCGGACGCCGATATTTCTGGTAATCCCGCGCAAAAGCAGGCGGCGGCAAATATCGTTCGCGGGCAAATCGACACAATCTACCAGAACGATCCGCACGCAACTGGCGTCATATCAAATGTACCCGCGCCGACAGCATCAAAGTCGGCAGCAAACCAGCCTATAACCGCACGCTACGGCTACGCTCAGCCAACCGGCACGGTCGCACAAACGCAAGAGATCTCGCAGCAGCGTATCGCGCCGGGGTCAGGTGCAGTCAATGCACACGAAGAAAATCCATACAGCCGAACGCTCAGCCAGGATTCGCCACTCAAAACTCAAGACAGTTCGTGGCAAAAATACCACAGTGCTTGGCAATCGTACTACCAGCAATACTACGAACGGTACTACACCTCGCAAGTGGCAGCTGCCAAAAAATCGCTCAACGACCAAGCAGAAGTCCACCGCACTGCCGCCGAAAAACTCCGCGCAGTCGAAAACACGGAGGCGCTCACGCCGAATGAAGCGATCGACGACTTACGCGGCTCGCTGCGGCAAAAAATCAAAAAACGCGCAGCAAAAGTACGTAAGAGCCGCCATTTCGTGCCAGTCATGGCGGCACTCGGCGTGCTGCTCGTATTTTTGTTTTTGCAATACAACCGCGTCTTATTTGCATACGTTGAAGCGTATGTTGCACCAGGCGCGATGGATCCAGAATCAATCATTGTGTCATCAAACGCGGAGACGCCTGTATCTGCCGACCCGAAGCTTATTATTCCAAAAATCGCTGTAGACGAACCGATCGTCTGGGACGCCGATGCGTCCAGCCAAGACTCGCTCAATGCTGCTATGACGCGCGGCGTAGTGTGGTTTAATATACAAGGCGCAAACGCGCGCCCAGGCGAGCGCGGCAATTTCGTCGTGTCGGGGCACTCCGCAAACGATTGGCTTGATAGCGGCAATCATAAATTCGTCTTCGCGCGGCTTGAACGAATGGCAGCCGGCGATGTCGTTTATGTCAATTATAATAGCAAACGCTACACGTACAAAATCACACGCACGCAGGTCGTCAAACCGACCGATGTGAGCGCGCTCCAAATCGGCAGCGACAAGCCGTATATCACGCTCATTACGTGCGTACCGCTCGGCACGGCGCTCAACCGGCTACTGGTGTTTGGCGAGCAAATTAGTCCGAGTCCAGACGAAGCGGCAGCATCCACAGAGACAACCAAACCGGCAGCTAAAACCAACTCTGCCAAGAAGATGCCTGCAAACTCGCCGACATTTATTGAACGGTTATTTGGTGTTGGCGCGCGCTAGCAGCGTTACCCATTTAGAAGGGTGGACCAGGTCCTCTCCGCTATCTCTGCTATTCCGTTGTCAGCGACAATCGCATCAAACGTACTGTGCCGGCAGCTTCATCGCGCGTGAAATAGTAGAAAAATTTATCATTGCCGGCAAGCAATGTCGCGGCATGGCTTGCACCGCGGGCAAGCGTTTGCATATTCGTGCCATCGTAATCCATAAACTCAATTGTGCCGTCTGCCGTACTCAGCAGGTGGAAATCGTCAAGCCAGCCAATTTTAGCATTGAGCGCCGCAGACGGAGCTACAGTAGCAATCGACGACAATTCCAAATCATACGTCACAATGTCGCGCCCGTTCTGGATGTAAACGAAACGCTGCTCGCGCGGCGAAAAACCAGCGAATGCAACGTCTTTTGCAAGCGATAATTTCGCAATCGTCTTGCTTTTGATAACGTCTGTGGAATCGCTGCCTGGCAGCTCGGCGCGATATACGGTCGCGCTGTCGCCCGCCACAACCAGCTGATAGAGCTCGTTATAGTAGCTCGCAATCGTGTAGCTAAGACTGCGGCCGGACATATTCGTAAATGTCTGCACCGTTTTGGCAGTAAGCTTATCTTTCGACACATAGCCAACGGTGCGAATGCCGCTGGCGTCAGGATGCGTGGCATAGCCGATCCAGCCGTTGTACGCTACGACGAGCGAGCTTGCATTTGTTACAAGCGGACCAGACAACGTGGACGTTGATAAGTTCAAGCGGCGAACATCGTGATTCGTCGTGAGAGCGTAAGCGATGTTACTGTCGGTCGGATCGTACTGAAGTTCGGCGATCGAAATACCAAATTCGGTAGAAATATTGCGCGCAGGATCGCCGCTGTCTTTTGGCACAAGCAAATATTCAGTTTTACCATCATCGTATGTATGCAATACGAGCACGCGTTTATTCGCATAATCCCAGCCGGCGAGCGAGAAGCGGCTTGAACCGGCAGCGCTTGGCGCGGTGATTTTATCAGCCGGCACTGTTACTGAGCTGTGCTCAACGTTGGCATCATGCACGCGCGAGAAAGTGACGGTCGGCTGCGTGTCGTTCTCAATTACTGCGAAACGCGAGCGGTCGAAACTCGCCATGACACTCGCGATACTGCCATACGTCGCCGCAGTCTCAATCTTCGGGTCGGTTGGCACGAGCCGTACGTAATTGAGCCACAGCACCGCGCCCGGCTTAACCGTAGCTTGCTTTTGCCAGGGCTTATAGCCGTCGCGCGACACCATAACGGCATGGTTGCCAGCTGTTGCGGTGATCCGCGTTGCCGTACGGTTCGACAGTTTAACTGCATCCAGCTGAATTTCAGCGCCGCTCGGGCGCGAATTAAACTGAATCATACCGCCTTGTTCAAATCGTCCGTCAAACTGATTGTAGCGATAGCCAAGCGCGATAAACAACGCCACCACGACAAGCCCAAGCGTCGTCAAGATCATCACTGTGTAAGTGAATGTTAGTCTCAGGCGCAATTTGCGTTTAGAATCATGCTCATACATAGCTTTCACTTATTATACCATTATTATTTCGCCATTTGTGTATAGCGCACTGCGTGGTATGATAAGTATAAGCATGTAGCGATAGAGGATAGGGTATGAACAAAAAAGTAAGCATCAATGGAACAATCTACGACGCCGAAACCGGCAAAATTCTGCGCGCCGAACGCAGTGCGGACGTACAGGATGCGATGTCGCGGCGTGCGGTTGATATTCATGCCCGCCCACAGCGCTCGCAAACGCTACAGCGCCGCTACGTCAATAAAACCAAATCAATCAACGGCATAAAAGCGTGCGTCAAGCCTACTGCGCATACTACACCGTCAACAGCACCCAGAGTCGCACCGCGCATAACAACACAACCGCAAATACAGCCGCACCCGACAATCCAGAAGCATCGCGCCGTGAAACGCACGCCGCAAGCGATCACGCACCCGCGCGTCGCGCACTTTGCAAAAGCGACACCAGCACGCGCGCAGACCCGAGCGTCAGCACAGCAAACCGCGCCCGACATTGCACCGATGCAGCACACAATGGTACAAGCAGTTGAGCAAAAACGCCAAGCGAACGCCGCCGAACAAGCGCGCGTCGCACTGCCGTCCCACGTCATCAAACAGCAAGCGATTGAGTCTGCCACCAAGCAGATGAAACCGCGCTCCGAGCGCAAAGAAATTAAGCAGCCGAAAAAATATTCAAAATTCCGCCAATTCGTCAGCACGGCAAGCGTCGCACTCGCCGTTATGCTGCTTGGCGCGTATTTTACGTACTTAAATATGCCGGCGCTCAGCACGCGCGTCGCCACCGCGCAAGCGGGAATCAATGCTACATACCCGGGCTATCAACCGGCAGGCTATACGTTAAATGGACCCGTTGCGTACGATAAAGGTAGCGTCACAATGAAGTTTGCATCAAACGGCAGCAGCGAGACGTTCACGCTCGCGCAGACTAAATCAAACTGGGACTCAAGTGCTGTACTCGAAAATTACGTCAAACCGGCTGCTGGCCGCAAATACAGCACCGCCACCATCAACGGCTTAACGATTTATACCTACAATAGCAACGCTGCATGGGTAAACGGCGGCATATTATACACCGTACAAGGCAGCGCACAGCTCGCACCAGATCAAATAGAACGGCTGGCGGCGAGTCTATAGCCCTTGCTAGGGATTGATAGAAGATTCTTAAGAACACCCACTATAAAAGACAATGCTGCCGATTTGCAACAAAAGTTTCAACAAACAAGGTCTTAGTTTTGTGTTGCAATCAGAATGCTAATAAAAAATAGTAGAGTTTTTAAGTACAGACGCTAGTCGGTAATACTTAATTCACCGAGCGTTTCAACAAGAGCGTTTAAGAGCGACGAAAAGAGTCCCTATAGAATATAGATCTCGCAAAACGAACCTATCTTTAGACAAAGATTTTCATTAGCACATGGAATAGGGTATGTGTTTTACATGATGACGCAACGAAAGCTGGGGGTTATTGAATACCGTAAGCTAATCCTAGATTATCAGGTTCAAAAACTCAAAAAGAAGTTCAAGCGAACGCATTCGCTGCAGCATTATTAATGCCAAAGAAAGCGACCATAGATACATGAGATAACGTAAAAGACATTGATGAGTTTGTGGAAATATTTGAAACCTCAAAAGCGACCACATACAATAATCAATAAATCAAGGCGACTGGATAAATTCTAATCATCAATATAGTCGGTCAACTTACCTGCGCCAGCTGCTCGGTATAATGCGTCAACTGCTATACGCATATCATGCTGTAATTGCGGACGTCCTGCAATCGTGTCATTATAAAATTTGCGGATTGATTCAGGATATTCATCGTCTGACGTGTCGTACAAAAATGTTCGCTGCAGCAATTCTTTTTGACTAGCCGAAATATCATCAAAGAAACCTGGATGAAAATCGTAAAACCATTCAAGCCTGGTTTGAAGCGCAAGGTATTTTTTATAGTTCACGGTTTAGCTAGCTTATTTAAAATTACATGGAAACTTTCCCTTTTTCAAATTTGAAAAAAAGGGGAATCCCTGAGGTGAGAGTGTCACTCATCGTCAGAGCGATACTTCTCCCAGTGAGGAGTGCCGTCATTATACATGTACCACCCATCAGAGTGGGGCTCGCCAGATTCCTGACCTTGGTGCATGTGTTCGGGCTGGTTAGGATCAACCGCCCACGCCTCGTCACCTTCGTCAGGAACGAACTGGTTGGCAATGTCACTCAGATCGCGCCTACTAGGCATGATCATCTCCTAGCTGCTCAAGGATGACTGTATTTCAGCCTACGTCGCAGTATGTAGAATAGAATATGTCAATACCTTGTATGGGATCCAACACATTCTGGACTCTCCTGGGCTTAATTTTAGCATGTTTATGTAGGCTTTGAGTGGTAGGATTTGGATATCTAGGTAGTTTGGGTCTCGGTGGTTGAAAGTGAGGGCGCTTAATATTGTAATAAAACAGCCAGTTAGCTAGCTCATGGTTAAAGCGGGTGGCGTCTTCAAATAGCAGAGTCAGGTTGGGGTCAATGCATTCTTCTTGGCTGGTGCGGTTATAGCGTTCAATTTTGCCGTCATAGATAAGCATTCTAGCATAATTCCGAAATACATAATGTTTAGCTCGGCTAATTTTGCTCATAATTATTATCGTAATTATGCATAATTCTTCTCTTTATATAAAAGGCAAAGAGATAACACAGTAGTTTATATTATAGAATAGCCAGATTCAGTAAGTTAAAATGGGGCGTTCAGCAAAATTTAAGTATGTAAATATCCGTTTGATGTTATATAATTTAACTATATGATGACAACCATTCGCACGCGATTTGCACCGAGTCCGACGGGTTATATTCATGTCGGCAACGTCCGCGCGGCACTGTTTCCGTGGCTTTTAGCGCGGCAACAGGGCGGTACGTTTATTTTACGCATTGAAGACACCGACCGCGCGCGTTTTGTGCCGGGCGCGGAAGATTTAATTTTAGATACACTTGAGTGGCTAGGGCTTGACTGGGACGAAGGGCCGCGGCGCGGCGGCGAGTACGGTCCCTATCACCAGTCCGAGCGACTCGAAATCTATCGTACGTGGGCGCAAACGTTAATCGACAAGGGGCTGGCATATGCAGATCCATACACCCCGGAGCAAGTGCAGGCTTTCCGCGACAAAGCGCGTGCCGCCAAAAAAGCGTTTTTATATCGCGATTACCGCCCTGAAAATCCGCCAGCATGGGACGGTACACAGCCACTACGATTCAAGGTCACACATCCTAAGCGCTACGTTTGGCACGATCCGGTAATGGGTGAATTATCTGCTGGATCAGAAGCACTTGATGATTTCATTCTTATCAAAGCCGACGGCTACCCAACGTACAATTTTGCACACATCGTAGATGACGCTGAAATGCGCATCACACACGTCATTCGCGGTTTGGAGTATATATCGTCGATTCCACGCTATTTGAGCTTATATGAAGCGTTTGAGTTGACGCCGCCGGTTTTAGCGTGTCTACCGCACATCATGGCTCCCGACGGCAAAAAAAAGCTCGGTAAACGCGACGGTGCAAAAAGCGTCACCGACTATCGCACTGATGGGATTTTGCCCGAAGCGATGCTGAATTTTCTCGCAAGCATGGGCTGGAATGATGGCACTGAGCAAGAAATCTTCAGTCGCGACGAGCTGATTGAGAAATTCAGCCTCAGCCGCGTGCAAAAATCCGGCGCGCGCTTCGACGAAAAGCGACTGCTTTGGATGAACGGGCAATGGATTCGGCGCCTGAGCTTGGACGATTTATATACACGGGTGAGCAATCCTGTCGGCAACAGATCTTCGAAGCAATCTGCGGCTGCTTCTACTTACTGGCCGCCCGCCGCAGCGCAGGCGAGCGAGGATTACAAAAAACGCGTTCTCGCCCTGGCGCAAGACCGCTTAAAAACACTTGCCGACTTGCCCCAGCTCACCAATTACTTTTTTGAAGAACCCACGCGCGACGACTCGCTCATTGAGACGAACAAACAGCTCAAAAAACTTTCGCCCGGTGAGCGCCAAGCCCTCATGCGCACTGCACACGATTCACTCGCCGCGCTCACCGATTGGACGCCGGAATCAATTCAGCAGCGCCTTAACGATTTACTCGAAAAAACTAGTCAAAAACCCGGCATCTTATTCAGCCTTGTCCGTATCGCCATCACGTGGGCGCCATTCAGCCCGCAGCTCAACGACACGCTCGCGCTACTCGGCAAAGAGACGACGCTCAGGCGGTTAGTATCATTCTAGCGTGAACGATGTGTGCAAATCTATCTCTGTTGACGGATGCTCAAGCGGGTAGCGATAAGGGAGCTCTCTTTCGTTCACGACGCGATAAAACCGCCACCAACGCGAATCTTCAAATTCCGCTTGATTGCCCGAAATAAAGTGAACATTCGGATGATGGCCGTCATCAATCCCGCGCGGCAGCAGCCCGGCGCGCACGCTCGTACTCTCCAGCCGGCTCGCGAGAAAACCGTATTTTGCGAGGCAACGAACAATGATGGGCTTACGCATCGTTGAAGTCTCGCCAATCGCCAGCCCCAATTCTCCCTGCGCCACTTTGGTAAAATAGTCAATCATCGACATGCCGGCTATGGAATCTCGCGGAGCACCGCGAAATAGCATACCAGCAAAATGCGCAATTCTGCCAGCCTCTGAGTTAAACGTGACGCGCGGCGAACTCAGGCGCTCAGGATGATCGCCAAATACCATTCGATAGCGCGTTCCGCCTTCAACACTGTACAACCCGGCGCTCAGCTGCGTTCCATTAGCCAATGACAGAGGAGGCAGCGTATGCTCAAAATGATTTTTCGTAGACATTATCCTTTTATTATATAATATTTATATAAAATTAGCAATAGTATTGTTGTTTTTCAACCTATAACGATACTAAGCCGCAAGTATCGCATCAAAACGCCACGGTACGGTACGCAATCTGTTATAATAACCATAAGCATGGACACAAAAAGATCAACCGAGCTCAGCCGCAAGCTGCTTGCCAAACAGCAGCCAGGCAAAATCAAACGGTTTCGCGCGTTTATTGAGCGCCACCGCTTAGCGACGATATTGATTTGCGGCGTGCTGCTCATTTTTATCGGCTGCGCGGCAGCGTTTTATTTAACCTATCAGCCGCCTGTTGCGCAAACCGACCACACGCCAATTGTACGCAAGAAGAAAACCGGACCGACAAAATTCTACTCGCAGCTCAATGGAATAGAAGTTGCCGACGAAACCGCTGTCACCAAACCGGTCACTGCAGTGATGATTGAGAACTCGCCGGATTCGCGCCCGCAGTCCGGGCTAAAACAGGCGGAAGTCGTCTATGAGGCGATCGCCGAAGGAGGCATCACGCGATTTTTGTGTTTATACCAACAGCATAAACCAGGTCTAGTCGGACCAGTGCGCAGCCTGCGCATGTATTACGTTGATTGGCTCGCGCCGTATCAAGCAAGCGTTGCTCATGTCGGCGGCAGCGCAGCAGCACTCGCCGAAATCCGCAACGGCAGCTACCGCGACATTGACCAGTTCTTCAACGGCGGCAGCTATTGGCGCGCTCGCGACCGATATGCGCCGCACAATGTCTACACAAACTTTGAAAAACTCGACGCGCTCAACGCCGCGAAAGGCTACAAAAACTCGCAATTCTCCGGGCAAGCGCGCGCCGCCGGCACAGCCAGCGAGCAGCCAAACGCCACGAGTATTGATATCAACTTTAGCGGTCCACTCTACAACACGCACTACGACTACGATAAAGCAAGCAATTCCTATCTGCGCAGCATTGGCGGCGCGGTTAGCAACGACCGTGAAGAAGGTCGCATCGCGCCAAGCGTCGTCATCGCTATGCGCGTCGACGAAACCACCGTACGCGAAGACGGCTGGCGGCAAAGTATCGTCACAGTCGGGAGCGGCGCGGCGCATATTTTCCAAAACGGCACGGTCGCTGAAGCAACATGGCGCAAAGGCAGCCGCACCGAGCCGTTACGCTTTTTCGACGCCAACGGCAAAGAAATCGCGCTCAATCGCGGGCAAACCTGGATAGGCGCGGTAGCAAATAGCGGAGGAGGCGTCGCGTGGCATTAGGGAAAAACACGCGCCATGCGCCGAAGCGCGTCGCCGAAATGCGCGACTACTGGAGAATTTACCGCCGGAACGCGATCTTGCTTTCGCTTCTCACGCAGCTGCTCGTCGTATTGGTAGTCGGCGGGGCGTTAATCGTGGCAGGCGCGCACATCGACGCGCTGCCGTTTATCATCACGATGGGCGCAACAATTATAACGTCTGTAGCGCTGAATATTTATTTAATGCTGTTTTTGCTGGCTCCCTTGCGCGATTTAGCAACTGCGATCGCGCGCGCCGCCGGACAAACTGTCGACCAGCCGCTCGGCAATCCAAATTTACCGCGCTATGCTAAAGACGGTTTTCACGATATGCTGCTGTACATTTACAAGAATAATTCCGCCGACAATGCTGATGCAGACGACTCGCACGCAGTGCAGCGCCATAAAACACTGCTCACTGCGCTCAATCAGACAAACACCGGCATCGTCGTCATGAATACCGCCGGCGAGATTTCGTTCGCCAACCGCGCAGCACCCGTCAAGCAAACGAAAGAGGGTGCGCTCAAATTAGAGTTATTATTCGATGAGCCAGACGATTTTACAAATTGGCTCGCCGCTTGCGAGACCAACACGGTACATGCCCAGCAAACTTGGCTGCGCGTACCAAATAAAATCATCGGCGACGAAGACCGGCGAATCTTCAACGTAACCGCCAGCTTTGAACAGGGGAGCGCCACCGAAGTCGTCCTAATCGCGTACGACGAATCAGATATTTACCAGCCGGAAGACGACGGGCTAGATTTTATCTCGTTTGCGGCGCACGAATTGCGCGGTCCGATTACAGTCATTCGCGGCTACTTAGATGTGCTGTCGCTTGAGCTTGAAGACGTACTTACCGCCGAGCAGAAAGAGCTATTTCAGCGCCTTATCGTCAGCGGCAACCGCCTGTCCGGCTATATCAACAATATTTTGAACACAAGCAAATACGACCGGCGGCACTTGAAAATCCATCTCAGCGAAGAGTCGCTCGCGCACATTTACCAAACAATCCGCGACGACATGAACTTACGCGCTTCGTCGCAGCACCGCCAGCTCGTTGTTGATATTCCCGATAATTTGCCGACTGTCGCCGCCGACCCGTCAAGCATTAGCGAAGTTTTATCAAATCTAATTGATAATGGTATAAAATATTCAAATAACGGTGGTATTGTGCGTGTTAACGCTGCTGTTGAAGGCGCGTTCGTGAAGGTTTCGGTTGTCGACAATGGTATCGGTATGCCGGCAAACGTCGTTGGCAATCTATTCCACAAATTCTACCGCTCGCACCGCTCGCGCGAAACCGTCGCCGGCACAGGAATTGGGCTGTACATTTGTAAAGCAATCGTTGAAAGCCACGGCGGCACGATCAGCGTATCAAGCACCGAAGGCGTCGGCTCAACGTTTTCATTCACGCTGCCGGTCTACGCCAGCGTCGCCGAAACCTTGCAAGCAAACGGACATATTAACACGGCGCTCGTCGCGCGGCATGGCGAATCAATTACCAATCACGCAACCTATTCAGGATAAAGGAGTTTACACTATGGCGATAAAGACAATTTTAATGATTGAAGACGACCGGTTCATCGGCGAAATGTATGTGCGCAGTTTGCGCCAGGCAGGTTACGACGTCGAATGGGCGATCGACGGGCGCGACGGGCTGGTGATGGCAACCAACAAAGCGTACGACTTGGTATTGCTTGACATCATGCTGCCAGAACTGCGCGGACAAGAAATCTTGCATGAAATCAAAAAGAATCCGGTCGCAAAGCATTCGCATGTTGCCGTCATGACGAATTTTGATCAAGACGAAGAAACGCGCCAAGAAATTGAACGCAATGTCGACGCATATTTCGTGAAAGCGGAGATTACGCCGCGGCGCCTGCTTGAAATCGTACAGCAGATCGGCAATTCAGCGGTAGACGCGAACGAGTAATTTTGATATAGTAGATGACGCTAGGTCGTATCGTCTAACGGTTAGGACATCAGGTTCTCATCCTGGCAATCCGGGTTCGATTCCCGGTACGATCACCACGAAAATTACGACAAGCCTCATCAACACACGCCGCACCCTGCGGCGATGTTTTATTATTGCCGGCAGCTTCGTCTTGCGATATACTGGAAGCATGAGCAAGAAAAAGGTAGGGATTACGCTGGGCACAAAAAGTCGTGCTGCTATAGTAATTATTATCATCGGCGGTATCGGCGGCGCACTCGCCATAGGGTGGTTATATGCCGGTATAAAACAACTAGATGAACGAGTGGTCGTATCAAAAAATATCTGCAACGATAATCTTGTTGCGAAATATAATGAATCGCTATCTGACACCGCTAAGTTAAAAGACCTTGTTTCAACTATTACATCAAAAAGTGGCAGTGACAATGATGCCTCGTGCCTGTATATGCGCTATTACTACCTCGCACTTATCAATACCGGATCGCAAACCGATGAGCTTAATAATACATACCACAAAATAGTCGCACTTGCCGATAAAGGCATCTATCCAAGTCCAAAGCTACAAACGATGACAAGCTTACAACAAATGGAGGCTTTGCGTGGAGGTGTCACTCAAAACAACCAAGGTAAGCCACAGTGATGCGTACATATTTTAGCCAGACATTAGGTAAAAATGTTGCACGGACAATTTTGTTGGTGGTAAGCGTGGCATTCGTACTGACGGCGTGCATGTATCAACAAGCAAATGCATGGCGAGGCAGCAATGGAAAGAATTCAGGTCGAAATCGTGCAGAAGAAACTGGCTGGGGTGGCAATCCGTGTGGAGACAGTAGGTTCCTTTCATATCCATGCGCCGTGTTCTGGCTCTCAAATCCAGGATCTAGCTACTTAAGCGAGGCGGGGTCAACGCCAGATAATCCTATTTGGGTAGATTGGAATGCCACTAAGCTGCGTGCAAATATCCGCGGATCGTGGAACACGCAGTTTTCAAGCGATACCCACATCTACTCATTATTTTCCATCGGTGGGGGCGGACGCAATGTGCGCGTGCTCAATCTGAATGGACACAAAGACTCTAACGGTAGTATATTCTTTGATCGAGGTCACCGCGGCGGACACGGTATATGGTGGTGGATTAATTCAAATGATCAGCTTGAGCTAGAAATTGATATTAACGGCGTTGCTAAACCTGGCGGTCCTGCAGAAAGAGTGAGGTTTAATGGGACGAGCTGCTTGGCACGAAAATTCGGAAATATCGTAAAAACCTATAGCGGAAAATCTATTAATTGCGACACTGAGGGCACAAATTTCTGGCTGCGCCGGCGCGCCAAACCGCAAGGCTGGGATGTTAACGGACAAACGTATGCTGTCGCCAAATCTGGTTCTGGTTACACGTCTTACAAAAACTATAAGAATTCTCAGCCGGATGGATGGGGTGCAATCAATCATGCATCCGATCAGCCGACAATAGGCTCAGGTGAGCTCGCACGCTTTTCGAGCAACTTACGCAACGTTGAATTACCTGGATACGGAAGGCAAGAACTTGAGCTAAAAATAAATATCAAAAACACGTTTTTCCGCAACTATCATGAGGTTGTAAATTGTGAACGCCAAAACTGGAACAGCTGTGGCAGCGACACAAAAATAGTTGTGTGGCGAGGTGCAGATCCTCCCGCCAAGACACAGTGCTCAGGGCAAAAATACCGCAGTTGGGATACCATTTTTATTAAACCAGATGCACTCAGTCTATACAGCTATGACGATGATTGCCTCGGCATGCGCATACCAAGCGATGGCAGCAAAATAGGCTGGTATGTATGTCAAAAAGTTGCATGGTATTGGAACACTTCCATAGATCATGTATGGGACAACTCCGTTCCGGCCTGCTTCGTTGTCAAATCAACCTTTGACCTCATTCCAAAAATCGGCGACGGCAGCACGTCAATTGGCGCTACCAATCAAGATACGCAAGTCGATGCGCCAAGTATCATCCAAAACGAAGGCGGTGTTTTGCGTAATATCGGGGTAGATTGGGGCACATACGACTTCAAAATCCCGAACGCAGTTATCCAATCAGCCGGCGGAGAGAGTGCTGTAACAACTGTCTTTAATCAAATATTTAATAAAACAAGTTCCGGATCATTGCGCTATGCTGAAGCTGACTTTGGCTCAACTGCTCACGCCTGCGAGTGGATGAAAGATAATCCAAGCTTGCATAATTATGCATCAGATTGCAACACTCTCGCAAGCGCCGTCATCTCTGCCCTAAACAGCGGCGGCAACCAAGTGAACAATGAAAAGCTGAAAACGACAGGCGCGCAAGTCGGCGATCTCGTATGCCGAACCATGACTATCCGCCATTACAATTGGGACACGCGTGCAGGCGGCGATACGCACCGCCGGGTTGCGTATCCAAAATGTTACCGTATTGCAAAAAAGCCGTCTGTGCAAGTTTGGGGTAATGGTATTCGCGTCGGATCAAACTCCGGCGTTGTTACCGGTCTGCCCGCCACACAATACACGCGATCGTCAATCATCACCGCAATGAGCTCTCTCGCCGACAGCGGACAGCTCTTCGGCAGCTGGGGCGAATACGGCATGACGACGCCGCAGAACGGCGTGATTCGGTCGGCATCAGCTGGCGGACTGTCGGGCGTCGGCGCGGGCGCAGCAAATGCGAGCACTTCAACCGAAGCGACCCGCAATAATTTATCGTTTGCAAACGCCGGCATACCAGGCGGCGGCTACGGAAAATGGGGAACGATTCCGGCGCAACCAAACATTGGCGGACAATTTACCTCAAATGTACGCAATCACTCCGGTAATGTTTCACTTGGCGGTATGGCATCCGGCGTTTATAACGCCACAGCGCGCGTCGTAAAAATCAGCGGCGAAGTCGGTGCAGGCAAATCAATTATCATCAAAAGCGCAGGGACCGTTATTATTGACGGCAATATCACCTACGCTCCGTCAAGTTACCATAAATCAAGCGATATCACGCAGCTCGTCATAGTCGCAAGCAACATCATCATACGGAATAATGTCACGCAGGTGGATGCGTGGCTTGCGGCGACACCAAACAAAAACAACACGCAAGATGGCATCGTCTCGACATGCGAAGTCGACGAAACGCCAAACCTCACGGCGATTCGTGCGCGCGGCGTTAATTATGCAAACGGGCTCAATGCCAATACATGCAACCAGCAGCTGCGCATTAATGGTCCCGTGCTTGCGCGCGAGCTTCAATTGCGCCGGACATTCGGCAGCGACAGACGCGGAGCGGGAGATGTTGATGGGTATAATGATCCTGCCGAAATTATCAACATGCGCGCCGACGCATATCTCTGGGCGGCAAACTACATTTCCAACACAACAGGCAACATCACTACAGATTACACAATTGAATTGCCGCCGCGATATTAAGAGATCAATAGCTCCACCTACTGCCAAGCCGCAACAGCTAGAAGCCGGCAGCACCACTCAGCCAAGAGGATCTGCTCTCAAACGCACGTATGCTAGCGAGATTGTATTACCGTCACAATTTCGCGCAGCGTACGCTCGCGAATCGCGTGTCCAGTTGATAGCGGACGCACGGTAATATGTGAGTTTACCCGCGCAAGAGCAGTAAAGTTGCGCGCCACTAACAGCGGATCAAGCCGCCCGTAGATGATTGTTGTCGGAATCGTTATGTGCCGCAATAGTCGCCCCGTCCGCTGGCTTATAATACCCGCTCGCAGCGTATTCTCAAATCCCGCAAACGTGTTTTTCGATAACTGCGTGTGCGAAAATCCAAGCGCACCCAACTTATCGCCCAGCTCATAACCCGCCACTACCAAGTTGGGCGTTTTCAATACCTGGCGGTAAACGCTACGCAGTAATTTATCTTGACGCAGCCAATCGCGCCGGCTGCCCGTTTCATCGCGGTAAATCGGCGGCGACACGAGCACCTCCTGCCGTACAATCCCGCGGTACATATGCGAAAACTCCGTCGCCACTAACGCGCCGAACGAATGTCCAATCAGTACAACAGGACCAGATAGTCCTGCTGCCACACAGGTCGTAAGCACATGCCGCGCCTGTTCCGATGCGCGATAGATTGATTCGTCATGCGGCTGCGGCGATTCACCATGACCGAGCAAATCTACCACAATATAGTTACTCTGTTTCGGCAACTGCGCAAGTAGCGGCTGCCACAGCGCGCCCGTATCCGCGAGCCCGTGGATCAGTACGTACGTTGTCGCAAACGGACGCCGCAATCGCTTGTATCGCACCGATAGGCGATAGGGAATACGCAGCCACCGGTGAACAATCCTATCCCGCCAGCTGTTACACGCCACTAGTTGCCTTCGTCAAGTTCTTTCAGCCGTTCAACACGATCTTCGGTCGACGGATGCGTCGAAAAGAGTGCCGCCAGTCCTTGCATTGAGAACATATTCGCAAACATGAGGTGCGCCGACGCTTCCTGTGCAGGCGACGCGCCGATCGGCGGCTGCGAATATTTCCAATCTTCAAGCTTGCGGAGCGCTCGTGCAAGCGGCTCGCCCGTGCCAAGCACATCGTGGCTATGCTCATCTGCTAGATACTCGCGGCTGCGCGACACCGCCATCTGAATCATCATCGCGGCAATCGGCGCCAGTATCGCCATTAAAATCATCGCAAGCGGGTTTGCGTCCTCGTCGTCCGAGCCGCCAAAGAAAAAAGCAAATTGCGCTAAATAGCTAATTGCGCCCGCTACCGTTGCGACAACTGTCGACACGAGCATATCGCGGTTCTTCACATGTCCTAGCTCATGCGCTAATACCGCCTCAAGCTCGTCGTCTGTTAGAATTTCCATAATACCCGATGTTACCGCCACCGCCGCATGCTTCGGCGAACGCCCCGTCGCAAAAGCGTTTGGAATCGGTGTGTCGACATAATATAGTTTCGGCATTGGCAGGTTGTCAAGAGCAGTGAGGCGCTGCACAATCCGCTCAACCTGCGGATACCGATCGCCAAGCGGCTGGGCGCCTTGCATCTTCAGTACAATTGAGTCGCTGAAGAAATACGTCACAACGTTAGAAACCGCTGCAAACCCAAGCGCCAACAGCATACCGGATCGCCCGCCAATCATATAGCCGACCGCCATAAATAAGACCGTCAGTACTGTCATCAAAAGAGTTGTTTTGAAAATCTGTCGCATAATTTCTATTATATCCGACAACCTTAAAAATAGCTAAAAATTATTTCGCCTATGCTATACCGCAGGGATTCGCATAAAGCCAACGAGCATCCAGTGCTTGAATCCTCCGAGACAACCCGATATACTACTAAGCAGACATAAGCACTAACGAAATTAGGGGGCGCTACGGCTCAATTTATCAACCGGTTTTGGCATCGTCGGCTGAGCGAAGCGATTATGATTATAAGCGGCGCTATCGTCGGGCTATGCGCGTGGTCTCTTGCCGCCGGATCAGATGCTGCGAGCGAACGATTATTCGTGCCGGTTATACCGGGCATTCTTGCGGCAATGGCACTCATCGTCGCCGTAGCGTCGTATTTCGCCGCACCGTACCATAAACTTACCGTGTCGTGCTGGCTGAATTATGCGCTCTGCTGCGTGATGGCGGTTGCGCTTGTCATGACGACAGGCGGCGTTCGTTCGCCGTTTATGAGTTTACTCGTCATGTTTGCGCCGATTGCCGGCGTGCTTGGTAAGCAAATGGTTGCGCTCTTCGGCGGGCTCGTCGTCGCATTTGCCGCACAGCAGGTTATTATGGAAAGCACACCCGTTGCGCAGTCGCTGCCGATTATCGCCGTGCTTGCGATCGCATTCTGCGCTGGCTTGCCGTTTTGGCTGCGCCAATCCGCCGCCGCGCACGACGCCGCAAAAGACCGCTCGTATCAAGAGCTCGCCACCAAGCTTGATAAGGCAGCGAGTACATCGGAGGTTGTCATTAACGCAATCGGCGACGGCGTACTCGCACTCGACGACAAAGGAACGGTGAAGCTTATCAATCCCGCCGCACAGCAAATGATCGGCTGGGGAGAGCAAGATGCCGTCGGGTTCAATTACAAGACCATCTTGAAATTACAGACGTCAACCGGCACGGATATTTCAGACAGCACCGATCCGGTCATGATCGCGCTCAGCAACAACAAGCCGGCAAAAGACGATACATTAAGCGTGCAAACGCAGTCTGGCAAATCATTTTTAGCGTACATTTCCGTCAGCCCGATCGGCACAGACGACGCGCACGACGGCGTCATCGTTGTATTCCGCGATATCACCGCCGAGCGCCGCGACGAGCGCCAGCGCGCCGAATTCGTCAGCACCGCCAGCCACGAAATGCGCACGCCCGTCGCAAGCATTGAAGGCTATTTGGGGCTAGCGCTCAACCCGCAAACCGCTTCAGTCGACGATCGTGCGCGCGGCTACATTACAAAAGCGCACGAGTCGGCGCAGCACTTAGGGCGGCTGTTCTCCGACCTGCTTGACATTAGCAGAGCCGACGACCACCGCCTAAAAAACGACCCGCACATCATTGACGTCATTCCGTTCATCGGCGACATCGTCGAAGGACTCAAGCCGCACGCCGATGAAAAAGGACTCGACCTCATTTACCGGCCGACACAAAACGAGGAAAACGAGGATGGCGCCAAACAAGTCAGCCCGATCTTTTATGCTAATGTCGATAACGATCATTTGCGCGAAATTGTCCAGAACCTTATTGAAAACGCTATTAAATACACGCCTGCCGGCTCGGTCGCTGTCGATATCACTGGCGATGACAAGCACGTCACTATCAGCGTATCCGACACTGGCATCGGTATTCCGCGCGAAGACCAAGCGCACTTATTCCAGAAATTCTACCGCGTCGACAACACCGACACGCGCGAAATCAATGGCACTGGCCTCGGATTATACTTATGCCGCCGGCTTGCCGAAACGATCGGCGGGCGCTTATGGGTTGAAAGCGAGTATAAAAAGGGAAGTACGTTCTTCGTATCAATTCCGCGCGCCGATAATGCAACCGCGCAGCGTTTAATCAAAGAATCCGCGCTCAAAGCATCAATCACCGCCACAAAAGCACAGCAGCAAAACCAGCCGCCAGCCCAAGATACAATGCAGGCGGCGCTAGCGCAATCCTCGTCCGAGCCAACGCCGCAGCCAATCGACACGCCGCCCGCCGCACCGGACGCACAAACTCCATACACCAACACGCCGCTATCATCAATCGAAGCTAATCCCGAACAGTACATCAAACAGCTGCGGCAGCAAGTTTCACTATCAGTTCCGCCGCGCGATCCGCCAAAATAACCGTAAGCGCTATGGATTTTTCACAACAATATCGGTACAATAGGGGGTAAGATGACAAAAATATTATTAGTAGAAGACGACAAGAGCTTGCGCGAAATCTATAACGTTCGGCTCGGCGCCGAGGGGTACGACATTGTGTCTGCCGGCGACGGCGAAGAAGCGCTTGCACTGGCGATCAAAGAGCGCCCCGACCTCATCGTGAGCGATGTGATGATGCCAAAGATTAGCGGTTTTGATATGCTCGACATTTTGCGCAGCACTACCGAGACCAAAAACGTTAAAGTAATCATGATGACCGCGCTGTCAAACGAAGAGCAGCGCCGGCGCGGATTAGCACTTGGTGCCGACCGCTACCTTGTTAAATCGCAGGTCGGCATTGAAGATGTCGTCCGTACGGTGCACGAAGTGCTTGAGGATAATTCGTCGGCCGCAACCGGACCAGCGCCGCTCGTGTCTTCAGAAGGCACCGATGACGACATCTATGATATAAGCGCACCCGAGCAGACAGAATCAACATCCGCCACCATGACGCCACCGCGACCTAGCACAACATCGTCAATCACGTTGCCGACGCGCCCAAATCCATCGGCCGCGCCGCAATCATCGCAACCACGCATCATTACTCAGCCGACACCAGCACCAATCACACCACCCGTTTCGCCGCCGTCAACAACCACAACTACACCAACGCCCGTCACAGCGCCAGTCCCGGTGAGTTCTGCTAGCTCAACCATGTCTATCGCGTCCGCAACAACCGCACCGCAACCGTCGACATTACCGCAGCCAGTCGCGCCATTTTCGACGCCGCGCCCGGGTTCATCAGGACATATTATTCAGCCGCTTGAGCACGATAATTCAAAAGATATTGTCGACATCACCGCACGCATGAGCCAAGAACTCGCCGGTACGCAGACGATTGATGCTATTCCTGCACCGCAACCCGTGTCTGTGTCAACGCCCACTCCACAGCCAGCACCAGTCACACCACCCGTTTCGCCATCAACGACCATCACAGCCAGTCCCACACCTGAAGCAATACCAACGACATTTATAGCACCCACAACACCGGATACTCCTCCTATTGATCTGTCCACTGTTACCAATCGCCTAGGCTCAGATTCGCTCAAACAAGAGCCGACACTGCCAAGCACGACAGCTGCTAATGCGCCGCAGCCAATAACATCGCCAGTTCCAAGCACGCCTCAGCCTCAGCCATTAACGTCACCCGTACCTCAAGTGCAAAAATCTCCCATTCCGCAGCAGCAGACATCAGTGCCAACAACACCATCACCATCATACACAGCACAATCAGCGCCAATCACACCACAGACAGCCACACCCGCACAAGGAGGTAGCACAGAGCAACCTGCCGCAAACCAGACAACGCCTCCTTTAGCCGCCACGCCGCCACTCCCAGTTTCTTCTGCGCCGCCACCGCCAATTCCTACGCCCGCAACCGCTAGCAGCAACACATCCGGATCTGGCTTAGAATTTGAAGAAACTGCCCGAGCAGATATGCCAGCATCGCAAACTATGCTATAATCCGCAGGCAAATTATACAGCATGAATACTCCGCACGACACCGACAAGTCATCGGAACGGCTCAATAAGTTCCTCGCGCGGCAGCTCGGCATCTCACGCCGCGAGGCTGATGTTTTGATCGAAAATGAAACTGTCACAATCAATAATACGCTCGCTACGCTTGGTGCGCGTATTACGCCGAGCGATAGCATTGACGTCGCAGGGGCGCCAGTCTCCCATAAGCCTGCCGCGCTACGCTACATCGCACTCAATAAACCCGTTGGCTACGTTTGTTCGCGCCGTGCGCAAGGCAGCACGCCGACAATTTATTCGCTGCTGCCGCCCGAATTTCACGCACTCAAACCGGTCGGACGCCTTGACAAAGATAGTTCTGGATTACTGCTTCTCACCAACGACGGCGACTTCGCGTACCGCATGACGCACCCAAAATTCGCTAAGACAAAGCAATATCGCGTCCGCCTTGACCGCGACCTTGAGCCGCTCCACCAGCAAATGATCAGCGACTTCGGCATAGATCTTGACGACGGGCGCAGCCAGCTCATACTCACGCGCCTCGACGACAACCGCCGCGAATGGCACATCACTATGAGTGAGGGACGCAATCGGCAAATCCGCCGCACATTTACAGCGCTCGGTTACACCGTCACTCGGCTACACCGCACGAATTTCGGGAATTATGCGCTGAGTGATATAAATCGAGGAGAATGGCGAGAGGTAAATATATCATAAATAGCATATTTAACATGATTTATATTTAGTATTATGATCAAATCACACGAACTCGTACCGTTTGTCGACTCGCTACAGTACTTAACCGATAAATATTATTATGACGAACCGCGCGAATTATATGACTATCGTGGTCGACCATTGATGTTTGCATCCACAAGTATATGGCATCATGATGCGCGAAAAGAGGCGGAATATAATACAAACCTCGGCGAATACCTCGCCCTCATGCTTGACGATCCGCCGATGACCGACTGGATCGCTGATTGGCACGACAACGTGATACCAACAATGCTTGACGAAATGAAGCACTACCTAGAGCATGATGATTCGATATTAACAGCCGAACAATTACACGACGTATCGCTCAGTGCCGAGCATCTCACAAAATATTGTCTGCCAGCCGCTGACACGCCGGAGAAACAGGCGGAACTGTGGCACGTGTACGAACTAACGCGGGAATTTTTCTTGAATCATATGGACGACCTAAACGAAACGGCAAGAGAGTCGATCAAAATGATGGAGCAGGTGCGCACCGAACGGATTAAGAGCTAACACCTAAGATGGACGGGTAAACCACCAAACTTTCGCAACGTCCACTCAAAAAACTTCGCCCACCAACTCTAGAGAACTTATTCATGCTCGCACATTCCCATTACCTCTGTTATAATATACCGTATTATGGCAACGAAACTCCCAACAGTTGCAATCATCGGGCGGGCGAATGCCGGTAAAAGCTCGCTGTTTAACCGCATCATGCGCGCGCAGCAGGCGATTGTCGCGCGCGAAGCGGGAACAACACGCGATAACGTCATTGGTAAAGCGCGCCACGGACAACACACATTCTGGCTAGTTGATACCGCCGGACTTAAGCCCGCTGAAGACGAGTTTGAAGCCACAATCCAAGAACAAATCGCCGAAGCTGCCGATGCTGCCGACGTCATCCTCGTCGCCACCGACAGCACTGAATATCCGAACGACGAAGACCGCCGCGTCGCCAAAACTGCCCTGAAAAGCCGCAAACCCGTCATATTATTACTAAATAAAACCGACCTGCGCGGCAGCCTGCCGGACGACGAGTTTCGCCGCCTCGGCATCAAAACAATTATCCGCACCAGCGCCGAGCACAACACCGGTATCCACGAGTTGCTTGACGCCGTCTGTACTGAAATCCCGATCATTCATGACAAACCCGCAAGCGACATTGTAAAAGTTGCACTCATCGGCCGCCCGAATGTTGGCAAATCCAGTTTGTTCAACACGCTCGCCGGCAAACAACAGGCTATCGTCGCTAATGTCGCTGGCACAACGCGCGACCTCGGGCGTATTACGCTCGGTTATCACGGACACAAGATTGAACTAATTGATACCGCAGGCATTCGCCGCCAGGGCAAGCAAGCGGTCGGTATCGAAAAATTCAGCGTTCTACGCAGTCTGCAGGCAATTGAAGAAGCCGATATCTGCTTCTTGCTCATGGACGTCAACGAACTCAACACTCAGCTTGACCAACGCCTTGCCGGGCTTATTAACGATGCTGGCAAAGGTTTGGTGCTCGTCGTAAGCAAGTGGGACGCCGCCATGGGTAAGGATGCCTATACGCGCGACGCGCTTGCACCGCGGATTGCCAACACTTTCGACTTCGTACCATGGGCGCCATTGATTTTCACAAGCAGCACGACAGGGCAGAATGTCACAAAATTATTTGACCTCGCGCTTGACATCCAAGCACGCCGCCAGCAGCCCACCAAAACGCGCATTCTCAACGATATGTTACAGCGCGCCATTCAAGCACACCCGCCTGCCGGGCTTAAAAATTCACATCCGAAGCTACGCTACATTGTTCATACTGATACCAATCCGCCGTGGTTTGTCGTTTACGGCAGTAACCTGAAGTTCGTCCACTGGAGCTACAAACGCTATCTAGAGCGACAACTGCGCGACGCCTACAACTACACTGGTACGCCGATCAAGCTCAGCTTCCGCGACGAAAAACAGATTAAATCTAATCGTGAACGTGTTGCCAAAGGCTTAGAGCCGGTCACTAAGGCATATAAGCAGGCGAGAGAAACGGAAGAGCCTGGCGTGAAGAGTAAAAAACGCAATCGTTAAATTCGACAATATTCGTTCGCCCGCAGAAACTGGCGGATAATCCTAATCGCGCGATAATCGCAGCTCTAGCTCTTTGCGCTCGCGCGTTAGCGTGCGGTAACGCTTCAGAGCACGCATCAAATCATTGCATTGCTGCATATCAAAGTCAAATACCTTCAGAAGCGCGTCATCGATCTCTTTTGCCGCTTTCTGCACGTCTTTTAGCCCCGCCAATCCCGGCACAGAATCAAGATAAGCGCTGCGGATGCTGGCCGTTTTCTTCTCATACAATTCTAGTTTCTTCGTCGGGCTCTTGCGCGCCGCTGCGCTCATCTTTTCAAGCGCTTTTTCGTATTCATGCCGCGCCGCCAGCACTTCAATCAAATCAATCCCGAGGCTAAACAGGCGCGCCACCAAGCCGTTATGCAGCTGTTCGGTTGCAAACAATTCAGTATCAATGCCCGCGAGCCGCCGCCGCGCCGCGCGCACCAATTTACGCGTTTGCCGGCGCGCACGCACGTGCTGAATCATACGGACAAGCAAATTCGCGTGCCGATCTACCACGACAACATTCCGCTGCCGCGCCACCGTGCGGTACAAATGATAATTCACAAACCTCTCAACATCATGCGCCACCGCCTGATCGCCCATATCAACCAACGCTTGCGCTGTGCGGCGCGCTCGCTTGCGGCGGATATTATTATATACCGCGTCGACCAGCGCTTGGCGCTCGCACACCGTACGGATTTCGATCAGCGCCTGCGTAAGCTGCTTTACGCTTGCGTCATCCGGCAAAAGCAGCACGCGCGCCAACATCTTATCAAGTTTACCCGCCTGGACTGCTGACGTTATGCGCTGCATGCGCGCCATGTATTGATCGCGCCACGCCATGTAAAAATCAAACGCTGTTACTTCGGGTGTCTTAAGCCGCTTGGCAATTCGACGCTGCTGCCGCGTATAATTCGCATACGCGCGGCGCGCCTCAGCCCGAAACAAAAGCGGACGCGTTTCGGCGCGCTTATCAAGCTCGCGCAGTTGTACCGCGTGCACGTCGCAAAACTCAGGCATACGCGACCCGCACCTTTCGGAATGAGCATTCCATCACATCCTGCCATGATTTACCAGCCGCGTTATAACGGCGAACGGCGCCATCAATTGCAGCCACGCGGACGAGCGCCGGGCTGTATGCCGTCTGGCGGCTATAATACCGCAAATCTTCAACCGTCCAACACCGCCTAGCCGGATAACGCTGCTTAATCAGCGCTGCCGCCTGGCGGTAAAAGTACGTCGGATCAGCATACGGTGGCATATACTTATCAACCGTCAAGCCCATACCTTTCAGAATACGTTGCACGTCAGCCATTGTTTGCATCGCGCTCGGCTGCGCCACAAGCAACGCATACACCTCTTTACCGCTGCGAAAAAGCGTCGCATACGAGCCAGTGCCCGTCTCGACATCGTCGCACAAAAACTCATCAACCGGCAAATCAACATGAAACATTTCGGTCGTAATCTCTTTGCACTCTTGGCGGCGGAATTGATCGTACTCATCTTCGTGCTGCATCATGCTTACACTATACTATTTTAGTGACTAAAAGTCAATATTATAGCCATATACCTTACGCTAATTACACAATTCTGCTATAGTAGGGCTTATGAAGCTAATTGTCGGCTTAGGCAACCCCGAATCGCGCTATGACAATACGCGCCATAATATTGGGTTCGCGATGCTTGATCGGTACGCGGCAGCACAAAAAATTACATGGCGCGAACAAGCAAAATTTCACGCCGTCGCCGCTCGTACAACAACTGCCGGCGAGACAATCATCTTTGCCAAACCGACAACATACTACAACGACTGCGGTATTGCCGCACGCGCACTAATAGATTTCTACAAGCTGTCGCGCGACGATTTGCTGGTTATTCACGATGACATCGTGCTTGATTTTGGCAAGGTGCGCATTCGGCGGGGCGGGCAAGACGCTGGCAATAACGGATTAAAGTCGCTCTATCGGCATATCGGGCAAACGTTTTGGCACGTTCGTATCGGCGCCGACAATCTGCGCCGGCGGCAAATCGGCGACGTCGATTTTGTTTTGAGTGAATTTAACCGCGACGAAGCGCAGATACTAGCAGAGTGGACCGCGCCAACTGTCGCTCGTATCATTGATCAGTTTATCGCAGGCGCAATCAGCGCAACAAGCTACCGGCTACCGTAAACAATACAAGAAGAAATCTACCATTACTCGCCAAACATCATCAACTGCGACGCAAATACGTCGTACGTCATTTCTTCGGCGCGATCGCCAATGAGTACGATTTTTAACGGTTCATCAGCGTGCGCCGTGCGCAGCTCTACATGGGTTGGCGTTGCCTCAATATGCCGACGCGCACCGCGGCGATCGGCAAACGCGCCTTTAAGCCGGCGTAGTCCATACACTTGAACCAGCTCAGGCCACAACGTTTCGTATGTCTTACCGTCCGCTCGTAGGCATGATGTATCAATAACGCTATAGGTTGGGTTGTCTGGGATTGCCAGCTCGCCGTCATACTCATCAAAAAACGTCAGTAGCCCAGACGGCATCGATAAACCTTTCGCGTCAAATCGTCCGTGCGGTGCACTGAGAACGCGCGCGTAGGGCAGGGTGGCACGCTCTTTGCGATAATCTTGTATCTCCGCTTCTGTCAGTAAATCTTCCTTCGTCACTAGTACGGTGTCAGCAGCCTGCATCTCAAGCGCCTGCGCCGCGCTAATACCACGCAAGATCTCATGCGCGTCAATAATATAAAAACTATGCGCCAACTCATACCGCTTAAACACACCAGCGCTCACCAATCGCTCAACTAGATTCATCGTCCGCGCTACGCCTGTCGCCTCAATAAAGACCGGAGCAGGTGAGGAGCGGCTAAAATCATACAGCATCCGCGTAAGCGCATGCGCCGACGAACAACAGACGCAGTCGCCCGCCAGCGTCGTAACAATGTCTGCTAAGCCTTCCAGCCGATAGCCATCGACGTTTTCGTTCGCAAACTCATTTTCAATTACGCGCGAACCTACAAACTCATCCAATCGCAGCAAAAACTCTAAGACGCTCGTCTTGCCCGCACCCAGCGAACCATTCACTAGATAGAGCGGCAATGTATCGTTAACCGCACGCTCGTCATCAAACGTCGCGTTGATACTAAATTCCAGGTCGCTGTCGCGTTTTGCCATACGTTTATTATACGCTCTAAAAAAGGGATCCCTTTCCGTTTAAGATTATTCACATCCACGAGGGTCGCGCCTACATCGCAAATCCAATCGCTGCACCGTTCACGATATTCATTGTGCCGCTATTTGTCGTCGGCTGCGCCCGCACGAGCAACGCGCCCGTTTCACCGCACACCATATACGGGTTAATGTCAACGACCATTTCGGTATCAATAATTGCGCCCGCGTCGTCAATGACTGGCAGCTTCATACTCATCGGCTGCACCAATTTCTGCACGATCCAATCCGAACCGCAGCTACCCCTCAACCGGCGCCGCCATTCAGCGTCAGTAATGTCAGCGCCAAACACGATACCTTTGCCGAATCCGTCGTCGCAGCGCTTCAAAATATACTGGTTTTTGTCGCACGCTGGCGATATATTACTAAGCGAACACGAAAACGGTACACATACTCGTAACTTCATAGTATTCACACCTAGGCGACGAAAGTCATCGATTAGTGAATCATCCCAAATCATCGCCAAAAATTCCTTCGAACGCAGCAGCCACGTCTGTAAATCATTCACCATCGGCACATTCGTAGAACGACGCAACGCCGCATAGTCAATGATATCTGGTGTGTCATAGTTATCAAGATACACTGTATTACGCCACAGCATATCAATATGATGACCGTGCGCCGTCCAGTTGTCATTGCCATAGCGAAACTCAGTCGGCTCCGCAACGATACACGTGAGCGTACGACCTATCGCACGTGCCGCCGCCTCAATCCCGCACGCAGCTGCCGGCAAATCAACGAACTTTGCCGGATAACCATGCTCCACACTGACAGCAATTGTCGGGTTTGGCACAGGCGACGCATTAAGTAACCACACTGCCAACTGCCGGTATAACGACGTCTGGTTCGCCTCCGCATCGCTGCCTGTCAAGTGATTGTAATACGCCCGCGCCCGTTCGTAAAAACTAATTGCCAACGGTGCCGATTGATTAATTTCGATAAATTGCACCGTGCCGTCCGTTCCGATAAACCCATCAAGCCGGCGAAATCGCTGCTGCGCCTCGACCCGCGAAATAGGGCGCACATTTTGGCTGATCAGCTGCCGTCCGCGTTCGCTCAGCGACTCATACAACCGATCGTACAGTACCATACCGCGGTGGAAATCGGGAGAGAACTCAAGCGCAACCGCTGCGTCGACTAACGCCGACGCATTCTCGCACAGCGTCCGTTTTACATCAGGTTTCAAAAAAATTGGCGAGGCCAACAGCGGCGCTTCAACTCCATTCATCACGATCGGCTGGATAGCATGCCGTGCATCCAATCGCTCCGACGATGTCAGCTGCTCTAAGCACTCACGCCAAGCGCGTTGTCTGGCTAGATCCACGATTCGCCGCTCCAAAGTGTTAACTTCGTACCGGCGCCGCGTTTCAATGCTCGCTGGTATATCGCTCGACCAAGCGCAATATCCTCCGCGCCTAGACCCGTCGGCCCGAAAAATATTTTCTGTTCGTCATTCATGCGCCCGCGCTGTTCACCGCGTAAAATCGCGCCAAGGTTCACGACATCTTCATCAGCAATCAGCCCGCGTGCATACGCAACTGCATGCGTTTGCACGCCGCGATGTTTCGTATGCTCCCAAAAATCCGACACGATTATATCCATATGCGCCAACAGCTCCGGATCATTCTCTAAACAACCGATATTGAACACTGTCACACCTGGTCGTAGTACGTCGCGTATTTGCACAACTGGCTCGCTCGTATTTGCCACACAAGTGACAATAAGATCAGCAGTTTGCGCCGCACCGCGCGCCGATTCAACCGGCATAAACTCAATCTGTGGAAATTTGCGCTGTAATTTCGCCACTAAGCGCTGTTTGCTTTCACCACGGCTATATATCTTAACACGCATTACCTGCGGCAGTACGCTCAGTACACCGAGCAACTGCGTATACATGTTAACACCCGCACCGATACAACCGATCTCTGCTGTATTTTGCCGGCACAGTTTTCGCGCCGCCAGTGCGCTCACCGCACCCGTCCGCATCGCGCTCAAAACTTGCGCGTCCATAATCGCAATGGGCATTTTGTGCGCCTCGTCAAACAGTACTGTCACGCCCGTAGCACGTGGCACGCCCTGCGACACGTTCGCCGGCATCGCACCAAGTAATTTCGCGCCATACGTCGCATCATCGCCAACGCGAATCGCCGCTGGCAGCACATTTACCACACCGCCTACTGACTCATTCGCTGCGCGGTCGGTAAACTTCAACGATGTTTTCACCGGCTGCAATACATCGCCCTGCGCCCATGCCGCAAACATCGCTTCAATCACGTTAGTCGCAAACGCCATATCGCGTCCACCAAGTACTATCACGTCGTCACGCGTCAGAAATAATATTTCACCTGGTTTCATCGTTCATACTCCGGATTAATTAATGTCATAAGGTCAATCGGGAATTTCTGTTTCGGCCATTTCTTCGCCGCCCGCCGATGCGCCGCCAGCGTCGATTGAAACATTCTCTGTTCATCGCGCTTCACACTTTGCATATACGTAACGATTTCGCCGAGCACCTGGCGTGTTGGCAACTCAATGTCTGCCGTTTCTACCGTCTCGCCGCGTTCCAACCGCCGGACAAAATTCGACATGCCGATTGTAAATTTCACCGGCTGCTCAATTCGCGTTTCAATAAACTGAACGTCGCTTTCGTCGATAATTTTATTCGCAATCGGACACAGCGCAACATCGTCCGCTACCGCCAAGTCCGTCAGCTGATTATAAATGTTCGTACTTTTCATCGTCGGCTCAACCGCTACGAACACTATATCAAATAATCCGAGCATACCGACGCCAAATACGTCCGCACCCGCCGTCAAATCGGCGATAATCAGTTGATCTTCGCCATCATTCACATGTGCTAGCACCAATTGTAACGTCCCGAGCGCACCGTGATGACACGACCAACCCATCGTATCTTCAGTATAACTGCCTAGCTCAAGTAGCAACATATTGTCATGGCGACGCAAATCTTTGCATGGCGCAGCTTCAAAACTCAGCGTATACCGATCTTCTAGCCGCCACGGCGGCAGCGTTCGCGGCAAGGCTTTAAGCGCCGCGACATCAGGACGATCGTGATGAATTTTCGTCTCAACATACTCAAACACTTGCCGAAATTCATGCGCTTCGCCACTTGACAATCCTAGCGCCTCACGCATATGTACGTTAATATCAGCGTCGATCACGTATAATTCGCGATACATTTCGGCAGCCACGCGCGCCACGAACGATGATGTCGTCGTTTTACCGCTACCGCCTTTTCCTAAAAATGCAATTCTCATAGCCTCGTATTGTAAAACTGTGTGTACATATACTGCAAATCTGTTGCAATTTACGTTGCAATTATCAAAAATTAACCCAACAAAAAAGCGCCAGGTAAGGGTGGGCATCACCTGGCGCCATACTGCCCTTCGTCCCACCCGTCTTGGGTATACGTGATCCACCTCACACATACTGGTGATCCGCTGGACAAAGGGGTTAGTAAACGCACAAAGCTGTCTGTAGCGGCGATCATAGTGGAGGGTAGGTTACTAATGACCGCACTTTATGCGCTACCTAACTTGAGATTCGCCATGTCGGCGAATTCTGTTATAGAATATGGGGTATAAGGTGCTTGATTTTCCTCTTCCGAGTCAATCAATCATCTCCAATATTAGCACACAGTTGACAAAGTGTCAATACTTTTTACAAGAAATTTGTATGAAAATCAATAAAATTGCTCCAGATGACAATATCTATCTCCAGGGATTATGCCATATTAACGACGCGCCGCACGTGTTGTATTGCATGGGAGCGCTGCCAACGAAGCGCGCGCCGACCCTCGCAATCGTCGGTACGCGCAAGCCGACGCGCTACGGCATTGAAGTAACGACGAGATTTGCCGGCGACTTAGCGCGGCAAGGAATTATTATTGTAAGCGGCCTCGCACTCGGCGTCGATGCGCTCGCGCACCGCGCTTGCTTGGAGGCTGAGGGCACGACAATCGCGGTTATTGCAAATCAGCTGCCGGATATTTACCCTGCCGCCAACCGCGCGCTTGGCGAAAGAATCATCGCGCAAGGCGGCGCAATCTTATCCGAGCACTGCATCGACGAGCCTAAACCGTACGTCGTCGGCAAATGGAGCTTTCTCACGCGCAACCGTCTAGTCAGCGGGCTCGCCGACGCAATCCTCATCACCGAAGCGGCCGCCCGCAGCGGCACGCTCAACACCGCCGCACACGCGCTCGCGCAGGGTAGGGAGGTTTTCGTTGTCCCTGGCAACATCACCAGCCCGATGAGCGCCGGCTGCAACGCGTTGATTCGCCAGGGCGCTACGCCCGTTACTAGCCCCGACGATATTATCGCCGTTTTGCTGCCGCACGAAAAAGCCCGGCAGTCCACGCCGCCGCGCGGCGCTACGCCCGCCGAAACCGCCATCATCAAACAACTCGCCGCCGGCATACGCGACGGCGACGAAATCCAGCGCGCGACCAGCTTAAACGCTGTCGAATTCAGCACCACGCTCACGCTCCTTGAAATCAACGGCGTCATCCGCTCGCTCGGCGCAAATCAGTGGACGCTACGCTAGATATCGCTCACGCTTGCAAAACTGCCTCTGTTTGCGTTACAGTTTTGCAATGAAACACGACCGCCCACCAGAAGACAAACCGCTCGTCGCTACACGCGACATTTTTACGATACCGAACGCAATAAGCCTATGCGGCGCAGCGCTCGCCTGGAAAGGCGCCGAAGCTACAGAGACGCCCAAAGGAGCTGCCATGCTTATCGCCGGACGGGGGCTTGACGCGCTTGACGGCAAGGTGGCGCGCGCCACCGGACAAACGAGCAATTTCGGCGCATTGACAGACGCCAGTCTTGATAAGATCGCAACCGCAAAAATTATATACGAATTCACGAAGAAGGATATCATACCAAGAGAAATCGCAGCCGCGCTCGCCAGCTTACAAGCCGCCAATGCGCTTGCAACCACCGTGACCATGCTGAAATATCCCGGCAAATCAATCCGCCCGACAACATCAGGCAAACTCGCGATGGCTGGAGAGATGACATCAATATTCGCTTACGGTATCGGCGCCGCAGCAGAACGAAGCGGCCACGAAACGATCGCGACAGTTTCTCGGGCTGTTGGCGGGCTCGCTTTCGCTGCATCGCTGCCATGCGCGCTTCATTCCTCATACGCATACGTACGGCAAGCTGCCCAATAGCCGCCTCAAGCAATTTGGCATTTTTCGCAATGCACTATATTATAGACAAATATGAAGAACCTCGTTATCGTCGAGTCGCCGGCAAAAGCAAAAACCATTGAAAAATATCTTGGGCATGATTTTCATGTTTTGTCAAGCGTAGGACACATCCGCTCTATTGCAAAAAAAACCAAAGACAGCACGCCGCCGATTGACGTTGCACACGATTTCAAAACTATATACGAAATTGATCCCGAAAAGAAAAAAATTATCACCGAGCTAAAAAAAGCCGTCAAGGCAGTCGGCGCAGCAAACGTCTGGCTCGCTACCGATGAAGACCGCGAAGGGGAGGCAATCGCTTGGCATTTATGCGAAGTTTTGAATCTTGACCCTGCCACCACTAAGCGCATTACCTTTCACGAAATCACCAAACCGGCAATTGAGGCAGCGATCCAACACCCGCGCACTGTTGACATGAAGCTCGTTGAAGCGCAGCAGGCGAGACAGATTTTAGACCGCCTCGTTGGTTTTGAGCTAAGCCCTGTCGTCTGGCAAAAAGTCCCGGGCGGTAAATCCGCCGGACGCGTACAGAGTCCAGCTGTACGCCTGCTGGTTGAGCGCGAGCATGAAATTGAGCAATTCGCGGGCAGTTCTCAGTTCAAGGTCACTGCCGTATTTGTATACGACGGGCAAGAAGTCAAAGCCGAGCTTAAGCAGCGGTTCGACACCGAAGCTGATGCACACGCCTTCCTAGAGTCATTGAACAACGCAAAATACACCATTGACGATATAAAGACGTCACCGTCAACCCGCAACCCCGCCGCGCCGTTCACCACCAGCACATTGCAGCAAGAAGCCAACGCCAAACTAGGTATGAGTAGCCGCGCCACTATGGCGAGTGCACAGAAATTATATCAAGAGGGACACATCACATACATGCGTACCGACAGCGTAAACCTATCAGGACAGGCAATTGCCGCTAGCGCCGATTACATCAAGCGGCTCTACGGCATTGAATATAGCCGCGTCCGCACATTCAAAACGAAATCTGCCGGCGCGCAAGAAGCCCACGAAGCGATCCGTCCAACCGACGTCACGCGCGAATCGGTCAGCGGCAACGGCTACGACCAAAAACTCTACGACCTCATCCGCCGGCGTACACTCGCCAGCCAAATGGCATCCGCCAAGATAGAGAACACAACGGCGACGATCCGGATCGAACAAGCAGACACCAAGCAAGCGATCAATAGTACTGCTAATGTAGACAACCCCGTTTTTGAAGCTAAAGGACATACCATTGTCTTCGACGGCTTCCTGCGCGTCTACGGTGGAGGCAAGGACGACGCTATCCTACCGACGTTTACCGCCGGCGACCTTGTGCGTGAATATTCCATGGAGGCGCGCCAAATCTTTGCCCGTCCGCCTGCGCGCTATACTGAAGGTACGCTCGTTAAGAAACTTGAAGAGCTCGGTATCGGCCGCCCGAGTACCTACGCTACGATCATGAATACAATCCAAACACGCGGTTACGCTGAACGCGGCGAATCCGAAGGCGAGCCGCGCGACGTTATCGTGCTGCAGCGTATTGATGGAAATGTTGAACGCGGCATCCAGACCGAAAAAACCGGCTCAACCCGGGGCAAACTCGTACCAACGCCAGCGGGCGAACTTATCAGCGGCTTTCTTACCGATCATTTTAAGCCAGTTGTTGATTACGGATTTACCGCCAACGTCGAGAAAGATTTCGATGACATCGCAAGCGATAAATTAACGCGCAACGCCATGCTGCATAGCTTTTACGAGCCGTTTCATGCCCGCATTGAGCAATCGGGCGCAATTGACCGCAGTAAGGTTGGCGATTCGCGCGACATCGGCACTGACCCGAAAACCGGCAAGCCGATCATCGCACGCTTCGGGCGCTTCGGGCCGATGCTCCAGCTCGGCAGCACCGATAGCGACGAGAAACCGCACTTCGCGCCACTGCCGCGTGGTACAAAAATCAGCACCGTCACATTAGAGCAAGCACTCAAAGCGTTCGAGCTGCCGCGGCTTGTCGGCACGACCGAGGACGGGCAAGATATTAACGCCAATATCGGGCGCTTCGGACCATACATTCAAGTCGGCAAGCTATATGTCAGCCTAAAAGAAGATGACCCGCGCGAAATTACCGAAGCAAAAGCACGCGAGTTATACGCCGCAAAACTGCAAGTCGAAGCCGAAAAACATATCGCCGATTTTGGCGATGTCAAAGTACTCAACGGGCGCTTCGGACCATACGTCACCGATGGTAAAAAGAACGCAAAAATCCCGAAAGACATCGACCCGAAAACAATCACAGCCGAACAAGCACGCGAGATGATTGCCGCTGCACCCGCCAAACGTGCGCGCGGACGGCGCAGTACTGCGCAAAAAGCCGGCAAACCGCGCACTTCATCAGCAAAGGCAAAGAAAAAGTAGCTTCTTGCCGCATTACCACATTGCCATAGAACGTAAACGCAAAAAAAGCCGTCGCCCGCGCGGCGCGCTTGCGGTCGCTAAGCTACTCCAAAAAACCGCGCCTTGACGCCATTATCGTAACAGTGTATTATCATAAATATGACATTTCGTCAACGCCTCCGCGAGGTACGCCACTGGCTTCTGCTTTGTTTGTTCGCCGTCTGTATTACGTCGATTTATTCGCTATCGATCAAAAATCCAGCCGATAATTTTTACGCTATGTACCGCTTAGGCAAAATAGCACGCATCATTCACGACATACCGTATTGCAACGGCAGCGCTGAACAAACGATTGATTTATACCTGCCGCCAGAACCGGTCGGTCCGACTCGTACCCATACGCCATATCCACTCGCTATCTACGTTCATGGCGGCGGCTGGAGCAAAGGCGATAAACGCAACGCAATCGCCGATTTCTACGGCGCCGCTTTGGTGCGCGCCGGATTTGCATTCGCGTCAATCAATTACCGCCTGGCGCCGCAGCACCGCTATCCAGTACAGAATAACGACACTGCTTGCGCTATCAACACGCTTGCCGCGATCGCGCCCCAGTACGCCATCAACACGCACAAAGCTATCCTAATCGGCGACAGCGCCGGCGGTTTTTTAGTGAGTACCTACGCGCTTTCTACCACCAAACCGCCCGTGGCAATCCGCGGCGTCGTGAGCCTATACGGCACAACTGATTTGGTGCGTCAGCTCAAATTAGGGCGCCGGCGCAATCCAAATGCTTTTAATTACCTCGGGTCAGCCGACTTTGCGACCGCTAAAAAAGCCAGCCCGCTCTACCATAAAATCGCCGGCACGCCGCCGCCGTTCTTATTCCTGCATGGTGCCAAGGACAAGGTCGTATCACCCGACCAGTCGCATTTATTGTATGAACGTATCGTTGTACGGCAACCGCTCAGCCGTTTCATTCGCATATCGCACGCTGGACACGAGTTTACTGGCGCGTCGAATTTAACGCGAGCGCAAATCCGTGAGACTATTGTGAAATTCGCCGCCGAGCATACCGGAATCAGCCTGGAGGACGGCGTATTTGATGACATTGACGATATCGATACGCAAGCGCTCTTGTCTACGCCGCCAGCGATTGACATATCAACCGACATTGATACGTCGCGGTACCCGCATACGCCCGCAAGCACCGTACCTATCTTTAATTTCGCTACGCCGCTGCCGGGTCCTCAGTCCTAAACCGTACTATAATACTGCTTATATTTTACTCATCATGATATTTATGATGTGGATTTATCGTCGTCTTGTACATGTTATCGGCAATTCAACAGAGGTAATTTGACAGGATATAAAAATATTTCCAGCCTTATCATTCTTTTTCAGTAAAAAAAGTGCCAAAAAAACATTTACCATAAGCGTCGATATTGTGATACAATATTTATAGAACCGTGAGGGTTTGACATCTATAACACTATATATTATAATTAACATTAAATCATTTATATTAACCTAACACGTAAAAGCCTCGGGTGAGGCGGAGGCTGGAGATACTATATGACCGAAGTTACTGGCACCGACACCGCATCGACAATCAAAACCGCCATTCAAGACATTTTGAAAACGATCGATCAAGAACGCGAGCGCGAGATTATTACGCGCCGTTTTGGTTTGTTTGACCGCAAAGAAACGCTTGAACAAATCGGCGAGCTTCTCGGTATCACTCGCGAGCGCGTACGCCAGCTTGAGAAGGCGATCCTCATTCGTCTAAAAATTGCAGCAGAGGAGGGCGACATTCCAGCCATCCGCACTGTCGAGCGCCTTATCGTCCGCGATTTGTCGGAAAATGGCCGCATCGGGCGCGTCAACGACATCGCTGAACGCTTATCGCCCGGAAAGGCAGCAGCTATCCGCACGCACATCGCCTTTATCGCCGAACTCTCGCCGCGCCTCACAACTATCAACGAAACCGACAATTACCACCAGGGTATCAGTATTGCTGAAAACGGCGACGAGAAGAAAATCCGCAGCAATATCGACACCATTGTTAAAACGATCAAAAAGCACGGCGAACCTGTTGATATAGAAACGCTTCACGGCATGCTCACCTACGAAAGCCCGGCGCAAGTCCGCGCTCTCGCAAGCCTGTCGAAACAGCTCGCCAGCCTAAAAGACGTCTGGGGACTCACGAAATGGCCGACCGTTAATCCGAAGAATATCCGCGACAAAATCTACGTCATCCTCGTAGGCAATGGCAAACCGTTGCATTTCTCGGAAATCGCTAAAGCGATTAAAACAAGCGATTTCAAACGCAAGAATGTTACCACGCAAGCAATTCACAACGAGCTCATCAAAGATAAGCGTTTCGTGCTCATCGGTCGCGGCATTTACGCGCTGCAAGAATGGGGCTACTCGCGCGGCACAGTATCAGAAATCATCGCAAATGTACTCAAAGACGCCGGCGAACCGTTGCACCGCGACGAAATCGTCAGGCGCGTACTCAAAAGCCGCCGCGTCAAAGAAACAACGATTCTCCTCAATCTGCAGAGCAAACCGGAATTCAAACGCGTCGCTAAAGCGACATACGCGCTCGTTGATGCCGCGTAGAGCGCTACGGATAATAGTCCGCTTTCTCAAAATCAAAGCATAGTCGTGCGGCGGACGCGATAAGCTTTTTGGTTTTACCCGAGCGATTAAAAGCAAGTAAAAAAGCGCAAGCAGTACTCACTACGCAGATATTATGGTATAATATAAAAGAATATTATGTCATTTGTTTTGTCAGTCGTCAGCTTGCTTATGCAGTGGTACGTTTGGACGCCAATCGTACTCATTTTAGGGTATATGACCTGGCGCAACTACCGCAGTATTGACGCCGTGAAGAACATTGAAAGCGTTCTGTTGATGCTTGAAATTCCAAAAACAAACGACAAGTCAGAGCTCGCCGCCGAGCAAATGTTTGCGAGCTTGCACGGTATTTTGCGCGATGCGCGCGAACTCAGGGCGAATGGCGGGTACCAAGAGCACCTCAGCTTTGAAATTGCCTCGGTCGGCGGACGCATTCAATTCTACGTCTGGACGCCGAAGGCGCTGCAAAGCTTCGTTGAAGGACAAATCTATGCGCAGTATCCACAGGTACAAATTCACACCGCCGAAGAAGATTACGTCACGCACGAGCGCCACCATACCGTCGTCTATACGTCAGAACTATCGCTAACTGATCGAGAATTCCTGCCGATTAAGACATTCCAAAGCTTTGAAGTCGACCCGCTCGCCGGTATTACCGGCACGCTTGCCAAACTTGAAGACACCGACGAGGAAATCTGGATTCAAATGCTCGTACGTCCAGTGCGCGACGACTGGCACAAAGCAGCAGACAGCTGGATTACATCAATCAAAACGGGCGGCTTCAATCTATTCGGACAAGGCAGCGGCGGACGATGGGCTGCCAGCTTGATTGAGGCATTGTGGGCGCCGCCAGAGCAGGGAACTGGCACAGCGAAAGAATTATCCGAGCGCGATAAAACACGCATCGCCGAAGCTGAAAAGAAAGCAACAAAACTTGGCTATCAAGTAAAAATCCGCGTTGCTTATCTGGGAGAAAGCGTCAGCGACGCGCGTCTGCGTATGCAGGGGATTGTTGGCACATTTAAGCAATTTAATTCAACCAATCTCAACGGCTTCAAGATGACAAACGACAGTTTTGCCAAAGAAGCGCTTGCTAAATACAAAACGCGGTTGTTTGCCGACCGCGGTTATTTGATGAATATTGAGGAGGTCGCAAGCGTATTCCATTTGCCGCACACCAATGTTGAGACGCCAAACATCGTCTGGGCAAGCACCAAAACCGCCGAGCCGCCGGCAAAGCTGCCAGTTCTCACCGGCGATCCAGCGCAAGACGAAAATATTTCGGCATTCGGCATGACGAATTTTCGCGGCATCAACCACCAATTCGGCATGCTGCGCTACGACCGCTCGCGCCACGTCTACATCATCGGGCAAACGGGAGCAGGGAAGTCAGGGTTGCTTGAACTATTTGCACTTAGCGACATTTTCCACGGGCAAGGTTATGCGATTATTGACCCGCACGGCGATTTTGCAATTAACAATATGCGCTTCATCCCAGGATCGCGCCTGAAAGATATTGTCTATTTCAATCCAGCCGATACGCAATTTCCGCTCGGTTTCAACCCGCTTGAAGTGACAAATCCTGAGCAAAAAAATAATATCAGTTCAGAAGTTATTGGCGTATTGAAGCGTATGTTTGGCGAAAGTTGGGGGCCGCGCCTTGAATATATTTTGCGCTACACAATCCTCGCGCTTCTTGACCGCCCCGAAACTACGATGCTTGACATTACGCGCATGCTCACCGATAAAAAATTCCGCAAAGAAACGCTTAGTTACTGCCAAGATACTGTCGTATTGCAATTTTGGAATGTTGAATTTGCCAGCTGGACGGATAAGTTCCAAGCAGAAGCAATCGCGCCGGTACTCAACAAAGTCGGCGCCTTTACGGCGAACCCGATCATTCGTAATATTATTGGCCAGCCAAAGTCAACGTTTAACATTCGCCAAATCATGGACGAGGGCAAAATCCTCATCGTTAACTTAAGCAAAGGTTTGATCGGCGAAGATAACGCCGGCATCTTAGGCTCATTCATCGTCACAAAAATTCAGCTCGCCGCTATGAGCCGCAGCGATATTCCCGATGTTAAAGATCGCCGCCCGTTCTACTTATATGTCGATGAGTTCCAGAATTTCGCCACCGATAGCTTTGCAACGATTTTGTCCGAGGCGCGCAAATACGGGCTCAACCTTACTGTTGCGAATCAATATATCAGCCAAATGCAAGACACAGTACGTGACGCCGTCTTCGGCAATGTTGGTACAATGATTTCATTCCGCGTCTCCGCCGACGACAGCCCGATCCTCGCTAAACAATTTGAGCCGCAGTTTGAACCAAACGATCTCCTGCAAATGCATAACCGCAATTTCATCATCAACATGGTAATCAACGGCGAAAAAGCGCCAGCGTTTAGCGCGAAAACGTTAAATCTGCCAACCTACCAAGACGACAATACGGGGCGGATCATTCAATGGACGCGCGAGCATTATTCGCGCCAACGATCCGAAATTGAAGCCGAAATCAACGAGCGTATGTTGCCACCCGAAAATCTCACCGTCAAGCGCCCCGGTCCGGCCTACACGCCGCCAAAAACACCCGAACAGCGCGCCGCCGATCGCGCCGCCCGCCAGCAAGCGCAAAACCAAACCCAGCCACAGCCAGCGGGGGAGGTGAACGTTTCGAAAAAGGCGCTATCGCCAACCATTGAGTCTGGCGTATTACAGATTGACCATGGACGCGCCAAACCGTCAGCAAAGGCAGTTGCAAGCACTTCGTCTACGCCGGCAAAACCCACGCCAAGCAAGAGTGAATCTGAAAGCAATGACGCCGCCGCGAAACCAAAGCGCAAACGCACTCGCAGCCGCCGGCGCAAAACTCCAGCGGCAGCTACTTCCAATTCGTAATCAACTATTGCTATGCCTCTACCGTTAGAAATAGCCACCACGCCGCATGCTCATGACGCTCAAGTCGGCGAGATTATCGATCTATTATGCAAGCCCAGCATCTGCGGCCCAATTTCAGACATACTAGGCCGAGATGCTTTCATGGAAGCAGCTACCGACCTAACGCAGCGTTTATACTTGGGTGAGTGTGCCGCTGCACTGGCCAGATACATCGATGAAAGCAGCAATACTATCAAACCAGTTGGCACAATTATCTATAGCCAGGACCCAAACGATCCTAAAATAACAAATTTGGAACTAATCGCCGTACGAGAAAAATACCGCCACCGAAAAGTTGGTACGCGATTATTACAACTAGTCGAGACTGAAGCAGCATTACGCGACGCAACGCAATTACAAACACAAGCGCCCCAGAAAATGCCAGGCCTAAAGAGCTTCTTAGCAAAAAATGGTTTCTATTACAGTCGCATGAAAGAGAGCGAGGGCGGGGTTTTGTTTTTGCTATATAAAAAAGATTTGAAAGAAAAAGATAACAAACAAAAAACGGGCCTACCGCCCGAATCTTTATAGAAACATTTTAGCTAATGCTTTATTTTAACCTGTAGTGTTATATTGAGGTACCGAAACGGTACAGTAGAAGTATAGCCAATTAAAACAATATTGTAAACCCCAAAAATAAGCGATATACTAAAAATAATTAAAAGGGGACTTACGATGAAACAACCGTATTCTATTGGATTAGATATTGGCACAAACAGCGTCGGCTGGGCAGTTATAAATGAAGGTTTTGATCTGCGCAAATACAAGCACCAAAACATGTGGGGTGCCCATTTGTTTGATGAGGCGCAAAAAGCAGCCACTCGACGGTCATTTCGCTCATCGCGCCGGCGGCTTGCTAGGCGAAAACGGCGTATTACGTTACTCCAACAAATATTTGACAATGAGATGCAGAAAGTCGACCCACATTTCTATCTTCGCTTATCCGAGTCAATGCTCCACTCTTGCGACAAAAACTCTGCGTTAGAATTAAATGCCAATATTCTATTCGCCGACCGCTCTTTCACCGACAAATCATATAGAGAGAAATATCCAACAATTTATCATTTGCGCAGCGATCTATTTCACAGTTCTGCAAAACAAGATATTCGACTAGTCTACCTAGCTCTTCATCACATTATCAAGTACCGCGGCAATTTCTTAGTCGAGGGCGAAGTAGATAATGTAATTTCATCATTCGACAACCAAAATCTAGAGAAGTTTATAGATTTTATTGGCGCTGACGAATCAATGGCTAAAAAAGTTAAAGCTATTTTGCTTGACCGCTCCCTATCACGTAGTGCCAGAAAATCAGACATCATCAATCTACTACAGCCATCTCCTGACAACAAGAGGGCTGTCAGCGAAGCCGTCGGCGCAGCTATCGGTCTAAAATGGAACGCCAATAAACTATTCGAGGACGACTCTCTCGAAGTAAAAGAGGAATTCTCGAATAAAAATTACGAGGAGCAACGCGATGAAATTGCGGCTGCAATCGGTGACGATCGCTACGAACTCGTAGAGACTTTAGAATCAGTCTATCAATGGACAATTTTCAGTCAATTCATCAGAAAAGATAGCTGTCTGTCTGACATTATGATTGAAAAATATGATGCCTATCGTCAAGATTTATCCGACCTTAAAGCGCTATTTCACGAATTTCTACCCCAAAAATACAAGACGTTTTTTCATGGCGACGCCGCCGAATTTGAGCTATATAACAACCACAAGCGAAATCTCGATGATTTATACAAATCCATCAAAAAACAGCTCGGCGAAGTTGCCAAGGATGACCCGCGCTACCAGCGATTTGAGAAGCGGGCTGAGCTAGAGGAATTTCTCTCTAGGCAACGCATCCGAGATAACGGCGCTATCCCGCATCAGATTCACCAATATGAGCTTGAAAGAATCATCGACAACCAAGCGCAATATTACCCGTTCTTGGCTCAAAATCGCGATAAAATCATTAGTATATTCACATTCAAATTACCGTACTATATCGGACCGCTCAAAACTGGTAGTGATTTTGCATGGTCAGTCAAAAAGAAAGATGGCGTGATCTATCCGTGGAATTTCGATGAAATAATAGACGACGAAGCTTCCGCCGAGAAATTCATTGACCGAATGCGCAACAACTGTACGTGTCTGCCAGACGAAGAGGTTCTCCCTAAAAATTCGCTGCTTTATCAGGAATACGAAGTTCGCAATGAATTAAAGAACGTAACCGTCAACGGCGAAAGACTGAGTTCTGACGTCCAGAACCGCATCGTTGATGAGCTATTCACCAAAGAGTCTTCAGTCACTTACAAAAAGCTCGTCAAATATCTCTATGACAACCAGATATACAACACTGACTCTCTTGTTATTTCTGGAACAGCCAAAGAGAAATCGTTTGCTTCATCGCGTAAGTCTTATCTTGATTTTACAAACAAAATCGGTGTTGAAATTACGCCAACCAATCAAAAAGCCATTGAAGAGATTATCAAGTGGATCACTTTGTTTGAAGATAAAAGGATTCTAGCTAAGAAGCTACGAAAGTATAGCAATATCTTTAACGAGAACCAGCTTCGCGCTATTTTGAAGCTAAATTATAGCGGCTGGGGACGACTGTCTCGCGAGCTTCTTGACGGCATTATCGCACATACGCCTTACGGCGAACTAACCGTCATAGAGACGATGCGCCACTCCAAAGATAATTTTATACAGATCATCCAAAGCGATCGATACGAGTTCAAAAAGATTATTGACGATATCTTGTCGGCAGACCAGCGCACAGACATAGCCTACGACGACATTAAAAAACTCGCCGGATCGCCTGGCATCAAACGTGCTTTGTGGCGAAGCGTTAGGATTATTGACGAGATTGTCGACACAATCGGCTACGAACCAAAGTTGATTAGCATCGAGATGGCACGCAATGAAGATGAAAAGGTCAGGACCAAAAGCAGATATAGCCAGCTTGAAAAAATGTACAAGGAGCTTTACGGCAAAGAATATACTAAATCTGATATAAAATCGCAATTAGCTGATTATAAAGATAAACTTGATCGGAAAAAATATTACCTATACTTCCTCCAGAATGGCAAATGCGCTTATACAGGCGAGCCGCTTGATATTGAAAACGACCTCCGAGACAGTGAGATTGACCACATCTTGCCGCGGTCGCTAACCAAAGACGATTCGCTAGACAATACTGTGTTAGTGCTACGCAAAGAAAACCAGCGAAAACTTGATGATTATCCTATCGCGCCTGATATCCAAAACCATATGCGCCCAATTTGGATATCTCTAAAAAATGCTAAGCTTATGTCTCAGCTTAAATTTCAACGTCTAGCGAGCCAAAAGCAACTGTCTGAAGACCGCGTTGCTGGATTTGTCAACCGTCAGCTTGTTGAGACGCGGCAAATCACCAAACACCTCGCCAGAATGCTGACCGAAAAATACCACAATTCATCAACAGAGGTATTCACGATCCGCGCTGGTATGAGTTCTGAGTACCGTCACATCCATGACTTGCCAAAATGCCGAGAAATTAACGACCTGCATCATGCCAAAGACGCCTATCTAGCCGCTACCCTGGCTCAGTACATAAAAATTCGCTATCCAAAACTAGATAACGCATTCATCTACGGTGAATACATGAAATTCAAATCTAAAGGACAAACCGATACGGATCGTAGCAGCTTTATCCTCGCGTCAATGAACTATGACTTTACTAATACAAATACCGGTGAAATTATCTGGCAGAGTAAAACCGCACACGATGTCATAGACCGAACGATGAAATACAATGACTGCCTGATTACAAAGAAAACTGAAATTGGCGACAATCAATTCTACGACCAGACTATTTACGGTAAAGATTCTGGCGCCACCATGATTACTAGAAAATCGAACCTGCCGGTCGATAAATACGGTGGATATTCAGGGAGAAAAGCAGCCTATTTTATGGCCATAAGATATCTTAAGCAGGTGCGTAACAAGGATGTTTTTGTAAACGAGATTATCAGCGTGCCAACTCAAGTTTACACGCTAGAAAAAACCAAACCAGGCTCAATCAATGAATATCTTCGTAAAAATTACAGGCAGGTTATAGTTCTTGTTCCAAAAATACCAATAAACCAGAAAATTGAATATGACGGCAATGAGCAATTCATCGTTGGCAGCAGCGAGGTCACTAATGCCAAACAACTGAAATTGCCCTATGACATCGAATACGCTATAGCAATAGTATTGAAACAAGGAATTCCGCATGTGACAATTTCAGAAGAACAGGCTGCCGACGACAATAAACTACAACGCAAGCGCAATAGACAAATAGAAAAAAGAGATAGAGTTATTAGCGGAGTAGAGAAGTTTTGGGGAATTTATGCCGAGAAGCTCGCTAATCAATACCAGCAATTTGGTGATGCTGGCCATAATGCCCAGAGCGCATTAGTTGAATACAGCGAACTATCACTAGATGATAAAATCAAAGTCATTGGCCTGGTCTTAAGAGCTACGCATGCTGGTTCCGATAGGGTAGATATGAAAGGCAGCGAAAAGAAACCTGTATTTCCAGAGCTAGGTCTACCAAACTCCTTTGGTCGTATGGCGGGCAAATCCCTTGATCCAACCAAGCTGACCTTCGTTTACGAATCTATCACTGGGCTGCACCGCCGAAAATTAGACGGAAAAACATTAGGGCGGGACCGTTAGGCATGTCTTGGCGAACCGTCATCGTCAAGAATCGCTGCAAGCTAAGCTATAAAAACGACTACATGCTTATCATCAGTGATGGCAGCGAAAAAGCTCTTCATATTAGCGAAATTGGCACCTTGATAATTGAAAATACCGCTGTTAATTTAACAGCCTACTTGCTATGTGAGTTGGCTCGCTACAAGGTGAAAATAATATTCTGCGATCACCAGCGCAATCCATACAGCGAGATAATACCGTATTACGGCGCGCATAATGCCAGCAAACAAATGCGTCGCCAAAGCCAGTGGCCACAATCAACCAAAGACTGCATATGGCAGAGAATTATCACTCAAAAAATCATTAAACAAGCTCAAGTAGTTTATAAAAAGACTGCAAATCAAACAACATGCGAAATACTTATGAACTTTGCCACATCAGTTTTACCAGGAGACACCACCAATCGCGAGGCACACGCCGCCAAACTCTATTTCAAGGAATTGTTCGGTCCGCAGTTTTCGCGCGATAGCTCCAGCGACATAAACGCGGCACTCAACTATGGCTATGCAATTCTTCTCTCGGCATTCAATAGGGAGATAACCGCCGCCGGCTATTCGACAACCATGGGAGTTAATCATTGCAACGAATACAATCCTTTTAATCTCACCTGCGACCTCATGGAGCCGTTTCGTCCTGTTGTTGACCGTGAGGTGTATAAATGCCGGAGCTTTGCGTTTGACGACTTCTTCAAGAGCCGCCTCATTGACATCCTCAATCACAAAGTTGTCATTCTCGGCAAAGAACAGTTCTTATCAAACGCGATCAATATCTACGTCAAGTTATTTTTTAGAGCGATGGAAGAGAGTAGCGAAAAAGAGCTACCTGAATACGATTTAACATAATTATGAAAGTACGCTATATGAGAATGATTTTATTTTTTGACTTACCAATGGTTAGCGCTCGCGAGCGCAAAATATACGCGACATTCCGCAAACAGCTTACCCGAGAAGGCTTTGTCATGATGCAACAATCCGTCTATAGCAAGCTGGTACTCAACTCCACCAATGAAAAATCAACCTACGACAGGCTAAGGAAAATTATACCCGATAACGGTGTCGTCCAGCTACTGACGATAACCGAGCGGCAATTCGCCTCAATGGAATATTTAGCAGGGGAGTATGAGGAGTTATCGATTCAAAGTACCGATAGGACAGTGGTTTTATGAATATTAGCATTTCAGGATTCGATAATACACTATTCATACCAAGCGATGGTGGTATCGCAACCTTAGTAATCTGCAATGACTTGTTCTTCAGGAGAGTTGTTGAAGACATTCTTGACACATACACTAAGAAGGAAGGGAACAATCGTACCGTTATTTACGATAGCAACCACGACCCTCTGAATTTCGCAAAAGACATTCTGATTGTCACCGATATATATTCATACGATCTAGCAAATCGAACCATCACGGCGGTCCTCTACAAAAATATTCAAGACAACAGCGACATCGACGCAGTAAAATTAGCACAAATAGAGACAGGTATTTTGGATATCCTCGGCGCCATAAATACTGGATTCTCGCAAAATCTGAACTATCAAACAGAAATATCTATCAATGACCTCTTGAAAATGGCACACGTAGGACTAGAAGCCAACACAGGGAATAACTATCTTGATAAACTTTATGGTATTATAGATTCAGCGCAGCAATTATTATCAAAACGTTTAGTTATTTTGATAAACCAGCGCCAATTATTGTCGCACAGCGAGTTGCAAGCTCTTTTACAATATCTAGAAAACAATCACTTTTCAGTACTTTTTATTGAGAAAAACTGTAAAGACAAGTTAAACGAGGAGAATATTCTCGCTATTGATGACGATTTGTATGATTTTAGTACCAATTCATAATAACAACAGGGTAAGCGCTATCACGTTCACCCCTGTAAGACTTCACAATTGAGGTTTTACAGTAGTGTTATATTGAATGGTACTGAAACAGGGCGAACCGGTTGATTTAGTGATTGCGCGTTTTACAGTAGTGTTATATTGAATGGTACTGAAACAGCCGCAGCCAAGATTAACAAGCAACGCTAGTTTTACAGTAGTGTTATATTGAATGGTACTGAAACTAGTATCCGTACCTATAAAGAGAGGAAATGGTTTTACAGTAGTGTTATATTGAATGGTACTGAAACTACAAACGCTTCTTGCTCTTGATCCTCGGTGTTTTACAGTAGTGTTATATTGAATGGTACTGAAACCCATTTCAAGTGATGATACCGGCGCAACTTGTTTTACAGTAGTGTTATATTGAATGGTACTGAAACCGGTAATTGATACGGGTGCGTCGTTTTTTCGTTTTACAGTAGTGTTATATTGAATGGTACTGAAACTATTGACAGAACGCTTGCGTTTTGCTATACGTTTTACAGTAGTGTTATATTGAATGGTACTGAAACTCTATTTACTAGCTCTAGTAGGGAGTAGCTGTTTTACAGTAGTGTTATATTGAATGGTACTGAAACCCAAATATGCCAACATGCCGCTGTTTTGGCGTTTTACAGTAGTGTTATATTGAATGGTACTGAAACGTGATCACCGTGAACGCAGCGTTCTCTGCAGTTTTACAGTAGTGTTATATTGAATGGTACTGAAACAGGGGTGGAGAGCGACCCCCACGGTAGGGCGTTTTACAGTAGTGTTATATTGAATGGTACTGAAACACGTAAATAGAGGGTATATACGCTGCACGAGTTTTACAGTAGTGTTATATTGAATGGTACTGAAACGGACGGGCGGTGAATCATGATCATTGAGCCGTTTTACAGTAGTGTTATAATAATCACGATGAGCTTTTTGGTATAATAAAGATATGGCAAGCGAGCTAAAAATCAAACAAAGTGATAGCATTTTCGAGTCTATCAAGCATGAAGATAAGCAAGGTGAGTTTTGGTATGCTAGGGAGCTTGGCGAAGCTCTTGAATACGGGGCGTGGGATGGTTTCATTCCAGTAATTACACGGGCTAAAATAGCAATATCTAAAACAGGTGTTCCTGTGGAAAACCATTTTCGAGATGTGTCGAAAATGGTTTCTATAGGGTACGGCAACCCAAGAGCTATAGATGATATAAAGCTTACGCGTTTTGCATGTTATATTATTGCTCAAAACGGTAGTCCCGTTAAAAAACCTAAGATTGCGGAGGCTCAGGCATATTTTGCTATTCAAACACGCAAGCAGGAGATGTCAGATAAATATAGACAAGACATGGACAGACTTGCTCGTCGGCGTGAATTTTCCGAATCAGACAAGAGATTATCCTCTAGTATCATTGAGGCGGGTATTAGTTCAAGAGGGTTAGCTAGAATAAAAGGCGAGGGCGATAAGTCTTTCTTCGGCGGCAAAACTAATAAGCAGATGAAAAGAAAGCTAAACACCAGAAACAAACCTTGGGCTAATAAAGCCCACAACGTTGTGCTGGCAGGTAAAACATTGGCGAACGAAATGACGGCAGCTAATATAGAGAATTACGGGATATCATCGTATAACGCTGTGCTTCATGACAATAACGATAATAATGACGCAGTTAGAACGACTATTCGCAATCAGCAAGGTATGAACCCAGAGGATTTTCCAGCAGCTGAAGATACTGAAAAAATACAGCGCCGCATTGAAAACCAGAGTACACCTAAAATTGATAGTTCTAACATCTAACTTATGCTTATAGTAATTTGGAGTGTTATTTAGAGATCTGGTCTTTGTGATGTATAACCTTATCGCATGAGTAAGCGAGACTCTACTAAAGCTAATCGATAAGCGACAAGGACTAGCCCTACCTATCTATATTTTGTCCAGCAACCAACAGGTTTAGAACAAATATAGAACATTTTAATTTTAACGATTTGCTCAGGAAGCTCAAACGCAAAAGTTTGGATTTTTGTAGATGTAAGTAGTTACAATAAATATATACATAATGAAATCTAATAAAATAAGCTTGAGAAAAACTAGCATAAAGATGGCAAAATACAAACAAATACGTGCATAAAGACAAAATCTCATACATACATAAAAGGCAGGGTAAATATAAAATAACTAAAAAGTTGTGAGGCAATAAATCTTTGGAATCAACCAAACAGTAACAAAAGGGACGCAATCTCATTCATGTTTTACACATAGACTTAACGTCGCACAATGTCCGGTGTGATAACCTTGACTACCTCTGTTATGTAGCGTCGTACAATATAGAATGTAAAATTTACAAAAATACTTGACGAATTTACAACCAAACGTTTTTATTCTTGCTGTCGATTTATTATATAGGGTTAAAATAAAAAACAATGTCGAATAGCAGGGGATTATTAATTTTATATTTTTAGTTGCTGCATAATCCTCTGTATTTCCACATATGTTTTTAATTTTGAAACCCTATAACCCGACCGCATAGCAAGAATAATAAGAAAGGATTTATGCTATGAGAATCAGAATATTCACAAACACAGGGCTGGGGATAAACGTCAACACAGACGAAACACCAAGAACAGAATTAGAACTATACAATCTACTCTTAAGCTGGTGGAAATGGCTCTATGGAGAGACAACACCAGACATACATAACCTGTATCAAGAGAGCAGGGAACGACGTAGCCAAATAGAACAAGCAACAAAAATTTGGTACGAAATACTACAATAAAAGTAGGCGCTTGAGCAACCCGCTTGAGCGCCTTTTTTCATGCTCGCAATACGCCTAACGGCTAATTGAAGTACAAACGCTTGGTGAATGCGCAAATATATCCACGCCCTCGCGCGATCTCTTGCGCATTGCAGCCAGGCGTTTTTTCTCATCCGTAGAGGCTGTCGGAGAGACCTCTAATAAGTGACCCTGCACATCACGCGTAAGCGCAATACCTGAAGTTTTCGGAATTTCCATAACCTCGAAATCGTTAGTAACGTACTTAGGCATCCTATTCCAAATAAGCTTTTCAAGCCGAAACGCGAATATTCCATTAACTGTACTTTTCGGGCGAATTAAATTCTGAGACACCCAATAGCGTTTTTTACCGCCAAACTTTGGCATATCTTTTGTGATATATTTTGTCATATAATTTGCAAGCTTTTCGGGATTCTCAGTATCGTACAACTCAACAAACTTTGTAAAACCAGAACGATAACCAGTAGCATTATATACTTTTTGACCCGCTTTTGTACGTAATTTCGTAAGACGAAGCGCACCATTGAAATCAGCAATAAGAGCATGAAAATGCACAGCTTTTGGTCGATCAGGATGAATACAAGTTTTAACCTTAGCATTCACGCAATCCTCACACCGCTTATGATATTCAGGAACAACAAGATATTTCAAGTTAGGAGAGTGTCGACGCTGATTACGCAGCCAAACCATCATAGTATGACGGCAATACTTTTCATCGAAACGGTCACCAACTTTTGCAGAAAAAGTAAATGTACACCAATAATCGAACTTATTAGATAGAATTAAATCATAAATCGTTGTGCGCGTACGACGAATTGAGCGAATAATATCAACATCGTCGGGCTTATCTTTTCTACGACTTGCAATCAACTTAGGGGCAGGGTTGATAGGGAATGAATTATGATAAATGTAGATACGAATCATATAAGGATACTCTTTCACAACATCTGACACTACACGAACATCAGACTCTTTACTATAGTATGACATAATTTATACCCCCAAATTAGCGTAATGAATTATAGACATCGCGTGTCTACTATGCACAATGTGTCCCTATTATCAAGTAGGGACACATTGTCGGGCTCGTCAAGGTAACCTTGACATCACCCGACAGATATTTTACCGTTTTAGCAATTTTCCATTTATTTCAATTTGAACTGGTTTTTCAATTGCATCGAGCTGGTCTTTACCAGATACAACTTTTTGATACGTATCATAAGCATTCCGTATTTCTCTTGTGTGAATAAAGAAACCGGTTTTACGTTTATCGCCAATCAGACGCCCGCTATAGTCTTGCTCAAGAGTTTCACCATCATAAGCTTTTTGGAGCGTCAAGACGCCCAAAAAAGTAGTACAGACGATAACATTATCACATTGCTCGCGTAACGGCTTAGCAGCGCGCATAAATAGCTGTGACGTACCAATTATAAGTTTCCGTTGCTTACGTTGCTGAGATATTTCCGTAAATACAAACATCGGAATGTTTTTCGAGTCTAACGCATTAAAATACGTATGTATCTCATCTATGATATAAACAACACCAAATTTACCATTATTAACACCAACTAAAACACGCTCAAGCGTGTACATTGAATTAAATAATACATATTGTTTTCTTGGATTAAAAAGGGAAGAGTCGCGCAAATAATCAATCGCGTCAACCGCCTCAAGAAAGTTTAATTTAAGATTTGAAACAATAATACACTTCGGATAGCGCTTTTTTAATTTTATAGCATGATATACCGCAGAAACAGTTTTACCAGAACCCTGGCGACCAACATATACCTGCGTACCAGACGGACGGAATAAATCTTTATCCTTTCGAGAATTTATATCATCAAGAATCGTCTGAATCGTTATTTTCTTGGACTTGGTTAATAGGGGCAGATAATTGGGCATTACAATCCTTTCTGTCCAGAATCTCTTGCAACTGACCTTTTATATCTTTTACATCGCACATCATATTCCAAAACTTAATTAAAACTACAAAAAATAAAATCAAAGACATCACACCCAAAAATAAACCAGAAGCAAGAATAGCAGGAACAAAATTATTAGACGTATCAGTTTTTGATACGTAAGTTGTTGTATTAGTATTAGTACTTAAATCACCACGAATAGAGTTTTCAGCACTATCATACACCATATTTTGCATTTTTATTTTACCTTTCAGTTATTTATACAACTAGCATATCACAACCTCCTACTTCCATAAACGAATACGTTTCAAAATCCATACAGCAACCATATAACCTTGATTAAATAAAAATATCGAAACTAGCAAAGAAACAACCACAAAAACTAACGGCACACCATAAATATGAACAACAAAACCAAACATAGAGCCCAAGAACGTATGAAGAAAATCCAATACATCAGTAATTGCTTTCGGCATTGACGGAAGGGAAGGTAGAATAGATAAAATCCATTTCAAAATCGCCACTGCAACAAACAGCAATAAACTAACTATCATTTATGATCACCCCTCGCAAATGATATTGCTCGATCGACAGAAAGCATTGCTATAATACGACGGTATAACGCATATAACAAACCAAACACTGTAATTATACGTATAAAAAACACCGAGACATTATAAACTTGAGGTAAATCGCGCTCAGCAGAACACACAGACAAATGTACGCGATTGCCAAAAAATCTACCATTTATATCAGCAAATGGTATACCACTAACACCAAATGAACAAGTATTAGCGGAACGTGTAAACTGAGTAAATAACTTAAAAATCCACTCAAACGGATACCATAAAAAACCAAGTTTACCGCTTAACGTTCTACCTAAATCATTCACTGAACGTTGCAAATCAGAAGTAGAAGGTACTATTAACCACTTTATAAATGACAAAAACCAAATCAATGCATTACGCACCCAACAACCAACCAAATCAACAAGCTTATCAACACCATACTTTGAACAATCTTCATATTGGGACTTTGGCTTACAATAACCAATCTCATTGCACTCAGCGTCACGAGTATCGCCAGATTGTATACTGCCATCAACTTTCAAATGCACATATGTCCAACCAAGTTCATAATCTTCAGCATATTGCTTACCAGCCATCTCAGCTAATGACACACTTCTACAAGGCGAACCATTCAACACTTCTCTTACACAGAACACCGGCACATATTCAGCAGATATAACATAATCCATCTTTTTATCAAATGTATACGTAAACGTGTCATCTTTATTAGTACGTTGTGTATCATATGCATCACCATGAGTATCACACCTCGACTTATGATCATCCCAACCATCAGGACAAATAAAAACAGACCATAAAATTGTCCATTTATAATACCCAACATCAGAATCTTTTGCGACTTTAGGCAAATCCTTTTTATGATCAGTAGCCACCAAAGTCATACCATTCAAATCATACTTAAAATCAGGACGAAGAACTGACTTTTTATTATATGTCTTATTAATCTCTTGTCCCTCATAACCATCAGGATAATTCATATTTTCATCAGTAATATTAGCCAAAAAACCTAAAAAATGATAACCACGCCGAGATGAAAAGAAACGACCAGCAGAAGAAGTATCTAACTCACCAGTATTAGTATCAAATTCAGGAACTACACCAACCACATAGTCACGAGGTGGATCACCCTCACTACATACAACCTTTTTACAAAGATAAGCTAAATGCGCCTGATAAACAGGCTTTTTATTACCCTTAGAAAATAACGAAATACTATTTTCATGCCACTTAAGAGATAAAGATTTATCTTCAGTCCAGTGAATAACAACCTGTGTAAAACGACCGAAAACACCCACAGGTTCTGACTCGAATAGTGAAACCGCATAGGAGCCATTAGCAAGCGCCTTATTCCAACTATCATACATCTTATGATAAACATCAGATAACTTAAAATTCCCATAATCACGATTCACTATCTTAGACTCTGTGGAAAAAATCATAGGACCCCAAGAGTCTGTAACATCAATTTTAGGAAAACGACTATCACCAGTAGGATAACGAACTTCAAGATTCTCAGCCTTACGATACACTTCGTCATACTTACTAGCTGCAAACGATTCCTCTGAAAAAACCACAATAACGCTAGATAACGACAATAATACCGCTAAAGCAATTAACATACACCGCTTAATGCTCGTCATGATGATTACTCCTATATCTAGAAAATTCTGTACGATAACACGAATACATTAATATAAAAACTAACAACAAAATAAATCTAAAAACCCCAATGACAAGAAAAGCAGACAAAAAACCAAAACAAAACACAACGTATAACTGAGTAAATCGAGAAGTATAAGAAAAAGGGTAGGGGAATAACAACTTAAATAACTTAATCATGACGCGTAAACCTAAATTGATAAACAATGAATGCAACAATAACAAAAGTAATCACAATAGCTACTTTCTGTGCAAAGGAATGCGCAGCTGCAACGTCCCACATGGCTAGAACTTCTTTACAGCATTAATAGTAACGTGAAGTAAAAACGACAAAATAAGCATGAGGCCAGAAAGTAAACCGATAATCGGAAGCATGTAAACTAACATTTCTTTCGTCAGTTGCAATATAAGATTAATAACCTCAGTGTTTGCCATTGTCCGACTCCACAGAGGACTTATCATTTTGAAAACGAGCAATATCAACACGTTGCTCATCTATCACAATAAGTAGCTGTGATAACTTATAAATCTGATAGTTCAAAATGATAAATGATAATAAAAGTAGAAAACTCATTGATAATTACTCTTTCTTTGTGAGCTAAATATCTAGATTTCTAAAGAGGTCAAGAAACAAATCATAGTTAAATTAATTAAAACGAAATCTAGATATTTAGCCCACAACGTTAATGTTATGGGCACACGGTTTACATATGACCGCGGGTACTCTTGTTAAAGAGGCGCATGATGAATTTAATACCGAAGACAAACGCCAAGATACCGATCACCACACCAATGTTCGCCGAGAGTACACCGGTCACCGCAGTAGTGAACGTTGTAATTGTATCGGCAGGGAACACAGCTTCGCCTGCGCCAAAAGCCTGCAACATATCCAAACACCTTTCTTGCGCGACTTAATGCTATGGTGGAGAAGCAGCCCGCCCTATCGCGCAAATAAGGCTACCCAGGTGTTTAGAGGGCTTTTATCCTGGAAGCCCATGGGTTGATTATTGTAAAAGAACAAAGGGAGAACATGATTAGATCAAATCATGGCATCAATTTCAGCCTTTCTGCGACGTTCCTGCGCAAGACCGATCAGCGCGAGTTGCTCCTTAGTGAGAAACGCCTCAAACGTGTAGGTATCACCAAATGCAATGTGAATTTGATAATAGGGATTATTCGTGCGCTTAGAAACTTCTTTTGTAGCCCAAACGCGTGATATTACAGACAACAAATTATCTGAATTTAGAGGGGAGTTAGTGCTTTCGTCCATACGAGTATTTTCATCCTTTCGTACAGGTTAGTTAATGATGAGGCTATCATAACACGGGATTTTGAAAGATGAGGGTTGTAGTGGAGTTAACGTCGCACAATGTCCGTTTTACGACTTAAAATATCGTGCAAGAATATGAATTAGCATCCATCTGCTGTGAGCGCTAATTTACTTTACAAAAAAACTACTCTTATCTTTCGTAGGGGATTTACTCGAAAATTGCGTCTTATTTATTATATCTACTGCGTCTATCGCTTAACGCGCTTAACGCGCGTCAATACATCTTGAGCAGCAGCCGCATTCAATCAATTAAAATCAACTCGCAACAACACTATACTCTTAGGAAATTAGTCTTCGCATAAGTTATCCACAAAAAATATCTGGTTACCGCTAATTTGCATTTTTGTTAAAAACATTCCCCCACTATCTTTTTTTGGCTTTTCTGCCCTATTTGATTTTTATACGATTTTATATTTTTATATAGTTTCTCCTCTCACTCGCTCAATCACGATAAAACGAACAAAAATAGAACATCCCCCAATTGGCAAGAGAAGTGACCTTTTCTATTTATAAAATGCTCGCCTGCTCACCCGCACATCAAGATATGCCGGGTTGACCGAGTGTTCGGCGCAATATCGGATAGCGCGTACCGCATCTTCAACCTGGCTTGCTGCCGCACGATCAATCGACAACCTAACCGGATACCCTACCCCTTCAAGTTTCACCTCTATTTGACGCGTTGTACCTTCAGGTAAAATCACGCTTGAAACAGTATACTTTTGCGCCGAGAAATACCCAACGACCTTGCCGACAAATTCCAAAAATCGATTGCTTACAAGGACCTTATTTGTCGTCGCTTGAACGCCCGTACGGTCAATGACTTGCACGACAGGCGACTCGGGCACATTCCGGTAAAACGCCGCGCCGCTAGAGTCGACAAACACGAGAGTCACACCCGCTTGCCACGACACAACCGGATGACGCATGACGATAGAAAATTTCGCGCGTCCAAACCCGGCAAAGGTGACCGTCGGCTCGACAGACTGAATCTCTGGATAATCATGTTGCAGATAATCAACGAGAGATTTGACATCTATCAGCGCGCGCAACCGCTCAAACGGACGAGCCGCGAGGTAATCCTGAATTGCCTTTTCATAGCGCTGCGTCGTTTCGGTAGACGGTGAATCAACGCCAACAAGCGTAACACTTGGCGAAACAACTGATTGATAAAGTATCCATGCGAGGCCAGCGATGCCCGCCAAAAGCACAAATAATCGTAATACAAGCTTACGATGACGGTAGCGTAATGTATGCGCTTGCACGCGCGGCGACTTAAGATCAGCGCGGTGTTCACTTGGGCTCGAAATTTCGGAAAGAAGACTGCCGGTTAGCGTGCGGTTGCGCCGGAAAGCATAGCTACTCGCTGTCGTTAAATCACCCGGCTGCGCCGAATCATCGCGATCAATTGCCCGCCGACGCACTGGCTGCGGCGGGCGGCGACGCAGCACGGCTTTTCCGAATTTTCCTAGCATATATCTTTATTATATCACTTACGCTTAGCAGTTCGGACGATCATCTCAGCCATATCGCGCGCCGCGTGCGGATGAGCAAAGGCCAAAAATGCGGCGCCCATACGAGCCATTGCCGCACGATCCGCGAGCAGCGCTTCAATCGCCTGAACAAGCACCTTAGGGTGGTCGTCCAATTGCAATTCATCAATTACTTTCACTGCGCCTTTTTCTTCGTATACCGCCGCGTTTTTTAGCTGATGGCCGCCCGTCAGGTAGCCATTCGGCACTAAGATCGTCGGTTTGGCGAGCGCCGCAAGCTCCAAGATCGTCGTTGCGCCTGCACGCGCCACAACAATGTCTGCCGCACCAAGCATATCAACCAGCCCGCTGCTAATAAAATCATGAATATGCACCTTGCTAGTATCATTCGGAACGCGTGCGCGAATATCACTATATTGCTGCGCACCGGTGATGAGAATAACGTTAGTTTGTTTCGTAAGCTGCGACAGCATTGCAACAACTGCATCATTAATACGCCGTGCACCAAGGCCGCCGCCTGTCACAACAACAAGCGGCCGCGTCGGATCAAATCCAAGCTTTACTTTGACGTCACGCCGCCGCTCATCGCTATACGGTACAAAATCTTCCATAATTGGCACACCAACATACTGCGAGATCTCGCGCGGGTATGGGTAGAATTTTAGCGGCGCACCCGTACCAATTGCGTCCGCCCAACGCGCCAAAACGCGATTCGTCAAGCCGGGGTGCGCGTCAGAGTCGTGAATAACAAGTGGAATCCTCAGCACATGCGCCGCCAAACCAACCGGCAAACACACGTATCCGCCTTTCGTAAAAACGACGTCCGGACGCCACGCGATTAGCTTGCATAGACATTGCATAAACCCAACGCTCACCTTAACTACATCGATGATATTAGGTAGCGTAATTGTACGAAACTTCATCAACTGCTGCCACCATTTCAAGTGATGATACCGGCGCAACTTACCGCTCACAATTGTATCAACACGAATGGAATCATCGTACCCCCCCATGACAGTACGTGCTTGTTTTTCAAATGCATGGTCGACCCAGAACCGAATCTCTGTGTCTGGTTCTATTTTCCGCAATTCACGCAATACTGCGACGACCGGCGTAACGTGTCCGCCCGACCCGCCGCCTGCTGCCAAAATCCGCACGAGCGTCCTCCTTCATGTTAACTGACTTATGATTAGTATACCGCGAAAGTTGAAACACGACACCCAGCGCGCCGCTCATAAAAATCATACTCGTTCCGCCAAAACTAAGCAGCGGCAACGTAATACCTGTGAGAGGAATCAGTCCAATCATTGAAGCAACGTTCATTACAACGTGTGCAAGCAGCCAGCCAAACACGCCTGCTGCCGCGATTCGCATAGACATATCGGGGAGCTGATCGGAAATGCGCAAAATGCGGAATAACAAAATACCAAATAACCCAATGATACAAACTGTGCCGGCAAACCCAAAAATCTCACCCATGATTGCAAAAATCGAGTCATTTACCGCCTCGGGCAAATATCCGGTCGCCTGGATACTTTTGCCAATTCCGCGCCCAAGCAACCCGCCTGTTCCTAAAGCAATCATCGCGTTTTTGATGTGATAGTTATTATCGCGTTCATCTGCTGCAGCAACATCGTTGCTCGAGCTAAAGAATGTGCCGATGCGCTCCATGCGGTGCGGCGACGACACGACCAGCGCAAGCCCTACAACAACGCCAACGCCTGCAATTTTTGCCAGGATCTGCCAATTCATCGTACTAACAATGAACATCGATACGACCGTTGCTGCAATCGCCACGCCTGTGCCCATGTCTTTCTGAACAACAACAATAATAAGCAGCAATAACGCCAAAAGTCCTGTCATCGGATAAACCGTTTCTTTCGGGTTGTTAATTTTGCCCTGCTGGTAACGATTGCCTAGAAACACTGCCATGAATATAACGACAGCAAACTTCATTAGCTCAGACGGCTGGAATCCGCCGAAGCTGCCAAAATTAAACCAACGATACGCGCCGAGCGTCGCCTGCGCGAGCGTATCAATATGTGCAACATTTCCCACCAAAAACAGCAATGCAGACGCAATAAGTGCCGCAGCCATAAACTTTCCCGCTTGGTTTTTTAACACTGAGAACGGCACAAGCGCCAATACGACAAACGCAGCAAGCGCAATGAGCAAACTAATGAATTGTTTAACTGCAAAGTATGTCGCCGAATACGAGCCATTATATGCCGCATTCATTACATTGGCGCGCTGCGGACCAATCGCATACATCACAACCAAACCAATGAGCATCAGCACGCCCATGCACATGACGATCATATAGTCGGGACGATGCCGCCGCTGCCTTTGATGGTTCGTACGAGCACGTACTGCTTCTCGGTGTGATAAGGCTAGACCACCGCTCACGATGTAATATGCCCTCCGCTCAGCGCCATCAGCATGCCGATAAACGCCGCCACGCCGGCAATCACCCAAAAGCGCATCGTAACTTTCACTTCCGGCCAACCTGTTGCCTCTAAGTGATGGTGGATTGGGGCCGAGACAAATATCTTACGATGAAATAGTTTCTTGCTGATGATTTGTAGTAGACTTGAACCCGCCTCAACCACAAATAAAATCCCGATAATCGGCAGTAAAAACAGCGTATTCGTCATCATCGCAACAACGCCTAAGCTCGTCCCAAATGCAAAGCTACCAACATCGCCCATGAAAAATCGCGCCGGGTAAATATTAAACCACAGGTAGCTCAGTAATGCGCCTACTACCGTGAAGCAGAAGCCCGCCAGCTTAATATGCCCCTGTAATAGCGCAATCACGCCAAACGCTGAAAACGACATTACCAACAAACCGCCCGCTAATCCATCAAGCCCGTCGCTGATGTTCACCGCATTGCCCGTTGACACCACTGCTAATACAAAAAAGAAAATAATCCATGCGCCGACTTGCCATTCGCCAAAGTACGGTATATGGATCGTATTGTAGCCAAGTTTCGTGTAGAAGAACCAGCCGAGCACAATACTCATTGCAGTAATCATCGCGAACTTCACCCAGCTGCGCAGCCCGGCATCCTTACGATTTGAGCCGAACACATTGAGCACATCATCGATCAGCCCGACAAATGCTCCGCCGAGCAATGCCGCGAGCGGCAGCCAAGTTTGCGCCCGGTCAAGGTTGCGCGCCAATGTAATAGCCATAATAGCGACCACCGCGATAGTGCCCGCCATTGTCGGAACGTGCCGTGCGATTTTCTCTTTGTGCAGTATATTAAAAATCTTTAGCCGCTCCCCTGTTACTGCTGCGCTACGCTGCGTTTTCCAGAATTTATATTTATATGCGAAATGCGTATAAACCGGCGTTAGTATCATTGCCAACAAGAACGCCGCCACGCTCAACGCAAAGGTTTGATTTAATTCATTCGAGAAATTTACGATTGTCATACTATCCAGTATACCCCGTCTAGCCTTGCGGCGTTAACATTAAATAATTGAGCATCCAATTTGATATGTCGTTAAAAATCGGCTTCGCGTCGCTACCGCCGCCCATATCTTTGCCATTGGCGGCGATTTCAACCATGATAACGTAACGTGGAGTTTGCCCCTTCTCGCCGCCATAGCCCAAATACGTTCCAATCGTCTGATTGCTGGCATATTTGCCGTTCACAATCGTTTCAGATGTGCCAGTCTTGCCGCCCACAAGATAGCGCTCCGAACCGTCTTTCGGATTGTACGTTGCATAATGCGATTGGTGAACCATCTCGCGCACCGTCGTTGATGTTGCTTCAGTAATGACGCGTGATTGAGCTTTTGTGCCTGCTGGAGCGAAAACGCCATCGTCGTTAATTGTACCGTTAATGATCGTCGGCGCAAAATACGTTCCACCGTTTACCACTGCGCAAAAGCCGCTCGCCACTTGCAGCATCGTCGCGTCCATACCTTGCCCGAATACCATGTTGCTATAACGCACGGCATTGCCCTCCTGCTGCAGCGGCGAAATAATCGTGCCTTTCGCTTCATTCGCAAGCTCAATACCGGTCAACTCGCCCAGCTTAAACTTATCATGAAAATATTCGTAGATCGTATTGCGTGCCGCACGCGTAATATATGTGCCATTGCCTAAACGCTGCGCGATCGTCACCATACCAGTGTTAAGCGACCAATTTAGCGCTGTTTGCATCGTAATAGTTCCTGTCACTGCCGCGTTCTTTGTTGCGTTGTTAATAGTAATGTCTTCAACCTTAATCTTACCGGTGTTATCGTATGTGCTATCAGGTGTAATCACGCCGCGGTCAATACCTGTCGCAACCGTAAAAGTCTTGATATCAGAACCAGGCTCATATGGATTTGAAATTGTACTGTTATTAAAGACCGCCACGTCCTTCACATTTAGATTAGACGGGTCGTACGTCGGCACATTCGCCATCGCGAGCACTTTGCCCGTTTGCGGGTCCATCACGATCGCACTCGCCCGCGTCGCACCGCTTCGCTTTACACCCGCCACAAGGGCTTCTTCAACTTTTGATTGCACATTGCGATCAATTGTCAGCACCATGTTTTTGCCATTTACCGCTGGTTTTTTGATATTTTTATCGGTCACAGTCAACGGTACGTCGCGCACATCGGTCACAGTTTTTAGTTCGCCGTCTTTACCGGCAAGTGTTTCGTCGTTTGCCTGCTCAAAACCGTACTTCCCCTGCCCTTCGCCATTCACGAAACCGAGCACCTGGCTCGCAAGCGCTCCTTCCGGGTAGACGCGCTGCGTTGATGCATCAAATCCGACACCGGCAAGCTTCTCGTCTTTGATTTTCTGCGCCTGCACGCGGTTAACTTTCGTCGCAATCACTTGATAGCGCGTATTTTTTGCATCTAAATATTGACGAAAGTCTTTGCGCACATTGCCGCCCGCCACACGATTCATCACATCAACTACTTTCTGCTTGTCTGTTACGAGCGTCGGATCAACCCAAACCGTATACACCGTCGTATTCATCACGAGTTTCGCCGGCGCGTTGCCGTCCATCGCGTAGATTTCCCCGCGCGCCGCGCGTAGCGTAAACTTTTTGATGTGCTCTTTATCTGCCAACTGAACGTAATAATTATGCTGCAGTACCTGCACGCGAAAAAGCTGCGCTACCATTACCAGCAGCGCTAAAAGCGTCAAAATACCCAACACGCCAATCCGCGTATCGCCTCGACTACCTATATTCATACACTTATTTGCTCACGTATTGCGTATCGGCTGGCGATGTCATTGCTTGCGCGACACTGCTCCCCTTCACCGACTGAAGCGCTGTCAAGCGAGCATTTTCGACCGCTAAATCATTCTTTTGCTCAGTTAACGACGAAATTTTATCAGACATAGTATTCGCCGCGTAATCATAGCTCGACACGCGTGTCGCCTGTGTTAAGTATATCAGACCTAAAATCGTAATCATCAAAGCAACGATCACTGTATGCGACACGGGACCAAGCTTGACAGCCGATGCAAAAGCAACTGTATTGCGATTACGCCCATAATTACCTTGGCGCCGGCTATTAAATTGTACTGTTCGATGATATGGCATGGTGGTGGAATATTTCGTGTTTATGTTAATACTATGGCAACATGCATCGGTTGCTCTGTTCATTTCATCGTATTACCCTCTCGGCAGCTTAAGCACCCCTTTTTTCGGGGGCGCTTAAGCGTGTGAAAGTGCAAAAACTATACCTTACGGCGCACAACAACGCTGCGCACAGCTTCGTTCTTGTCTTGGACTTGGATGTGACGCGTCATGGTTACATCCCCCTTTCTGTTTGTGTTATATTTTCACAGCGGCGCGCAACTTAGCACTGCGCGAACGCGGATTGTGAACATCGTTAATTGCACCGCTAACGGGGCGCTTCGTAATAATACGAAGACTTGCCTCGTAGCCGGCAGCAGCCTGTTCGGCGAAGTACCGCTTCACGATTCGATCCTCAAGGCTGTGAAAACTAATCACCCCCACTCTTCCGCCGCATGTAAGCAACGCCGGAAGCAATGGCATGACTGTTTTAATTTGCCCGAGTTCGTCGTTAACGGCAATTCGAATCGCCTGAAAGACTCGAGTGGCGGGATGCGTGCGCCTATATGACCCACGATACGCCTGCTCTACCGCACGAGCAAGATCCGTCGTCGTTTCAAGCGGCCGCGCCGCCGCGATACTACGCGCATATCGCATAGCAGCGCGCGGAGACTCCTCGCCGAAATCACGAATGATCTGCGCGATTCGCTCCACCGTCCACGTGTTGACAACGTCGGCGGCAGTTAACGATTGGCGTCGATCCATTCGCATATCCAGCGGTCCGCTTTTTGCGAACGAGAATCCTCGCTTAGCTCGGTCGAGCTGTGGTGACGACACCCCCAAATCAAGTAGAATCATATCAAATTGCCTACCTTGTTCAATCAGCTGGCGCGCAGCCGACACGAAATCGGTATGCAAAAGCTGAGCTCCTTTCGCTAGAAACTCGCTTAAATTCGTATGAGCAAACTCATCCCGGTCGACCAGTACGGTACCGGAATACTGCTGCGTTCGCGCTAATACCGCCCGCGCATGCCCGCCGTAGCCCGCAGTTAGATCAAGATAAGTCTCGCCTAAATGGGGTGTGAGCAACGCGATAACGTCATCAAGCAGAACTGGAACATGAAGTGGTGGATGTTCTTTAATACTCATTTTCTCCATCATACCACTCTCGGCGACGATAGAGAAACTCGAGATCACCAAACCAGTAGCGAGCTGTTTGTTTTCGCATAGGTAGTGTTTGTTTTTGTAAAAGCCGGACAACGCTTAGTATAGGAGAATTGTCAAACAACTCATAGTCCTTAAGAAGCGGTGCCTTTTGAGAGACTTGTGTGTGAGGTGGAGTTTTTGGGAGGTGTTTTAGAGTAAGGTGCATTCGACTATTTTTATATTGTGGGTCGATAATCCACGTGCTCACTACCAGATTGTTGATCTCGAGGATGTCGACGAATTGTAAAGGTACATCAAGCAGACGCCGCTATACGCCAAGCGCAAGCGATACGCGTGAAACCCGGGTCTGAGGAACACGAATCACAGCGCCAACTACCGAATCTACCGATTGGCTCACCATGGTTTGCGTCATAATTCCCCTGCTTTCTTTCTGTATTGTTACTTTGTGGTGTTTGTTTTTACCGTGTATCGGTAATGTTTTTGCCACTGGTTTCATGATACACCGGCCTATAGGTATTTCGCAAGCCTCTTTTTTGACTTTTTGAAACAACGTGGTTATGTTTTCCACAAAACTGTGGAAAAATCAAGATAATAACAGAGGTATTTTTACAAATTATCAATGATGTAGCGTAGCATTTTTTGCTACATTTTGCTACCCATGTATTATCAAGCAACACAAAAAAGCTGCCCGCGTGCCCTTCCTAAAAAATTACGCAAAGTACAGGCGCATCAGCTGCCGCGCTACCGCGTCTGAATCATGCCGAATGAAGCTGCGCGCCGATGCAATCGGATCGCTCGCCTGTGCCCCTGTCCACGCTTGCTTCGCAAGAATCGGTACACCGCGAAATTCGTAATGCTGCCGGCGCAGCTCGTTGAGATCGTACTTCACGACCAATTCCCCGCCGTGCGCATATTTTTCCATCAATTCCGGCGACGGTTCGTCATTATTAAACACAACATAATCTAAGAACTCGCCGCCCGCCAAGCGCTCAATTTCGCTCGCAAAATCTTTCACCGTAAACCCATCCGTTGGACCAGGCTTTGTCACTAAATTACACACATACACGCATTTTGCGCGCGTCTCGTGCAGCGCGCGCCGGATTCCATCAATCACCAACACCGGCGCCAAGCTGCCATACAGATTTCCCGGCGCAACAACGACTAAATCCGCCCTTAAGATTGCCCGCACCGCCGCAGGATTCGCCACCGCTGTCGGCTCCAACCAAATCTTCGGTCGCTTTGCAATTTCTTGGTGCGCAATCGTGAATTGCCCTTTCACTGGACGCCTGTCTACACCCTCAACGCACAGCGTAACATCGCTTAGCGTCACCGGCTCAACGCGCCCTTCAATATTCAGCACGCGCCCCGCCAGTTCAACCGCCTCGCCAAAACTGCCTGTCATTTTTTCAAGCGCCGTCAAAAATAAATTACCAAACGCATGACCCTTCAAACTGCCTTCATCAAACCGATAATTAAAGAGGTCGCGCACTTTTGGGCTATCGCTCAGCGCCACCAAACACTGGCGTACATCGCCGGGCGGCAGCACGCCCAGCTCATCGCGCAGCTGCCCTGTCGAACCGCCATCGTCCGCCATATTAACGAGCGCTGTCACATGCTTCGCGTAGCGTTTAACGCCCTGCAGCAGCGTGAAACTGCCCGTCCCGCCGCCGATGACGACTATCTTTACGCCGGTGATTTCATCGTTTGCCATCTCGCATCTCCTTCTGCTGCTTCAAAAACCGCGCTAGCCATAGTGCACTTGGTCGCGGCATCCGCGTAAACGTTGTATAATCCACATCAAATAGTCCAAAGCGCGGCCAAAATCCCTTGTCCCATTCAAAATTATCGGTTAAACTCCAATGCAAATAACCGAGCACATCAACACCATGCTCAATTGCTTGGTTCATCGCCATAATTGACTGCGCCAACCAATGCTTGCGATATCGATCGCCCGCGTCCGCTACGCCATTCTCCGTCACAAACACTGGCTTGTGATACGTGTCATACAGCCGCTCTAACACCTGTTGCAGGTGCTGCGGCTGCATATCCCAGCCTAAATCATTCACCTCAATGTCGGGATTATGCACACGGTAGCCGTACACGCGCGCACTTTGGTAATAATTCACGCCGATGAAGTCGCAGCGCTTTACAACTTTTTTCAAGAAATAATCATCTTGCAAATACTGCATAATCCCTGCTGCGCGCACCGTCAGGACCGCATCGTCGCCCGGATAGACATACGCACTATTTTTCGCTACCGACACTTTGTAGCGCCGATTCACTCTGTGTACGATGTCGGCTACACGGTTATGCGCTGCCGCAAGATTCTTAAGCACCGCACGCATGCGCCGCCGATTTTGCACTTGCGGAGGCCAGCTGCCGCGCAGGTAGCTCTCATGCGCATACACGCACGGTTCGTTCACTGTGATAATATAGCGCACCCGCGATCCTAATTCCTGCAAAATATGCTCGGCAAACTCGACAAAATATTTTACATTGGCGCGTTTCTCAAACCCACCGATCTCTGCAAACCATACCGGCAATGTAAAGTGGAACAGCGTCACAATCGGCTCAATGCCGCGTTGTTTACATGCCGCGAGCACTGCCTTGTAATGCTCAACCGCCGCTGCGTTCCACGCGCCCTTTTCAGGTTGAATTCGCGACCATTCAATGCTCAAACGAAACGCATTCATATTCATCTTGCGCGCTAAATCTAAATCCTGCTCATACAATTCGTAATGATTTGTCGCCTTGCCAGAAATATAATTATCGGGCGATTTTGCCGCCGGTTTTACCGCATTCCAATTATCTAAATCGCCGTATTGGTACGGTGCTTGCGTTGCCAGCGATTTCGCATTCTCCTGCTCCCAAACCGTCCAGTTATTATGCAGTCCGCCTTCAATTTGGTGCGCTGACGTTGCGACGCCCCACAAAAACCGTTTCGGAAATTTTAGCTTTAATCTCCGCTCGCTCATGAGCTCTATTATACCAGAGCTAAGCAATGCGCCCGCTGCCACGCATAAGCAACATAGTAAGCGCTACAGTTCAGCCGGCGCTCCCAGATCGGCTGGCGCGGCATCTTTTAGTTCTTTTTTGCCTTTAAGCTCGTACCGAATACCGGTCATATCGCTCGTCACATAATCGTCGTTGAGCAAATTCACGAATTTCGCCGCGTCTTTCGCATCCATAATGATAATTTCGCCCGTGTTTTCGTCCGTCATCAATTCTAGGCCCATTTCGTCCGCTTGTTCAATCACTTGATCCTGCGTCACTAGTCCAACATTGACTTTTTGGAGCTTACCCACCAGCGACTTTGTGTCGCGCACCAGCGCGTCAAACGTCATACCTTCAGGGAACTTCAGCTTAAAGTTTTGCTCGATTTCGGCGATTTTTTCTTCTGCTACCGCAAATTGTTTAGCGTCGTACCCAAATAACCGGATGAATTTCGACTCGCTAAATGCAAAAATGTCATTACCGGCGATTAGAACCTGATTATCCGGCGTAATCCTTAAGCCCGCATCAGCACTAAACGGCTGAAATGAATCGCCGTTATACATCCATGCCGTTGCGCCTTTCAGCACCTGCGATTGCGGCAGTATCTTCGCCACAAAAAACGGCTCCGCGCCTGAACGGCTAAACCGCGCCACAATCCCTTTTACTTTCTTAAACTCGTGGTCGCCTTCGCGGAACACTTCCAAACTTTCCTCGCCGTAGCGAATCTGCTCGATTACCTCTTGCGCGTGATCAACTTTATCAAGCGTCGTGCGCTCCAGCACGTTCTCTTCGGCAGCCGCCGCTTCAAAATCGCGCACGTGCATGCCTGTCGCTGCCCCTGTCTGCACTTGGCTGATCATATCGTACAAGAATAATACTTTCAGCTGCGCCTTTAATTCCTTGGCATAATTCGTGGCATACACCGTATAGCCTTTTGTAAACAAAAATAGGTCAACCTCAAGCGCCTCTTTGTGTGCATCCGCCTGGTTTGCCCACAAAAAAATATCAGTTGACTCTTGCATCTCGTTTTCAGTCGTGTTAGTTGGTTCTGTATTCATGGCTTTATTGTAGCAGAAAAAAGGCTCATCTTATTCATACTAAAATTTAATAAAAGTCAATATTAACGCGAAAAACACTTACACAAAGGCTTTACGCCCATTACTGCACCGCGTCTTCCCCAAAATGTTTCTGCAACCGCATTTTGATTGAACCTTCGTGGCGGCCGAGCTGTGTACTCAAGTGCTTGATCGACTCGCCGTTAATGAATCCAAGTTTTAGTGCTTCGTCGTCCTGCGGCTGCCACGGTTTGTACGCATTCGGGTGGATCTCGCGCATTTTAGCGATTTTTTCAGACCAGCTGCTGGATTTCTTTTTGCTCGGGTTTTTTAGCGGTTTAGCGGCACGCTCCTCAGCTTTTCTTTGCAAGTATTGAAATCGTTCGCGATCGTTTGCCGCACGCATTTTCAACCGCTCGTCAATCGCATACGCTTCGTCGCTCATCTGGAGTGCCGTACGGTTTATGCCCGTCAAGTACAAATTATCAATATCGCGCACGCGGCTGAGTGCTACATAGCCCATGCCCGGTACAAAGGCTTTGCGTAAGTCAATGCGCGCCGCATCAAGCGTCATACCCTGGCTCTTGTGTACCGTAATCGCCCACGCCAAGCGCAGCGGAACCTGGCTGATACTTGCCCGCTTTTTGTCGCCGTCACGCAATTCCCATGTATCCGGCTGCATTACTACCGTTCTGCCGTTACGGAATTGCACTACTGGATAATCTGTTGCCGGCTCAAAATCAACTACCATACCGATACTGCCGTTTGCATAACGTTTACTCTGATCGTTCTTAACCGCCATAACAAGCGCGCCAAGCTTGAGTACTAATTCCACCGGCGCAAGCACGCTGCGTTGCAAATTTTCAACGTAGTTTGCGCTGCCGGTGGTATGCTGCGTATATTGCACTTCGTCGCCTGCTAACTCTGCTAGTCTTCGCCCATTGATTTGATCAACGTCAACATTCATCGTATGAAGCTCTGTCAAGTCAGCGTCCGTTGGCGGCTCGTATCCGGTGCGCTCTAGCAGCTTCTCGGCGTGATGACGACGCAGGTTATTTGCCCGTAGACTCGTCAAAATATCAAGGAGCGCATCACCCTCGCGCTGGCGGAATTGCTCATCCAAATACAAAATCACCGGATTCAGCTCGCGCCACGCATCCGAATGCACCACAAAACCGCCCTCGCGGCTGCCTGCCCGATTCACTGGCGGCAGCTGGAAAAAGTCACCCGACATCACCACCTGAATACCGCCAAACGGTACGTCCGGCGCCTTACGCACCAGACGGCATACTTCATCAACCATATCCAAGCGGTAGTCGTGCAGCATACTAATCTCATCAATGATCAAAATATCTGTTTTTTCGATAATTTCGCGCCGTCCCTTCGCAATATGATCGACAAATTGATCTGGCAGATAATCCAGTACGCCTATCCCCGCCCAAGCGTGAATCGTCGTGCCGCCCAGGTGTGTCGCCGCTAGCCCAGTCGTTGCCGTCACGCTCACATACTTTCCCTCATCTTTACTCGCACGAATAAATTGATTCAGCACAAACGTCTTGCCCGTCCCTGCCGGTCCAGTTAGCAATGCACTTTCGCCACTTAGTAATATTTCGAGTGCAAGAGATTGTTTCACTCTTTTTAGTATAGACTACTTGGGAGTGTAAGCCTACTGACTGATTTCTACGGGATATTTTTCGTTCGCCTCTTCAATGTCATCAGGCGACACCACAATAACTTCATCATCCATCAGCTTTTGCATCGGCACGTCAAGAGTCACAAAAGCCGCTACGCTACCGAGGCACTCTAGCACCGTTTGATCTGCCTGACTAATTTCTTGGCGTTCGTCTTCATATCCAATGCCAATAATGGTTTCGCCATATCCTGGGTTCCCCTGGCTGTCCTGCGGATCACCCCAAGAGCGCACAGCAATCTCATCACAAACTAACTCTGACGAAGTATCAAATGTACCTGAGGTGCTAATTTCATCTATTTCATCAATGGCCTCTTTTAGTAACTCACCATGCCCAGATGAATCACCAACTATCATATTCACTTCTTTCAAGACGTCCCCTTCCGATACTTTGACATCGTAAACCACGGAGGTGCGAAACGCATCAGGGTCCGACTCCTCATTGAAGCATGAATGCACTGTAACGAACACTGGTGTCTCTGAGTTCATACTTTTTTTATTATATCATAACAGTAAATTAAAGTCAATATTATTTCCTACCGCCACCTACAACCGCACACCCTGACGCGCTTTATTCGCCCACTCATCTGCCTGCTCGTTTTGTTCGTGCCCGACATGCCCGCGCACCCATACAAGCTTTGGCCGTGTCGTACAGTATAATTTGTACGCCTGCTGCACGAGCTCAAGGTTTTTGATCTCGCCACCTTTTTTGCGCCAACCCTTTGTTTTCCAGCCCGGCGCCCATTTCGTTAGTACATTGATCCAAAACTCGCTATCAGTATGAATTTCGCACGGTTCCCCTGCCGCTAGCCGCATCGCCGCTACAAGCGCAAATCCCTCCATGCGAATATTCGTTGTTTCGCCGTCTTCCGAGCCAAGTGCTACTGGCTTGCCGTTTTCTATTACCGCAAACCCGCCCGGTCCCGGGTTTGGGCTAGCGCTGCCATCAGTATAAAAAATTCTCATTACTTTATCGTACCACTTAAATGTCTCGCGGCGGCAATGATTTTCGCAATGCATCCGGCACATACCAGCTTGCACCGCCGCTCGTTTTCAGGTCGTAGTTAATCATATATTCTTGGCGGAAATAGTCGCCCGTCCCTGTAATTTTTAAGTCAATATACGCTTTAGTGTATGCGCGGTCGCGCGGCGTTTGTCCGTGGTACACACGGATTTCGTGCGATTCGCCAGCGCGCAAAAATCGATCCGGATCAGTGCTCTGCTTCAACAAATCAACCTTGGTAATTTCAATGTCGTACGGCGAGCGATTATGTAGCGTAATCCATAGCTCTAAATTTGCAAGATTATTCGACGTATGCGGCTCAACGCGATCGACAGTGAGTGTCGGCAGCACTTTCGTACCCGATACGGTTCGATAGGCGTTTGGCTCCGTGCGCTGGTCGCCGCCATGCCGCCCTTCTTCTCTTTCATCGCCCGCCACATTATCCGGCTGCAGCGACATATCGCTGTTTTTCGCTTCCTCCCAATCACGCACCTGCTTCGGCAAACCGGCGTCATCATACGCCGGATCTGTACCAAATATGAAATTTCGCAACCAACCCATATCATCCTCCTTTTCTCTATTCTAGTATACCGCATTACACCTACGCTATATATAGCGTGCCCATATCTAGTGTTTATGGTTTAGTGGAAAAATTGCGCACAACTCTGCACCAACACTAGACTAGTGTTAATTTGCAAAAAACGTACCATAAAAAATAGTCCCGTACCGTTTCTGCTCTTTCCAGAAGATAAGCACGAAACAAATAACCTAGACAACCTTATTCTGCAGATTTGCAGTATATTTTCCCAAGTCTAGCTATTCAACAGTCGTAGCGCGAGAAGCGGTAAGCAGATTCAAGTTATCTACCATCTCCTGCCTCGAGCGCACTGCCTCATCCGCCATACCCAGGCTCGGCATATTTCCCCAAAGTTCGTGATTGTCACTATGATAATCCGAGCCGCCAGTGACCAGCAGATCGTTTTCTTTCGCAAATTGCGTAAATTCTCGGATCATATCAAATCGCTGATCGCCGTTTTCTTTATCATACTGTATATTGACCGCTTCAACCGCGTCAAATTTATTGCGCAAGATTAACTGTTTCATATTCTCAAATGAAAAGCCCTTCATGACATTAAAACTCGGATGCGCGCACGACGAAATCCCGCCAGCCTGATGGATTATATCAATCGCCTCATGAGTTAGTAATGGTTTCGCTTTTGGCACAAATGCCGGGCAGCCTTTGATCAACCACTTCTCAATAAATTCACCTTGCAGCGGCATGTTTCCGTGCGCTTTAATCAGCCGGCACCGATTCACTTCATTTGCCAAAACATCGCGCGCGATGTGCGCCTTGGTAATAATCTCGCCAGATGCCGCTAGCTCGTCTACCCGCAGGACAAAGCCGCAGCCCGCCAATTTCTCTGCGATCTGGCCCATCAGCTTGACTCGATCGGCGCGGAGCCTCACGCATTTCTCTCTCAGCGCCTTATTATCCGGGTCAATACCTAAGCCCAGCGCATGAATTTTCTGTCCGCTTTCTTCATCAATTGTCGAGAACTCAATCCCTGGAATCAGCTCAATTTCTAGCTCTTTCGCTAGCAAGAATAGCTCTTTATCATAGCCATCAACCGTGTCGTGGTCGGTGATAGCGATAGTCTTTACGCCTCGCTTTTTCGCCAAGCGTAACAGCTCAGCCGGAGCGTAATCACCATCCGAACAGTTCGTGTGGGTATGCAAATCTATCAAATCTGCCGCCATGAACCTAGCTTCCCTCTTAACGCCTCCATCGTTGGTCCATATTGCAAAAGCTGGCGAGCACGATAACTTCGCTTCATAACAATATCAACCAACTGGTCGACGCTATAGCATCTAACGAGTCTTGAACGAGCCTCGTCAATTGCATCTAGCACCTCAGTATCCGTCACTCTTGAGTAAGGCGTCATGCTAAACACAAAATCAAACCAAAAATCAATACTTTTATTATTTTTCCATTCTGCATACATTGACCATATGGTCGGATGAGCAAGTTTGCCATCGCCTACATCGGCGCAAGCCTGTATAAAATCATTCTTATCTATAACATGTAGATCTATTGGTAAATAACTTGCCGGTTTACGCCCCTCCGCCCACGCATCAAGCACTCCTTCAATTCGCGTCAAACTTTCATTAGTATTGAAATCAGACTGTGTGAACCCTTTGTCTTGGGCGACCGACCAAATAGCGTCACGCGTTTTCTTGTCACTCTCATCACAGATCACGAAAGTATCCATATCCGTCATGACTTTCATGATAGTACGAGGCTTCAGTGGGGTTATGTTACAGTCGACGCATTGCGACGGAGTAAAATCAGCTCCTAACTGACAACTCGGACATGGCCATAAAGCCCTAACAGCCATCTCTCTGCGTATCAAATTCGACAACTCGCCAGTGTAGCGTGTAAATTCCGGTTGACCCTTAATGACTTGACCGTCTTTTTCTGATGAATGATACGGAAAACCTGTTCCGTAGCCACCACAGAAACCATCAACACCTCTTCTTATCTCTTTTAATGCGCATGTCGCCATATTTCTTATTCCTTCGCCGAAAGGATCAATGGCACCATTTAGATAGTCTGCATTCTTTTGATTAACACGTAAAATTGCAGCCAAATCATACTCTGTCTCTGGGAAAAATGCACATCTCACTCGCATATTATATCATAAAGCATGTAAAAGTCTATGTTTATAAGCTATCCTCTTTCATAGATTCTGGCAGATGAATTTGGTTTCAGCGGCGTCACGGCCGCCTAACTTTCAGTACAATGGATATACTTGGCTGCGATGAACTTCAAAAGCGACCGCCAACTAAAATGGTCGGCGGTCGCAGAAGTTCTTGCTAGACTAGTTATTTCTTCTTTGCCTTCACTGCGATTTTCTTTGGCTCAGGAGCGGGCGTTACCGGCACGACGACTTTCAGAACGCCGTCTTCCAGATGTGCTTCAATTGCATCCGTATCAGCACGCTCTGGTAGCTGTACGCTGCGGTAAAAGCTGCTGCTTGATTCGCGCACGACGTACTTCTTACCTTTATCTTCTTCTTTTTCATGGCGCTGCGCCTGAACCACCAGGTTGCCATGTTCAATTGAGATGTCGACATCTTTATCCTCAAACTTCGGCAAATGCGCCTCAACCACAAGATTATTGCCGTCCATATAGACGTCGGTTGTCGGCACGGCAACACTGCGCATTTGGCGCGGCCAAACGTCATTGTCAAAGAAATGGCGCTGCAACGCATCCATTTCAGCGAATGGATCAAATTTGACAAGTTTACTCATACTAATCCTCCTTTGGTTAGCGCGATATTGATACCGCTTATCTTTAGTGTACGCCCGTTCATGTTTAAGCGTCAAGGGTATTAGGCGTCTACATTTTTCGCGCTATTAGAAACTTAGCCTCCATTGTAATGACTACTTATACCGTTTGATAAACTGCTGCAATATTTTAACCGGCTCGGTAACATGTTCGCGGCAAACAACATCAATAAGGGCCTGCGCCTCGCTTGGTGCAAAATAGCCAGCATGCTTATGCTTATATATATTAATGCGCAGTGCAAGCCCATCAGCATCAAGTTCCGGATGAAACTGCGTCGCATACACGTTACGACCAACCCGCAGCATCTGCACACAAGTACTTGACCGCGCTTCACTATAGTCAAAGCTCGTTCGCCCGCCCAACGCTGTTACAAGTGCACCGACGCCAAGACATGCACCCAGAAACGGCGTATCAGTAGCGACAATTCGCTGTACCAGCGGCAAAATATACGCCTCAAACTCGCGCTGCTCAGGCGATTTCTGCGCATCATCATACGCAAAGTTTGCCGCCCCGCCGCCCATCAGCACACCAGCGTAATCACCTAAAGCAACCTGCGGCCGCATGCCCATATCCAATCGTAAGCGCGTCAACTCTGCCGGCTTCAAGCCGCCAAATTTCAAAAATGCTTGATATTCATCATCCGACGCTTCGTCTTCCGAGCGCGATTGGAGTAAGAGAAAAGGCTTTTTAGCTTGCATTCCGATTCTATCCTTGTCCGCTTAATTACTATTCTCTAGAACATATACTATAATAGCACCTATTTAGCCGATCCCGCAGCAAACACCACTCTACTCCCATATGCTTGGTCCTGCCAGTATCAAGATTACCGGCATGAGTAAGCTGATGCCTCACAGTTCAAGAGCTGCTATCCTGGACAGCGCGGAGCTTCCCCTTGATAGGTATCATCAAAATATACATTCACCGCGCGCTGATACGTAGCACGCAGCGTCTTCAAGTAGTCCCGATATAGAGCAACGTCATCGCTGTAGCGGAAAGCGGCGGCACACTGGTCGCAGATGGCTGAAATTTCACGCCAATTCACCACTTCATCATCAGCCAACAGGTCTACCACGAGCGATACTGCCACACAGACATCACGTAGCACTGCCGGGTCATTCTTATATGTGCGCAGCACGCCGACTGTATTCAAAATAATAAAATACTTCAGACAAGCACGATAAGCGTCAGTAAGATGTGCGGCGGGATGTTCAAGCGGTGCGTCAAGCATATCAGCATACAGTAGAATTTTCTGCCACATCAAGCGCGTCGTACGGATAGCGAGCGCCTCGTCCGCGGCCTCGTATATCATATAGAGCACCGGGTAATCGCGTAGCGTCATCCAGCGTTGTTGATAAAGCGGATACTCTAGCACATCAGCCTCATCAAATGCCTCATGCTCGTCTGCTAAAAGTGTATCAATCCCATCTTTCGCGATCATTTTGACTGATTTCTTACAATGCGCTATCGCCTGCTTATACGTCATTTGCGCACTTTCAGGTTGCTGCTTGCTATCGCGGTAGTCCGATGCGTCGTACTCGCGGAAAACGCCGCGCCATTTAGCAGGCGTATCGCCGCATACACACATCAGCAAAAACGCAAGCTGCGCGAAGTAATATGCTGCTTCACTGTTATCACTATCACGATACCGGTAGAGCGCATATTTCAAATAGCGCTTAATGGTTTGCGGCGCGGAACTTTTTACAGCCATGCTTATAGTATACTCGGAAACGCATTCATTCGCAGTAGTTACTCTCATGCTGGTAGCTGCGTTCTATTTTCCTCTCGCATTTTCGCTGAATTTTTTATATATTACGAAGATAAAAATTTATGAATAAGCGATACAAGCGCCGTTTGATAAGTAATAAGAGCATCCTCATCAATCGGCACTGGCTGACGTTGTCGGCGCAGCGATTCAAGTCGATGCCGACAAATTGCACGCACATCCGCCCAATCAATAGCTGGCGCAACTCGTATACCGCTGACAATACTATCTATAAACCGTGCCAAATATGCAAGCATTTGGATGTTATTCTGATATTGAATTATTGCTGAAATTATATCACGCGCAAGAATAGCTTGATACGTATATTGAAAGTTGTTTTGCCCTATGTCTTGCCGAACGCGCTGCGCCCTCTTTGTATGCTTTGCGATATATGCTTCGCACCGGCCAAGCATGTTTTCATCAAAACAAGTTCCTGATCCGGACTGTAGCGAGACATATCGCTGTTCGCACACAGAATGAATATTATCCCATTCGACAACGCTCGCGTCATTCAACCAGCGCGCAAGCGAAAAAGCAAAATCAGCTAAATATTCAAGCGCTTGAGCGTCGCTATGATACGCGCGCGCTGCGTGAATTATTTCTTGCGCCAGAGTGGCTTGCCATCGGATGTCCATACGCGCCACTACAATTTCGCAATTAAGTCATTCTGAAGGTTTTTTCTGAGGAGATTCCGCGCCTCATCCATAGCTTGATTATATCATGCGAAAATTTCAATAAGCGTTCATGATTTATCAAAAAAGTATACTAAAACGAAAGCTTCGCGCTAATTCTGGTTAACGCGTGCAAAGCTCACCCCTCTCTATTGTGTCTGTGTTGCAACGCCCGCAAACGCGGCAGGTATGAACACAATAAGCGCCAGTCTTCCGTTCGTTCGACACTAATGTCAAGGCGACCAGCTACCTCAAGGATGTCCTCAAAGAGCCACTCGTCACCGGCTGCCTTAAGCTCGGTGTCGGTACGCGGTGCAATAAGGCCGATCAGCTCACTCGCTATCAGTTCGCCAGGCTTCGTTGGCACTCCATGTGTCTGAGTGTAGTCGCTACGCTCGCAGAGCTCCTCTATAGGTGTACTTACGGCTTTTGCAACTGTACGCGTAACTTTCGCTAAAAAATCCATAAAACGAGCATTGACCTTTTCAACAACTGTTCGGAGTTCATCGGTAAGCTCTTTGGCATATTGACGCTTTTCTGCTGTCGGCACATCGTTGTCAAAGTACCAATCCATGCATTCTACTAAATCAAATCCGCCGTTGAACGTTGCAGAATCCTGTGATGATAACGGGTAAACCGCTTTGGCGACATGTACCATGTCATGGCAATTCCTAGTTTCGGCAGCAATACGCCAAATTATTTCTGCTAGATCAAGGCATGCGCTACGCGTTTTTACATCAAACACACGAGGAGGAAGCGCTTTCGTATTAGTGGGGATAATCGTCAAAGAATATGCCTCGTCATCAGTAATCAGACGCGTGTCTGAGGGTATGTCGGCAAAATTATTCTGTAATAAATAGCTAATTGGTCGTAAATCGTTATTATGCTGCGCTAAGTCCGCTACCTTTTGGCACGCGTACTTTTTGAGCTGGTTTATTACTGCATCCTTATTCATTTGCGGTGTAACAGGTTATCGCTCTCTATACAGGGTAAAATAGCCCGTTATATTTGGTGTATATTGAGCATGTTCTTTGTTCTTGACGCCAAACTCTATAGAGGTCTCGCCATCAAGCGGCACTACTTCATGAGTGAGTCCGTCATCAAGAAACGTATCGCCAGGAAAGTCTTCAAAAACAAGCACATATTCACGACTCTTTGCGTCTTCAAAATAATGCGCCCAAGCGTCAGGGCCAATTCGACCATGGTCTTTCCAGCGAATTGTCGCCGCATCAAGCTCATGATAGTTCGGCAAGATTACGTACTCATAAAACTGCTCAATAACTTTATGTTCCATACTACCTACAATTTATCAATCAAATCTAGTAATCTTTTCCAGGATTCTCGTTTTGCATGATACCGATCTACATCAGCTGCAGCTTCTATTATCTCCGAAAGTAACGGGTACTGCTTCTTATTGATCCAATCTTGCATCTCAAGCGGATATCCTAGCATGTCTGAGATAACCGCAGACTCACCAATATCCGACAAGAAAAAATCAATGCCATCATCTCTAATTATATCCGCATACTGCCGGCAGTGCTCAACTACTTGCTCGTAAGTCATCTGCGGGTAACTTTCAAATCATCAGTAACTTCCAGATCCGCGCCCAATTCGGCAATTTCATTCAGTAGCGGGTAGTGTGCTTGAAATTTCTCTTCCCAGTCATCACGCACGATTGTTGCGCCAACGATATAGCCACCCAACACACATAAAGGCTCTTTCTCTTTATTTTTAAGAATACCCCCTATGCGTTGCACGATAGTCGCAAGTTCACTGTCCATAACAAAATTATACCATGAGAAAAGCCCCGCTTACGCAGGGCTACCACTCCCTTTCTTAGTGGTTTTTGTTCCAATTCTGGAAGATGATGAAACCGTCAATCTCGCTGATACCCAGGTGAAGGTGTTCGTTCGGATTTGCTGCGCGATCAATGATGATAACACCAGTGATGACAGTGTCCGTACGCCCATCGTAACCAGACTTGACTTTCACAGTCACTGTTCCATCGTGATATTGCACACTACGCGGACCCATAGCTATTCTGTCCATATTAATCAGCTTGAGCGCAGTTTGAGTCAAACGAGATTCAAGCGCAGGATCATGCTGAAAGTTCTGCGACCCATGCGGATCGTTCGGGTTGCGGCGATACGTCACTCGACCGTTGCGATCGATAACGTAGTGACCATGCCCAGGTCCGTTTGACTTACCAACTCCACCGAAGTAGATGTTGGTATTGCCATTTGAATCCCTGGAGACCCACAAGTCGTCGAGATACTGAGATGGCACACCAGCCCTCTCGGCGATAGCACGCTTGTCCTCACGACGACGGTTGCGCTCGGCGCGGACCTTATCGAGACGCGCCTTGAATGCCTGACGCGCCGCGTCAAACTCGCGCTTAGCGCGCTGGAACTCGTCCTTTGCGCGCTCGTGCTCGGCTTTTGCCTGATCAAACCGCTGCTTCGCAGCAGTAAAATCGGCTTTCGCTCGCTGAAAGTCTGCTTTCAGACCCGCGTGGCGATCACGCGCGGCACGAATCTCAGCAACCAGACGGCGCCGCTCTTCAACGCAGCGCCGAGCCTCCGCCTTAAAGGCATGCCCGTCGTCCGCATGACTGCGCGCAGCAACGCCATCACGGCGATCATACGTCATAGACGCGTTGTCGAACGCACGGCGCATATTCTGATACGCCGACTCTTGCTGGCTATTCAGCTGGTCAATTCGCGGGCCATTTGCCCGCTTAACCCGCTGATAATCCCGCCACGAAGCCTCTTGCACTTCGTGAGCGCACTGCTTCACCTCAAACGCGCGATTCATCTCATCGCGCGCCGAAGACCTGCGCTTCCATGCCGCCTGCATAGTTTCGTATGCACGCTGCTTGCGCTGGAATGCAAGATCTTGAGCCGCCTTCAGGCGGTCAAGCTCGGTGTCCCGAGCCATACTATTCACCTCATTCTCTAAAGGATTGTAATTCTTTTTTGCCCGCACGCGCCCGCAACCAACCAGCAATATCCGCTATGCCCAGATGATCGGCAACAACGCCGCAGGTAACCGCTGTCGCTTTCAAGAAAATACCTGAGTACAATTCCTCGCTAAATACAACTTGGGCCTGCGTACAAACAGTGTCTTACAGCTCCTCAATCTTCATCCGTCGCTGCTCGGTTGTGTCCCGTTCACGTACAGTCACAGTGTTATCTTCTAGTGTTTGGAAGTCGATAACCACACAGTGCGGCGTGCCGATTTCATCCTGACGGCGGTAGCGCTTGCCGATATTGCCATTGTCATCCCACATGACGCGACCATATGCCGCCTTAAGCTGGCGATAAACAGCGCGAGCTTTTTCGACTAACTCAGGCTTGTTTTTGAGCAGCGGCGAAACGCAGAACCTCACTGGCGCTAAATGCTCAGGTAGCGCCAGGTAGACGCGCTTGTCACCGTTGATTTCGTCCTTGCGATACGCTTCACTCAGCACCGCCATCAATGCCCGCTCCACGCCGAAGCTCGGCTCGATGACGTGCGGCACAAATTTCGTGTTCGTACCCTTCACCGTGTACTCCATACTCTTGCCGCTAACGCGCTGGATGTTGCCGAGGTCAAAATCAGTGCGGTAAGCGATGCCCATCAGCTCCTCGCGGCCGATCGGAAAATCATACTCAATATCGATAGTTTTTTTGCTATAATGCGCTCGGTCTTCGGCCGGCACGTCTAGCTCGTGGATATGCTCGCGGCTCAAACCAAGCTTACCGAGAAACTCGTGCGTTGCTGCCAGCAATTCGTCAAACGCCTCTTGCCAGCGCTCTGGATCAACAAAATATTCAATCTCCATCTGCTCAAACTCGCGGCTGCGGAAAATGAAGTCGCGCGGCGCAATTTCATTACGAAATGCCTTGCCCTGCTGAGCGATACCAAACGGCAAATTTGGATAAAAAGCATCAACGACATTTTTAAAATTGGTGAAGATGCCTTGAGCAGTTTCAGGGCGAAGGTAGCTGATACTGTCTTCGCTCTCCGTGGCACCAACGTAAGTCTTGAACATCATATTAAACGTCCGCGAGTTACTTAGTGGATTGCCATCCGGGCTTTTAATCCCATTTTCGACAATCGCCGCATCCATCTGCTCCATCGTCATGCCGTCTGAATCAACGCCATTATCTTTCAAAATATGGTCTGTCCGATAGCGCCGGTGATTCACCGTATCTTCGCACAGCGGATCAACAAACGTATCAACATGCCCGCTCGCCTGCCATACCTTCTGATTCATCAAAATTGCCGCATCGACACCGTACATGTCATCGCGTTCATCGACAAAGTGCCGCCACCACAACTGCATAATATTCCGCTTCAGCGCTACGCCAAGCGGACCGTAATCCCATGTGCCGCTCAAGCCGCCATAGACATCCGAACCTTGGTAAATAAAACCGCGGCGTTTGCATAAACTCACTAAAGTTTCCATCTTCTCGTTCTTAATCTGCTTTCCCATAACTACCGCTAATTATACCATGACTCAGCGAGCAGCTACACGCCGGCATGCTGCCGCGCTAACAGCCAGCAGTCTGGTAAAATTCGTTCCACACCGCCAATCTGCGCTACAGCCGATAGCGGCTTGTTTGCCACTAAGCGCAAAAATTTAATATGATCAGCCGAGATATCACCCTGCACGCTCGGACGCAGTCCGCGTTCGCTAATATCATACATATAGGTGCGCTCTGGATTGAGCGGCACGCCAGTTATGTCGCGCGAAAAACTTAAATCGTACCCCGTCAAGCTCGCATAATGGATATAGAACCATACTTGCGTCAACTGCAGCTGCACCGACAGCGCATCAAGCCCTGCAAAGACCGATTGTACAACATCAAACCACTCCGGCTCGTCAACATCGCGACTCGCCCGCTCGACATATTTAATTACCTCATAGCCAAATTGCAGCCGATCATAATCCGCCAGGATATTCCGATAAAAATGAATAAGGCGTGCTGATGTTAATGTTGCGAGATCGCCCTTCCCCTGCTGCAGTACAACATCGCTCACGCCAAATAGTTCAATGCCGCCCGCCAACTTACTTTTCTCGCGCCGAACACCGCGCGCCATCGCGCCTCGCTGCCCAAGCGGTGTCAACAGCGTCAAGATTCGATCCGCTTCACCGAAGTTTGTACGCCGCAACACAATCGCCTGCGTTCGCTCCGCGCTCATGCGAGTACCTTTCGTACTGCCGCAACAACCGATTGCGGTGTCATGGTTGATTTATCAAGAATTTGGCAGACACCATACGCTGCCATGTCTTTCACGCATAGCTCACCTGCACTTGTCGTACAAATAACCACCGGGATCTGCGCCAAATCGCTATGCGACTGCAATTCTTGCAGCAGCACAAGCCCATTCGGACCGGGCATGAAAATATCAAGGATAATAGCAGCAGGCGGATGCTCGTCTATCGCTGCCATTGCCTCAAGCGCATGCGCCACAATTTGCACATCAATGTTTATGTCCCGCAGCTGTTTCGCCAATAGCTCGGCAAACCACCGATCATCATCAACGATTAGTACGCGTTTCATAGCAACCTCAGCTGTGTTGATGTCATGATATCAACGTAAAATGTTGCGCCATCGCGATGGCGCACCGCGCCAATTGACGCCCCCATCGCTGCTGCAAATTCATGCGCCACTACTATACCAAGTCCGCTGCTTGCCGGACGGTTGTGCAGCGGCTGCGGCCGGCCTAAATTCTGCATCAATCGCCGCCATACGTTTGCCGGTACCGCCGGTCCATAGTCGCGCACGCCGAGCCGGATTACAGTACCGCGCTGGCGCTGCTGCGCCGAAATATACACCGGCGCATCACGACTATAATGAAGCGCGTTATCGGTAAAATTAAGCAGAATCCGCCGCAACAGCTCGCGGTTTGCAAGTCCCAACAACTGCCGCCTATGTGGCTTCACGTCGATCGTCCGGTTGTGCGCCGCATAGAGCGGCGATAATTCGTCCGCCACTTCTTCGCATAGTACGATCGGATTAAGCGGTTCAATTTCAAACAGCCCATCATCAAGGCGCTCAGCACGGGTTAAGTCTGTTGTCAACCGCAAGGCACGCTCAGCCGTCAACGTAATGCGCTGCTGCAAAACCGCCCGCTCCGTATCAGTATAATCGCCTGTTTCAAGCGCTAACGACAGCTGCCGCACAAGCGCTAACGGCGCTTTCAGCTCGTGCGCTGCTGCCAACGGTAACCGAAACGGTTCTCGCGTTCTACCCTCCTGCATCGTACTTCCAGTGTAGCACGCAGGCAAGCAGCAGCCCTAGCGTAAGCGCATTTAATCATTCGTTAAATTTCACCGTCTTAAGAAGCGCTTCGTAGTCCTCGGTGAACACGTCGCCATCGGTGCGAATCGTTAAGGTGCGATCGCGCATTTTCAGCAAAATTGCCGTACCATAAATATCTTTTGTAAAGTTACCAACGAGCTTCACACCTGTACGCTTACCGTCGCTATATGCGCTTGATTTCAAATCGCCGCGCTTAACATATGGATCGTATTGCGCCACTGATTGATCATATGTTTTCTGCTCAATTGTAATACGCAGCGCAAATTTCGACGTCTGCGTGATCGGCGGTACAAGTACTGGATTCAGGTACGCCTCATATGTCACGCCGCCACCCTTGCTGATGTCGGTTGCTTGATACGCGCTCCAAGTTTTTGGATAATCAAACGTTAAGCTGCCATAGTCAGACGGCCCAGCAAATTGGCGCTTCGGCTCTTTCTCCGCCGCCTCAAACTTCGCCTGCATTTCCTCGCTATTCTTCTTGACTGCTTCAGCGGTTGCGACATCAATCTTGCCATCAACATCTTTTTTCTGATCCATATACTGCAAATACGCCCACACGCTAAACGCGCCAAACCCGATTACTAAAATCACCAGCACCACGATAGCAACAATGCTACCCTTGATTGCTCCTTTTTCACTGTTTCGTCGTGTCTTCATGGTTATGATTATACGTGGTCGCGGCTATTTATGCAAAGGGTTAATGATATATAAATGATGCGCACCGACTGATTTCGCTGCCTTATAACCATTCGCCTGAAATCCATAGCTAATGAGGTGCAGTGGACGACCGATTTTCGCCGCTTGCACCTCAACATACCGCACCATGCGCGACATATCGCGGTTATCGCCAAACACATATACAGCGGTCGTGTCATTCGGCAAATCAACACGCCAGAAATTTGCAAAGTACACTGCCACGCGGGTATCGCCGCGCGACAACCACCGCGAGAGTAAAACAAGCAGCGGATGAATTTCGTAGCCGACCGCCCGCGCGCCACACTTGCTCGCCTGGCGCAATACAACGCCATCGCCCGAACCAATATCAACTAAAACGTCACCGGCGCTTAACGGATACAATTCGCGAAACGCCCGCGCGACATCACGCCGGTGCGACGGCACGTACGGCGCTCCTGTAAACGCGCTAAACCCAACCAGGATAATAATAGCAAGAACTGCAAAGAGTAGCCACGACACGACGCGCTTATACCTCGTCGAACCGCTTTTTGATAACATTTATATCATTTTTGATGTTTTTTAGGTCGTTTTCAATTGATTTCGCCAATTCTTCTGCTTCGCGGAATTTCTTAATCGCGTCTTCAAGCGCGAACTCATCACTTTCAAACCACGCGACCAATTCGCCAAGCTGCGCCATTTTTTCTGATACCGATTTATTCGTTTGCTGCGACATGCGTCACCTCCGCTGTTATCGTTTGTTTACTCTGCTGAATCGTAATTTCACTGCCGACACGCGCCGCGCCGCGTACAATCGCATAACCGCGCGCCAACACTGCTCGCGGATCGTAGGCGGCAAGCATGCGGCGCTGTTGTTCAGTCTGATTCAACGACATGTCAATTCTCTGTTCAGCCGCCTCAAGGCTACGCGCCAGCAAACGTCTCGTTTCCTGCCGTGTTATATCAATGTTACTGTCAAACTGCGCTATAATCCTTGATACTTGATGATGTGTCACTGCGATATATTCGCGTTTATCCGGCACGATAATTTGTGCTGCATTACTCGGCGTAGCAGCACGCACATCAGCTGCTAGATCAGCGAGCGTCGTGTCAATTTCGTGCCCCACGCCAACCAGTGTCGGAATTCGACTTGATGCAATCGCACGTACAAGCAGCTCGTCGTTAAACGCGCCTAGATCGTCGGCACTTCCGCCGCCGCGCAAAATCGCAAGCACTTCGGGCGGATGCTCCGACTCGTTAAAATAACGAATCGCCGCGATAATTTGGTCGGCTGCCGCTTCGCCTTGCACTTGCACATGTGCGACATCAACCCGCATGCCGCCCCAGCGCTCGTTTAAAATTGTGATAAAATCCGTGTAGCCAGCCGCCTGCGTGCTTGAGATCACGCCAATATGCGCCGGAATAGCCGGCAATACGCGCTTACGCTCCGGCGTAAACAGCCCCTCTTTATCAAGCTTCGCGCGCAGCAGTTCAAATCCTTTATATAAACTGCCCTCGCCGCTCGGGTGATACGACTGCACCGTCACGCTAAATTTCCCCCACGCTGTCACTTTCGGCAAAGCACGCACAATCAACTTCATACCGTCTGCTATCGGTGTACGTAAGCCGTACACCGACATAAAGCAGCCCACGCTGCCATTCTCATCCTTCAGGTCGAAAAATACCCATTTGTTTTGATTTACCTTGAAACTCGCGACTTCACCTTCTATCTCAACAGCACTAAACGCCACCTCAAGCGACTGGTTGACAACCACTAAAAAGTCGCTAACGCTGAATCGCGGTGTCATGCGGTTTTCCGTATTTGATAAGTGCATGCTGGTAAAATATATACCCAAACAGAATCGTTCCCGTTAGCAAAATAACGCGCGTCAGCACAATGCCTGCGATCGCCGCATCTGAGCGCACGCCCGCCATGCTTAAGAAAAAAATCATAATCAGTTCATACACACCCGCACCGCCGGGCGTAAACGCAACGACGCTCGCGAGCGATGCTACGCCGTATCCAACCATCAAAATCGCCGGATTAATCGGCGTACCCAGCGCCAAAAACGCCAGAAAGAACATGCCCGCATCAAAAACAGTATAGACAATACCCCACAAAAACGGCTTTGCGAGTAACCGCGGGCGATTCCACATATCCTGAAAGTCGCTTTGCATTTCAGCGAAGAACTGCTCAACATTCTCAAACTTTAACAACCGCCGCTTTCTACCAAGCGTCGCGAGCCGCACGGTACGATTTACGCAGCGTGTTATATTCGCCGCTGTCGCCCGCATACGAGGCTTCGACGAAAAAACATATACAATTCCAAATGTTAAAGCCACGACAACCAACACGAGCACGAAACTTGACGCCACAATATAGCGGTTCACATGGCCGTCAAACGCCAAGAACACCACCGATAAAACCAGTAAGCAAACCAACGCCAAAAACCCCGTTACATAGCGCACGACCTGCGCGAATGTCGAACGAGACGTGCTAACGCCTAATTTGTGCATGCGCCATGTCGCGTACGAGATACCGCTCACGCCGCCTGACGGAAAAATGTGATTGACAAGATTAAGTTCAAGCGAAATCCGTGTTTGCTCAAACCGCGACACATGGTGAATGTCGCGCTTATCGCGCAAATACGAAAAGATCATCTCGCCGCCTGAAAAATACACCACGATCTGAAACGGCACAAGCAATAATAGCAGCAGCACATCTGCCTGCCCAAATAGCTCCCAAGCTTTTTGCAACTCGTGGCGCGACGCATAGACAATTATGCCTAGAACTGCCACTGTCACAATGCTCAAGATGGCACGCGGCGACCTCATTGCCCCTACGGTTTTTTTCGACGTCATCGTTCATCATTATACCACGAGCTATTCGGTGCACGGTGTATAATAACACTATGTTTATCGCGATATTAGGCCGCCAGCCAGCACTCGGCGCTACCGAACTAGAACGTTTGTATGGCGGTGATCGTACGCGCTGGTTCTCCGATCGCGCAATGCTTATAGAATCAGATGCGTTTGATTTTAATCGTTTGGGCGGCAGCCTAAAAGCCGGGCGCATCATCTTGCAGACGAATGGTAATTGGCAGATGATAAGTCGCACAGTCGTAGACCGCTACGCTAAACAATGGTACGGCATACCACACAAAATAACACTTGGTATAAGCGCGTACGGTTTTCGTATTTCATCGCGCGACGTACAGAAAACCGGACTTTTATTAAAAAAACAGCTGCAGCAATGCAGTGTTAGCCTGCGGCTCATTCCGAATACCGAGCCAGCCCTTAACACCGCCGCGTCGCACCACAACAAGCTTGGCTTGTCGCCGCATAAAATTGAGCTGCTTATCGTGCGCAACGCATCTGGACGCGTCATCATCGCGGAAAGCATCGGCGCGCAGAATATTTCCGCCCTTGCCGCCCGCGACCAAGTACGGCCGCGCACCGACGCATTTGTCGGCATGCTGCCGCCAAAGCTAGCGCGGATGATGGTAAATTTTACAGGGTTACCTGAAGAATTTGATAGTTCAGCAGCAGAAAGCACATCTAGGCTCTGCATTCTTGACCCCTTCTGCGGTACGGGCACCGTATTGCAAGAAGCACTCCTCAATGGCTACTCTGTTGTTGGTACCGACCTAAGCCAAAAAATGATTGATTACACGACTGAAAATCTAGCATGGCTGCGCCAAAAATTCCGGACAACGGGCGAAGTTATTGCCCTGCAGCAAGCAGACGCTACCACTTTTCAGTGGAAACCGCCGCGCGCTATCAACGCCGTCGTCTGCGAGACCTACCTAGGGCAGCCGTTCTCTGCGCCGCCTCGCCTCGAAAAGCTGCACGAAGTCGCCGGCAATTGCAATCATATCATCACCGCATTTTTACGTAATATTCATTCGCAGCTCGGCGATGCGGCGCCGCTTGTCCTCGCCGTGCCTGCCTGGCGCGATCACAGTGGACATTTCACTCACCTGCCGCTTATCAAGCATCTCGCAGATTTCGGGTATCAACGCATTCCCCTGCATCACATTCACCCTGAACAACTCTTATATTACCGCGAGAACCAAGTCGTCGCCCGCGAAATCCTTATTCTTACGAAAAGCCCAAGCACAAAAAGTATGCGATACTAATACGATACTACTATATATTATCCAGCCGCTTCTGTAATCTCGCCAACAGCAGCCTCCCCTATTGACGGCAGCCAATAAGCGGTGTACAATAGAGCAGATTGTTTTTTATATTTTATTAGTACGTAAAGGAGTCGTATGTCACACGTTAAAGCGGGAGGCTCAAGCAAGAATAACCACAACAATGCGGGCGCACGCCTAGGCGTCAAGCGATTCGGCGGGCAGAGAGTCCATGCAGGTGCAGTACTCGTTCGCCAGACCGGCGCGACAAAAATCGCCGGCAAAGGCACGTATATGAGCCGCAACTTCACTATTCATGCCGCCAAAGACGGCTTCGTCAGTTTTGTCAAAGTTAGGAAACGATCGTTCACTGGACGAACACATCCACGTACGCAAGTAGTAGTTCAATAATAAATTACCGACATAGACCAGAATAAAGCCCTCTTCAAGACGTAAGGGCTTTATTTTATGACTGATAGCACAAGAGAGCGTGATGCTATTACGATACTACCGGTACTGGAACGCAAGAACGCGACTAACCCTAATCGTTCATTATACCCAAGTGGTGGCGCACTCGCTCAACGACATCGCTAATCACAACTTGCGATTTTACGAGGTAATCGTCTGCGCCAAGCTTCTCTGCCCGTTCCTTATCTTTTGGCTGGCTGAGCGCCGTTAGCATAATAACGCGGACATTCGTTGTATCTGGCGTGTTGCGAAGGATATCAAGCACGTCAAACCCGCTGATCTTCGGCATCATCACATCAAGCAATATCAGATCAGGGCGGTACGATACTGCCGCCGACAGTGCATCCTCGCCATTATGCACTTCTTTAATATCAAATCCCTCAAGTTCAAGCCGGGCGCGATACACCGCAGCGAGCGACGCATCATCTTCAACCAACAAAATCTTTTTCTTCGCTGCTTCCATACCTGCTTTTATAATATACCAGGTTCAGTATAAGCACAAGTGCTATGGCGCCAATACTGCCTGAGCTGCCTCCATTTGCGTATCTCTTCCAGCATTTGCGTCGTCCTTCGTAATATGAATCGTCTTATCCGGTGTGATACCTTCTTTCGTGATATTTTTACCTTTTGACGTATACCAGCGCGCCGTCGTTACTTTGAGGATACGCCCGTCCGACAGATTAACGATTTTCTGTACTGTGCCTTTGCCGTATGTTTTCTCACCAATCAACGTCGCCTTACCATACTCCTGCAGCGCGCCCGCAACGATTTCACTTGCACTAGCCGTGTTGCCATTCGTTAAAACAACTGTTTTCATATCGCCAAGCAACGCATGCCGCTCTGTTTTCACCGTATCAACCACTTTACCACCAGTCTTCTCTGTCACGACAACTTGATCATTCAGCCACACGCTGGCAAGTGCCTGCGCCGCTGTTAAATACCCGCCGCCATTATCACGCAAATCAAGAACGACACCCTTGACTTGCTTATCAATAAATTCCTGCGCCGCACGCCGTGCCAACATACCCGTCTGCTCGTCAAACCGAGAAATCGTCATCACACCAACGCTATTAACAACATCCCAACGCACGCTCGGATCATTTACCTGCGCGCGCGTGATAGCGTATTCTTGCTTCGTCTCGCCGCGCCGCATTGCGAGTTTCACTGTCGTACCGGCATCGCCGCGAACTTTACCGGCAACATCTGCCGCCGTTTTGCCGTTCATCGACTCGCCATTCACAGATACGAACACATCGCCTTTTTGCAACCCCGCTTTTGCCGCCGGAGAGTCGTTGATAACACGCAAAACCGTTGGCTGATTATTCCGCACGCCAATCTCTGCGCCAATCCCTGTTAAATCGCCGTTCAGACTTTCCTGAAACTCCGCCGCTTCCTTTCCATCCATAAACACCGTATGTTTGTCGCCGGCTGCTTCAACCATGCCACGCGCTGCACCATCGGATAGCTTCGACGCATCAAGCTCACCATCGTAATTACTCACCAATTCGCGATACGTTTCTTTAAGTATCGACACGTCAAGATCGCGCTGGGCAACTTTCACGCCAAACACTGGCGCAACGATCCGATACAGTTCATCGCTTCGTGTTCCCGCTACAAATGCGACAATCACCGCAAGCGTCAGCGACGCTACGAATACCGACTGCGGTACGCCACGCCGCACATTCTTTTTTGAGCTTGTCCGCTCATTCCCCTCTGAAGTCATAAGCACTATTATAGCGCACTCCTGGCGCGTACGCTATACAATCCGAATAGATCCTGTAAGCCTAGAAGTAGATATACGTCAAACCAGCTGCCGAGCGCGAATAGTGATGGTACCGACCCCAGCCAAGCCCGTCAGAGTTATTGTTGTAGTCGCTGACCGTAATCGTACCGTCGCCGTTCACCGCCTCAACATACATCGCGTGCCCATACACGCCGACATATTGAATCGCAACCGAGCCGGCTTTTGGCGTTGAACCATTCGCAATACCGTAGCGCGCTGTCGTTGACGGCCATTGGTTCGCGTTGCCTGCGCCGCCAAAGTGAGGCACGAAGCGCCCCGTGCTTGCGACCTTCCACGCTGCATAACTCACACATTCGCGGTTATACAGACCCCAGCTATCGACAATCGTGTCTTGTTCTGCATTCGCCCAAACCGACGGATAGCCGCCGCCGCTCGCCGAGCCCGAACCAATGTTAATATTATAGCGCCGCGCCGCCGCTGCCATCGCTGCCGCCTGCTGCGCGCGCAGGCTCTCAATTTCGCCTGAACGCTGGCTCACAAGTGCCTGATACGCAGACTCCTGCCCTTTCGTCTCCTCGACAAGCTTCGCCTGCTCCGCCTCTTTTGCAGCAAGCGATTGCTTTTGCGCCTCTTGGTCTTTAATAACGTTTTCGACGTCTTTTTTCTGCTTTTCGAGCTGCGTTTTGAGTTTGTTAATCTGTTTAATCGTATTACTCAAGCTCTCTTGCATCGACGAGCGGTACTCTTGCTTATCAACGTAATCACCAATGTTATTGCTGCTCGCAAGCATTTCAAGCGGCGAAATTGAATCGTCTACATACATATCAGCAACGATGTCGCCGAGCGCATCTTTCGTATCGGCAATCTTTTTCTTAGTCGACACAATGTCTTGGTCGAGCTTATCGCGCTTAGCTTGGCTCTGCGAAATTTGCCGCTGCAATTCAGTTTTTTGCGCCGTTAATTTGTCGAGCTCTGCCTGCAAGTTGCCCGCCAACACGCCTAAAGCAGATGCCTGCTGCTTATAGTTGTCTGACTCTGACTGTAACTGCTTAATCTGCTCGTCGTATTGGTCGGCAAACGCTCGCCCCGCAAGCATTAAAGGAGTTGTTGCACCCATCAAAACGGCTGCTGCCACAAGCGCCGAGCGCGTGACGATGCCTTTTGACGAAACTGGTGTGGTGGACCGCTGTTTCATTACTTCTAATGTATCAAAGCATAACCGCCATGTCAAGCGCGGAAACGGTACATTTTTTATTTTTATATTTTATCTAAATCTTCAAATATCGCCGCGTTGCGAGAGCCGACGAAATAACGCCAATCAGCGCGCCAAGCCCAATCATCACAAGTAGCACCACTCCTAAATACATTGTTAACGCATTTGTAGTATTCGCTGTTGCGATTCCGTATGACTGCAGTTTTTCACTCGCCGCCACAAACAACGACACGCCGATCGTCGTCGCCAGCACCGCCGCAATACAACCGTACACTACCGCCTCGACCAGAAACGGTCCGCGAATGAAGCTTTTTTCGGCGCCGATCAGCTTCATCATTTCAATTTCATCCTTGCGGTTAAAAATCGCCATACGAATCGTGTTAAACACGATCAGCGATGAAATCACGACGAATAAAATACTTGCCGCCAGTCCTGCGCGCTGTGCAAAATTTGCCCACCGACCGATGTTTTCAATCGCATTGCGCCGCGAGCCGGCAAACGATGGCGCGCGATTCGGGCTAATAATAGGCTTCAGCTCTTTGTTTTCCTTCACAAATTCGTCAAGCTGCGCCGTATCGTTAATATTTTTCAGATTGATACGAATAACCGCTGGTAGCTTGTTTGTCGCTTGGCTAATCGCTTCAAGCACATCTTGATCAGTTTTATTATTTTGCGCGTTCTGCGCGCGCGCCTGTTCCGACGAGATGAACGTGACATCTTCAACGTTCGACAGCTGCCTCAGCGCATATATTACCGGCTTCGCCTGCTGTTCGGTTGTACCCGTCCTAAGATAAATTGACATATCAACTTTTTTACTTAGCTCCGCCACCGAATCGGCGAGCACATTGCTCGCAATTACCGTCGCAAAGATAATAAGCAATGTAATTGTCATTACCGCTGTTGCCGCCACTGTCAGCCAAGCGTTGCGCGTAAAGTTATTGATACCATAACGGCACATACGAACAAATGTCAGCCACTGCCGGCGGTGACGCTTTTGCTGTGCGAGTGCGCGCGTATTTTTCTTTGCTTTCACCGATTTTGCCATTACTGTTTGTAGCTCCCCTGCGCCTGGTCACTTGTAATCTTGCCGTGATCAATCGTGATCACGCGCCGTTTCAACCGGTTCACAATCTCAACATTATGCGTCGTTAAGAGCACCGTCGTACCATAACGATTGATTTTTTCTAGCAAGCGAACGATGTCCCAGCTATGCCTCGGGTCAAGATTCCCTGTCGGCTCGTCGGCGATCAGAATCTTCGGCTGGCGCACTACCGCCCGCGCGATTGCCACCCGCTGGCGCTCGCCGCCTGACAACTGATGCGGGAACTGTTTTTCTTTACCTTTTAATCCTACAAGGTCAATTACCTTTGGCACCGTGTTCCTGATCTCGCGGTTCGTCATGCCGGCAATCTCCAGCGCAAATGCCACATTTTCAAACACTGTCCGCTGCGGCAACAACTTGAAATCCTGAAATACGACGCCAATTTTGCGGCGCAGCAGCGGCACATGCTTATCTTTCAGCGTGTCATAATCAATACCGCCAACGACAATCTTGCCGCTCGTTGGTTTCTCTTCGCGTGTCAATAACTTTAATAATGTGCTTTTACCCGCACCGCTCGTCCCGACAATAATTACAAATTCCTTCGGCTCAACATGCAAGCTCACCCGATTCAACGCCGGCTTCGCATTCTTGCCGTACGACTTCGTCACCCTATCCAACAGAATCATACGTAACCAGTATAGCAGGTTTACGCACAAAAAAGAAAAACTGCATCAAACGCCTTCATGCAAAGTTACAGCGTCTACTTCTCTTCTAAACGATCCTGGGTATATTTCACTAGCCAGTCAACTTCACCGATACCAACAATTACCCCATCTTCGCCTTGGACTATCTTTCTACAACCGTCCTCCCCAATTTCAACTTCAAGGAACTCACGACACACGACGTTATACCCACTTTTATACTTGCCCTCCAACGAATACACAACTCCTTTGTCCTCACTATCACGAAAAATGACAAGGGCATTAAAATCTCCGTCTAGATCAGAAGCTTCAACGACAAAATCAATAGACACATCTTCATGCTCTCCTGAAGGTAAGTTTACACTAGCCTGAAACCAATCAGAGCCTCCGCCTCGCCTTCTCATTCTCCCTCTCTTCGGCAGCCCTGGGTTCTCACATACATCAATAAAGAATTCTCGGAATTTATCGCCCGCCCGCCTCGCTTCTTCAAGAGATAGCTCATTTGAATACGGATTGTTGTTACGATTTACTGGTTCACGTCCCATAATTATGCTACGAATCCACTGCCCACGTCAAATACGCACTCATAAACCCGTCTATCTTGCCGTCCAACACACCCGCAGCATCACGATCCTCGTATTTCGTGCGCGTATCTTTCACAAGGGTATATGGGTGCAATATATAATTACGGATTTGCGCACCCCAACTTGCTGATTCGCCCGCACGTAAATCAGCAAGTGTCTCCGCGTGCTGCTCAAGTTGCATCTGTGCTAAGCGGCTTTTCAGGATCTTAAGCGCTGTCTCTTTATTCTGGATTTGGCTGCGTTCATTCTGAATTGCCACCACGATTCCTGTCGGAATATGCGTAATGCGCACAGCGCTATCAGTCGTATTCACGCCCTGTCCGCCGTTCCCGCCACTACGGTAGATATCAATACGCAAATCTTTGTCAGCAATCTGCACTTCATCTGGAGCGGCAATTTCCGGCATAATCTCAACCAACGCAAAACTGGTTTGCCGCAAATTATCAGCATTAAACGGACTAAGACGCACTAAACGGTGCACGCCATGCTCGCTTTTCAACCAGCCATAAGCATATGTTCCACGCACAATATACGTTGCATTTTTAATCCCCGCTTCATCCCCCGCCGAACGCTCTACGAGTTCAACGTGCATATCATGTTTTTCCGCCCAGCGCAGATACATGCGCTCAAGCATTTCCGTCCAATCCTGCGCATCAGTGCCACCCGCACCACTGCTTAATTTCACAATCGCCGCGTAGTCGTCGTATTCACCCTGGAACAATAAATCGCGACGGCGATTCGCATACTCCGCTTCAAGCGCGCTGATCTGCTCGTCAAACTCAGCTATCATTGAGTCATCTCCCAAATCCATCAGCTCAACAATATCGTTTGTTTGCGAACGCAATACCTGCCACGGCTCAATTTGGGCGCGTAACGCTGCCGATTCGCGCGATAACTGCTGCGCGCGTTCAACATTCGCCCACACATTGCTATCGGCGAGCTGGCGATCAATCGCAGCTAGCTCTTCCGCTTTCGCATCAATATGCAGCGTTTCGTATGCGCTGCGGATCTGCTCCAACAGATCGCTCGCGCGCTTTTTCAGCGGTTGCATTAAGCTTCTGACGCATCGTCGCCTTTTGGCGATCCTTGCGAATTTTTACGTTTACGCGGCGGCACGGGCGGTTTCGGTGTTTGAGTTGAAACTGTCGACGACTGTACCGTCACTTCTCCATTTGACGCGGATTGAGCAGGGGCAGCGGATGCTGTTTGAACAGGTTGCGCCTGCGCCGCGTGAAACGCTGCATCCCAATAATCTACTTGGCTTAAGCGCCGCACCAAATACGGATGATCGCTAAACGTCTGCGCAAAACGATTCATCGGGCGTTCAGCCTTATATTGCAGCCATTGGCGTGCAATATCATTCATGTCTTTCGCCGTGTCCGGACCGACGTGCACTTTAATGAGCGCATTCTTCACGAGTGCCGCGTCGCCGATATACGCCAATGCTAAACGATCGGCGGTAAATTCAGTCCGGCGACGCCAGAATCCTGCGATCCAGTTGCCAGCCATATTAATGATCGGAATGATCAAAAACGGTATCAAATACACCGATGCGTCGGTATGCTTGTATTTAATGTGCGCCATCTCATGGACAACGATCACTTTCAGCTCGTCTTCCGTTAGATAGCGAATTGAACCTGAATGCAGCACAATCGCATACGGACGCGCAAATCCAAACGCGTACGCATTAATCACCGGATTCTGCGTAATAAAAATCTCAACTTGCGGCATTTCTAAGTCTGCCGCAACTTCATTCGACCAATCGCGCAGCCAAGCGTATGCACTATACTGCACTTCAAGCGAATTACCAAGCATCTGCTGGCGCATCATACGAGTCAAAAACATGCCAATACCCAGCGAAACCGCCAAAAATATACAGCCGAGCACAAGCGCAATAAGGAGACCGATAACACCACCAAGAAACGTGACGCCGCCCAGATGCTTAGCGACTTCATCAAAATAGCTATAGATAAAATATCCGAATGTCAGCAAAAAGAAAACGCCAAACGTTACGCCTAGCACGACATTGTCGCTTGACATACGTGCACGCTCCACGGCAATCTTTCCTTTCGTATATTGGTATGGCTGTTGCTGCATTGATGATGACTCCTCTACCTGCGGACATATACCGCATATCATGGTTGATAACCCCAAAGCTCGCGCTTACTTCCTCTAGTATAGCAATATCGCCGGCCCGTGACAATTACCCGCGCGCCGAGCAACAAGCCCGAGACCTCTGCACATCACTCCTTATTCTGCAGGGGTTTTATACAAATCAAGCCAATCATTGCTTAGCTACAACGCCTGTACAGCCGCCACAAACTGATCGCCGCGATCATTATACGAAGCGAACTGGTCAAAGCTTGCCGCTGCGGGGCATAAAATGACTACATCGCCAGCCTGCGCTGTTGTCGCTGCGGTACGTACGATTTCCGCCATTGGAACTTTACCTTTAATAACCAAGTTGGTTTGTGGCGCAATATTGTATATAGTCTGAGCAATTTTTTCGGCATTTGAACCCATTAATATCACGGCGCGCATATTACTGCGGGCAATTTCTTTAGCAAGTGCTGTATAATCGCCGCCTTTGTCGTGTCCGCCCAGAATCAAAACTTTCGGCTGAGTAAATGCGCCAATCGCCGCAATAGCGCTTCCTGGTGTCGTCGCAATGCTATCGTCATAATACGTCACGCCTCTTTTTTCGACAACACGTTTCAGACGGTGCGGCAAGCCCGTAAATGAGCGTAGTCCATGGTAATACACCTCTAGCGGAATGCCCGGAAACGCCATCGCAACAGCACTCATTGCCGCACACGCGTTATCAAGATTATAGCCGCCCGGCAATTGCACGGCATCGGTTGGGCATACTTGGCGATTCTGCGACATGAAGTACACGCCGTCAACATACACCTGGAAGTCATCAGGAATACCGTACCGGTACGCCTGCCCTTCGCCACCCGACGCGAGCGCAATTTGCTGTGAATAAATATTCGTCGGGTGATATATTGTAATATCATTTGCCTGCTGATACCGGCAAATATTCGATTTCGCATCAATATATTCATCAAACGTACGATGAACGTCCAGATGATCCGGCTCAATCATCAAGACAACCGCAATGTGCGGCGATCGCTCCAAATCCCACAGCTGAAAGCTGCTTAACTCATAAATCACCACATCACGCGGTGTAATCTGCGGCAGCACGTCAAGCCCTGGCGTACCGATATTGCCGACCGTATGCACCGTTTTGCCCGCCTGGCGCAAAATCGCCGCGATCATACTGCATACCGTTCCCTTGCCTTTCGTTCCCGTCACGCCAATAATCGGCGCCGGACACTCGGCGAAAAACTCATTTGTCGCCGACCAAATTTTTCCCAGTGTGTGAATATGATATGGCGCGATACTTGGCGTACGAATCACCAGATTAACATCATTCAACCGCTCCGAAAAGACATTCGTACCAGTGTGAACAATTATATCGTCAGCCGGGTTTTTTATATCATTTTGATCAACAATCAGAAACTCAGCGCGCGGATACTTGCGCCGGAAATACTTCAGACTCGCCCGCCCTTCAACGCCATATCCTGCAATCGCAATCTTCATATTACTATTTTATCAGAAACCATAAGCGCTTCGCTAAAAAATTAAAGCATTCATCATGTCGAAACTCTATATATTTACTTAAACAACGTCTCAAGCTTATTGTTAATTCGCACAATGTCGTCCTTCGCGCCGCTACTGACGCCCGCGAACACCCAAGTATTTGCGTCAATGAACTCACGTGCCGTACACAGCATGCGCTCGCGTGAGACATTACGGATCTCGTCCGGCACATGATCGTAATTCTTCACGAAACCATCGCCGAAATAGCGCCCGCGGTAAAAATTACTAATCTGCGCAACCGTTTGCGCGCCCATCTGATAGCGCCCAAGCGCGTATGATTTTGCGGCATCAAGTTCCTCTTCGGTAATTTCACCATTCAGCACCGCACGGATTTCGCGCGCGATAATATCAAATAGTTTATCGGCTGTCTCTAAATTAACCTGCCCGCCAAAATCCCAGCCGCTATCGTAGAATCCTGTCGATGTTTCGCTAAACATGCCGTATGCTAAGCCCTTTTTACGTGCTGCGCCAAAAATACGCGAGTGCATCGTGCCGGTTAAAATATGATTCAGACACGCCATTGCCTCGGACTCATCATCATCTAACTCACGTGGCAACGCCATACTCCAACCAAAAGTCAAATTACTCGCCTCTTTGCGGCGGATCAAGGTCGGGCCAGCCTTCCTTAATTCATCGCGCGGCACGTCAAAACGTTTACCCCGCGGAAGTTCCCACGCTTCAAGCATGCGCTGGATATGCGACTTACGCCCATGCAGGTTTCCGGCAATAACAAAGCGCATATTATCACTCGTATGCGTCAATGTATGATGATGACGGATATGCTGAAGTGTCACATTATCTATCAGCCGCAAGCGCTGCCGAAACGTATAAACATCCTCGCCCATCAGCTGCTGAATTTTTGGCCATAATACATACCCATTATTGTTCAAATAACCCGTAAGCTCGCTGCGCACATTGCCTTTTTCGGCATCAAGCTCCTCTTGCTTAAACCGCGGCTGGCAAATCGCAACTTGCTGCAACCGCAGGATTCGCTCCCATTCAAAATCCGCGCATTCCGCCACATACACCATCGACAAATCGCTCGTCATCGCGTTATGGTAAGCGCCATTCTTGGTAAATTCTGCTTCGTAAGCGTGTTCGTTTGCAAACTGCGCGTTCGCGCCAAACGCCATGTGCTCCATGATGTGTGCTGTTTCGTACACATTTTTATCGCCAACATAGCGGTTGCCGGCACGAAAATGAAAGCGGAAACTCATCACCGTCGCGCCTGGCACATCAATCAACAATCCGCGCGCGCCATTTGCTAAGCGCACCTCTGATACCGTATGTTTCATCTTATCGCCTCTTCTTACGGTTTTGGCGCTGCGCCTTTTTCTTCTTGCGCGCAACGTTGCGTTTGTGATTGATGTCGGCGTTGGTTTTGGTCGTTTTTACTTTGGTAAAATCACGATCGCGATTCTCCTCGCCGCCGGTAATTTCGTTCACGCCGTGCTCAACTGATGTTTCCGCAAGTTTAGTCAGCTCAGTTTCGTGGTCATCATCAACCGATTCACGGCTGATTGCGTCAGTCGGGCGCACATGATAAATCGCCCGCAACACTTCGTCGCGTAACGTCGCTTGCAAACTGTCAAACAACTTCTGCGACTCGCTGCGGTACTCAACCAGCGGATCGCGCTGCCCAACGCTGCGCCAGTGAATACCCTCGCGCAAATGCTGCATGTTCTCTAAGTGCTGCATCCACAAGGTATCAAGCACCTGAAGATACACTTCGCGCTCAATCCGGCGGATTAGATCTTCGCCCATTTCCGACTCTTTCTCGGCATACAGTTTTTGCGCCGCCTCAAGCGCTGTCTCACGCCGTACGCGGTCCTTTTTTATCGCACCAATCTTCTTAATCTCTTCTGGATCAAGTGGAATAATCTCTTCAAATTCCTCGGCAAACTTCGGGTTGTTCTTAGCGGGCACATCTGTTAATTCAGCTACCTTAACGCCAAGCAGCCGCTGGATTTCTGGTTTGATATTATCGCCTTCAAGAATCTTGCGTCGCATCGTATAAACAACCTTGCGGTGGCGATTGATCACGTTGTCGTATTGAACAACATTTTTACGCGTATCAAAGTTATAACCTTCAACACGCTTTTGCGCCGCCTCAAGCGTCTTTGACACAGCTTTGTTTTGAATCGCCGTCTCCTCGTCGACCCCTAAACGTTCCATAAGCGCCGCGATACGCTCTCCCTGGAAGATTCGCATCAAGTCGTCCTCGGTCGATACGTAAAACTGCGTATCACCCGGATCTCCCTGGCGGCCGCCGCGCCCGCGCAGCTGATTATCAATACGGCGCGATTCGTGGCGCTCGCTGCCAATCACCACGAGCCCGCCAAGCTCTTTTACGCCTTTGCCAAGCTTAATGTCGGTGCCGCGCCCAGCAATGTTTGTCGCAAGCGTAATTGCGCCCTTTTCGCCTGCCCGCGCAATGATTTCTGCTTCGCGCTCATTATTTTTCGCATTGAGAATCTCATACTTAATCCCTTCTTTATCCAGGTAATCAGCAATCATCTCATTTTTAGCAATACTGCCCGAACCAACGAGCACTGGACGCCCCTCAGCGTGATATTCTTTAATCGCCTGTGCTACTGCCTTCAGCTTGCCTTTTTCAGTTTTGTATATCAGATCTTCGTGGTCTTTGCGAGTAATTGGTTTGTTCGGCGGCACGACCACGACGTCGAGTGAATAAATTTGTTGAAATTCTTCAGCTTCAGTAAAGGCTGTACCTGTCATGCCGCTCAATTTCTTATACAGCCGAAAGTAATTCTGAAACGAAATCGTCGCAAGCGTCATGCTTTCTTGCAGCACCGGTACACCCTCTTTCGCTTCAATCGCCTGATGCAATCCTTCATTGTAACGGTTACCCTGCTTCAAACGACCAGTATGTTCGTCAACGATAATCACTTCGCCATCGTTCGTCACTACATAATCTTTGTCGCGATGGAATAATGTTTGTGCGCGCAATGCCTGATCCATATGATACACGCTGCGCACATATTCCGGCGTGTACAAGTTTTTTATACCAAGCATCTTTTGAACCTTCTCAACACCCTGGTCGCTCAGTGCCACCTGCTTATGCTTTTCCTCAAGCGTGTAGTCGTCAGGCGTCAGCTGCGCCGCAATTTTCGCAAATTGATAGTAGCTATCCGGATTTTCAGCAGCCGGCGCGCTGATAATAAGCGGCGTGCGCGCTTCGTCGATTAGAATTGAGTCGACCTCGTCAACAATTGCAAAGTTGAGTTCGCGTTGACGCACCAGCCCGATTTCGTTCACCATGTTGTCGCGCAAATAATCAAACCCGAACTCATTATTCGTCCCGTATGTAATATCCGCCTCGTAAGCCTCTTTGCGCGTGCAAGGACGCAACTTTTTCATGCGCGGGTCGGTGTGGTCCTCACTGTCGTATTCACGGTCATATAAAAACGACGCATCGTTGATGATAACACCCGTCGTCATGCCAAGCGCGTCATAAATCTGCCCCATCCAGCCGGCGTCGCGCTGCGCCAGATAATCGTTCACTGTCACAATGTGCACGCCCTTACCTTCAAGTGCATTCAAATATGCCGCCAGCGTTGACATAAGCGTTTTTCCCTCGCCAGTCTTTAGCTCGGCGACATTGCCTTCGTGCAGCACCATGCTACCGATCAACTGTACATCGTAATGCCGTTCGCCGATCACACGGTCAGCCATTTCGCGTACCACCGCAAACGCATCCGGTAAAATCGTATCAAGCGTTACGTTTTTTTTCTTAAGTTTTTTGCGTAGCACATTAGTCTGCGCCGCCAGATCGTCAGTCGACATTTTTTTATACTTTGGACCAAGCTTATTAATCTCGTCAACCTTTTTTTGTAGACGCTTCAAAATCCGCTTCTGCGGATCGCCGAACACCTTTGTCAACGCTTTGTCTCTCGTAACCATTCAAACCCTCTCCATTTGCTAGCTAGTTCAGAAAATCTACGCTTTATTATACTATTGAACGCAGTATAAATAAAGGGTTGCCAAAAGAAAAAACAGCTCGAGGTACTGATCGGCACGCGAGCTGTTTACGATTATCACTATTAAATCTTACGATTCGCGGTCGTAACTACGCTTAAACCGCGCCAAAAGCCCGCGCCTCCCAACGTGTGGCACGCGGTCTTCTTTGTATTTACGCAACTGCGCTGCTAACTTTTGCTCAACAATATCGGTCGCAGCAAGCACATTAACCGTCGAGTCTTTTGCCTTTATCGTTTTATTCGGCACGGTCAAAACCGCCTCAACCTCATACTTATTACCGTGGTCGCGATTAACTTCCTCAATTTTTACAATGGCACTGATTGTTTTGCGAGCGTGGCGCGTAACAAGCCTATCAAGGGCGCCGATTTTTTTGCGAATGTATTTTTTGGTTGGCTCATCAGGAGTATAGCCCCCGATACCGGCTACTTCGACATCTGCGATCATTTCTAAGATCCTTTCGTTTAACCGTTAGTATGCCTTTAGTATAGCATGATTTTACGGCGAGAATACGTAGTAAAGACTCATGAGCGGTGCGCCGATCCAATCGCCTCAGTTATTGTCACAAAACCGTCGCGGTCAAGCAGCTTCACAAGCCCTTCGTTAATCTCGCCCACAACCTGCGGCCCCTCAAACATAAGCACCGTTACCATCGCAACCAAGCTTGCGCCGGCACAGATTTTTTCATAGGCATCAGCCGCCGTAAACACGCCGCCAACACCGATAATCACAAACCGGTCGCGATACATTTCGTATGTTTTATAAATCAGCTCCGTCGTAATTTTCTGCGCCGGTAGTCCGCTCAAGTTGCCTTTTACATCACTGCTAAGTTTATCGGGATGCTTTAACTTTGCTCGATTTTTCACCAAATTTCCAATCGTCAGGCCGGCGACGCGGTGTTTGTCTGCGACGCGCAGCAACGCTTTGAATTGCGTCCACGATTTATCGGTCGGCAATTTGATAAACACTGGTTTTGTCAGGTGCAGTTCATCAATCGCTGAAAGTAGTTTTTCTAGCCGTACCGGTGTTGTGAATGGTTCACCACCGTACGTATTCGGACAGCTGACGTTTACCTCGTACAGCGGTGCAACGTTTTCCCTCTCAAGTAACCGCAAACTTTCGCAATAATCGTTAATCGCTTCATCATCCGTCGCCGTCTGCGGTGAATTTGTTTTCGCAACCGACACGCTCAGCGGAAAATCACGCCATAATTTCCGAGAATACGAACGAATACGTTCAATATTGCGCTCAATCCCATTGTTTGCCAACCCAACGTTAACGACGATTGATTTCTCGCTCGGCAGCCGCTTAAACCACGGACGCGGATTACCAGCGCACACATGAGCCGTTGTCGAACCGCCAATTTCAAACCCCAGCCCGATTCGTTTTGCAATTGGCGGCAAATCAAAATTCTTATCAAGCCCTGCCGACATACCGATCGGATTTTTGAAGCGAATCCCTAGGAGTTCCTGTTCTAACCGCGGACTTTGGTAACGCCATACATTCAGCACGCCGGTGAGCCGTGCTTTCTGCAATCCGCGCGCCGCTATAATCATATGCGCATGCGCTTTGTCCGGGTGCTTGCGGAATAATAACGGCTTCGCGATATGTTTATAGCCCTGCCGGCTCAGTCTGCGAATTACTCGCTTCACTGTCTAAATTTCCTCGCGGTTGCCCATATACGGCCGAAGTACTTCAGGAATGCGCAGTTTGCCATCCGCTGTTTGGCAATTCTCTAGAATTGCCACCAAGCTCCGCGCTAAGCTTACTGCCGTACCATTCAGCGAATGCGCCGTGTCAAGCGAGCCGTCAGCGCGCCGCACACGGATGTTCAGGCTATGCGTCTGAAAATCCGTACAATTTGAACAGCTCGTTAACTCGCGGTACATACCGTCAACCGGCGACCAGTATTCAATATCATACTTTTTAAATGCCGGCGCGCCTAAGTCTCCTGCTGCAATATTCACGACATGGTACGGAATGCCGATAGCTTGCCAAATTTCTTCTTCAAGCGATAAAATCTTTTCGTGCATATCAAGCGATTGCTCGGGCGTGCAAAAGATATACATCTCCAGCTTATTAAACTGATGAACGCGGAACAATCCACGTGCATGCTTGCCGTACGTACCCGCTTCTTTGCGGTAACACGGGCTATAGCCGACGTAATAAAGCGGCATTTTTTTCTCATCAATTATATCATCAGCGTGATATCCAGTGAGCGGCATTTCCGCTGTACCAATCAGCGTCAGATCTTCGCCCTCAACAAAATATTGGTCGTCGCTCACGTTGCCCTTCGGTGCGAACCCTGCACCCTCAGCGGTGCGTGAATTTACCATGTGCGGCACCGTCATATAGGTGAAACCTTTTGCGATCAGAAAGTTAAGCGCAAATTGCGTCACCGCGTTTTCAAGCAGCGCCAAATCACCTTTTAGATAATAAAATTTCGCACCGGCAACCTTTGCGCCACGTTCAAAGTCAACCCAACCGCGCTTCGTCGCATAATCCAGGTGATCAACCGCGCCCGTTGGCTGCTCGCCCCAGCGCTTGACTTCCACGCTATCAGCTTCGCCGCCGAGCGGAACATCATCAGCGGTCACGTTCGGCACAGCCTTGATCAGTGCTATACATTCAGTGTCAGCCTTTTTTAGGTGCTCCTCAAGCTCAATAAGTTCAGTCTTTATCTGTTTACCCTGATCAATCAATGTTTGCTCTGGTTGCCCGTTCTTCATTTTTGCAGCGATTTCGTTCCGCTTCTGACGCAACTCGTCAACTTGCCGCTGTAACGTTCGCCGCGAATCATCCAACTCTAGCAACTGCGCAATTGAAACTTGATACCCCTTTTGCGTCGCTGCCGTCTGTACGCGCTCCGCATTCTCTCTAATGAACCGAATATCTAACATGCTTTTATTTTACCATAGTACATACGGGCGGCTGGTATTGCTTTTTCATTGCACTTATGATATAGCGGACGCTAAGTTAGCAAATAAATAGAAAGAAAAACTATGCGATCACCAAATATGATAGCACCAGCTCCAAGAGGAGCAGAAGAGATAAACGACCAAGAGGGTAGCTGGACGGCAGAAGACGATACCGCATACCAAGCATATGCAGAGCAAGGGGCGCAAACACCATCCGCAGAGGATAAATCAAGCAGTATCTCAGGAGAAACATCCGACGTTTCTTCGCAAGAAACTACAGACACTAACACCACTGAGCAAGAAACTGCGCAAGCTGACAGTGAGCCCATGACTCCGGATCAACTCACTGATAAAGAAATCCTCGGTCGAAGTTACCCGGTACGCCAAATGGTAAAAGAGGCAAATAATCAGCGTATGAAGCTAATTGAAGGCGCTAAGATGGCTTGGACCAATTTAAAAGAAACGCCAAAATTACTTCGCCTTAACTTTCGTAACTGGCTCGCTGATGGTCGCGTTGCGCGCCAAAATAAACGATACGAAGACGCCGTCAAAAAAACGGGAGAAAATAGTCGTCTTGCACAACGCCGCAGGAGTAAGTTTGAAGCGGCAAAAAAGCACAAAGAGAGTATCTCGAAAGATCGAGATAAACAAGAAGAGACTATGCTCGCCCGCGAACGAACTGTCGGAGAAAATGCCGAGCAGCGACGAAACGAGAACATCAAAGAGCTCGCAGACCGTGCAATCGACGCTAAAGCGCGCAAGGCATTGCGGCATGAGTTACGAGAACAAGGAGCTTCTCGCCGGGAAGTTCGTGAAATCCTCGCCGGAGTACCCGACGAGCAAAAACGGAATGTCGGTAGAGCCGCTATTGAGCATGCTATTGCTAGCAAAGACGCTGACACCGCCAGTGCCGCTGCGTCCAAAGCTCGCGCAGAAAGATCCAGTATCGCACAAAGACTAGGTACTATTGAGGGCTACAACTATGCAATTAATACACTGAAAGAGTCTTTGGTGGAAGCACAGGCTGAGGTAGATGAGCTCACTAACGGGGGAAAGGTTGACAAAAATGGAGTGGCGCTCGGTGTATGGTCAAGGACTGATAGGAATGGAGTGGCACTTGGTGCATGGTCACCCGCAGAGAAGACGGAGGAGCTGCAGGCGGCAAAGGACAGAGTGGCGGCAATTAAAGATAACATCGCGCTATACGAAAAACGATTAAAAAGCCCCAAACTGGAAAAAGCCTCATTGGAGCAAGCAGCGCAAACACGATCAGAAGCGTGGGAAGAAGCTGATCGTCAAGAGCAAACGATGCAAGAACAAACCGCTGCACGAGCTGACCTCTATCAAAAAGCGGTCCGTGGAGCGCTCCAGGAAGAAGAGTAGCCGCAAAACGCACACTAGCAAAGAGGAGTAAAACCGTAGACGTAATGATACTTAATTAGCCACACCCACCTATCAACCTATAAATAACCAGAAAAGGATATTCTTATGCCAGTACTTAGCAAAACAGTTCTCACAAATCTAGGAATTAACTTAAGCGACGAAGCTTTCGCTTCCCTCTCCGAACACTTTGAAGAAACGCTTGATACGCGAGTATTTGACGAAATCGCTTACGAGTTATCGCCTGAACAGGCGCATGAGCTTGCCTCAATGAGAGATGCAGGCGATAGTGAAATCGTGCAATGGCTGCAAACAAACGTACCGGACTTTGCAGATATTGTCTCCGACGAAGTCGACATCCTGCTCGGCGAGATTGCTGAAAATAGTGAAAATATCGCTAGTAGCAATAACTAAAAGCTTAGCGCTAGTAAAACAGGGTCAACAACCACAGCAGTTGACCCTGTTTTAGCTTATTATGATTCTAGATCTTGTTTGTTTTTAGCTATACCGCAGATATTACACCGCTCGCGAGCAATACAATCACTAATCCGCCAAGTATCACGCGATACCAAATAAACGCCGAGAAATTATTATGAGCGACATATTTCAACAGCCATGCGATGACAGCATAACCAACAACAGCTGATACAGCCGTCGCAAGCAGCGTGTTTCCCCACCCCACGCCAGCAGCGATATGTTTGTGTTCAGTAACTGCTTGCAGTGCGCCCGCCGCCACGAGCGCCGGAATACCAAGAAAGAAACTAAGCTTTGTCACCGCTACACGATCAAAACCACGCAGCAAGCCAGCGGAAATCGTCGCGCCAGAACGGCTCACGCCAGGAATCAACGCGAGGCATTGCGCTACACCAATAATCAACGTGTCGCGCCACGTTGTGTCAGTCTCGGCACGCTTTGTTTTACCATACACATCTGCCAGCCACATCACAACGCTCCAGCCAATCAGCGCGAACGCGACGAACCACAGGCTGCGCAGTACCGTCTCAATCTCATCCTTGAATGCTAGACCAACAACTGCAATCGGCACCGAGCCAATGATAATCGCCCAGCCATACGCATAATCAAATTTACGCCGAGCACGCCCCCACCATAAACCGCGCCACCATGCACTCAGCACGCGCCAAATATCGCTCCAAAAGTACACGACCGCGGCAGCAATCGCACCAATCTGTATCACCGCAGTAAACGCCGTTAAGCTTGCATCGTTCAGGTTCATGCCCATTAGCTTTTCGACAATCGTTAAATGGCCCGTTGAAGAGACCGGCAAAAACTCCGTAATGCCTTCAACAATTCCCAGAATGATCGCTTGCCACCACGCCACAACTAAAACTGCCTCTTCATTTCACGTATTATAACCAAGTTACTCGGCAAGTTCAAATTGATTCGTATCACCCGTAATAATATCGACCGGGCCATAGAACACAACACGCGCCCAATTAAAGCCGCTGCCGCACAGCATGCCGGTGCGCGAGCCAAGCAAAAATGCTGCGCCAGCAGAGCCATTTACGCACCGGTTACTGTATTTATGACTGACATCAACGTACAATACGTCGCCTCGTCGATCAAATTTGACTTCTGGCTTTTCCGCACCTTTCAGATCCATGTAGTGCAGTTCGGCGCGCGTCGGTTCGCTTGATTTTTTATACTGCAAGCTAAGATGCATAGCGTCATCTTTCATTCTGATAGATTTTACGCCCGTCATATCTGGCAAATCTAATTTTACTACTCTTGTTAAGCGTTTTACGTCGCGCGGTAATTCCGTACTCGCTTGTAGTCCGAAGATCGCTGTACTTGAAATCGCGAGCGAACCGATGATCAACGCCGCCAGCATACCCAGTACTACTGGCCGGCGCGTGCGCCATGTCAACGCCATCGTTGCAAACAAACCGCACAGCAGCACGAGTGCTATACCGCCGATGATCAGCGATATCAGCATGCCTAATACATACGGCTGCGCCGTAAAGCCATCGAGCAACCCGATAATTGAGAAACCAGACCAACCGCCGACTACAAGCGCAATCAGGAAGCCTGCCATCATTATTAATGCAATCACACCCGTCGTGATGCCGATACATTTTCTCACAATCTCGCTACCATTGCCGGCAATATCCTGACTCGCTATTTCGCCCATTGAAAAGTTCTTCAAACTGTCCAACGTAACTGGTTCACCGCGCATCTGTAATTTATCGGCTGCTGTTTTCGCTTCGGGAACCACGAGCCACAATATAATATAGACAAGCACTGCTGTGCCAAACGACACAAACAATAATCCGACCGCGATAAGCCGCACGAGCACAACATCAATACCAAAATATGCCGCCAAGCCGCTGCATACGCCGCCGAGCATACCCTGCTGCGTATCGCGCATGAGGCGTTTCGGCGGCTTATGGCGCGTATCATTTGGAGATTCTGCGGCTTCGTCCGATGACTCGCGCGTTTCGCCGTTTTCCGAGAATTCTTTTGGATCGCCCATCTGCGTTTTCAACGCATTGACGTCATCAAGCGAAATAACACCATCTTTTGCGACGCCGCGCTCCGCTAGCAGCTCAACCATGCGCGCCTCAATTTCCCGCATTGCCTCCGGCTCGGCTTGCATTGTTTTTTCGATTGCAGCTAAATACTTTTCAAGTGCTTTTTTCGCATCGATTTCTACGCTGTACGGCGTTTTCGCCAAGTGCATTCTGGTAACTTCTTTCACGACTTCGCTCCTTTCTCTAGCGTTTTTAGCGTCGAATTTAGCGTCTTGACACGCTGTTTTAGTTCAATCATGACGTGTTGTCCATACTCTGTGAGGGCATAATATTTGCGCGGCGGCCCCTGTTCGCTTTCCTGCCAATCGTAGCGCAACAAGCCATCACGCTGCAGCCGCCCAAGGAGCGGATAAATTGTCCCTTCCACTACGACAAGCTCTGCTTGATGTAACCGCTTGATGAGATCGCCTGTATAGTGCGGCTGCTGCGCGCAAATCACAAGCACGCAATACGCCAAAAATCCTTTGCGCAACTGCGTCGCGAGTTGATCGGCGTAGCCTTCTGCGCTTTTGGTTGGCTGCGGCGGCTGATTGATTGCGCCGCTAGAATCTGCATTTTGATCCATGCATACTCCTTTCGTTATCATCCGAAGATTGTCTTCGTTAGTTCTATGTTATACATAGTATTATAAAAAGTCAAGCAACAGTGTATTTTTGTTGTTCTAGGCTACCGGCACCGTCACCTTTTAGCTCGAGTTTCTCTCATTACGTGCAGCCGGCAAGATCACCAGCCGCCGACGCCGCCTCCTCCACCGCCGCCGCCAGCAAATCCACCGCCCGATGAACCGCCGAAGCTTGACGACGAGCTAACGCTGCTGACCATACTGCTTGCGCCAATTTCCGAAAAATCCGATGTCAATTGAGAAAGAATTGCGATACTTACGCCAAGTGATACGTCGTCTGCCGTTATCCAATCTGGCGACTCGTTCGACTCTTCGTACAACTGCCCAAGCCGCTTATTCCACTCTCGTTCGCAGCCAAAAATGATCGCGTACGGCAAGCAGCGTTCGTATAACCGCACAAGCGCGCCGTTATCGCTCGCTACGTCGCCCACTTTGTCCGCCCCTTCCGGACTTTGCAGCATACGCAGTTGGTCGGCTTCGGCGGCATTAATATACAGTTTTAGCCCCCGCAAATAGCGTTTTAATTCTTCGCCCTGCACGCTCAGCCGATTCTGCGCGCAGCGCGACATAATAGCTGCAATAGCAACGTTTAGAATAGCAGCACCAGCACATGCTATAGCCGCAAGAGGCGAAATATTCCCGCCTTCAGCATCGTCACCCGATAGCCATAGTATTATGAGGAATATCGCAACAACAAACGCCAATGATGCGGACAGCCACGCTGTATAAAACGACACCTCTTTGCGGCTGTACAAGAATAATTCACCCCGCTTTATTCTACGGCATAACGACAAGAACCGCGACGATACAGAGTAGCTTTTCTGCTTAATTTGCCTAAATGTCCGCTCCGTTCCTACGGCCAAATCATTGCCGAATATTGACGCAGCAAGAGTTCGTTCATGTTTGGTCGTGCCGGCGAACGATTTTTTTACCACAAACATATAATCATGCTTGCCCGTGCCTGTCTGACGAATTTCAATAATGTGGCGCACCGCCCAGTCAACCACTTGCGCCGACAGCGCCTTACCGAAATTATGCCACCCTAAAACTGCTATCGACTCAACAACCGAGCGATCGGCGGGTGGGACATATTCCGGCGCAACCGGCTGGCGCCGGATCGCGGCCGCCTGTGCCAATTCTTCAGCAAATTTCTTTTTCCACTTGCGCGAACAAAATGCTAGTACGACAATACCCACGCCGAACATGGCTGCCATTCCGGTCAAAATAATATTTGGCAGCCGCTCGCGCAGCGACGGCTGGTACGCGGCGAACGTTCCCGGCTCAAATCCAAGCGCGATCGTCACACCCTGATACTGCCCGAGGTTATTCGCGTGCAGCGAATACTCCAAGCCTGAGACTGTCGATTCGCATGTATTTTTTGCTTGCAGCGCACCATAATAGCACTGTATATTTGTTTTTGCTTTGCCAGCAAGTGCTGCGTCCAGTTTGAGTGTCACTGTTGCCGACGCCACTGGTACGGGAGAGTCTACTCCAATTGCATTCCAATAGAATTCGTCTTTTTGCGTATCGCTATAGTATCGTGTAACGTCGCGCTGCGTGTAAGTGATAACGTATGTTTTTGTGCCGCTGACATACGCGTTTTTATTGCCGACGCGAAGCGTGTTGCCATTCTGATGATATTCAAGATCAACGCCACGTTCGTCTTTCACCGACTCTAATGTAAAATTCGTCGCATGCCCATCGTATTTCTTCACAAATTGGCGCGTGATACCGTGGTTTTGGTCCGGCGGAAAATCTGCAGTAATCGTTTCGGTCGTTTTGAGTGTTGAATGATTATTGCGGTCGCGCCCCAGCTCTAACCGTACGTCATAATTCGTAATCGTAAAGTTGTTTGTATCGCGCGTATTGCCGTGCGCCGCTATCGCGCAACTCGCACCCAACAGTACAAACACTACCATGATAATACCACCGAAGATCACCCGCTTCATATGCTTAAGTATACTATTGAATGATCAGCCAACCAAATAACAGATCAAAACACATCATCTCTAAAAAACAATCTTTGCATACGTTAATTTTTACCATAAGCGTTATAATAGATGCAGAAGATGGGAGGATACTATGAAAGCAGCAATTTTCAAACAACCAGGCTTAGTCGTATGCGAAAACATTGACAAGCCAACGATACAACAACCGACCGACGCTATCATCCGAGTGGTGCGGGCGTGCGTGTGCGGCAGCGACCTGTGGTTTTACCGCGGCATCAGCGAAATGCCGAGCGGTAGTCAAGTCGGGCATGAAGGCATTGGCGTCGTCGATCAAGTCGGCGAAAACGTCAAAAATTTCAAACCAGGCGATTTCGTCATTATCCCGTTTGGGCTAAGCGACGGTACATGCGCGAATTGCCGCGCTGGGCGCCAGACTAACTGTCTGCATGGCGATTGGTATCACACCGGACAAAGCGAATATTCGTATGTACCGCTTGCCGATGGGTCACTGTATAAAATCCCCGACGGCAATTACTCCGACGAGCAGCTCGCCTCTATCCTCACCGTTAGCGACGTCATGGGAACCGGCTATCATGCCGCGGTTATGGCACGCGTTAAGCCAGGCGACACCGTAGCGGTCGTCGGCGACGGCGCAGTAGGACTATGCGGCGTGATAGCATCTAAAATGCTGGGGGCTAAACGGATTATTTTAATGAGCCGGCACGACGATCGCCAAGCCCTGGGCCGCGAATTTGGCGCCACCGACGTTATACCTGAGCGCGGCGAAGCTGGAGAAGCCAGCGTAAAGGACCTAACCGATGAAGGTGTCGGCGTTGATGCAGTATTAGAATGTGTTGGTAGCGATGCTTCAATGCAGACAGCTATCAATATTGCCCGTCCTGGCGCTACGGTCGGGACTGTCGGAATACCGCACAACGTAACAATCCCGTTTGAGAAAATTTTCTTTGGTACAGTTGGCATCCATGGCGGTCCGGCCCCGACACGAGCATATGCGCCATTACTGCTTGATGCTGTACTCAAAGGCGATATCAATCCTGGGCGAGTTTTCACTTACGCGACCACGCTTGATAATATCAACGAAGCCTACCAAAAAATGGATCAGCGCCAAGCAATTAAATCGCTGCTAAAAATTAGCGAAGTTTAGATTAGTTTTTAGTTTTATTTAAGACGCAAAGCGATTTACTGCCAGACTTTTCGAGTACCGCGCATATGGACTTTGGGCGGCGACGGTTTCATCACGACTTCTTTACTAAAGAATCTCGCAGCTTCGCAAACACGTCGACCTCTTCAATTGACGCTAAATATTCCTGCCATTCATCGTCATCCAACTCTGCCAAACTCCTACCTGGAAAAGTATCATAACCGTATACATACAATAGCTCCGTCCAGCCGTGCAAGTTATCGCCGCGCGGCTCATCGGTGATAAATCCGACCTCGTCCGCTGTTAGAATCGTGTCGCTTTCGCCGTCGAAATAACCGAGCCCAAACGAAAATACTGCCCGGCGATCGGTTTCACCTGCCATGAGCTTAATTAAACCTTTATAGCTAAAGCTGTCCAATAGCAATTTAACGAATGGACCCGGAAAACCGCCCAGCGCCGGAATGAAAAAGCCGCGGTCGTCGACTACTAATCGCTTGCCTGGAAAAGCGTGCTTAGCTTGTATGAGCTTCGCTTCAGTAATTTTGCGGATATCCAAGTCGCGCCCCTCGTCGAAGTCGTACTCTAGCTGCCGTAGATCAACCCCTAGTGGTACGAGAAGATTTTTCAGGCTGGCGAATTTTTGCGAATTTGAGGTAGCGAAATAAATTATATTGTTCATTTAAGTTAATTATTAACTACCACACCCGCTTCGTCAATCGATTAACACCGTTGTATTGCTGTACGATTGGCAATTCTTCAGGGACGAGTATTTTAACGTCTTGCTCAACTTGCTCACGGTCGTCAGCGGCATACATGTAATTAGGGTAACTCATTTGTTTTTCGCGGTCGAATTCACAGGGTAGAGCAAATTGATCACGAATTGACAACTTAACATCCATCAGTCTATCAATTGCTTCAATTCCCAATACGCCCATAGTTCGCACCGTTGTGCCGATCAAACGAGCAGCGCCCTGAATTTTCCAAATATCGTTCAAATCGTCCCTGATATCAAATAAGATTGGTTGATGTTCGCGTAGATTTAGATAACTCATGAAAACGTCTTTTGTCCAAATAAGCTCTAAATCTTGTTGTTCCAACTGTCTACGAACCTCCGCCTCGCATGCGCCATCAATCCCTTCTGACTTAATGTACCCGAAGCTGACCTCCTTACTTCTCACCATATGCCCGTAAAATCGTCGTCAGACTCACGCTGTGACGGAAATTAATTTTATCAATTTCACTTAAATCTACCCATTCCGGCGTACCGTGCGTGTAAGTTTTTTCGCTCGCGGTAATTCTGTCGTTACTGATTTCGCCGCGTAACTGGCTGTGTGTAAAATAAAGCTGAATCGATTGATTAGCTTTTGACTCGGCGTTACGCTTAAAAAAGGTCGTCGCCTGATGGATAATTTTATCTGGCATCATGGCAAGCCCAGTCTCTTCTTTGACTTCGCAAATAATAGCCTCTTCAATTGTTTCGCCTTTTTCAACGCCGCCGCCAATTAAGCTGTAGCCGTCCCACTGACGCGTCAACAAAATTTTGCCATTTTCGATAATAACAGCATACACGCCAACGCGAATATTTAGCTCGTTGACCGGCACGGTATATTGACTACCAAAGACGTCTTTACAAATTATAGATTTGGTCATGATTGCTCCTTTTAATTAAATCGATAATTATCAATTAGCTCTATGTCTAACAAATCCTTATCAGAATCTCACTTCAGCTTCCACTCTCAAGTATAATCAATATTTTTATAACCGACTTGGTGCAACAATAATCGCACCTTGTCAAGCGGCAAGCCAAGTGCGCCCAAATACGATCCTTCTATCCTCTCAACTAGAGTGAATCCGGGCGCATCAACATGGAAACCGAGTGCCGCATTACGCCGAACTGAGCCTGCCACACGTGCCCAAACTTTTCTAGTGTTGTTCTACCAAAATTCGTATAAGTTATTTTCGTTTCGGTAGTGTCCGTATGAAATTTACTCCGATGAGCAACGCATATGCCCGTATAAATTGTGACTGTTTGGCCAGATTGGCTTAAACACATCTTCATCGTTTCTTCTGTAGTTTTAGCCTTATGCAACCGCGACCCATCTGGTAAAACTCCAAATGTATCAGCAGCAATGATAAACTCATTAGGATACACTAAAGATAACTTTTTGGCTTTTGCTCGCGCCAGCAATATTACCGTTTCTTTAGCGTTTAGACTGGGGTGGGCATTTTCGATAGAACACTCATCAACATCAGCCGGCATAGCTATATACTCTAATCCGCTTCTATCCATCAAACTACGTTTCGTGCTTGATTTTGTTGCTAGAATCAACATATTTTTCTCCTGCTCATGATTTTTTCTAGCGATGAATATTCCCCAAGGATAATCAATATTAGGGTATTCATCATAAAGCCGCGATTCAATGGCCTTTTGGAACCGAGGGCAGTAACATCAAAAGGAGACTGCCGCGAATTGTAACTTACATACACTCACTGTAATTCTGCTTCTGAATAAATCGCCTTGGTCACCTCGTCAATCTCATGGCGCAGCTGTGGGAACGGTACACCCTCGCGAGCACTCACACCCTCGAAAATCCAAAACACCCGCTCGCTCCAGCCCCAGCCGCACGCCGGCGGCATACCGTATTCCAGCATCTCCACGTAATCAATGTCTAACATCATTGCCTCGTCGTCGCCAGCGTCGCGCATTCGCTGCTGCTCGACGAAGCGGTTCAACTGGTCGATCGGGTCGTTTAATTCCGAAAAACCATTGCCTAGCTCGCTGCCAGCGATAATTGGCTGAAAGCGCTCCACCGACTGTGGGTTGTCTGGGTTTGCTTTAGATAACGGCGAGATAAACTTCGGCGTATTAACCAGCCAGACTGGCCCCGCCACACTTTTACGAATATTTTTCCAAAGTTTATCAATGCCGCGCGGGATGGAATCGGTCTTTTCGACCTCGAGGCTATGCTCCTTCAACTTCGCCGCTACTTCGCCAATCGTCGTCTTATACACGTCAATTCCGTAATGCTGAGCGATCACCTCAGCATAATCCCAGACATCCCATTTGCCGCTCATATCAACCTCAAACCGACCAAGTCGAAAGTGTAATGTGCCGAAAGTTTTTTGCAGCACATCCTTGTACATATTCTCCATAAAGCGCATGCCCTGCCGCCAGTCCCAATAGGCAGCGTACCACTCCATGGCGATGTGCTCCGGCAAGTGCTCGTCGCTGTAGTTCTCATTGCGAAAGCGCGGACCGAGATCGTAGACTTTCTCAAAACCGGCGCCAATCAAACGCTTGAGGGGCAATTCATGGCTAATACGCAAGTAAAACTGCTGGTCGTCCAGCGCGTCCATATGGGTCACAAACGGGTTGGCGTCAGCGCCGCCGGTAGTGTGCTCTAATACCGGTACATTCACCTCGGTAAAGCCGTGCTGATTGAGATAATCGCGCGTTGCCTGCCAAAATTTGCTGCGGCGAATGAAGCGCTGGCGCACTTCGGGATTAACATTCATATCAACATAGCGGCGACGAAATCGCTCTTCTTTATTGTCAAGTTTCTCCGGCATCGGGCGCAAAGATTTTGTTAACAATCGTAATTCATGCACGCCTACCGACTTTTCGCCAGTTTGCGTGGCCACCATTTCCCCTGTTGCCTGAACGAAATCGCCAGTATCAAGTAATTTTAGCTGCTTCATGCCCAGTACGCCGCGACTTGCATCCAACCCTGCCACATCATCTTTTTGCAAATACAACTGCACATCGCCGCTCGCATCGCGCAATTTAATAAACGCTAATTTGCCAAAGCTGCGAATTGACACGATCCGCCCCGCCACGCTGACCGTCTGCCCTGCCAGCTCGTCAAATTTTTCAACTACTTCGGCGCAAGTATGCGTCCGCTCAGCGTGCGCAGGATACGGATCAACGCCTAGCTCGCGTAGCGCAGCTAATTTCCGCAACCGTTCATTTCGATAATCTTGTAGTGTCGCCATAATTATCTTTAGTATAACAGATTGGCCATTAGCCCGCATAAAAAACGGTCGCATAGTGCTATGAGCGACCGCTTATGTTTTACCCGCTACTAGGGGAATATTATGCAATTGATTTAATCGTATACACCGTCTCGCCTTTTGGCGTCGTGATTGTCGCGGTTTCACCGACCGATTTACCCATCAACGCAGCACCAAGCGGTGATTCATCGCTAATTTTACCGCCAATCGGGTCAGCCTCAACCGGACCAACCACCGAATACTCCATTGTCTTCCCGTTCGCCTCAATCGCGACACGACTGCCAAGACACACTGTATGGTTTGCGCCGCTCTTGATTTCCTCGGCGTTTTGCAAAATATCTTCAATTTCAGCGATACGTGTTTCTACGAGTCCCTGCTCCTCGCGGGCGCTATCGTACTCGGCGTTTTCGCTTAAATCGCCATACTCGCGCGCTTCAGCAATTTTATCGGCAATTTCGCCGCGGCGGCCTTTCAGATCCGCCAATTCCGCCTCTAGCTCGTTGCGTCCCGCTTGTGTAATCTGATACGTTTTCTTCATACTTACTACCTCCTATTTACAGACCTCGCCAAGAGAAGACCTAATCTATCTGACTAGTGTTGTTTTCTCGCAGTTCCGAGCCGTCTTGATAAGATTACTTCAGTGTAGCAAGCAGTTCGTCTGTCGTCAAGAGCTGCCGTTCGCCGCTTGCGCGCATAGCAACTTCCCATTTTTTACCATCAAGCAAACGATCGCTTACCGTCACGCGCAGCGGGATACCCATCAACTCGGCGTCGGCAAATTTAACGCCCGGACGTTCATCGCGTTCGTCGTATAGAACCTCAACGCCTTGCGCCCCGAGTGCCTCATACAGCTCGTCAGCTGCGGTGCGCGATTTCTCGCCAATTTGCACCAGGTAGACTCGCGCCGGCGCGATATTCTCCGGCCAAATTAATCCTTTTTCGTCAGCAAATTTTTCAACAATCACGCCCATCACGCGCGTAATACCAATGCCGTAGCTACCCATATACGCATAGTGCTGCACGCCATCGCTGCCTGTGAAAACGAGATTCATCTCTTCGGATTTTTGCGTGCCAAAGTTAAAGATATTACCGACTTCCGCCGTCTTAACCTTTTCTAGCTCATTACGCTTGATACCGAGCTCCTTCACAGCGTCATCCAGCACTTCCTCGTTCACCGCAATATTCTTACCGCGATGCAAGTAAATGTAGTCCTCTCCCGCCTCGCAAATTGTCTGAAATTCGTGGCTAAATTTTGTAAAGGCGCCGCCGCTGGCAAACGTCACATACGTATCATCACCGATGCCAAACCGATCATAGCACCGCTTGTACGCTTCAATCACTTGGTCGTAGTACGCATCTAGATCTTCTTTCGCCGCATGCACTGAATACATATCTTTCATAATAAACTCGCGCCCGCGCATGATACCGCTTTTGGCGCGCAGCTCGTTGCGCAGTTTATTCTGGAATTGATACACACTGATCGGCAAATCCTTATAGCTTTTTAAATAACTCCGCAGCAATTCAACGATCGGCTCTTCATGCGTCCAACCAAACCCAACGTCCGTGCCATCTTGCAAGGTAGACTTAAACCACACATCAACCAGCTCATCACTCCATCGTCCAGTCTCCTGCCATAACTCTTTGCGCTGCAGCGTACTCATGATTAACTCTTGGCTGCCAATCGCATTCATTTCCTCGCGCACAATTTGCTTGATGTTTTCAAGTACACGTAGACCAAGCGGCGTATACGAGTACACGCCGGCCATCGTCTTAAAGACAAAGCCGGCACGAATCAGCAGCTGCGCATTGCGTGCCACCTCATCGGCAGGCGCTTGTTTTGTTGTTCTAGTGAAATTTTTCGATAATCGCATATTCTGTATTGTACCCTGCTCTCTAGCGCTTGCCTAGCCTCTCTGCATATCACGCCGCTACAAACACAACATAAAATGCAACGAAATTTTTGATAACATGCACTAAAAATCCCGCCCAAATGCTTTCAGTTTTCTCGCGCAATACGCACATTACCAGGCTTAGAGCAAATACATCAACCGCAACGTTCCACTGCATATGCGCCGCTCCAAACAATGCGCTTATAATTATTGCCGCCAGCCACCAGGGCAATCGCAGCGAACGCAGCCGTCCGTACAATATACCACGAAACAGTAATTCCTCGAAAAATGGCGTCGCGATAACAAGCACTAAAAACGCCATTAATAAATCATACGAATATAGCTTGCCGAGCCCCGTATCCTGCGCCTGGTTGATATCAAACCCCGGAACTGACCGCGCAATCGCGAGTAGCAGAACAGTCAATACGAGATACGCAAATACCCCGACAATACTTAGCCCGATATCACGCCAATCAAGCAGCCGCCACAATCCCATATCGCGGCGCGAGAGCGCCTGCTGCAGCCGCCAAGCGCCCGCAAGCAAAAACGCAACAATAATCATATATACCGCGACACGCTGCGCTAACATTAATACCGTCTGGTTTGCAAACGGCAAAGCGCCAATTTTTAATAGCACCCAGAACAATCCGCTCGACAGATACGCCGCTACAATATACGCAGCAACTACGCCGCCAATCCACGCCAATACGCCGATCCATTGCTTTTTATTAAATGTAAGGTGCGGTCTTTTTAGTACTACTTTCATAATAATTTCGCCACATCCGACACCGTTACGAGCACAACCAGGAGCAGAAGCACTAAAAATCCTGTGCCGTGAATTTTTTCTTCGCGCTCTTTGGTGAGCGGTTTTTTCAATAGTCGAAACGCCGCCGTCACGAACCATCGCCCGCCGTCAAGCGCTGGGATCGGTAGTATATTCATCACAGCAAGCGTGAGAGAAATAAGCGCCGTCATCATCATGACATAACGCATGCCCGCCCGCTCCGCCGCTGGAAACAGGATACCAAATATACTCAAGGGACCGCCGACACTTTGACTCGCCGAACTTAACTTTTGATTTGCTTGTTTTTGCGCCGAGTCGTTTGGCATCAGTTTCATTACTAAGCCGGACACGCCATCGCCGATCACCTGCCCCAGCCCTTGCAGCGTGATTCCCGTCAACTGCGCTGTCACGCCAATGCCGACAATCGGCGCCGACCATGTTGATCGCGTAAATCGCTCCTGCGACAAGCCAGCACCCAAATAACCACGCCTGTCGTCGTTCGTGCTGCGAAGCGCTACGTGCGCTACCCGTTCCGCGCCATCGCGTTTATACGTCACACGTACCATCTCGCCTTTATGCGCCGCAGCCGCCTCTGAAAGCTGCGTGCTCGTCTCAATTTTTTCGCCGTTCACGGAGATAACCGCATCGCCCGACTTCAACCCCGCACTCTCCGCTGGCAAGTCTTTCTCAATACTCGCAAGCACAACGGGATTATAGACGACACGCGTGTCGCCCGCCACGGTAAACTGATGCGGAACAAGCTGCGGCAGACCAAACCATGCTAATAGCATCAGTAATACTACCGCAGTCAGCCAATTCATCGCTACGCCAGCGAGTAAAATTTTCGTTTTCTGCCAAAATGTCGCCGCGCCGTAATCGCCAGGTTTTTTATCATCGTCATGTTCGCCCTGCAATTTTACAAACCCGCCAAGGGGCAGCCAATTCACGCTGTATACTACGTTTTTGCCCAAAAAGCTCTTCTTCACGTTCTTTTTATACGCCGCTGGCGGAAATCCGATACCGAATTCCTCAACACGCACACCATTCCGGCGCGCCACCAGCGCATGCCCTAGTTCGTGCAGCACCACCAAAATCGTGAGTGCAATGACCCCTATAATAATACCCCACATTAAATTCATTTATCCTCCAAATCGCCGTGATCGTTTTGCGTACTCTTTTAGTATAGCGGTTACGTCGCGCTTTGTCATGTCGGGCCAAGCTTTTTTGATAAAGATCAGCTCGCTGTAAGCGCTGCGCCACAGCATGAAATTGCTTAAGCGCTGTTCTCCGCTCGTCCGGACAATCAAATCGCATGGCGGTACATCGGGTGTATATAAGAATTGCTCGAAGATCTGCGCTGTAACTTTTTTCTGCGCCGACAATGTTTTACGCAGCCGATTCACTGCATCAATAATCTCTTGGTGCCCGCCATAGTTGAACGATAAAATAACCGTACCATTTGTTAAGTCTTTTGTCGCTGCTTCCGCCTTATCAATTGCCTTCTTGACGCGCCGGCTTAAGCGTATACGCGTTCCTGCTACGCGCAACCGTATACCGCGTTCGACGAAAACCGGCAAATCTTCCGATAGTAGTTTCACGACCAAATCCATCAGATATTTCACCTCCGGACCGCTTCGGTGCCAATTTTCGGTGCTAAATATATACGCGCTCACGTACGGCACACCGCGGTCAATCGTATCAAGTACGACGTCTTTGACTTTCTCATACCCAGCCTCATGCCCCGCCTGCGAATCAAGCCCGCGCGCTCTTGCCCAACGCCGGTTACCGTCAACGATATAACCGACGTGTGTCGGAATACTACCTCGCTCACTCATTTAGACTGTCAAAATATCCTTTTCTTTTGCCTTGAACGTCGCTTCCAGTTTGTCTTGAAATTCGCTCATCAAACGGTCAAATTCTTTTTCAATCGTTTTTAGATCGTCTTCGGACAACTCTTTCGCTTCTTTCATACGCTTCGCCTCTTTTAGGCCTTCCTGGCGAACATTGCGCAGAGCAATCCGCGCCTCTTCAACCTTTTCACCCGCCTGCTTCACGAGTTGCTTACGTCGCTCTTCAGTTAGCGCCGGCACAGGCACGCGCACAACACGGCCGTCATCGCTCGGATTAAACCCTAAGCTTTGGTCAGTACGAATCGCCGCCGCAATCGCCTGAATATTACTCGGATCAAACGGCGTAATCTGCAACAATTGCGCTTCCGGCGCCGTCACGTTTGCCACCTGATTGAGCGGCATCAGCGTACCATACGCCTCTACTCTGATACCATCAAGCATATTTGGGTGCGCCCGACCAGTGCGAATCTTCGCAAGTTCCGCTTCAAAATGCTCTAACGCGCTTGTCATTTTTAATTCATATTCGTCCGTACTAAACATGTTACCTCCATTTCCTTCTAGTATACTAATTTATTTGCGCAATTCCCAGTAACGACGCTCGCCGGCTATATCCGTCGCGTAGTACATACGCCGAACGAAAGTCTTCGCGGTATGGAACTTCGCGGTACGCCCGCGCATCGTAAATCAGCCATATATCAAGCGGAACATGCGGGCGCTCCGCCACACGCTGTCCAATTGTGTGGTATAAGCGAAACAACGCATCAGTGCTATGAAATGTCATAAACGGTATAAAGGGAATACCGACAATATCATAAGGTTTTTTGTGGTCAATCGTGTATGGCAGTCCGCCCGCCTCTTTTATTTTCTTAACAAATGCGGCTCTCCCGCGTTCCGACACAAATTTCCGTGACTGCAAACCGCATACAATTATATCTTGATACATATATCTATGCAGAAATACAATATCAATATAGCGCGAAATCTCGTATGTTTTGATGCGATCTGGCGACATGCCAACGAACGGATTATTGGCAAAATCATATTGATACGCCGGAATATCAAGATGTATAATTCCGTCTGTATCTTCGCTCAGTTGATCGCGTAACTGCGCCAACTCATCATCAACATCTTTATGATTATCAATCCGCTCATGGTCAAGAAACACCTCGCTTTCATGACGCAAATCAACGTCGTCTTTGTCCGACTCGTGTTCATCAGGTATCCATTCCGGATTCGGAGTGAAATTAAAGCTGCTCTCAAAGCTTCGCGGCATATCTCTATCATATCAAAATACCCCGCGTAAAATCACGGGGTATCTTAATCTTAACAGGTCGTTATTCTGTCACGCCAAGCTCAATCCGCTTAAATTGGCTGACGCGCACATTCTCGCCGCGCAGCACAATTTGTTCTTTGATGAGTTCGCCGACCGTTTTGCTATCATCAAGCACAAACGCCTGCTCAGCCAATACTTGCTCAGCGAAGTACTTCTTAAGCTGTCCGTCGACTATCTGCTCGCGCATAGCTTCTGGCTTGCTTTTTAGGCTTTCGCTTTCAAGCAATTCAGTTTTTTTCGCTTCGTAGACGTCGCTCGGAATATCGTCCATTGTAGCGTATTTCGGCGCCATCGCCGCAATTTGCATAGCGATTTGATGGGCAAACTCCTTAAATTCCGGTAAGCGCGCCACAAAATCGGTCTCACAGTTCACCTCGACGATCACACCAATTCGCCCCGAATGCACATAGCTTTCAATTAATCCTTCGCGTGTTTCGCGGTCGCCTTTTTTTTCTGCTTTAGTCAAGCCTTTTTTGCGCAGCGCCTCAAGCGCTTTGTCAAAATCGCCATCTGCTTCAACCAACGCTTTCTTTGCATCCGTCAAACCTATGCCGGTTAGTTCCTTAAGTTTCTTAATATCTTCAATCGTTACAGCCACGATGCCCTCCTAATTCTCTTTATTCTTGCCTTCGGCAATTGCCTGCACAAAGTAGTCCGCAAGCAATTGCAGCCCCTTAATTGCATCATCATTGCCTGGAATCGGATATTCAACACGCGATGGATCGGCATTCGTATCAACAATACCGACCACCGGAATATTGAGGTTGCGCGCTTCGTTGATCGCATTCGCATCAGTGAGAACATCAAACACGACAAGCGCTGCCGGGCGTCCGTTCATATTCTTGATGCCGCCATACTTCAGATTCAGGCTATCAATTTCTTCCTGGAAACGCTGGACTTCCAGCTTGTTGTAGCGCTTTTCTAAATCGCCCGACGCCATGCGGCGCTCTAAATCCTTGAGTTTTTTCACCTGAGCATTCGTTGTTGCGACATTCGTCAGCATGCCGCCAATCCAACGCTCAGTGACATATGGCATGCCAGACTGCTCGGCCGCAGCCTTTGCGATCGCTTTTGCCTGCTTCTTCGTGCCGACGAACAAGATTGGTTTGCCTGTCGCTGCGACTTTCGTCAAAAACGGCAACACTTTGTCGAGCGCTTCAACCGTCTTCGTTAAGTCAATAATGTGCGACCCTTGCCGCTTACTGTGAATGTATGGCGCCATCTTTGGATGCCACCGGCTTGTTTTGTGCCCAAAATGGACGCCAGCTTCAAACAAAGCTTTGATATCTACCTGCACGGTCATATCTATTACTCCTTTGCCTCACCCGCCACGATATGGAGTTTTGGCGGGTTGTGTCGTTAAAATTTAGTTACTTTTTTATTATACCATGTGCACAATTTTTATCAATAGCTAGAAAAGCCACCGCTATTGGAGTCGGATCGTTTTACCATCCTCTTTCAGAAGAAGGTGCCGTAGCGTGGCGAACAGCCGCCTCCTTAGCCGCACCAGCGCCAGCACGGACTCCAGCAGCCGCGGATGTCATTAGATCATGCTGTATCCCCACCCCTGTTACTACGCGGAGAACTCCCATTCCCAACTTACGCTTGCTCGTAACTCTGCGGTTCTCAACATCTATACCATATTTCTCCCCAAGCGTACTAGCCGCTTCTCTTACAGCAGCCTTGCCGCCTTCACGGAGCATATCGCCAGCCGCCGCGATACCACGACTCGCTAGCTGCTCCCGATTCTCGTAGATATCTTGCGCACTATACCCTCTCACTGCTTGCGACACATCCCAACCGTATCAATCACGCTTCCTACAGCCGCAACAGTATTACTGTGTCTTTCTGCAAATTGGAATGCTCTACTTCCACGGATAGCCCCCATTCTGTCAGCAGCTCCATGAGCAACACCCGCAGCTCCATCTATAGCACTCGCGGCTCTTGCTGCAAATCCATCATTTGATTCAGCCGGAGCCTGCTGCCCTACAAAGTTGCCAGGCTGCCCTATAGCTGACGCATTCTCTCATGCAATAGACGGAGCAGCTTCAGCCTGTCGAGTAAAAGATGGCGGCGCACTTCCATAATTTTGCTCTGTTTTATTACGACCGCCAAACATACTAGCCAACCGATTAGCAGCACCGCCAAGCGCGCGCTGAAACTTGGTCCTCATTGATTCACGCTCAGGAGTCATGGACGATACTTCTTAGGAAGATGACGACCAGGCAGGCGCTTCAGTGTCGTGCGACGACCCAAAAGATGCAGATATTTCAGCGCCGCGTGGCGATCCAAATCCAAAAGAGGCTGGCCGATCTACAGTCGATGGCTGCGGGGCGTTATTGAACGACCCGTTTCCCCATGACGTCACCGGCTCTCGGCTAAATGACGGGAATGATCCAACTTGCTCAGACTACCCAGCTCTACCAGTGCCAAAAGCATTCGGAACACTGTCAAAGTGAGCCCCGAAGAAGCTGCTAATTGCTCTGTTCCCGCACTCCATGCTGCGCTGGCGGCTGGAAATCGGTTGAAGTTTCTCATGATTATAAAAGACCTTTTTTGATTGTGTTTGTTTTACTAGATTGTTATGCTTGTATACTAGCAGATTATTGTTTAATTGTCAATATAGTTGCCAAAGAGTACTGTTGGCACCCTGCTGTTTCGCCCTAGCGTCTACGCCGCTAAAATTCAATCTTCAATACGATAAGCTAAAACGCCATACCGCCGTCAAACCCATCAGGAAATCCTTTTTTGGAACATCTTGGTTCTCATCCTGTTTTTTACGCTCCTCCACACGCTCGTGCGCATGAATAAGTTCGTCTTCGGAAAACGGGAAAGACTCATCCAACGATCCCTGCAACATAAACTTTAAGTAACATCTATTGAGAAGTTTGTCTCTCTGCTCTCCTGGTAGCGCCTGAACTCTATCAACAACAATGTCCCTTATACCATCATCTACATCCGATGACATGACAAACTCAGATGCGAAACTAAGTGTATCTTCCTCTACTCCGGTAGCGTCAGGCGACCGAAGGATCAGGTCGGCGATATCTCCTTCAGACAACCCGTCCTTTTTTAACAAATCACTTTCATTACGAGCGATTGCGTATGTGTCACTCAGATACTTCAATCTATCCTCGTTCTCCGATAGTAATGTTAGGTATTTTTGCGCGCCAAACTCCGACATAAACCTTTCTCCTAGCTCGGAGTAGCCTAAAGACAAGCGGTCTTTGTGCTGTGCCAATTTTCTAAATGCTTCCTCCGAAAAACCAGCCTTTTCGGCTATTTCTTCCGCCCAAAATACAACAGCGCCCTTGTTAAACTTATCAAGATTCTCTAACGTAAACTCGTACTTGCCCATGCCTACTTCATTCAATTCCCTGCTTTTCTCTGAAAAATTAACTTGTTTATACGACACCGGCATAAAAACGGTCTCTGTATCTACATGAGCACGCACATTTCCATCATCTCCCATTCTGCAGATGGTAAATAAATCATCGCTCAGTTCATATGTATAGTTGGCCGCTGTTTCTTTGTCTTCTGATGCCGCAAACGAAAAGTTGTTCCGCTGACCTATACCTATATCAGCCCCAGCGAGTCCTTCTGCTGCACGCGTCGCCGCCGAGTCTAGCCGCGCCTGGACGAATTTCGGCATTCTTCCGCCATGCTTGCCTAGCACAACCCTACTCATCCTTTGCGATGTACCATACATTCCCTGCCGCCACGTGTCGCATCTTTTTTGCACAGTACCTGCCCTATCATTTGAGTGGCCTTGCCCGTTGTTATCAATAACGATACCCGGTTCGTAGAATAAATATGGCGTCTTTTTTACTACAGCATCAATTGTAATACCAAAACAACTATCGCCATAGAAGCAACGCGTACTATCGCCTGTAAAATGAATTAATCCTCCAGACGAGCTGCCTTCCTTTTGCGCGCCATTACCTTCTCTCATAGATCGCGGTGAAAGTCCGCCGCTTTCTGTTATCGCTATATAATCGCCCGAGTGAACCATCACTGTCCCCGAGCACAATACATTATACTGCGCCAGCCCTACGACTCTTTCAGTAGCCATGGTTACATATCTTTTGCCAGTGGTGGAATCATGCATCGCCTCATCTATCTGCTGCATCTGGCGAACATCTGTCTCAGAAATGTACAGATCTGCTATAGTCGTCAGTCTTTCTTGATTGTCAGGTCTGATGATATCGTGTTTTAGTGCTATATCCGCCACTTGGTGAGCTAGCTCACCATCAATATCGTGCTCGCTGTTACTACCAACTTGCAAGAGAAACTCTTCAATCTTATTAAATCCGCTCTTTCTTAAATTTACTTGCTCTTGGACATCCTTGACGTCTTCTTCATCTAATAACTCTATGTCTATGATCGGGCACCTCGCTTCGCCAAATTCATCAATAATCTCTGTGCCAAGCCGCTGCTCCTCGGGAATAGCCATTAAATCTTGAGCTTCTTTATAATATTCCTTATACAGCTTATGGTCGTAGCCTCCTACGTATCCATCGTAAGTCTTTACTACCGGCTTTCTATCTATCAGCTGTACTCCATCCGAAAAAAGTTCAGGCTTTATTTTTCTTTCATGCTCCTTTTCTTGCAATTCCCGCGCTACTTCATCAGTATCCACGCCGGCCTGTTCTGCTGCACTAACAACGGCTTCTGTGCTATCTATATTAGCGACCGCAATAGCTTCTAGCTGTTCAGTAGTTTTTGGCTGGTCTCCCGGGAGGCTAACCTCTGCTATTGCCGCAGCGATCGCCGCTTCCTTTGCGCCAGACTCTATACTTTTTGCACCATCCATCACTGCATCCGCCACGATACTATCTACCGCTTCGTTTGTAGTTTCCGGTGTTGAATTTTGTTGCTCAGCTACCTCATTATACAGCTCCTTGATCGTATCAGATTCAGACCGAACCATTTCTACTCGCCACTGCAACTCATTGAGCTGTTCTTGCGCAGGCGTCACAATCTTGACGTCACCCGTCAAGTAGCTTGGAAAATCATGAGGAGTTTTTATTTTGTTGTTATTCATGATTGTAAAAATGTTTCATGCTTGCTAGGCGCAGGCACGATTTACTCATGTCTTACATTTCATTTACTTTATGCCTATTCCTATTATTATAAATAATATCATGAATACGAACGGTTAAACGGTTGTATTTTACTGAGTTATTTGGTAGAATAGACAGCTATGAAAAGCAGTATTCACCCACAAGACTATCGCCTGGTCGTATTCAGCGACGAACAAGCAGGCTTCGCGTTCTTGACTCGTTCAACAGCGCAAACAGCAGAAACAATCAAGTGGAAAGATGGCAAGACCTACCCGCTTGTTAAAGTTCATATTTCATCAGCTTCACACCCATTCTTTACGGGTGAAGAAAAGATTATTGACACCGAGGGTCGCGTTGATCGATTTAAGGCACGCCAAGCTGCCGCTGAAGCACACCGCGTTCAGTTAGCAAATAAGGCGAAGAAAACGAATGCAAAAAAAATCGCCAAGGCTAAAGCCACTAACAATGATCAGCAATCAACCAAAAAGGCTTCTACGAAAACTAAAGCTGCAAAAAAAGATAACAAAGACAACGATAAGTAAGGTTTCCTTATTCGCGTTCGCGGATTTGCCAATCAACCGCGCCGCGGCCAGTTTTCTCTAAAAACTCATTAGCCCGCGAGAACGGCCGGCTGCCGAAGAAACCGCGGTCGGCGGAAAATGGCGACGGATGCGGGCTCGCAATTTTTAGATGGCGCGGATTAGTGATTTTCTGCCCCACTTTTTGGGCATGCGCACCCCACAGCAGAAACACTAATGGCTGTTCAAATTCATTCAAAAATTCTAAGAGGTGTTCAGAAAATTCCATCCAACCATAGCCGGCGTGAGAAGCCGGTTTGCCGCGCTGAACGCTCCAGCTAGTGTTCATCAGCAGTACGCCGCGCTGAGCCCATTGCTCTAAAAAACCGCTCTTAGGAATATCGCACCCCAGATCGTCATGCAGTTCCTTGAAAATGTTCTGCAAACTCGGCGGCACCGGCACGCCTGGCCGCACCGAAAAGCACATGCCATGCGCCTGCCCTGGCCCGTGATATGGATCTTGGCCGATGATAACTACCTTGGTCGTTTCAAGCGGACAGGCGGCAAAGCATGAGAACATGTCTGGTCTGAGCGGATATACGTCTTTAACTTTGCGCTCAGCGTCTATCTGATTTATCAACCGGCGAAAGTACGGCTGTTCGGCTTCGTGCTCAACAAATTGGCGCCAGGAAGAAAAGGTCATGCCTCCAGTGTAGCATAACTGACACTAACCGGTTTAGCAAAGATGCAGTACACCCCTTAACAGCGTCTAAGCGCAACGGCGTCAGACAACCATTTTCAACGAGCGCTCCATAACGAGCATTCTCGCCGATACCAATAGTATCTTCATCTAATTTTTCACCAGCAATACCCAGTCGGAACAGCACCATATAACCCGACTGGTGGGATTTCATATTTTTATCCAGCAAGCTATCTTGCTTATCATATACATCAAACGCTACTGCAGTCGTTTCAAATTCTACACCAGGATAAGCATCGGAAGTCTGTCTGTCGTATGGTTTAAATTGACGAAGAACATTAACTCCTTTGTATGCTCCTGTAGAGATAAAACGCCCACTCTGATAAGACAATTTATCATCTACGCTATACAGAAGACCGATTGTACGCGCCGGAATTACTTCTGTCTTCTGCACCTCAAATGTTTCAAGCGCCTCCTGTAAATCTAATGCTCGCTGACTTTCGGCTTCATGCCGCAAGTGCCGATCATATGTCGCACTAGGGTAAGAATCTCTAAACATTTGTCCTTTAACGTCCATCCAACTAAACCTACACTTTCTTATAGAATAATTACTAGTCCAACATATAAGGTACTCTCTGATTTCGTCAAGTAGTTTTACCACTTTTTATAATTTTAGCAACCGCCATTCCTCCATTAACACCTCAACCGCAAAGGATAAGCTCAATAAAGACACGTTTCAATT